>LBWJ01000021.1 GCA_000993595.1 Candidatus Peregrinibacteria bacterium GW2011_GWC2_39_14 | reverse complement strand
CAAGGAAATTGGAACGAGCTTATGCAAAAACTTTTGCAAGCTTATCAAGCGCAAGTTGAAGCCAAAAAGCCAATTCCGCAAGAAAACGCAAAAAGATACATTCCTGCGAAGATAGAAAAATACGTACTCGCAAAAACTAACAACACATGCGCATTCCCCGGCTGCACAAAAGAATGCAAATATCTGCATCATACGTGGAGATTCGCACTCACAAAAACGCATGACCCAGATACACTCATTCCTCTTTGCAAGTCTCACGAACGCCTCGCACACGCCGGCCTAATCGAAAACGAAAATCAATCGCCAGAAAACTGGAAAATCAAACTTGAAACAGATAAAAACAGCGAAAAATGGCAAAAAGTGGATAAGTGGGTGGCAGAGCGATATATAGGAAAACGTACTATAGATAACGCGAACAATAATGCAAAGCCATAATTTCCACTATCTCACCGATTTTAACTAAAACCTGTAGTTTTAACTCTTGAATTTTGCCATTTGATTTTTTCGCTATTCCCCTCTTGCATCCATCCACCTTTTGTGATATAATATTGAGATAACTTAGAAAAACAAAAATAAAAATATGGCAACACAGCTTGATAAAATATTCAGGACTGCAGTTCAATACAAAGCTTCCGATGTCTTTATAACGAGCGGATGCAAGCCGATTTTGCGTATCAATGGCGATCTTGTCGCAATCGAAGAGCACGCAATCATCACAAAGAAAACAGCCGAATCATATCTGCTTGAGATCATGAACGACGAGCAAAAACAAACATTCGCAAAAACGCTCGACATAGATTTCGCACTCGATATTGAAGATATTGCCAGATTTAGAGCAAATATCTTTGTTCAGAAAAATGGAATTGGAGCGGTTTTCCGCGTTATTTCCTCAACGGTTTATAGCCTTGATGAACTCGGACACCCTCAACAACTCAAAAAAATCCTCAATTATAAAAATGGCCTCGTGATTGTTACGGGCCCGGCCGGCTCAGGTAAATCCACAACAATGGCCGCAGTTATAAACGAATTCAATGAAAAACATTCAAAACATATTTTAACGGTTGAAGATCCGATCGAATTCATTTTCGAGAATAAAAAATCAATCATAGACCAACGCGAAATCGGAACTCATACGCATAGCTTCGCAAAAGCTTTAAAAGCCGCAATGCGTGAAAATGCCGATGTCATTATGATTGGTGAAATGCGCAATCTTGAAACGATTCAAATGGCACTCACAGCAGCAGAAACGGGCCATTTGGTTATTGCAACTCTTCATACAAGTGGAGCTGCAAAATCAGTTGATAGAATTATCGACGTTTTCCCTGCAGATCAGCAAAACCAAATCAGAAGCATGCTTTCAGAAGCTCTTAAAGCGGTTATCTGGCAATCACTTATCAAAACAAAAGATAAAAAAGGTAGAGTTGCCGCGCTTGAAATCATGTTCGTTAATAACGGAATTTCAAACTTAATCAGAAAAGGCCAAACGCATCAAATCATTTCCATGCTTGAAACAGGCATGAATGACGGCATGCAAACCATGAAAAAAGCGGTTTTGGACCTTCTTCAAGCTGGAGTCATCACAGAAGAAGACGCAATCGCAAATATCCCGCCTGAGTTCGAGGCATAAATCTAAGTCATAAAATGAAAAATGAAAAAACTTCTTACAACATTCTTGCTCGCAGTCGCCTTAACAGGGTTAATGCTCCCGGCGCTTAGCCATGCATACGCAGATGAAAGTTTTAATGTAGGAATCTTGAGAGCAGAAGGTCAACAACAAGATTATCTTTTTAAAGAAGGTGATGCAAATCGTGACCAACCGGTTGTAGCAGTTATTTTTAAAGCAATTGATCTTTTAACAAAAACAATCGGCTCACTTGCAGTCGGAACGCTTATTTTATCCGGACTTTGGCTTGTCACCTCACACGGCGAACAAACACAAATCGATAAAGGCAAAAAAATATTCGAATACGCGATTATAGGCGTCGTTTTCGCATTTATGTCATATATAATCGCCACACTTGTACAAGGTTTCTTTAAATAAACATGAAAAAAATAATTACATACATTTTGATAGCAATCTTTCTCTCCAGCGCAATGGGACCTGTGGTTGCGCATGCAACAGAACCAGCTGTAGAAAAAAAGGCGGATAGTTCCAATTTTGTTTGCCCGAAAACTGCAATAAAAGACATTTATAAAGCAGGAGGTATGTGCCTAAAAGAAGATACGGAAAATCCGAATGACGACGAAAGAAAAAATTTCACGGTCAGTATCATGGAAGAAGGATTTGGAAAAGATTATGAATTAAAAGACAAAGGAAAAACAATTTCTGAAGTAAGGACGTGCTTTAGGACAACTCAATCAGTAGAATGTACTAACTCAAGTACATCCGAATCAATATCTAAAGATTTCACAGCCTTAACAAGGACTTGTCCCGGCGATGGTTACAAATGCCAAAAAGTAACCGTTCTTTTAGGCAAAGGTGGCGTTTCTTTGATTCAGCTTTACGTCGGCATGATTTATAGATGGGCGGCAACAATGGCGGGAATAGTTTGCGTACTTATTATGATTGTCAGCGGCATCCAAATAACAGCTTCTGGAGGCGATACAACAGGCGTAGATGCAGCAAGAAAAAGAATCACACAGTCACTCATGGCACTCGCAGTTTTGTTCTTATCAGCTTTAATCTTATACATGATCAACCCTAACTTTTTCACGAGATAAAATGAAAAAAATATTTAAAATAATTATCGCAATAAACTTGGCTCTAATAATGTTTGGGGTAATAGCGCCATTGCAAAATTCAATCGCACCAGTCGCAAACACATCAATCGCATATGCTGCAGACGACGGCTTATTTATACCAAAACCGGACACGCTACCGGGTCAAAGTGAAAAAGAACAAATAGAAGATAAAGACAAAGGTGGAACATACGCAGTTGAAACGCTTGTTCCAAAAATCACTAAAATGCTTATTGGATTTGCCGGAATAACAGCATTTCTATTCACAATTGTTGGTGGCATCAGATTTATGACGGCATATGGCGAAACTGAAGCGGTAACAAATGCAAGAAAACAAATTCAATGGTCGTTAATCGGCCTTGTAATAGCCATTTTCGCATATACAATCGTATCCATCATATCAAGCATAGACTTCACAAAATAATATGAAAAAAATCTTAATAACAATTTTACTGACATTAAACATAATCGGACTTTTGTCCCCTATTGCATTCGCATATGCAGCAACCGGAAGCTGGGATTTGTTACAACCCGTACAAATTGAAGGCGGAGATAAGAATGATTACTTAAAAGCTTTGCCACAAGGCGACAAAATAGACAAACAAGAAGATGAACAAAAATCAACCGCAACCTTTTATGCTTCAGCAACAAAATTCATTATGGGACTTGCGACAATCCTCGTCGTAGTCGGATTCTTTGTCGCGGGCGTTATGTATGTCACAGCTCAAGGCAATGAAGAAATGACGAAAAAAGCAGTCAATATAATGATGTATACAATCGTTGGTGTTATTATAATCGCAGCGGCATACGGCATAATAATCGGTATAACAAAACTCAAACCATTCTAAATAATGAAAAATACATTTAAAAAATTAGTTGCATTTTTACCGGTTTTTATTCTATTAACAGCAATTTTTCTACCTGTTGCAATGACGCCTATCGCAAAGGCAGCAGTTGGTATCCCAGACGAATACATCAAGGCAGCTGGAACGGTCCCAATGAAAGAACTTTTGACTACAAATGATAAAAACGAATCAAAAATCACGGGCGAAACAGGCATAAACTATATCCTTCAAAAAGTTTCAAATGGACTTATATATGTCGCCGCACCACTCGCAGTCGCATTTGTCGCACACGCAGGCGTCAGCTACACAATGGCAATGGGCGAAAGCGCCAAACTTGAAGCCGCAAAAAAAGAACTCACATGGGCAATCGTTGGTCTATTTGCAATATTAACAGCATTCTTTATCACAAGAATGATGATCACGTTCTTCTTCACGGCAACAGCAACGCCGGCAACTTAAGACTTAAACCAACCTCGGGAATAAAACGTCAGGCTTTTTAATTGCATCCCCAGAAATCGCATCAAGCACTTTTTTTGATGTATCAGGCAAAAACGGAACAAGCATATCCGCAGTACCACGCAAAATCTCAACCATATTAAAAATCACACTCGGCAAAATCTCTGAATTTTCTTTAGCAAGCGCCCAAGGCTTCATTTCTTCCACATATCTATTCCCAAAATCGGAAAGCAACATAACACATTCAACCGCAGATTTAAGATCAAATTTCTCAACATTTTTATCAAAATTGGAGCGCGCATCCTGAATAGCCTTTTTACATTCAACGGTTTTTGCATCTTTATCAGCCGCTTTATTTGATTTTGGAATTTTTGAATCAAAGTATTTTTCCGTCATCGAACAAACGCGATTCACGAAATTCCCAAAATTATTAGCCAATTCCGTATTGTACAAAAGCTCAAAACGCGTAAGTGAAAAATCGCCATCATCAGTTGTTGGAATTTCACGACTTAAATAATAACGAACAGGATCAATTCCATATTTTTCAATAATCGCAAAAGGATCAACAACATTTCCCAAAGATTTGCTCATTTTTTGTCCATCTGAAGTCACAAATCCATGAACATAAATATTTTTTGGAGTTTTAAGTCCGGCAGAAAGAAGCATCCCAATCCAAACTCCCGCGTGAAACCTCAGAATATCTTTACCGATAATATGCACATCTGCAGGCCAAAATTTCTTAAAATTCGCTCCATCATTTTCAAAATCAAACGCGGTAATATAATTTGAAAGCGCATCGCACCAAACATACATAACATGATCAGAATCATCCGGAACCGGAATCCCCCAAGGCAAATTCTTTTTTGGTCGTGAAAAACTAACGTCAGGAAGCCCTTCTTTACCAATTATATTAAGCATTTCATTCTTGCGAGCCTCAGGCACGATCTTTAATTTATCTTTTTCAATCAATTTTCGAATTTCATCCGAATATTTTGATAATTTGAAAAAATAATTTTCCTCTTCAAGATAATCGGGAGCAGTTTTATGAGTCGAACATTTGCCTTCAACAAGGTCTTTTTCAAGCACATAAGCCTCACAACCCGAACAATAAAGTCCGGAATATTTAGCCTTATATATATCGCCTTTATCCGCCAAAATTTTCCAAAGTTTTTGTGCGCCTCTTATATGCCTTTCTTCCGTCGTTCGAATAAAATCGTCATTTGTAATATTGAAATTTCGAGTTAAAGACTTGAATGTTTCTGCGTATTTATCGGCAATCGCAATTGGTGTCGTATTCTCCTTTTTTGCCATATTAAAGAGCTTTGTTCCATGCTCATCCGTTCCGGTCAAAAAATACGTCTCATCACCTTTTTGCCTGTGATAACGCGCCAAAACATCAGCCTGAAGAATCTCCATTGTAAAACCAATATGCGGAGAAGCATTAACATAAGGAATCGCTGTTGTAACGTAAAATTTTGCCATATTTATCGCGGATTATGCTATTATCTTAGCAGAAAAAACACACCATGAACACAGAACGAAAAAATTTCATAGTTATCGACGAAAAATTCACATGCAAAAATTGTGGAGAAAAAAACCCAAAACATGGCGCTTCATGCAGAAACCATTGCCGAAAATGCCTTTATTCCGAGCATATTGATGAAACAATTCCCGGAGATAGAAAAAGTGACTGCAAAGGCTTAATGGCCCCAATTTACTCAATTTTTGATTCAAAAAAAGGACAAGTTATCGTCCAAAAATGCCTTAAATGCGGCAAAACTTCACTTAATAAAATAGCGGACGACGACAACTTGGAATTATTAACAAAATTATTAAATGCAAATCCCGAGGCAGCAGATGAGCTCACGAGAAATCGTAGAAACAACGCTTAAAAAACATAACTGCGAAAATTCAACTCTGATTCTCGGAATTTCCGGTGGCTCGGATTCCATGTACATGCTTAAAATTCTTAGCGAAATTGCGCCAAAATTAAACCTAAAATTAATTGTTGCGCACGTTAATCACATGCTTCGCGGAAACGAAAGCGACACTGACGAAAAATTTGTAAAAATGGCTTGTAACAGCCTTAAAATCAAATGCGAATCAGCAAAAATTAATATCAAAAAATTTCAAAAATCAGAAAAATTAAATCTTGAGTCCGCCGCTCGCACAAAAAGATATGAATTCCTCCGCAAAATTAAAGGAAAATATAAAGCAAAATTTATCCTTCTGGCGCACAACGCAACCGATAATACGGAAACAGTTTTACTTAATCTGATCCGCGGAACAAGCATTCGTGGACTTTCCGGAATCTCAGAATTGAATGGCGATATTTTGCGACCTTTACTCCCCTTTTCCAAAAAAGAAATTGAAAAATATTGCAAAAAAGAAAACATAAAATTTCGCATAGACAAAACAAATTTCGACATAAAATTAAAACGCAATTTTATCCGTCACAAGCTTATTCCGCAAATCGAAAAATTAAATCCAAACTTTACGCAAACCACGCTCAAAAAAAGCCAATATTTCAAACAAGCGCACGAATTTTTATCAAACTTGGCCGAAAATTGGATCAATTCAAATTGCAAAATCGAAAAACATCGCATCAATTGCGACTCAAAAATCCTCGCATCAGAAAGCGACTTCCTCAAAAAACTCATCATCGAAAATATCTACGAAAAATTCAATGGCAGCACTCTCGACCTTGAATCAACTCACATCGACGAACTTTTAAAAGTTATAAATAAAAACGTCGGGAATAAAGAAAAGCAGATCGGAACAAGAATTGGAATTAAAAAAATATCCGGAAAAGCTATTTTTTATAAAACCGCCTCATCCAAACCCTCTTAAACATAGGCAAAGTCAAAGTTGAAAGCATAAACGCGCACGCCGGAACAATCGCATTGAGCCACGGATTTTCTATATTTACAGCCCAAAGATAGATTCCAATCGCCAAATAAGTAAAAATCACAAGCAAGACTCTTCTGAAAATGCTTATTTCCCACGCCTTGTCCGATTCAACTCGAAAATTCCTTTTCTTGATCTCAGAAACCTCATTCTCTAAAAATTTGATTCTATTTTCCATACCTCTATTATAACACAAACCAAATCCAAAAAACCTTGTTTTTAAGCGCAAAAAGTACTAAACTTCTTATACTTTAAAAATAAAAAACATGAACAATATGAAAATGCCTGAAAACCGCGGTCGCGGTGGAATTATTTATTTATTAATAATCGCACTCGTTATTGCGGGAATATTTTTTATCGTAAATCCAACCAGTAGCAGTGTAAAAACGGTTCCGTTGAGCACGGTTGTTCAACAAGTTAAAGACGGCGTTGTTGGCTCTATGAAAGTCACAAAAAACAAACTTGATATAACTCTCGCCGACAGCTCAAAAGAAGTCGCATATAAAGATACAAATGAAAATGTTTATGACATGCTGGAAAAAGCCGGCGTTCCAAAGGAAAAATTAACAAATCTTGGAATTGAAGTTTTGCCAACAGAATCGTCTGATTTTTGGCTTAATATACTCATAAGCGCAGTGCCATTCTTGTTAATTATCGGGTTCTTTGTTTTTATGATGCGCTCCGCGCAAAATTCCAACAATCAAGCAATGTCATTCGGAAAATCCAAAGCAAGGCTTGCCGAAGGCGAAAAACAAAAAACAACTTTTAAAGATGTTGCAGGCGCAAAAGAAGCAAAACAAGAACTTTTTGAGATAGTGGATTTCTTAAAAAATCCTTTAAAATACACAGCTTTAGGAGCAAAAATTCCAAAAGGAGTACTCTTGGTTGGACCTCCCGGATGCGGAAAAACGTTACTCGCTCGCGCAGTTGCAGGCGAAGCAAATGTTCCATTTTTTAATATTTCCGGCTCAGAATTTGTTGAAATGTTTGTTGGCGTCGGTGCAAGCCGCGTTCGCGATCTTTTCAAAAAAGCAAAACGCAACGCTCCATGCATCATCTTTATTGATGAAATAGACGCAGTAGGCCGTCACAGAGGTGCAGGAATGGGTGGCGGACATGACGAACGCGAACAAACTTTAAACCAGATTTTGACTGAAATGGACGGTTTTGAGCAAGATACAAATGTCATTGTAATAAGCGCAACAAACAGACCTGACATTCTTGATCCGGCGCTTCTTCGCCCTGGTAGATTTGATCGCAGAGTCACGGTCGACGCACCGGATATAAAAGAACGCGAAGAGATTCTTAATATATATGCAAAAAACAAACCACTCGATACAAGCGTAGACATAAGCAGAATCGCAAAAACAACCCCTGGCTTCACTGGTGCAGATCTTGAAAACTTGATGAACGAAGGTGCGATTCTTGCAGCACGCAAAAACGCAAAAGTAATCACTCGAGAAGAAATCGAACAAGCAGTCGAAAAAGTCACAATGGGTCCGGAAAGAAAATCCAGAATTTTAAGCAAAGAAGAGAAAAAAATTATAGCTCATCACGAAGTCGGACACGCAATCGTGGCTCATTTATCATCGAATTGCGACCCTGTGCACAAGATTTCCGTTATATCACGCGGGATGGCACTTGGCGTAACTTGGTTTATGCCCGAAGAAGACAAACATCTTTATTCAAAAAATAAATTCCAAGACGAAATCGCATCCATGCTTGGTGGATACAGCGCTGAACAAATCATTTTTGGAGACGTCACAACCGGCGCATCAAATGACCTCGAACGCGCAACAGGAATAGCCAGAAAAATGGTTACAGAATACGGAATGAGCGATCTTGGCCCAATAACATATGGCGAACACGACAGAGAAATTTTCCTTGGACGCGACTTTGGCCACATGAAAAATTATTCCGAAGAAATAGCCTCAAAAATCGACTCTGAAGTCCGCAAATTCGTTGAAAAAGGACACGAAACCGCAAAGAAAGTTCTTAATGAAAACGTCGAGCTTCTGAAAAAAATCGCCAAAGATTTGATGGAAAAAGAAACGCTCAATAGCGAAGATTTCTTGGCTTATTTTGGAAAATCGGAAAAACACGCGGAAAAAATCGAAGGCGATAAAAAAGCAAAACCGATCGCTCACCCAACTCTTAAAATATCGAACATAAAAGGTAAAAAACATGCATAAACATCAAATTAAAAAAGCGGTTTTCCCGGCCGCAGGTTTTGGCACGCGATTTCTTCCGATCACAAAATCTCAACCAAAAGAAATGCTCCCAATCGTCGATAAGCCTGTAATTCAATATCTGGTTGAAGAAGCTGTCGCAAGTGGCATTGAAGACATTATAATCGTCACAGGACGCGGCAAACGTTCAATTGAAGACCATTTTGACTATTCGCCCGAACTCGAACTGAATCTAGTTGAAAAAGGAAAAAGATCACTTTTAAAAGAAGTTCAAAGCATCCCAAATCTCGCAAATTTTGTTTATGTCAGGCAACCTCATCCGCTTGGAGACGGTCACGCAATTCTTTGCGCCGCCGCAGCAATTGATGACGAACCCTTTGCAATTATGTTTGGTGATGACATTGTTGATTCAAAAATTCCGGCTTTAAAACAACTTATTGAAGTTTATAAAAAAGTTAAAGCACCCGTAATTGGGCTCGAACGCGTTGATAAATCACTCGTCAGCTCATATGGAATTGTGGAAGTGGAAAAATCAAAATTCGACAAATCAAATAGCAGAATTCACAAAATCAAATCCCTCGTTGAAAAACCAAGTCCTGAAAAAGCACCTTCAAATCTCGCAATAATCGGAAAATACATAGTCACTCCAAATATCATGGAAATCCTTAAACGCGCAAAATCCGGAACCAAAGACAAAGAAATCCGCTTAATCGACGCCTTCCGCGAACTCATTAAAACTCACCCAATTTACGGTTACGAAATCGAAGGAGCCCGCTATGACACCGGCGACAAAATCGGGTTACTTAAAGCAACAATCGACTTTGCATTAAAAAGAGATGATACGGGACCGGAGATCAGGAAACATATTGCAAAGATTTGCAAAATGAAAAATGGATTAACGACCAAACAAGAACGAAGCATATTAAAAGCATCAAACGAAGCCAAAAAAGGTATTAATATAAATGGTCCTTTTGAAGGAAAGAAGGCTACAAATTATCTGAGAAAATTACAAAAATAGTTGCACATTTCCAAGACTAGACTCTAAACCAAAAAGTAAAATATAATTACCTCCATTTTATGCAACATATTTTTCGGATTTAATATGGATTTTTTGGCTTGTTTCAGCTAAAATATCAGTAACAACATAATCTAAAAAATATGACAAATTCAACGCAAAATACACAAAAAATTCTCGAAAGAGATCTTCATCAAAAATTCGTCTTTTATGGCAAAAATGCTCGTGAATGGATGCGAAAATGCACGCTCCTTCTTCCGGAAATAGAAAAACATGAAATTTGGAAAAAGCATG
>LBWJ01000020.1 GCA_000993595.1 Candidatus Peregrinibacteria bacterium GW2011_GWC2_39_14 | reverse complement strand
ACAGTGGAAATAGGAGCTAATGCTTTTACTTTCTTCGGATATTTTTCTGCGAATAAGGCCGTGCAAATTCCTCCCAAGCTATGTCCAGCGAGCGCAAAGGGTTCATGATACCACGGCTGACCCTCACTCCATGCAATCACATCCTCTAAATCCTCGTAGTAGTTTGTTATAGTCGCCTTCTCATAATCACCAGCGCTTTCTCCAAACGTATTGGTCGTATCGAATCTGACTGCCGTATATCCGTTTTCTAAAAATGCCTCTGCCATTGTCTGAATATGCGGCTGCTCCTTAAATCCACCGAGCCCGTGCATTACAAAAGCAAGTCCGTTCTTATTTTCCGCTCCATCAACTAAAATTACGATTTTCTGCCCTTTTCGGTTTTGAATGATTTGTTTAGGCATAAGCTAAAATCCGACATGTCCGACACCGAGCGAGGATATGTCCGACACCGAGTGTTGACCATTTCTTATAAACT
This sequence comes from Candidatus Peregrinibacteria bacterium GW2011_GWC2_39_14, assembly GCA_000993595.1. GTDB lineage: Bacteria > Patescibacteriota > Gracilibacteria > UBA1369 > UBA12463 > UBA12463. The sequence continues at coordinate 12,500 of LBWJ01000020.1, read as the reverse complement.
CTAAAATTTCTTTTGCTCGTTTTGACCACGTATAATTTTCGACTTTCGCGCGGGCATTATCTACTTTTAACTTCGAATCGAGGAGATTTGTCATTATTTTGCTTATTTTATCCGCTAGATCTTTGGGATTATCCGGCTCATAGAAGTATGCCTCATTTTCAGAGACAATTTCGCGATTAGCGGGAGTATCCGCGGCCAAAATTGGCCGGCCAGATGCCATATATTCAAAAAGTTTCATAGGTGAAGTGTGTAGATAAGAATACTCGTTTTTCTTCGTACCGATAACTATGCAAAGATCGGCCGCTCGAAGCCAATATGGGATTTCTTGATAAGGCCGGTCGCTAATTATATAGATAGTCTCGTCCGTGAGGAACTTTTGAGCCTCTAGGAGTATCCCCATCCCCTTCCACGAAACCTCGCGCCCAACATATATTGCTATTTTTTTATCGGGCGGCAAATCTAATTTTTTTCTTGCTTCCTCTTTCGTAATCGTGCCTGAAAACATTTCGAGATCAATACCATTCGGTTTAACCATTATTTTTTTGGAAGCAAGCCCGAATGTCCCCATCAAGCTTTTCTTAATATTGTTATTTATTACAATGGAGCCCGAAATCTTTTTCAAAAATACTTCCCAGAAAAAAGCTTTCTTTTTTGCGCCGTGAATCTCCGAGAAATACGGCAAACCCAAAAAACGTAGAAAAACAAACGAGAAGTTATCCATGTCTATTGTGTATATGATCGCGTCTTTTTTTCTTCTAAGATAAAAATAACTCGAAATCATAAAAGAAAAGGAGCTTAAAATAAAGCCGAAATTTAAAACTGGGAGGCGCCGGACCGGAATTTCAACTTGAAGCCCGTAGAAATCCTTGAGCGATCTTCCTTCCCCGCGGCGCGGCAGAACAAGCTCCAGATCCGCGCCTCGAAGCAAAAAGGCCTCACACATTTTAGCGAGCTGTATGCCGTGAGCCTTTTCGGAGGGCATTCTCGCGTTTGCGACATAGTAAATCTTCATCTCCCAAATATTTCTCGCAACTTTAAGATCGCGACAACCTTTAGTGATTCTAGGATATCTCGGGCAGTACTTTTCGAACTTCCTCCCCTTCTCTCCAAAAATTTTATCGGGACTTCTTTTGTTTTTGCTCCAAGCCTAAGCATCTCGCATAAAAGATGAATCTTATACGCGTGATAGCGCGACAGAATTTTGTCTTCATCAAGCGGCAATCTATCATAAAATCCGGCAACTCTAGAAAGTTTGAGTCCTGATGTGTTGTCAAACGTCGGCAGACTCAATGTTTTTTTTATAAACCAGCTTCCATATTTCGATAAAATTTTTTGTCTCGCCGACCACTCCTCCGGAATGCTTCCGCCGCGGACATAGCGCGAACCGATCACGTAATCGTGCCCGCGGTCAAGCTCTACCACGAGTTTTTTTATATCTTTGGGGTCGTGCTGGTAATCTCCGTCGAACTCTATAATCGCCTCGGCTCCCAGGTTCGATCGGGCGTAATTCATTCCAGCAATATATGCCGACCCCAACCCGCGCCGTCTCTTTTCCGTCAACAACTCTATCTCCGGATACTTTTTCTTGGCTTCTTTTATTATGTCTCCAGTACCATCCGGCGAATTCGCGTCAACTACTAAAATCTTAAATTCGTGATTTGGAATCCCGGAAAATTCGCCTCTCACGTCACGAAGAAGCCTTTCGATGGTTTGGGCTTCGTTATATGTCGGGATAATTACCGTGATTTTCATTATTTGAGGTTATATAGTGAAACGCTCGGTCCAAGCTCTTTTGTTTCAAATAGTTCAAATGGGCTACCTCCCAAATGCGAATCGGTAATAGAGAATTGGGAATCTTCGCCGAATGAAATAATCGGCTTGTTATCCATCAAAATTCCCTCTAGCCTTTCGCCGCCCGACAGAGCAATAAACTCATAACCGTTTTTTAGAATCGGTTTATCCAAACCTGCCTGCGCAGGCAGGTCAGAAATATTCAAAGCGTGAAAAGAAGGATAAATCGGACTTTTCCCGAAAAATAATTCAGAGCGGTCAATCTGCCTTAAAGAATCCGGCGCTATCATCTCCTTTTCTTGAATTGCCTGGGCATTCGCGGCAAGGCGCATAAGCCGCGCGCGCACGATTATCTTCGATCCTTCTTTTAAATTTGTTTCAATCCAAACTCTCATATTTTCTCTGGAATCATTCTTATATACCAGATAACCCAGCCGTAAAGAAAAAACTAGCGGCAAAATAAGCACAATGATAAAAACGCGCCAGCGCGAAAATAATCGCATAAAACCAAATCCGGCCAAGATAGCGATCATAGGGATCAGGGGCGTGAGAAATCTATCCTCGAATCTGAATAAAAGATAAAACAACATTGAATACGCGATAATAAATAGCGAGAAGAGCCAGAATATTTTTCTATTTTTAAGAAAGGCAAAAAGCAAGCCAAAGATGGACATCAAAGCCAATATCGGCTCAGCGAACAAAAGCGGCGACAAAAATTTAAATGGGCTCGCAAGCAATCCGAACAGCGATTTTTCTCCAAATAAAGATATCTTCCCTCCAAAGCCAATGCTTGCCGGGTAAATCGCGAGCGGCACTAAAGCAAGCGCGACAAACATTATTCCCAAAAAATATATAAATTTCTCGCGAAATAACTCTGAAAGTTTTTTCTCCTCAAACAGCAGAAAATAAAAGCCGACAAGAAACAACGCCACAGAAGAAATCGCGCTTATGCCAATCCCGATTCCAGAAATTAAAATAGAGAGAAAATATCGCTTTTTAAAAGACAGCAATGGATGCGTCAGAAAATATAAAACGAGGAGTAAAATCAACGAGATGGGCATCCATTGCCTTGCCGCGATTGAGAGCATTATGTGAAGAAGGCTTGTTGAAAGTAAAAAAGACGCAGCGAGGCCCGACCATTCATCATTAAAAATATTCCTCGAGACCCCGTAGATCAAATAAATTGAGAAAACAGCCAAGAGAATATTTAAAAATCGCGCTGCCAGGAAAAAATCAGAAAGATCCGATCCTATATAATTTATGAATGAGAGACGATCTCCATCGAAAGATAAGTACTTGATGGCAAGAATCCCGGAGAATGCGGGGAGAAGAAAATAAGAAATATACGTGGGGTAATATAAAATAGAGCGAAATTCTTCCACGTGAAAGCGGGGAATAACGGTTTTGAGTTCAATCATTTTAAGCGCGCCTAGCGTAAATGGCGGCTCGTCAGCGATGAGCCAAAGCGGAAGACCATAGCCGATTCCTGCGACGCGCACCAAAAACGCAAAAACCAGAATTACAAAAAGAATTCTCCGAGAATTTGCCGTCATTTAAAAAGATTTATGAATTCCTCGACGCCGATATTCCTGTCAAATTTTTTTACAAATTCCAAGCCTTCCCGTGCGAGATTTGCTGAAAGTTCTTGGTCCGAAAGTAATTTTGTAATTCCGCGGCCAAAACATTCAACGTCCTCCGGCTCGCATAGAAACTCATAAAAATCCTGGGGAACGATTTCCTTGATTCCTCCGACGTCAGACGCGACAAATGGAGTCCCCGCGGAAAGCGCGTCCAGTATAACGTGCGGCGAGCCTTCTTCGCGAGAGGGCATCAAAAATACATTCGCCGCCTGATAATAAGGGGCCATATCTTTATTCGGCACTCCTCCGAAAATTCTTAAAGGCAGATTCTTTGCTTCTTCCTCAAGCTTTGCTCGATACGGTCCGTCTCCAATCACAAAAAAAACGAGTTTCGGATAATCGATTCCGGCCGCGATTCTCGCGATAAGGTCAGCGCCCTTTCTTTCGGAAAGATGGTGCGCGAAAAGAACTATCTTCGCGTCTGGCTCGATGGCAAACCAGCGCTTAGTCGAAGTTTTATCCTCCTTCGGTCGGAACCTTTCTACATTTATCCAATTCGACAGAACAATATATTTTTTAACGCCGTAATATTTTACATATTCTCTTGCGAGCATTTCCGGACCAGTCACTAAAGTTACGCGCTTCATTATGTATCTCAAAACTCTCTCCTCAAAAAATCCGCGACGGAATAGCCAAAGCATGCCTCTGGACCAATAAAAAACTTTTCCGCCGGCAAGGATAGCCGCAAGCGCCCCGTAATAAGAATAGTGGACGTAGAAATTATTGTAACCTTGTTTCTTGAGTTTTTTTAATATTAAATACATCTCTAAAAAACGCAAAAGTCCCTTTTCTCTTTTCTGGATCTCGAAAGGCGCGTTGAGATTCACATTTCCACGAGCCTTTTCTATCACGACAAAAATGTCCATCTTGACCGCGGCGTAGCGAATAAGCTCATAATTGTAATATAGATGAGTGTCTGTATCTTCGTCGTATGACGGAAGAATGTACGCTACTTTTTGCATGTTAGCCAGGAATCAACTAATTTATCGCGATAATCTTCGAAAGAATTATACGGGAGTTTAGTATTTTCTGCCCCCTCTTTCAATTTTAATCTTAAATTTGAATCTTTCAAAAATTTGAGAATCTCCCCGGAGAGAATGTAACTGCTGCCAACGGGCGCAATCAATCCATTTATTCCGTTTTTAATAATCTCGCCCGCAACTCCGACATCGGTCATTATAACAGGCAATCCAGACGATAAAGCCTCAACCGCCGAAAGCCCGTATCCTTCATAATTTGAAGTTATAAGCAAAATATCCGCGCTTGCGTAATATCCAGAAAGATTCTCCTGCCAGCCCTCTAATTTGACAGAATTCCCTAATTTCAAATTTCTAATTTCTAATTCGATGTCTTTGCGCTCCGGTCCATCTCCAACGATGACCAAAACCGTCTTAATTTCTCTAATAACTTCGCTCATAGTTTTCAACGCGAGCTTGATATTTTTCTCGCGAGAAAGCCGCGCGACCATTAAAATATATAAATCATAGCCCGGATATTTTTCACGCAAATTTATTCCGCCTTCTTTTTTAATTTCCGCATAAATAGGCAGTACGACCAGAGGAGGCTTAGCCACCACTTGGTGGCTAAGCCTCCTAGTTATCGAATTTTTTATCCTTTCTGACACAACTCGAATACAACTTGCTCTTGGAATCAAAAATTCCGCGAGAAAAACTCTCACCATGTTCGACACCGAGTGTCGAACAAAATAAGGGCTGAAAATATCAGTATGGATCTGCATCTGCCACGGGGTATTAAATTTATTTGAAAGTAGCCAGGCAATAAACGAATGCTCGATCTCCTGAGCGGTGATCAAATCGAATTTCTCGCGCGACAAAATCGCTTTCGCTTTTTTATACCCCTTCCAAAACCGCGCAAATCTTCCCAGCTCTCTCGATAAATCAATAATTTCGAGTCTCCCTAAAACCTCGGCGTATCTTTTCAGTCGAGGATTTTCTGGATCCGATGAGAACATTAAGATTTTCATAAAATCTAACTGTTATGATATATCATCACAAAATAATATCCTCTAAAATTTTTATTGTCTTGTCGATCATATCTATGTCTAAAAATTTTTTGGCGGTTTCTTTGGCCCCTTTGGAAATTGTTTCTTGGAGCTTGGGATTTTTGAGAAGCATTATAATCGCTTCTCGCCATGCTTCTTTATTATTATATTCTACCACGAGCGCGTTTTTTTCATTTTCGACTATCTCTTTGTTTCCGCCGGCATTAGTTGTGATTATCGGCAAACCTAGCGACATTGCCTCCAAAATTTGATGCGAAAATCCCTCATAGCCCGTGTTCAAAAGAAATATCGCGCATGAAGAAAGAAATTTCTCATATTTTTCTTTGGAGAAACTCCCGGTTATAATCTTGGCACCGGGAATGTCGAGCTTGCGAAGCATTTCAAATCCTTTCCACGGCACATCGCGCCCAGCGGAAAAGAGGATATTTTCTTTCGCTCTATTTCGCGGCGAGGCAGGCACGGAAACGGTATTATAAATTACACTAATCTTCCAAAAGCTAACCCCCCATTTCCCTAAAACTTGTGCTAAATAATTGCTTGGCACAATCACGGCGCTCGAATTTCTCGCGACATATCTCTCAATCTTTTTAAGAAATTCAACGGCAAATCCATATTTCTTATCCAAAAATTCATCAAGCAATTCCTTGACCCCAAATCTTTGAACTCCCTGTTCCCAGGCGTAATCGCCGACAATTTTAATCGCGAATTTTTTCCCTAAAAATTTCGAAGCCAAAATCGCAGGCAAGCCGACACTGACCGGATCCTGGGCGTAGATAATATCGCAATCGCGCCCGAGTTTAATTACCTTAAGAAAGTATAAAAAATGCCGCAGTACTTTCGGATACGCGAGAAACCAGCCAAAACTCAAAACTTTCACCTGAACCCCCCGCTTGGGAAATTCTTTTTCAAGTAAAGCGCTGTAGCTAGCGGGGCCTCCGACATCGGGAGGATAAATTCCAGTAGCAATCAAGACGCGCATAATTCCTTAAAAATTTTTTCCATATCGCGGGCAATTTTCGACAACTGATATTTCTCTTCGACCAATTTCAGGCCATTTTTGATCAACTTTTCGCGCAAGGCTTTGTTTGTAAATAATAATTCGATTTTCTCGTTCAAGTCTTTCGGATCATCAACTTTAACTTCGAGCCCTGTTTCTCCATTAACTAAAAAATCCTTGATCCCGCCAACGGAAGTCGCGATAATAGGCAAACCCGCGGCCATTGCTTCCAGAAACGCCGTGCCCAAACCCTCGGACCTGGAAGGGCGAACAAAAATATCCGCCCTCCACAATTCCTGCGGAATTTGATCAAATGGAGTCTTATCTAAAATCCGAAGTTCAGCATCTGGAAATTTTTTCTTCACACTTTCGAACGCTTTTTCTAAAATATCAAGCCCGTTTTTATAAACGCGCCGCGAGATTGAAATTATAATATGCCCATTTTTGACTTTTGCGTTTTGATTTTTGAATTGCAGTAGCTCCACCCCATTCGGGACCACGTCAATCGAAACTTTGGCCCCCATTTTTCTCACAAAATCCTTTAGATAGCTGCTGATGACTTGAATGCGATCAGCTTTTCTAACGAGCAAACAAAAAAATATATTTACGAGGCCGAATCGAGAACGTTTAATATGCGCCTCCGAATCTCCTTCCTGGATTGTTAACAAAAACGGAATACGTGGATAGAAAAATTTTAAGAGCCACGCGCCGATGGATCCGTAAGACGCCATCATTCCCCAAAATAAAATCGGCTTATCCAGATTTTTCTTGATGGATATAAATTTAAAAAAAGAAACAAATGGCAAAAGAAATTTATCAAAAAAACTGCCCAGGCCTAGCCTATACACCGTAACGTTTCCCATCTTATCCGCCGCAGGAAGACTTTTCTTGAATCTTGCAGTTAAAACTATAAAATGAGTGCCGGCGATATTATCAGTAATGCCTTTAATCGCCGTCTCGGCCCCGCCTAGAAGCGGAAGATATGCGGTGGAAAAAATAACGATAGTCATGGTATAATTATGAAATAAAAAATGAAAATTGTCTATTTTATCACTAAATCGCATTGGGGAGGTGCTGCAAAATATGTCTTTGACCTTGCCTCCGGGCTCGATAAAAATAAATGCGATGTTTTTGTCGCAAGCGGCGGGCAGGGCGCACTTAAAGAAAAAGTGGAATCCCGCGGCCTTAAATATCTAGAAATCCCGCATTTCGAACGAAAAATAAACTTGATCGGCGATATTTTAAGTCTTTTCGAAGTTCTCGCTTTGCTCTGGAAAATCAGACCAGACATTATTCACGTAAACTCTTCGAAAGCCGGAGTGGTTTGCGGAGTATCCGGATTTTTATATAAGCTCTCGGGGCAAAAGCTGCGAATGATTTTTACCGCGCACGGATGGGCGTTTCACGAATCTCGCCCCAAATTTCATTTATTTTTGATCAGGCTCGCCTCGAAAATATCATCTATCTTTTACGATAAAATAATCTGCGTAACAACTTTCGATTATAATTCGGCCCTCCGCTATAAAATCGCGCCTCAAAGAAAACTTGCTCTAATCCAGAATGGCATAAACGCAGAAGAGATTAAATTTTTAAAGAGAAGGGAGGCGCAGGAAAAAATTTTCGGCGGCGAAAAAGAATTCGTCATTGGGACAGTCGGCGAATGGGTTCGCAACAAAGGCTGGGATATCTTGCTTAAAGCGATAGCCCCACTTTTTGATAAGCATCCGCACATAACTTTAGCGCTTATCGCGGGTGGTGAAAGCCCTCACAGAGAAGAAATTTCGCACGAAAAAATTGTAATCGTGGAAGATCTCTCCGGAGCTCACCAATATCTAAAGGCGTTTGATGTATTCGTATTTCCTTCGAGAAAAGAGGGGTTAGCATACGCCCTGCTTGAAGCCTCATTAGCCGAGCTTCCGATTATCGCATCGGCTGTCGGTGGAAATTTCGACATAATCGAGACGGATAAAACCGGAGTTCTCGTGCAACCAGAAAATCACGACATGCTTGCGCGTACACTCGACAAATTTATAGAAAATCCGAAACAAGCCAAAAAATTCGGCAAAGCCGCCCGCGAAAAAGTCAAAAATAATTTCTCAATCTCCCGCATGCGCGAGAGAACTTATTCGCTATATCCTCTTTGACGCTAAAAATCCGAGCGCAGCTATTAGGCCAAGGCCAAGAGCGGAAAGGCCCCAATATATTCCGTTTTTTGAAAAAAATGAGCTTGAAACTTGAGCGGTTTGCGTCTCAGGCACTATTTTTGTTTCCGCTTCAACTGAAATATCTTCCGCCGGATTTTTTTGAGAAATTGTCTCAGTGGTTTTTGTAAATGGAGTTGGAATTAAAACTCTCTGCGCTATCTTCCCCTCCTCTTTCCCCGGAGTCGCAATCGTGATTTTTACATCCTCGCCGATTCGCGTAAAACTTTGCCCGTTGCTTAAATTCCCGCTGTATAAAAACGAATCTGCTTCTTGTCCCGATGGATACTTTAGTAAAATTTCCCCTGCGTCAAGAAGGTTTATCCCACTTATTTCCTCCGTCAACACCAAAAATGAATTCGCCGCCATAAATGTCCCGGAAGGAAACGCGAAATTTTTTCCAAAAGCTTCCACTATCCATCCGGCTATCTCAACCCTTTTGGGACCCCTATTTTTAATTTCGATCCAGGAATCTTTCTCCGGTCCTGCTTCGGAAATTGATAATTCCGACGGCATAATCTCGAGCGAATCATACGCCGAAGCGCTAAATTCCCCAGAAAGAACATTCAAGGAAATTTGATAAATTCCCGGAAATTTAAATGTGTGCGAAACCTTTCTCCCGTTCGCGAAGTCGCCATCGCCAAAACTCCAAATATATCTCTGGGCGATTATTTCTTTCCCGTCAAAACCGAAGGCTTTTCCCTCGAAAAGAATCTCGGCTCCCGCTATCCCGGTTTCATGTGCGATAATTTCGGCAGAGATTTTCTTCTCGTCAAAGGTTGAGCTAGATCCGCTAGATGAGAGCGGCGGAGACGGAGAGACGGAAGGCGGCGGCGTTACTGCGCCTCCCGGGTTTTGCGCTTTGGGAGTTCCTGGAGCAGTAATCCAGTCATTTCCCGATTTCTGCATAGTATCTTTTGTCACATTATTTCCAGCTGGCCATCCGCCAGACGCATCAACGCGGTTTTCTTCGCTTCCCGAGGCGTTTATCAAAATTAAAACTTCGCCGGAATTCGAAAGCCCCGAGCCGAAAGGCGTTACTAAATCAGCCGACACGTTAGGCACAGTGCTATCATCCGTCCGCTCAATTAAAAAATAACCCCCGGCGGGGATCGTACCAGATAGGGAAATATTCATAGCATCGTCCGCCGTTTTTAAAATCCAGCCTTCGAGATTTGCTCCCGAGGCGGAGTACAATTCAATCCACTCGTCCTGTGCTGAATTTGAAGTCCCCATCCAAGCGATCTCATTGATAATAACAGAGGCCTCAGCAAAAAACGGCAAGGCAAAGAGTCCAAGAAAAATAATCAAAATCGCCATATTATTTTTCCCCTTCTTTATCACCCCCTTTGACTATATCCTGCAAAGCTTCACGAAGCCCTTTCAAATCCGGGCCCTTTTTAATATTCTCCCGATCAAAATGACTTCTGGATTTGAGCTCCGATAGAGAAATCGATTTAAACGGCGCTTTTTCCTGCCGAAGTACAAATTGGCCCTCTTTGGGCGAAGGCGCCGAAACACTTATGGCTGGGCGCACATCCTCTTGAACTTGCGGGCGAAAAATTTTCCTTTCTGCGAAAGGTTTTTGCTCTTGCTGGCTTCCGGCGAATTCTATTCCTAAACTGGAAAGCGAATCAGAATATTTATCTCCTCCCCTCGCCCCGCCGCCGATAGGTTTTCGCTTAGCGGCCGGCGAAATTTCCCCTGACTCCACTTTTTTAAGATCATCCGAGCAATAAATCGGCCTAACATCATCCGGCATAAACGGCACATTGACCTCCTTCCCGCAAATCCAACATCTGGTTTTAAATTTCGCTTTCGGCCCCTCGTCTTCAGGCTCGTTTTCAAATAAGGAAGATGCCCATTTTTCTATTTTTGACTCAACTTCTTTTCTATCCATTCCATATCTTTCTCTCGAAACTTTTATGATTTTATCGCTGTGATCCTCCGTTTCTCCCCATCGCATTGGCGGCAAGGTAGTCGCGGAAAATGGCCGCGAGGTGATGCCATTAACCATAAGCTTAAGATACACGTTGTAATTCGGAAGATTACAGATATCCTGAATGACGAATTCCGGTTCAAACTCCGATTCCAAAGCCTCCGCGTCCGCCGCGCCAACTCTAAATACCAGCATCGTTCCGACGTTTCCAAAAATGGCGTCCCTAACTTTGGTTGATGTATCGGAAACAAGCTGGCCGATATACTGGTGCGCGATAATTAAATTTAACCGGTATTTCCTTGCTTCCGAGAGAATCGAAGCAAATGAATCCGTCGCGAAATTTTGAAACTCGTCGATATAAAGATAAAAATCTTTCCGCTCCTCTTCGGCAATCCGCACGCGTTCCATCGCCGCCAATTGCAGCTTCGTGATAATCATAGCGCCCAATAGTGCGGCATTGTCTTCCCCCATCCTTCCCTTCGAAACATTCACCAAAAGTATCTTGCCGGAATTCATAACATCCTGAATGCTAAGAGTGCTCTTTGGCTGTCCGACGATATTTCGGACAAAAGGCGTATTTAAAAATTGACCGACTTTGTTTTGAATAGGGACGATCGCCTCATTTCTAAATTGATCCCGCCAAGTTTCGTATTCGTGCGTCCAAAATGAACGCACAACTGGGTCTTTGATATTCCGGACAATACGTTCGCGATAATTCTTATCAACCAAAATCCTCGGGATGCCCAAAAGGGTCGTCCCTGGAGTATCGAGAAGCGCCAATATGCAGTTTTGCAAAATATATTCCATACGCGCGGACCAGACATTCGCCCAAATCTTCGTAAAAATTGCCATCAAGTCAGATACGACAAGGTGTTTATATAATGGGTTCGGAACTTCGAGAACGTTAAAACCGATCGGATGATCCATATCCGACGGATTGAAATATATGACGTCGTTAATTCTGGACGCTGGTATTTTCCTTAGAACGTCTTCGACGAGCTCCCCATGCGGGTCAACCACGCCAACCCCCTCGCCATTATTTATGTCCTGCAAAATCAAATTTTTTAAAAGCTCGGACTTTCCCGTCCCAGTTTTCCCGACGACGTAATAATGCTGGCGCCGATCGCGCTTTTTTATGCCAAAAACCCTATCCGATCCGCGGAAGTTGGTTTTGGCGAAATATACGACTTTTTCCTGCTCAGTCGTTTGCGTCTCAGCCATGACTATATTCTAACACACCGGCCTGCGCTGGCAGGTTAGGCAAGCACCGCGGTCAGCCATTCTTTATATTCGCGATTAAGCCTTGACAAAGACAGAGTGCCTATAAACGGCGATCTATACGAGTGATTCGCCCTGACTATATCTTCTACTGCCTGAACTCGAGAATCAATTGTTTTTACGATTATGGCATATTCATTTACTTCTTTTAGAGAGCCATTCTCGGGATACATTGATTGAATCGGAAAAATATTCACGCATCCGGCACTTTTTTTCTCCAAAAGAATTTTCGCAAGTTTTTTTGCCTCCTCACTCGAGGCGCAAGTTATGTATACGAAGACCATAAATATTTTTAGAAATAATCGACCTTTATACAACCTCTTTAAGGTAACACTTCTCGCAGTAAACTATCTCCGGCCTCTCTGGGGCATAAGTAGTCTCAAAGTTATTATCGCAGCGATTATTGCCATGTTCATGGGCAATGGTATTAGCATAGACTTGGTTCTCTGATTTAGCTCCAGCGCATTGGCATTTTCGTTTCCATAGTTTCAGTGGATTTCTCTGCTTGATTCTCTGGTAATGCCTGCAGTTAGGGCATAGACGAGGCAAGGGCAAATTCATCTTTCTTAGAAAATCAAGTTCTTGAGGGATGATTCTATATGCTTCCGTACACTGTTCGTTACACTTGGAC
>LBWJ01000019.1 GCA_000993595.1 Candidatus Peregrinibacteria bacterium GW2011_GWC2_39_14 | reverse complement strand
GGGGCTGGCATGAACTTAATGACCCCGATGATGAAAGTTCAAGATTATGTTCTCAAAAATCTAATCCACAATGGAAACTTAACTGTGATACAATACACTATTTGCAATGCTGAAGATAAAGGATCTATAATGCAATCTTATTTTAATAATTTAAAAAACATGGAAGCGATTAATAAAAAAGAAGTAATTACGGGTAGTCGCGATTTATCGCTTGATTTTGTTCAGGCTTTGGCGCAATTTGAAAAAATATGCGTGGCGCGACAAGATTTGTGGAAGGACGTTATTAAAGCTTTGTCAACTAGATACTATCCTTGGAACCGGACTTTAGATGTTTATATTAAGACCGTTGTAGCGGATTTTTTGCGGTTTGCGGCTATTGACGGGAAATTGTTGTCTGAAATTTTTATTCATTTTGATCTTGTGTTGCTAAATTTTCAACAATTTGCTCCGTCCTCAGATGTATTGCCTAGTATGCATGTTAGGGAGCCTAATGATGATTATGATATTTTAAAGCTTTGCTTTAAGCGAGAATTTATATTGGGATTGGGGACTCTTTGTTCAGTTTTTTTGAATGATGCTGAAGAACGTTCGGGTCAACAATCTACGGTTCGTGTTGGTATTGATGCAATTACGCAAGGCGCTGAAGGTGCTGTTCCTGCATCTTACGTTGATTCTTTGCCTGAAGTTGCCGGTTTAAGCCCTGGTGAAATAGCTAGGCGAGCGGATGAGGTGCTTGGGAGATAAGTCTGTTTTGTGCTTTAAATGCCTTGAGTAAATATGTGATTTTATGTATATTTAAGGCAATGTAATTTAATTGTTATGAGAAGGCGTTCAAGAGGACGACAAAGTCGTGTTGCTTCGAATAAGCGTGCTTCGAGCTCTAATAGAAAGAGTAATTTTAAATTTGAGGTTGAAACTACGGTTGCGCGCGATGTTAAGGCGGTTATTTATTTTGTTTTGGCCGTTGCTTTTGTTTTGAGCTTGCAGGGAAGATTTGGAATTCTTGGTGATGGGATTAATGCGATTTTTAGGCCGATTTTGGGTTGGGGAATTTATGCGGTTCCGGTTTTATTATTCCTTTCTTCTTTGATGCTGTTTCTGTCTAAAAAAATGCAGTTTGGCTTTTCGAGAATTTTTGGCGTGAGTTTGATTCTGCTTTCCGTGCTTAGCATTTTTCATTTATCAGTTGGAGTGGATGATATATTTATTGTTGGAAGAAATGGTGAATATGGTGGGCTTATTGGATTTGTTACAAACTTTTTATTTAGAGAAGTTTTGCAGATTGGACATTTTGGTTCGAGCATTGTTTTTATTGCTATATGTTTGATTGGAATTTTGTTTGCATTTTCGATTCCACTTTCACAGATTTTGGCTTTATTTAAGCCGGAGATAAGCATAAGGCGCGCGAACGAAGAAGAGAGTTATAGTGAAAAGAGTGATCCTGAAATATTTATAAGAAAGACGCCGATTTCAGAAATAAAAAAAGAAGAAGAGGAGGATGTTATAAAAATGGATGAAGATGAAGACATGGACGTGGAGGTTGAGCTTGAAGAAGATAATATAAAAATTATTGATGGTAGAAGTCAGGGTTCTATAAAAGCAGATATTGAGGAAAAAGAAGAAGTTCCTTTTGAATGGAAGTTCCCGACGCTTGATTTGCTTGCGCCTCCTGCAAAAGCCATTAATTCGGATGAGCATGTTTTGAAGGATAATGCGGAAAAAATCAGGAGGAAGCTTGAGCAGTTTGAAATTGAAGTTACGATGCATGAAATTCACGTTGGGCCGACAGTTGTTCAATATACTTTGCGTCCACACGAGAGAGTTAAGTTGTCTAAAATCATAGGATTGAAAGACGATTTGGCCCTTGCTTTGGCTGCGAGATCTGTTCGTATAGAGGCTCCGATTCCGGGAAAATCCCTTGTTGGGATTGAGGTCCCAAATGACAAACGTACGACAGTTCATTTGAAAGAGGTTTTGGAAAGCAAAGAATTTCAAGATATTGATTCTTCTCTTCGTGTGCCGTTTGGTCGCGATGTTGCCGGAAAGGCAATTATTGAAGACCTTGGTTCTATGCCGCACTTGTTGATTGCGGGTACGACCGGTTCCGGAAAGTCGGTTGGTATAAATACGCTTATTTTATCCTTGATATATCAAAATACACCGAAAGATTTGAGGCTTATTATGGTTGATCCAAAACGCGTTGAATTAACTTCTTATAACAATTTGCCATATTTGCTCGCTCCGATTATTACAGATGCGGAAAAGGCTGTTATTGCTCTTAGATGGGTTGTCGCGGAAATGAATCGAAGATATGTTTTGTTTCAACAGACAAAGCATAGAAATATTCTTGATCATAATAAAGATCCGAATACTAAGGAAAGAATGCCGAGAATTGTGATTATCATTGATGAGCTTGCGGAATTGATGATGGCTGCGAAGAATGAGGTCGAAGCCTCTATATGCCGTATTGCGCAACTTGCTCGCGCGGTTGGAATTCATTTGGTTGTTGCGACGCAAAGACCGAGCGTTGATGTTGTTACCGGACTTATTAAGGCGAATATTCCAGCTCGCGTTGCATTTGCTGTGCGTGCGGCTGTTGATTCAAAAACAATTTTGGATACTGTTGGTGCGGAAGATTTGCTTGGAAAAGGAGATATGCTTTATCTTGCGCCGGGTATGGATAGGCCATTCCGCGTTCAAGGAATTTATGTTTCTTCAAAGGAAATTGAGGATGTTACGAATTTCGTAAAATTAAATAATCAGATGGAGCCGCAATATGATGATTCTGTGACGGCTCAAGAGCTTGCTGATGAGAAAATTTCCGGACTTCCGGAATCGCATTTTGCATCTGAAGATGAAAGTGGAGAGTTGAATGATGAAGATTTGTATAAGGTTGCTTTGAAGGTTATTGTTGAGCATAAAAAGGCGTCTGCTTCGCTGTTACAAAGACGCATGAAGCTTGGATATGCAAGAGCGGCGAGAATATTGGATGAGCTTGAAGAATGTGGTTTTATTGGGCCTGTTCAGGGAGCAAAGCCAAGAGATATTTATTTTGATAGAATAAATCAGGCGGAATCGGTACAGAAAGAGTTGGACTGAGGAAATGATCAATAATCAATTTACAATTTACATTCAATTTTCAATTATTTAATTTTTAATTTTCATGGGGAGAATTCTTGTAACAGGTGGGGCGGGATATATTGGTTCGCATGCCACGCGCGCACTTGTGAAAGCAGGTTATGAAGTTTCAATTTTGGATGATTTATCGCATGGGCATGAAGAGTTTATTCCAAAGGCTGTTAAGTTATTTAAGTTTGATATTTGTCATCCGCTGGATGTTGATGCGGCTTTTGCTGAGAAGCAATTTGATGCGGTTATGCATTTTGCCGGAAGGCTTGAAGCTGGGCTTTCTATGGTTCATCCAAATGAATTTTTTTATGTAAATTGTGTTGGTGGTTTTAATCTTTTGGAAACAATGTGCAGACATGGAATTAATAAAATTATTTTTTCATCTTCTGCGGCGGTTTATGGTGAGCCAAAAGTTTTGCCTATTAAGGAAGATTCTGAGTTGAAGCCGATAAATAATTATGGCGTGACGAAGTTGATTTTTGAACAAATGCTTGAAATGTATCGAAAAAGTCATGCGATTTCATATGTCAATTTGCGATATTTTAATGCGGCCGGAGCTGATCCTGAAGGCGGAATTGGCGAGAAGCACAACCCGGAAACGCATTTGATTCCGAACATTTTTAAGGCCGCAAAAGGGGAGTCGGATTTTAAACTTTTTGGCACTGATTATCCTACAAAAGATGGAACGTGTGTTCGTGATTATATTCATGTTTCCGATTTGGCGGATGCACACGTTTTGGCTTTAAATCATCTTGAAAAGCTGGTTGGTGATGGTGCCGATTTAACAAAGAGCTTTGGTGAAGTTTTTAATCTTGGGAACGGAAACGGATATTCGAATAAAGAAGTGATTGATTCTGTCAGACGAGTGACGGGAAAAGATTTTAAAGTTGTGGAGGAGGGAAGGCGCGAGGGTGATCCGCCGGTTTTGATTGCGGATTCAAGCAAAGCTGAGAAAGTTTTGGGCTGGAAGCAGAAATTTGCAAAAATAGATCAGATTGTTGAGACGGCGTGGAAGTTTGAGATCTCAAAATAAATTACCGGAATATTCTTATGAGTTTAGCTGTTATTTTATCTTGGTTAACAACCTACAAGTATTTTATTTTATTGCCTACAGCCATTGTTGAAGGGCCGATTATTGCGGTTTTGGCGGGATTTTTGGTATATCTCGGCGCGATGAATTTTTACGTGGCTTATTTGGTTGTTATTCTTGGAGATTTTATTGGAGATATTTTATATTATGCGATTGGGGCGCTTTTTAGCAGGTCTTTTATCATGAAACATGGTCACTATTTTGGCGTTACGCCTGAGCGTTACGTTGATCTTGAAGCTCGTTTTAAAAAGCATCCTTTAAAAATTCTTTTATTTGGCAAATTTTCACATGTATTTGGAGGAGCAACCCTTGTTGTATCTGGCATGATAAGAATGAATTTGTGGAAATTTATTTTATATACAACTGCCGGGACCCTTCCCAAGACATTGGTTTTTCTTGTTCTTGGATTCTTTTTTGGCCGTTCTTATGAGCTTATAAACAGTTATATTAATTATGGTTCGTATATAATTTTGGCCGTATTTGTTGTTTTTGTTGCCGGTTATTATTTGATTCCGAAGATTTTAAAAAAACGTTCATGAAAACCCTCAGAGTTTCTTGCATTATACCGGCGCACAATGAAGGTCCGAGAATTAGAAAAGTTCTTGAGGCGGTTTATAAGCATCCTCTTATTAGTGAAGTTATTGTTGTTGATGACCATTCAACTGACAATACTGCGGAAATTGTTAAGGATTTCAATGGGATTAGCCTTGTTAAACATAAAACCAATTTAGGCAAAAGTGCGGCGGTTTATAATGGTTTAAAAAGAGTTAAAGGTGAAATTATTTTATTATTGGATGCGGATTTGATTGGTTTGGTGGCTGATGATGTGACTGAATTATTGGAACCTGTTATTTCCGGAAAATCTGATATGAGCATTAGTTTAAGAGGTAATGCCACTTGGCTTGTTCGTTTTTTGGGTTTGGATTTTATTTCCGGTGAAAGGGCTTTTCATAAAAAATTACTTGAAAATGAGCTCGATAAAATATCAAAATTAAAAAGTTTTGGTTTGGAGGTTTTTATGAATCGGTTGATTATAAAGCGTAAATATAAGATTAAAATTGTATTTTGGAAAAATGTAGCGAGTCCATATCCGAATGTAAAGAGAGGGTTTTTTAAAGGTATCGCGATTTACATTGGGATGATAAGGGATATTTTAAAAACCGTTTCGCCAGTTGAAGCGGTTATGCAGATTGTGAAGATGAGAAAATTAATTGAGCGATAGAATAAAAAATCCCCGATAAAACGATCGGGGACTGGGGTCTGACTTGGAGACCAAGTTTGACCGCTCCACCACCCTGTTTTCTAACAGGTAACGTTTTTATTATAGCATGTTTTTAACGTGATTTACAAGTTTATGAATTTGTTAATATTCGTTTAAATTCTTTTAACCTTGATGTGTTTTAATGTCGCTGCCAGCAGAAATTTGGGTTTGATCGTGGTGATCGCAGAAGGTTTGACATCTTCTTAGATGGGTTCGACTCCCGTAAACTCCACCACCTGCTGGCTTTATTTTTTTGCACCAATTTGGTTATATAAACCGTATTAATATACGTGGGACAGTGAGGGGTTATATTAAAAAGGCTACCTTGATTGGTAGTCCTTTTTTATTGCATTAGTCATCGCTAAGCTTTAAGCTTGATTGCATGAACGTTAGATCAAATATTTGGAAGTTGAATGTTGGGTATTTTTTGATTGAATTGTTGTTTTTTATTCCGATTTGGGTGCCGTTTTTGAGCGGTATGGGGTTTTCTATGAATGATATTTTTCTTCTTGAAGCTGTTTTTGCCGCTACTCTTGTTATTATGGAGATTCCTTCCGGATATTTTGCGGATATTTACGGAAGGTCGACTTCACTAGCCGTTGGATCGGTGCTTTGGTTTGCCGGACTCGTTTATCTTGCTTTATTTGCCGGACTTGTACCGTTTTTAATTGGACAGATTTTACTTGGTTTAGGCGCAAGTTTTATTTCCGGTGCACAAGAGGCCTTGGTTTATGACTCTTTGATCGAGATGAAAGAAGAGGATAAATATCGAAAAATTCAGGGGAATATGTTTTTTTATTCAAGAATGGCCGCAACGATATCGAATTTTAGCGGATCGATTTTGGCGACCGTTTCCATGAGATTGCCTTTTTACGTTGCTATTGTTCCGTGTTTCTTTTTGATGGTAATGAATTTTACATTGGTTGAGCCAAAAATTCACAAATCCAAAGCTGAAAAATTGACTCATTTTAAGGCGATTTTGAAAGAATCTTTTGTGAATAATAAGGCGCTTAGAAGCATCTTGTTTTATGGCGGATTTTTATTGTCTTTTACGCTAATGACGTTTTGGCTTTACCAAAAATATATGTCGTATATTGATTTGCCGATTTTGTATTATGGCTTTGTTATTGCGGCTGCGAATATTGTTTCAGGCCTTGGGTCAAAATTTGCGAAAGAAATTGAAGATAAAATTGGCGTTGGTTTTTCGCTTGTTGCTATTCCAATTTCACTGATTTTGACGTGGTTTTTATTTTTCTTTTTCAAGTCTGAGTACATGCTTATTTTTATTGTTATTGCCAGTTTTTTCTGGGGATATTTGCTTGTTGTTGTGCAAAACGTTATTCAGAATCTTGTCGCATCAAATAAACGCGCAACAGTGCTTTCCATTCGCAGTATGCTGACAAGATTGTCGTTTGTTATATTTTCGCCGGTTTTAGGCGTATTAACGGACAAATTTAACGTGAGTGTTGCTTTTTTAGCACCAATAATAATTGTATTTGTTGGATGTGGAATTGCGGTTTTTGTGTTGAAGAGAAATAAAATTTTTTAAGCCCCGTGACATTTCTTATACTTCTTTCCGCTACCGCATGGGCAGGCGTCGTTTCGGCCGACTTTTGGGAGGCCGGAATTTGAATTGGATTTGTCTTCGCTAATATCTTGATTTAAAGCTGCTTCAATTTGGTCTTCGTTTGTGATTAGGTTTTTCTGCTCTTGAGCCTTGATCATGACTTGTTGGTGCGCGATTTGGGCAACAGGAATTTTAAAGAGAGTTGTGACTGTTCCCGTCATTGCGCTACCTATTAATTTATTAAACGTTTCAAATGCGGCGTTTTTATATTCTGTTAGAGGATCTTTTTGGCCATAGCCACTTAAAGAAACGCTCTCACGCAAGCTTGCCATGTCATCAATGTGTTCCATCCAAAGTGTGTCGATTGTGCGTAGATAAACGCTTCGCTCTATTTCACGCATGATGTTTGAATCCGGCAAAACGCTTTCTCTATATTCGTATTCGTTTGTTAAATGTTCGGTTACGACTTCTATAAGCCTTTCTTGATCTGCAATCGGTTGGATCATTTCAAGAGTTAGTGGTGTTTTTGCATCAGGAGCGAGATTTTTTATTTCGAGATAGATTTTTTCATAGTCCCATTCGTGAACTTCGCGAGCATTTGTATAGTTCCTAACAAGAATTGACGCAAAATCTTCGATTAATTTCATGATGTCTGTGCGAATATTTGTGCTTTCAAGAATTTTACGGCGGCGTGCGTAGACAATTTCGCGATGAATGTTTATAACGTCGTCGTATTGAACGAGGTGCTTTCTGATGTCAAAGTTGTGACCTTCGACTTTTTTCTGAGCGCTTTCAATTGCGGAGCTTATCATGCGATTTTCAATTGGCATGTCATCCGGAATTTTCAAAATATCCATCATGCGTTTTACGCGATCAGATCCAAATAAACGCATTAAATCATCTTCCATAGAAACAAAGAATTGGCTTTCTCCCGGATCTCCTTGACGACCGGAGCGGCCACGGAGCTGATTATCTATGCGTCTGGATTCGTGACGTTCTGTGCCGAGTATGCAAAGTCCACCAAAGTTTTTTACAATTTCTTCAAGCTTGATATCCGTTCCACGACCTGCCATGTTTGTGGCTATTGTTACGGCTTTTTCTTGGCCTGCGTCTTTGATTATTTCAGCTTCTTTTTCATGAAATTTTGCATTTAAAACCTTATGTTGAACGCCGGCTTGTTTCAACATTTCGCTTAATACTTCTGATTTTTCAACGGAAATTGTACCGACGAGAACAGGTTGGCCTTTTTCGTTTAATTCTTTAATTCTTTTTACAACCGCTTGAAATTTTCCGAGTTGATTTTTATAAATTGCATCAGCCCTGTCGGCTCTGATCATTTGTTTATTTGTTGGAATAATCATTGTATCCAAGCCATATATTTCAAGAAATTCTTCCGCTTCTGTTGCGGCTGTACCTGTCATACCTGCGAGTTTTTTGAATAGGCGGAAATAGTTTTGGAATGAAATTGTTGCGAGAGTTTTGCTTTCTCGTTTTACTTCCACATTTTCTTTTGCTTCGATGGCTTGATGCAGGCCTTCCGAATATCTTCTGCCTTGCATAAGGCGACCGGTGAATTCATCAACAATCAAAATTTCGCCATCTTTAATAACGTAATCGACGTCGAGTTTATAGCATGCTCTAGCCTTTAAGGCTTGTTCGATGTGATGGACTTCCGAAAAGCCCATGTCTGTATAAATATTTTCAACTCCAAGAAAGCCTTCCATTCGTGCAATTCCGGCTTCAGTTAAAACTGCGGTTTTTAACTTTTCATCAATAAGATAATCTTCGTCTGGTCGAAGTTGTCCGACAAGACGTGAATATTTCATGTATTTATCTGTTGATTCTGCGGCTGCAGCGGAAATAATGAGCGGAGTTCTTGCTTCATCAATTAAGATGGAATCAACTTCATCAACGATTGCGTAATAAAGGTTTTTTTGAACGACGTTATCCATGGTTGTTGCCATGTTGTCTCTGAGGTAATCAAAGCCAAATTCGTTGTTTGTTCCATAAACGATGTTACATGCGTAATTATTGCGTTTTTCTTCTTCATTTTGTCCATGATGTGTTGTTCCAACCGTGAGTCCGAGCGTGTTATAAACTTGGCCCATCCATTCAGCGTCACGTTTTGCGAGGTATTCATTGACTGTAACTATAAAAACGGTGTCTTTTAAAGCGTTTAAATATGCAGGTGCTACACAAACAAGCGTTTTACCTTCACCTGTTTTCATTTCTGAGATTTTGCCGTGATGAAGCGTGATTCCACCGAGAAGTTGAACGTCAAATGGAACCATGTCCCAAGTCATTTCATTCCCGCGCATTGTCCATTTTTTCCCAACACAAGTTCGGCATGCGTATTTTACGAGAGCAAATGCTTCAGGGAGCAAGTCGTCGAGCGTTTCTTTGCCGGTTGCAAGGCGCTGTTTGAATTCGTCTGTTTTGCGTGGAATATCTTCAGGTTTGAGATTTTTTTGGTAATCTTCTTCAATCAAATTGATTTTGCGAACAGTCGGCCAAAGCTTATTTATTTCTTTCTTATTTCTGTCTCCAAGTAAAAAATTTATAACTCTTTGAATCATGAAATCATTTTAGCTTAAATTGTGCTTATTGTCACTCTTCGTATCCTTTGAATAGCGCGAAGATTGTTTTGAAGAATATTTTTATGTCGAGCCAAATTGCCCAGTTTTGGATGTAATAGGTGTCGAGTCTGATTTCTGTGTCAAAATCGAGGTTGCTTCTGCCTTGTGATTGCGAAATTCCGGTTACGCCGGGTTTGATAGTTAAAACGAATTTGTCTGATTCGCGATATTTTTCGACTTCTTCCGGTAGGTGTGGGCGTGGGCCGACAAGGCTCATATTTCCGGCTAAAACGTTGAATAGTTGTGGCAATTCATCGATGCTTGTTTTGCGGAGAAATTTGCCGAGTTTTGTTACGCGTGGATCGTTTTTGATTTTAACAAGAGGGGAGTTTTTGCGCATGTTTAAATGCGCTAGTTCTGTGTATCTTAAGCTGTCTGTGTTTGGCTTCATTGTTCGGAATTTGAAAAATTTGAATTTTTTGCCATATTGTCCGATTCGCATAACAGGGGAGCCATCATCTTTTTTCGAAAAGAGAATTGGTCCCTTTGATGTGCATTTTATTAAAATTGCGGTGATCAGCATAATTGGCGAAGCGATAATTAACATCATGAATGAGCCAAAAACGTCTAATGCCCTTTTTATTACGCGACCCCAGCCTTCAAGTGGAGTTGATTTCATTGTGAGGATTGGAATGCTTTTTATTTCACTTATATCTATATTGATTTGTTGTACTTCAACAAGGTCAGGAATGAATCTGTATATTATGTGATTTTCGCGACAGAGTTGAAAGATGTCACGTTTATGCAGGCTTGATTTGCTTTGAATTATTTCATCTATTTTTGCGCGTTTTATGAATTTTTTTAAATCTTCAATTGAAGTGATTGTTTGTTCGGGTTGGATTAAATGATATTCGTTTTTTTCTAAGATTTCTTTTTTAACTATGTTTGCAATAGCGGTTTCGCCGAGAATAAGAACTTTCGTTTTCCCTATGCCATAATGTAGGCATGATTTTTGAATTATTTTTATTAAAATTCTTCCAAAAAAAACAAAAATCATTGTTAATAACCAACTATATCCAAGCGCAAGACGAGAGAACGGGAATTCTCTTATGATGAAAAAGTAGGCGATTATAAGTGCTAACCATATTGTTGTAGAAAGTATTATTTTTCCTAATTCTTTCCATATTGAAGTCGTGATTTTCATTGCATACATGTGATTGAATGCAAAGATGGTAATAAGAACAACCGTTAGAATTGTGCTGAATTCGATATATTCATGCCACGGTTGAAATAGATCTAAAGTGAATGGCGTATGAAAACCCGGAATTGGATCCTCGACTGCGCGAAGTTGATAAGCAAAAACTGCGGCGAGCATAATTACTCCTATATCAACAGGGATTTTCAATAGGCCAAAAATGATCTCGCTTTTTTTCACGAGGATATTTTAAATCTTTTTGAAAGAATTTAATATGTCTTTTAATTGTTGCGTGGCGTTTTAATTGCGAAGGCCCTTTAATAAGCCGAGTTTTGTGCGCCGATTATAAAAAGGCGTCATGATCATCTATCTTGTTTGCACATTACTGTGCAACGTCTTGCAGCGGGAAGACGCGAGTTTCGGAAACGAACTTAAGTGCGATAAAGCTTTGCTATCGCTCGAATCTTTCCAGCCCGCCTTGCACTATATAAGGTTTGCCGTACCCTCCGGTTACCCGGAGATCTCCGCTTAAGCGGACTTTTCACCTTTCACCGAGCTTGCGCGCGGCTAGTATTGTCTCTGTGGTACTTTCTCTATCTGCGGTTTTGTTTGATTGGAACGCAGATGACGGGTGTTACCCGTTATATTATTCCGATAATGCTCGGACTTTCCTCATCTTGATAATAAAATCAAGACGCGATCATGTAAAAGAACCTTCGCTAGGATATAATATGATATCTTTGTCAAATATGCAAGTGCTAAAAAATGAGCAAATTTAAAAACTGAAAATTATTTCTTTTTCTTAAGCTTATCGTATTCACGCCTGAAGAATCTTATGGCGTTGAGACATTCTTCCGCTTTTTTATTGCCCGGTTCGATTTGGACAACTTTTGAGAATAATTTTTCGGCTTTTTCAAAATTCTTTTCGTTCATATAGATGACTCCGAGATCGCTCATAATCAATGGATCTTCCGGGCTCAACGAAAGTGATCTTTCAAGAAGGACGATGCCTTTTACTTTGTGGCCATCGTGATACATGCTCCAGCCAAGGCATCTTAAAATTTCCGGATGGTTTTGATAAACCTTGTCCGCTTTTTCAAGATATTCGATGGAAGTTTTCCATTTTCCAAAGCATGAATATAAAAATCCGATTAAATAGTTTGCATTTGCGCTTTCAGGATTGATTTTGATTGCCATTTCAAGAGCTTTCTTTGCTTTGAAATATTCTTTTAAACTAAGAAAGTTATCGCCGATTTCTTCATAAGCTTCCGCGCATTCCAAATCAGACATCAAAACTCTTTCGCAGAGTTTTATTGCTTGTTCGTGTTCGCCGGCCTGCTTTAATTCCTCGGCTTTTTCGATTACGACGTTGGTTCCAGCGTCTGACATTTTTTTGTTTTTATTTTTTGTATTCTTACTATTATAGCTGAAAAGCGATGAAAATTCAAGGGTAAATATGGCGATTTGGCGTGAGTTCGTATAAAATTGAGCTGTAATGTAAAACTATGAGCGATAAAGACCCAAAACAACATTCGGCAGAGCACATTTTAACGGCTGTTTTTGGGCAATTGTTTAACGGGAAGATTATAGATTCCAGATTTAAAGGGTCGAAAGTTAGATGTGATTTTGAAGTGAAAACAGAGCTTTCAATCGAAGAGGTCGTTGAGAAAGCTGAGAAAAGATCGAATATGATTATTTCTGAAAATAGAGATGTTGTTTTTGAAGAATTGGATTATGAAGAAGCGAAAAAGTTATGTTCGTTGCATAGGCTTCCTGATAATGTTGAAAAAGTGCGTATCGTGAGAATAGGCGAGGGGATTGCAACTCCTTGTAGTGGCGAACATGTTAAAAATACAAAAGAAATAGGAACTCTGAAGATAAGAACGTTTAATTTTGTAAGTCCGGGGGTGTTGCGGCTTACTTTTAACCTTGAATAATTTTTAATTATGAAAAAATATTATTTTGTAAATTTTACGGTTGTTATAGCTCTAAGTGATCAAAAATTTATGCATATGTCTATACTTTCAACTGATAAAGCCTTTTTTCCAATTATTCAGGCTAAAAATAATATAAAAGAAACGTTTGATAAAGATATCGGCCAAGAAACCAATATTATATTTAATAATTTTCAAGAAGTGCCAAAAGAAAGCTTTGACGAATTTCACAATGGGTTTATTTCTGAATTTGCAGAACTTTAATTTTTTGTTTTGTAGTTTTTTCCGTTGTAATATTCTGTGGCCCATTTATCCACTTTTTGCCATTTTTCACTGGTTTTATTTGCTTCAAGTTTTATTTTCCAATTTTCAGGCGATTGGTTTTCGTTTTCAATTAGACCTGTGTGAGCGAGTCTTTCATGTGGTTTGCAAAGAGGGATGAGTGAGTCGGGATCGTGCGTTTTTGTTAGTGCGAACGCAGCCGGGGAATGCGCATGTGTTGTTAGTTTTTGATAGTGCGTGTTGTTTTATTTTTGCGGGTATATATCTTTTTGCGTTCTCTTGTGGAATAGGTTTATTGGCTTCAATTTGCGATTGATGGGCATCTAAGAGTTTTTGCATGAGCTCGTTCCAATTTCCTTGGCCTTTGAGTTTTTGAAGTTGGTTTGCGATCTTTGGGTCGAGCTCGATTGTTATACTTTGAATTTGTGGCGCAGTAGGGATTTCCATTTCGAAATGAGCTTGATTTTCATTTTTTCTAAATTCTTTAACGTATGTTGCCAGTGTGTAGCTACTCATCTCTTTAATTTTTTCAGCCCAGAATTTATCCGTTTCCGGAGTTGCCAGATTTGCAACCAAT
>LBWJ01000018.1 GCA_000993595.1 Candidatus Peregrinibacteria bacterium GW2011_GWC2_39_14 | reverse complement strand
AATCTTGTATATATTTACTCATGGAAATGGGTTATTTTTTGTGATTATTCGTCAAAATCTTAACCCATTTCTTTGTTTTATTTAAGCCATTATTCAAATTTTATCATGGAAAAACCGGGGTCTTTTTAGCCCATTCTACTTGACATCCGATATGGATTTCTGATATTTTGACTGCGCTTTAAAAGCCTTTCTGCTTTTTTTTTGGCAGGCGCGCGGCGCTTGCATATCAGAAAAAGCTTAAAGATTTATTCTTTAAACCACAGAAAATGGCACGATTACTTGACGATGTCCAAAATTACGAACTCATGTTCGTACTCTCTCCTGAGCTTGGAGAAGCCAATACCTTGAAAAAGGTTGAGGAAATAAAGGCGACTTTAAAAACCGCCGGAAAGCTTACCAATGAAGACGTTTGGGGAATGCGTGACCTTGCTTATCGTATAAGAAAGCAAGATCGCGGATTTTACGTCGTACTTAATTTTTCCGCCGAAAACGGAAAAGGAATCACTGAATTGGACCGCACTTTAAGGCTTGATGCCGCGGTTCTCCGTCATATGATTCTTAAAACTCCAGTCGGATATGAATTAAAAACGCTTAAGGACTATGAAGCTGAGGCGAAAGAAGTCGAAAAACTCGAAGCAAAAGAATTAGCCGAAAAAGAACAAAAAGCAGAAGAAAGATTGCACCCTGCGAAGATTGTTAAAAAGGCAGTCGAAAAGGTTGAAAAAGTCGAAGAAGTTGAGGTCAAAAAACTTGTAAAGAAAGCCGAAAAAGTCGAAAAAGAAGAGGTTAAAGAAGTTGAAGCGGCGGAAACGGAAAAAGAAGAAAAATCCGTAAAAGCCCCTGCAAAGAAAGCAAAAGCCAAGGAAGAATTGAGCGATGTTGACGAAAAGCTCAAGAGAATCATGGACAACCCTGATTTAATCATTTAATTAATTATGAGAAACATTAATAAAGTTTTTATCATCGGAAATCTAACTCGCGATCCAGAGCTTAAAACCACACAAGGTGGCCAAGCTATCACGTCTTTTGGCGTTGCTACAAATCGCGAATGGATGACAAAAGATGGCCAAAAACACACTTCAACCGAATTTCACGAGGTCGTTGCGTGGGCTCGCTTAGCTGAAATCTGCGTGCAGATCTTAAAAAAAGGCAAGCTTGTTTACATTGAAGGCTATCTTAAAACTCGTACGATTTTATTACCTGATAATACGAAGAAATATCGCACAGAAGTCGTTATTCACGATGTCATCATTCTTGAAAAGCGCGAAAAAGACGGCGAGGAACACAATGTCTTGATTCAAACGGAAGAAAGCCAGGGCGAATCGGGACTGGATGAATTCCTTGAGGAAAGCGCGAATGGCGAGCTATAGAGGAAATGGTCAATAACTAATTTACAATTTACATTCAATTTTCAATTAACAATTAAATAAAATGCCTACATATCAAAATAGAAAATGCAAACTTTGCGCCAATCAAATTAAAGAAGTTGATTACAAAAATCTTGGTTTGCTTCAAAAGTACATCACGAAATACATGAAAATCGTTCCAAGGTATTACAGCGGAACATGCATCAAACATCAGAAAAGGCTTGCATCTGCGATAAAAAGAGCAAGAATCGTGGCGTTGATGCCGTTTGTGAGATAACTCTTCCGAAATACGAAATCAGAAGGCCACTCAAGAAATTGGGTGGCTTTTTTAGTTTTACGTTTTAATTATCTTCTTCTGATGCCGGCCTCGGCGGCCTTCATATAAATACGCATCTTATTATGCTCTCCGTCTGGTCCGCCATTGTCAATAATCCTATCGTAAGCTCCAATTATTTCGTCTTCCGTAGACATGACAACTCCGCCTTGAACATATTTGATTGTCTTGCCCATAACAACCGCGCCAAAAGGCACCCTTTCACTCCCGTCCCATTCAAGATCGAAAGCTCTTTCACTTCCTGCTCTCATAACAAGCGCGCCTATATCAACAACAAATTGGGCGAGACCGCCTTCACCTGCTTGTGAACTGCGTGGCTTCAAGGGGATTTCGTCAACGGCTCCTTCCCTATCTGTAACTTCTGTAACTGTAACGTTCGGACGATTTACTAATGTCGCAAGTCTGTCCTGCCAATTTCCATCCTCTCTGCCGCCTGAACTAGCTCTTGCAAGAAGTGCATCTAAGACTAAAAATAAGCCATCGCCTCCTTTATCTGCGCCGACTTTTTCCTGAGCCGGATTAGCCGCATTTACAGCCGCAATCTCCGCCATTAAATCTTTAAATTCTTGCACTGTAAGAGTTTTTTCTTCTTTATATGCCGCAGGGGCAACGGTAGTGACGTGTTCGAGTCCAAACTCATCTCTTACTTTATTTGAAACAGCATCGACTGCTGCAAATGCTTCCATCTGATCTTTGTATTTTGCATTTGGCGTATCGATTTCAATAGTAATAGTAGGCGGAGCACTTAATAACCTATGGCCGCCATCATGTCCACTGTCAAAATCCATTACTTCAACTGTTTCACCGGTTAGGTTGTTCTTTACTTTAAATCCAACGTAATATTTCGGTAAAAATGGAATCGCTGTTCCTTCTGGTAGTCGAAATGGTCCTTGTGGCATAATAATTTGGTTTAAATTTTAATAAAGTGTTTATTGTTTTTTGGAAAACCTTAACATAACCTCATCTCCTTCAATCTCAATAACTAAAGTTCCCACGTCTAGAGGAATTTCAATTGGGGTTTCAAGCGATGCATATAGCGCGATTCGTCCCAACTCACCACTTCCATTTTCTTTCGCAATCTTACACAATCTTTTAATGTCTACATTTTGCATTATGTCTGCCGGCAAAGTGTATTTTGGATCTGATAATTTCTCCCTAATAAATTCCTGCATTACATCCAATGCCACGCCAAAATTTGAATGACTCATCATGTCGAAAAACCAACCTCCTGCATTATTGTCTTTCATACCACCGGCAAGATCGATACTTGCTTCTTCCAAACGCCTATGCGCATATTCTATTAAAAGCCTTAGTCTAAAATTATCTGATTTTCTTGGTACAAACGGCGCTCGTGGAGAGCTCTCCTGACCAGCAACTACTTTTCTGCCAAATCTATATAACGCACCAGTGAAATCGCGCTTCATATTCGGCTTTCCCCTTTTTGCTTTTCCTACATAATCATGGTCGTAATAGCGCTCATCGGGATGATTATCTTCACTTCTTGGCAAGTCTGGGTTAAAAGACATGATAAATTAATTTAAATTTTTAATAAATTGGCTTTTGCACAAACCCTCTCCCGTATCTTACGTTTGGGTTTTTCAAAATAAAAGCTCTATCACGCAATATCGATCCCAACCCAATAAATTTACCCACGCTAACCGTGCTCTGCCATACCAATGTTTCTTGAGGCAAATCGCCAACGTCAACTTTTTCAACAGCTCCCGTTGCTTTTCTGACATGCGCTACGGTTTTTCCAACTTCTCTAAGAACTCCCATTTGCGGCGCAAAATCAGGATTTGGGCATCTTATTTCTATCGTTATTGTATTTTCTAAGCTTTCCGGCACCTCATCCCCCTTAACCAACTGAAGGCGAGGAGTACCTTCTTGAAAACCAATTATCTCCACTTCTATTCCGTCATATTCCAAAACGTCCCCAACTGAAAATTCTCTAAGAAATGGGATGTCTCTCCTAATGCTTGATCTTCCCGTAAGGCCTAATTCTGCCATGATAATTTAGTTTAAATTTTTAAAAGGTTTTTATTCTAAATGCTAATCTATATTTTGTCAAGGGCAAGTTGAGCTGATTTTGCCATATTCATATCTGCACTTTTTCTGCTATACTGATTTTACTATGGAACAACATTTGGAATTTCAAAAATCAACGGACGCACAGCTGAAAGAAATTATGAAGGAGCATAAGCTTGGCTTAAGCTTGGGAGAAGCAAGGCATGTGCCGGAGCTCTTGGGCAGAAATCCAACGCTCACGGAAGCCACAATTTTTAGCATTCAAGGATCGGAACATTGTTCATATAAAAGCTCGAGAAGATATTTAAGTTTATTTCCAACCGAGGCACCAAATGTGATTCTTGGGCCGGGCGAAGACAGTGGCGTTGTTGCAATTCAAGATGTCGGACGCGATCGCTATGGTTTAATTATGGCTCACGAAAGCCACAATCATCCATCGCAAGTTGTACCTTATGAAGGCGCGGCAACTGGCGTAGGTGGAATTGTTCGCGATGTTCTTTGTATGGGCGGACGCGTAATTGGCACACTTGATCCTTTGCGTTTTGGCGAAATCACAGATCACACTTCAAGATGGGTCGCGAATGGCGTTATTTCGGGAATTTCCGGTTATGGCAATCCAATTGGCGTTCCAAATCTTGGCGGAGATATAAATTTTCACAAATCATATAATGACAACTGCCTTGTAAACGTTGTTTCTGTCGGGCTTTTGCGTGAAAGTGAACTTATTCATTCCATGGTTCCGAAAGATGCGGCGGAAAAAGGTTATGAATTTATTTTAGTTGGAAAAGCGACGGATAGAAGCGGAATGGGCGGCGCGTCATTTGCATCCGCAAATCTTGATGAAGATCAAAAAGAATCAAAAAAATCTGCGGTTCAAGAGCCAAATCCGTTTTTGAAAAGGCATATTATGGCGAGCACATACGATTTATTTAAAATCATAAAAGAGCGCGGATGGTTGAATCGAGTCGCATTTAAAGATTTTGGTGCGGGCGGTTTTGTTTGCTCGTCCGTTGAAATGGTTTCACGCGTGAATTTGGGCGCAGAAATGAATCTGGAAGCCGTAAATACAGCATATAAAAATATGGAACCTCATGTGATTGCGTGTGCGGAAACGCAGGAACGCATGATGTGGTGCGTGCATCCGGATTTTACTCAGCTCATTCTTGATCATTACAATAAAAAATGGAAACTCGGAAGCGTGGCTGATAATGCCGGCGCTTTTAAGGTTGGAAAAGTTGTAAAAGGCGAAAAATACGTTTTGATGTATAAAGGCGAAGCGGTTGTGAATGCGAAAGCTTGCGATTTAACCGAGGGATTTAAATATAATCGAGCTCATACGCCTGAAAAAAAGAAGTTAAGCGAGCCAAAATATAAAGTTGCGAAAGATTTGGGAGAAGTTTTATTAAAGCTTCTTGATTCGGAAAATATTGCTTCACGCAGACCTGCGTATGAAAGATATGACAAACAAGTTCAAGGATTTGTGCATATAGAAGCCGGCGAAGCGGATGCGAGTGTGATTTGTCCGCTGATTGATGAGAATATTCCTACGGATAAAAAACTTGTCGGAGTCGCTTTAAAAACCGATGGAAGCTCTGAATATGGAGAAATTTCGGCGTACTGGCAGGGCTATAACGCGGTGATTGAATCAATGCGAAATGTCGCGGCGGTTGGCGCTTATCCTCAGGCCGTGACGGATTGTTTGAACTATGGAAATCCGGAACATAAAGAAAGCATGGACGAACTCGTTGAAGGAATCACGGGAATCGCGGATGCTTTAAAATCGGTTAAACTAAAGGAATTTCCAAAATGGAGTGTGCCTGTTATTTCCGGAAATGTGAGCTTATATAATGAAAATCCAAAAGCAAAAATCGTGCCAAGCGCTGTTATTTGCTGCGTTGGAACAATGCCGGATTATCGAAAATCAATTACCATGCAACTGAAAAATCGCGGAAGTGTTTTATATTTGATTAATGCGAGAAAAGACGAACTTGGCGGAAGCGAATACTATCGACTTGGATGCGGAAATGAAGGCAAAAACTTTGTCGGAAAAAATGTTCCAAAACCGGATGGAAAAATCGTGATGAACGAATTGATTGCGCTTACGGATGCGATTCAAGCGGGATTTGTTTTGAGCGCGCATGATATTTCAGAAGGTGGAATTGCGGTTACCTTAGCCGAAATGTGCTTTGGCGGACGCGCTGAAGGGAATACTGGAATCGAAGTGAATTTGAAAAACGTTCCGGACAAAAAACTTAGCGCAGATAAAAAATTATTCTCGCAAACAGGCGGATTTGTTGTTGAAATTGATAAAAAATCTGTTGCTAAATTCTTAGCGACTTTCAAGAAAGCCTCTGTGCCGGTTTACGATATTGGCAAGACAAAAGCGGGCACATATACGATCCTCGACGGTCGCAAAAAACTTATTGATTTGCCTGTCAAAAAACTCGCAAAAACTTGGCAAGAAGGGTTATGGAAGAAGTTGAAATAAATAAATATAAATAAAATTAGTTTATTCTCACGCCATCTCTTACTCCATCTTTTGGACCATTGCCTGTATATCCAATCTTATCCCAATCATCAATATATCTACCGCCGTTAGCCGATAAAAATGCTGGACAACACACATCTTGACTTCCGGTCATTGCTGTTTTTGCTATCACTATTGTTCTTGGAGCTATGCATGTTTCATTCTCGTCCCACATCCTGCTTCCACAATAATCCGGAAGCATACCTTTAGTTTTGAGACACAAAATTGCATAAGCAATAGCCTCTTTTAGATTTTGATGCGAAGCTTCTTTTGGTATCGGAAGCGGACCAAGTGGCCAATGTGGGTCATCCGTTATTCTCATCCACTTTTTAAATCCCATTTTCTTATCACCTACATCTTCCGGCTGAATAAGCTTTGCCCGTTCAAAACGTAAAACCCCTCCCGTTACTTTTTCAACCCCTGTCAAACTCTGCAATAATCCCTGTTCGGACAAACCACCAATCAGCCCCTCTTCCATTAAAGTCCCCAAACGATCACTTCCTTTAAACTCTCTTGATTCAAATATATATCTCCCTGAACTAAAAAGATTTTTCCAGTTTTTCAAAATTTTATCAACTACGGCTTCATCTTTTTGCTCACTCCTTGACCCAACCAAAATATATCCCTTCGGTTTACCGGATACTTCTGTATTTAAAGCGTATCTCAATGCCTCCTCAAGTAATTTGTAGTAAGACAAAACGTCAGGTTTTTCGCTATATACAGGGACATCCAAAGGCGTGAATACTGGAACATTGTAACCTTTATTAAGACCTTCGCCATCTTCAGCCAATTCAAGAATCCCTTGATTCATGCGTGGCAAATAATGTGTATCAAAATTCGGCTTTGCGTATCCATTTGCTTCTCTTTCCGATGTAAATAAGCCTGCTTCTTCCCAAATTGCGACAGATGTGTCAAATCCACGCCTTAAATTATCTAACCTCGCTGCGTCAAGGCTTTCATCTATAGCTAATGACTGAGGAGCTTCGGGTTGATTTGCAGGTTGAGCATTTTCAACGACAACGGCATCATCCGGCCTCGCTTCCAGTCTATCGAAAAGCGCAGATATATCTCTTCTCGTGTCTTCGCCTCCCGGCAAAGTTTGTGCATTAAGATCTGTCGGTCTTTTCATGTGAAAGCGATGATCCGCAATCCACAAAGCTCTTTCAGCTGGTGTTAAACGATTAAAATACTCCCTTTGAGGATTATTTCCACGTCTTTCGCCCGCATCATCTGGTGGTACATGAGTTGACATTCGAATTAACGTTTATATATAAGATTATTTTATCATATATTTGTAAGATTTGTCAATCATAACGAAGCGATGTATAATGAAGCCATGTCACAAACTCTCGTCATCAAAGTCGGTTCGGCTCTCGTCACAAAAGAAGATAATACGTTAAATACGAATTTTATCGGAAGTTTTGTTGAGCAGATTGCGGCGCTTAAAAAAAGCGGGCATAAAATTATTATCGTTACTTCGGGCGCGGTTGCGAGTGGAAGAAGCGAAATGAAGCTTGAACGTGAAGATAATATTCCTTATAAACAAGCGCTTGCGGCGATTGGGCAAGGAATTTTGATGAACACTTATCGTGATTTCTTTAAGAAACACGAGATTGTTACGGCGCAGGTTTTGCTGACAAATCTTGATTTTAAAAATCGCGAATCTTTCATAACAACACGCAACACCCTTGAACTTTTGACGCGATTTAATGCGATTCCGATCATCAACGAAAATGACGTTACGGCTTACGCGGAAATTAAATTTGGCGACAATGACAATCTTGCGAGCAAAGTCGCGGCTATGGTTGATGCGGATAAACTGATTATTTTGACTTCGGTTAAAGGTTTTTATACAGATGATCCGACGAAAAATCCTTCTGCGGAATTGATACGCGAACTTTCGGTTATTGACGGAAGTGTTAAAAAACTCGCAAAAGGCGCCGGTTCAAAAAAGAGCTTGGGCGGAATGTCGGGAAAAATTAAAGCCGCGGAATTCGCTTCAAATAGCGGAATAACAACATATATTGCGAGTGGAAATGATGAGAATATTATTTCGAATATTATCGGTGGAGTTGCGTGCGATTTTACAGTTATTCACCCAATGACAGAAAAACATACAAGCAAACAAAACTGGTTTAAATCGCAAGTGAAAGCCGGATGCGGGATTATTATTGATGATGGTGCGGTTAAAGCCTTGAAAGAGCGCGGAAAAAGCTTGCTTCCCGTTGGCGTAAGTGGAATAAAAGGCAAATTCGAGCGCGGGGATTTTGTTGAAATTTATGCTCAAAATGGCGATATAATTGCAATCGGCGAAACAAACTATTCATCTTTGGATCTTGAAAAATTCAAAGGATGTAAAAACGGCGAAGCGTGTTATTTGGCGGGTGCAATTTTGGATGAAGAGGTTGTGCATAGGGATAATATGGTGATTTTCTAAGGGTATGTACAAATTGTACACATCCTTTAGCGAGCTTTAAATCGCGGATTTTCGCTTTGCGGATTTTCCAAATAATTTTCCTTTGATCGCACAGGTTTTCCGGTTTGCTCTTCAATGTCTTTCCTTGTTCTTCCCGCGACTTTGCCTCCTTTTTTGGCATCAATATCAAGCTTTTTGAACCCATGCGAATCTTTAACTTTCGTTATTTCGGTTGTCGTCGCTTCACCGAGCATTGTTAAAATAATTTCCAAATCCGTCATGTGATCACGAAGATTTTCTTTATCCAAATCTTTAAACTTTTTATAATCTTCAACTTTCATATCAAATGCGCCTTGCATAATATCATTTGTTAAAATGGCATACTCAAGCCGATTTTTTACACCTCGATCTCGCCACTCATCGGTTAAACTGTTTCTAACCGCAATTCCACGCAATCTTTTATCAATCCATTCTTTTGAATATCCTTTTCTTTCATAAATCTCTTTAGCTCTATTTACAGCTAACTCCGGGTCTGCGATTTCATCAATTCTCTCTTTCCCAATTCTGGCCAACCATAACTTGAAAGGTTCAGCTTTTGGGGATGGAATTGACTGAATGATGCGGAGAACGCCTTCGGTATTTGCGCAATCGGTTTCACGCATCTTGCCGTCGGATGCCAGCATTTTCAGCTGTCGACAAATTGTCGACAGCTCGTTGCCGCTTTCGCCTTTCAAACCGTGACAAAACGTCACGGGTTCATTTACACTTTCATTCAGGTCGTGACGATTTGTCACGACCTTGCCTCTTTCTTCATTCAACCTCTGTTTAAGCTTTCTCCAATACGCTCCTGCGTCCAAGCTATTTGTCAGCACAGCACAAACGTCCACGACCGAAAACCACCACTCCTCCTCATGCCAAACTTTCCTAATGCTTTTACCATCAAACAAAGCAATTTTTGCTATTTTCATATAAAAATTGTTAAAAAATAAGTGTCCGATTTTTTCGGACACTTCAAATTCTATCCAACCAAGATTAAATTCCTCTAAACAAATCTTAAATTTTTCATAAACTTTTTCACGTTGACAATAACTACCTATACCTGTACCCTAGGTGTAGGTATTATTAAAACAATAAAAAATGAATCACTCCCATGAAAAAACGCTTATCAACCTGAAGAAAGCTAAAAGTCACATTGAAAAAATTATACAAATGCTGGAAGAAGGCGCTTATTGCATAGACGTTATGCAACAAAATTTGGCTGTAATCGGACTTTTAAAATCCGCTCATCAAATGCTTATGGAAGGCCATTTAAATTCCTGTTTTAAATCCGCGATGGCAACAAATCAGGAAGCGAAAAAGCAAAAAATGATTGATGAAATTCTAAAGGTTTCAAAGCTTATGAATAAATAAGACCGTATTAAAAAATAATTAAATCAACGCTATGGAAAAAATAAATGTACCAATAAAAGGCATGCATTGCCGCTCTTGCGAACTGATAATTGAGGAAGAGCTTCTCAAGATTCCTGGCATAACAAAAGCAAAAGTGAGCCATAAAAGAAAGTCTGCTGAAATTTATTCAACTGCACCAATCTCACAATCAAAGATAGAAGAAGCAATAAAACTTGCAGGTTATGAAATTGGCGTGGAAGAAGAAAACAAACCTTGGATAACCGCAGATCCTGACGTTTATAAAAATCTTACAATTTCCGCGTTAATTATTATTGTGCTTTATTTTATTTTAAAAAGCACCGGTCTATTTGATGTTAATTTTAATTCGAACTCGTCTTCTCTTGGGCTCGCTTTGCCCCTTGTAATGGGTTTGACCGCGGGTTTTTCCACATGCATGGCACTCATTGGAGGGCTTACCCTTGCGATATCTTCCAAGTATTCGGATTTGCATCCGGATGCGACTTCAATGCAAAAATTTCGTCCGCATTTATTCTTTAATCTTGGACGCGTTATTTCATTTGCCATTCTTGGCGGCGCAATTGGGCTTCTTGGAAAAGTTTTTCAATTATCGGGCGCAACAATTGGTCTGCTCACAATCGCGGTCAGCGTTTTGATGCTTATCATCGGCTTGCAACTAACTGAAATTTCTCCAAAAATTTCCGGTTTTTCTATAAGTCTTCCTTCCGGAATTGCCAAGGCGTTTGGCTTAAATAAGCAAGAAAAAGAGTATAACCATAAAAATGCGATGCTTGTTGGAGCGCTCACTTTCTTTTTGCCGTGCGGGTTTACGCAAGCAATGCAACTCTACGCGATCAGCAGTGGGAGCTTTGTTTATGGCGCGGTTATTATGGGACTTTTTGCAATCGGAACAATGCCCGGACTTCTTGGAATTGGCGGATTAACATCTTTTATTAAAGGAAAAATCGCGAAAAGTTTTTTCAAATTTGCCGGCGTGGTAGTTGTTATTCTTGCGCTTTTTAACTTTTCAAATGGATGGAATTTAACGGGATGGACGATTGCTTCAGGGGGCGCTCAAAACAATCAAATTGAATCGAATGTGCCTATTGAAAATGGCGTGCAAATCGCAAAAATGACGCAATCAACTTTTGGATATGATCCTGATTATTTTGTTGTTAAAAAAGGCATTCCCGTGAAATGGATTATAAATTCGGAAAATATCAATACGTGCGCAAGCAGCATATTTATGCCAAAAATGAATATAAGGAAATATCTGGAAGAAGGTGAAAATGTGATCGAATTCACGCCAACTGAAGAAGGGACTATTAAATTTTCGTGCAGTATGGGGATGTATACGGGAAAATTTACAATTATCAATTGACCAATTTACATATGAAAAAAGAAATTACTATAACAGGCATGCACTGCGCTTCGTGCGCAAATATAATACATCGTTCAATTAAAAAGCTTGATGGCGTTTCGGACGTGAATGTCAGCTATGGAGCGGAAAAAGCCTCTGTTGTTTTTGATGAAAATAAACTTCAGCAAAACTTAATTATAAAAGCCATTGAAAAAGCCGGATATAAGGCTGAATTTGCGGATTTGGACACGTCTGCAAAAAAATCCGAGAGACAACATGAGCAAATTTCCAGCTATAGAAAAAGGTTCTTCATCGGCTTAATTTTGAGCTTGCCGATGCTTTATTTTATGCTTCTTGATTTCTTTAAAGTTTTGCCGGGAGCGGAAATTTTGATGCCATATATGGGCATCATTTCCCTTATCCTTACGACGCCCGTGCAATTCATTATTGGATATTCTTTTTATAAAGGCATGGCTTCCAGTTTGCGAATGAAAACCTTTAATATGGATAGCTTGATTGCGATTGGTACGTCGGTTGCGTATTTTTATAGCCTTTTTAATTACACTTATTTTGCGATTATAAATAAGAGTTTGATTGGCCTTGATGGGGAAAAAATTCCGGAACTTTATTTTGAAACTGCGGCGTTTTTGATCACTTTCGTCATCCTTGGAAAATGGCTTGAAATGAAGGCGAAAGGCAAGACTTCGGATGCCGTGAAAAAACTCGTTGGACTGCAAGCAAAAACCGCACGAATCATAGAAAATGGCGTCACGAAAGATGTTCCGATTGAAGATGTAAAAATCGGAGATATCATCCTCGTTCGTCCCGGGGAAAAAATTCCCGTTGATGGAAAAATTACAAAAGGTTCATCTGCGATTGATGAATCAATGATAACCGGCGAAAGCATTCCTGTTGAAAAAACAATCGGAGAAAACGTGATCGGCGCGACAATAAATAAGACCGGGAGTTTTGAATTTAAAGCCGTAAAAATCGGCTCAGATACAATGCTTTCCAGAATTATAAAAATGGTTGAAGATGCACAAGGTTCACGCGCACCAATCCAAGCATTTGCGGATAAAGTTTCCGCATGGTTTGTTCCGGCTGTTATTCTTGTCGCAATTGCGACTTTTGCAGTTTGGTATTTTGCGCTTGGCGCAACTTTATCATTTTCTTTGATGGCTTTTACAGCCGTCATCGTTATCGCTTGTCCGTGCGCCCTTGGGCTTGCGACGCCAACTGCAATCATGGTTGGAACTGGAAAAGGCGCGCAATATGGAATTTTGATTAAGGGCGGCGAACCTCTTGAATTAACGCAAAAAATCACAACAATTATTTTTGATAAGACCGGAACTCTCACGAAAGGAAAACCGGAAGTCACTGATGTTTTGAGCTTTTCCGATATGAATGAAAAAGAAATTTTGTCACTTTCCGCAAGCCTTGAACGTTCATCCGAACATCCTCTTGCCGAGGCGATTTATTCACATGCAAATGCGCAGTCTGTTCGAATGTATGAAATAAAGGATTTTAAAGCCATTCCCGGACATGGAATATCCGGAAATATAGGAAATAAAACTTATTTTTTTGGAAATAAAAAACTTATTACGGCGCATGCAAATTTGAATATTAAAAATATTGAAAAACGCTTAGCCGAGAAAGAATCTGAAGGAAAAACCGTGATGATTTTATCGAATGAAAAAGAAATTTTGGGTGCTGTTGCTGTCGCGGATACGATTAAAGAAACTTCCAGAGAAGCGATATTTTCGCTTAAACAAATGGGTTATGAGCTTTATATGATTACGGGAGATAATCATGCAACCGCAAAAGCAATTGCGAGCCAACTCGGAATCGAAAACGTTCTTTCTGAAGTTTTGCCGCAAGATAAAGCCGGTGAAGTCAAAAAACTGCAAAATGCCGGTAAATTCGTCGCAATGGTTGGAGATGGAATCAATGACGCGCCCGCGCTTGCGCAAGCTGATTTAGGCATTGTTATGGGCTCAGGAACAGATGTTGCAATTGAAACCGGAGGAATCGTGATTGTTAAAAATGATCTACGCGATTTGGTTACAATGATTCAGCTTTCAAAAGCTACGATGAATAAAATCAAGCAAAACATGTTTTTTGCGCTTTTTTATAACATTATCGGCATACCGATTGCGGCAAGAATATTTATTGGATTTGGCATGGTTTTAAAGCCTGAGCTTGCGGGCCTTGCAATGGCATTCAGCTCAATTTCTGTAGTTACAAATTCCCTGCTCTTGAATAATTTTAAACCGAATAAAACGAATTATATTTCTTTGATTGCGCCGATTATTATGGTTGTTTTGTTTACTTTACTTTTTGTCGAATTCTCACGACTTGGAGGATAAAAATCACATTTTAAGCGCCAAAATGAGCTCAATGGTCTATACTTTGCGTGTTTGACTTATTTATTAAAATATAGTATAATATAGACAGCAAAATAAAAATCTAACAAAAACAAACATGAACAAAAAAATCGTAATCGGTATCGTCGCCGCACTCTTGATCGGAGTCGGTGTATTTTTATTTACCTCAAGCGGAGGTGGATTATTTAAGGGATCAGCTATAGGACTTGCTGATTGCCCGAAAAATGTAAAACTTTTACAGGTCTTGGTACAAGCTAAAAATAAAGTTAATTCAAAAATTGGATACGATAATATGAAAAAAGCCGGCTGTGTAATAGACGCTGCAACAGAAAGTGCATATCAATCTTTGTTGAATCCAACTGAAACAACAACTGCAGCTGTGGCTCCTTCAATAACTTGTACTGATGAAAGCAAAAAATTCGAAAAAGTACAATCTGCATTTAATGCTTCAATGGATTACACAACGGCTAAAGCGTTTTTGAGTGATTATGAAAATTTGATGACGTCTGAAGCTGTCAATATTAATAAATGTGGTGATCCGAGAAATGCTTCTATTAATGCCCTGAGGGACTCTCTCAATGCTCAATATAAAACGATGCAGACTCGAATTACATCTGCTGATAAATTGTCCGTTATTGCACAAAAAGGCCTTTCCACTCCAAATTGGGATAACATACATTCAGGCAATTCTTACATAGGAGTCGAACTCGGCAAATTTGTTTTTGATGCGTCCGGATCCACTTCTAAATTTATTAAGTTGGAAAATCTTACCATAAAAGACACTCCTTCTAACGGCGCCAAGCCTTCTGATATCAAAAATTTCAAGATTATGATTAGTGGTAAAAATGAGATTACAGATGGCTTAACTAGAACTTTCTCTGTTGCTCCTAATATGCCCGTAATTCTTACCTTGAAGGGAGACATTGATCAAAGCGCAGAGGGAG
This sequence comes from Candidatus Peregrinibacteria bacterium GW2011_GWC2_39_14, assembly GCA_000993595.1. Taxonomy (GTDB): domain Bacteria; phylum Patescibacteriota; class Gracilibacteria; order UBA1369; family UBA12463; genus UBA12463. The sequence goes on along the minus strand of LBWJ01000018.1, from coordinate 16,448 downwards.
GAACTCATACCTTCTCTTTGGATAAATCTGCTATTAAAGTCAAAGGCATTACCTACGAGGCTGGAACTGGAGGCACAACGATTGAAAAGCTTTCATTGGTTAATATAGGCTTATCCGATAATGCAACTTTCTCTAAACAAATCCTTCCTAAACCAAATTTAACTGTCGCGAGTGGCGATGCAACAACTTCTAAAAACGTAGACCCTACAAAGTCATATCACTTTGAATTGGCTAAATTTAAATTCTCTACGGATTCAACTACGCCAGTCTATTTATTACCAACAAAACTTAATGATTTGGCTGCGGATGGCGCTAAATTTTCAGATCTATACAGCGCATCGTGTAGCTATTGTGATTCGCTATTTCTTGTAAACGTCTCTACCGGCAAACAGGTTGGTGTAGTTAGAAGCACCGGAGATATTCAGGGTATCGGCGCTACTCCTTCACAATGGTTACAGGCTATTACATCTGATAAACCGCTTGTTTTTTCTTTATTGGAAAATGGTAGCATGAAAAATAAGTCAGTTGGTTCTCATACATTTTCTATAGGTGATGCAACCGTTTATGATAATCCTGTTGGAAGTGGACCGGGCATGAAGGTAAAATTATCTTCGACTGGTTATACAGTCAACGTTGTAACTCCTACAACTCCATAAGTTTTAAACAATTAACTTAAAGCCCCGCCTCAAAAACGGGGCTTTTTTATGCGCGATATATTGTGCAATTTTCACCTCTTGATTTGGCAATTTAAACCCGTTATACTTTTCCCGCTATGAACCCAAAGAAGTACGCTTTAATCAGCGTTTACGACAAAACAGGAGTAGCGGAACTGGCCAAAGCGCTAGTAAAAGCCGGATATGAAATCCTTTCAACCGGAGGTACAAGCAAACACCTAAAAGATAGCGGCATTGCCGTAATCGATATTTCGGAATATACGGGATTTCCTGAGATTATGGATGGCCGCGTGAAAACCTTGAATCCAAAAATTTATGGTGGAATTTTGGCTGTGCGTGATGATAAAAAGCACATGGAAGAGCTTGAAAAACATGAGCTCGGCTTGATTGATTATGTTATTTGCAACCTTTATCCGTTTGAAGAAACGCTTGAAAAAGACGGTGTGACCGAAGATGAATTGATCGAAAAAATTGATATTGGTGGCGTGACTTTGATTCGCGCAAGTGCGAAAAATTATAAATTCGTAACCGTTGTCACTTATCCGGAAGATTATAAAACTGTAACGGAAGAACTTGAAAAATCCGGAGAAACAAGCCTTGAAACACGAAAACGCTTGGCAAAAAGAGCATTCAATCGCACTTATCAATATGATGAAAAGATTGAACATTGGTTTCGCGAAACTTTGGGCGAACCTGAGCTTATGGATTTGCATTATGAAAAAGTCGCATCACTTCGATATGGCGAAAATCCTCATCAGAAAGCCGCATTTTTCAGAAATCCTTTGAATAATGATTCGAACGTAACGAACGCAAAAGTGATTCAAGGAAAGCAAATGTCTTTTAATAATTACGTTGATGCGGATTCCGCGCTTGAACTTGTTAAGGAATTTGAAAGGCCAACAACTGCGATAATTAAGCATAATAATCCTTGCGGAGTCGCAAGCGCAGACACAATTTTTGAAGCTTTTGATTTTGCATTTAACGTTGATCCGTTGTCCGCTTTTGGCGGCGTAATCGCATTAAATCGAAATTGCACAAAAGAAATCGCGCAGTATATTGCGGATAAAAAGATTTTTCTTGAAATTATTATCTGTCCAAAATTTGAACAAGATTCGCTTGAAATATTGAGCAAAAAGCCAAATGTCAGACTTCTTGAAACCGGAACATTAAAATTAGATTTGCTCAGACGCGATATTAAAAAAGTTGCCGGAGGAGTTTTGATTCAAACAAAAGACACATATCAATTAAGTGAAAAAGATTTGAAAACTGTGACGAAATCCGCGCCTACACAAGAGCAAATTCGCGCTATGATCTTTGCAACGAAAGTTGTAAAACACGTTGTTTCAAACGCTGTTGTTTTTGCAAAATGCGTTCCAAGCAAATCAGAATCCGGTGATGTTGTTGAAATGACGACAAGCATTGGAAGCGGTCAAATGTCACGCGTTGATTCAGTCGTTATTGCGGCGCACAAAGCAAAAAACAGACATGATGAAAATTTCATAAAAGGTTCCGTGATGTCATCCGACGCATTTTTTCCATTCCCGGATGCGGCTATTGAATCCATAAAAGCGGGTGCAGTTGCGCTCATCCAACCGGGCGGAAGCATCAAAGATGAAGAAGTTATAAAAGCGGTTGATGAAATGAATGTGCCGATGGTTTTCACGGGGAAGAGATTTTTTAGGCATTAAAATATGAATCAAAGCTTACGCCCAACACAAGCTGAAAATGAGTCCGATGATGCGGATTATAAATTTGCAAAATTAAGAGATAGGATACAAATAATAAACGGTCTTGATGCGTTACGAACTAAACACAGATTACAGCGCCTTTTAGATAAATATCCGAATCATTTTTCACCAACTTATCCGGGAGTGCGTCATAAAGTCGCTAAAGCTCTTCGTGTTCCCGGCAACGACAAGCCAAGGATTATGGATGCACACGATGGTTCTTTCACCTTTCCTCCTGTAAAAGAAGTTGAAAATCGTGACCTTGAAACTGCAAGGGCAATTGAATTTCTGGTTGGCAAATACATGGATGACCCAAGAAGCTTTGATTCTGCTGAATTTAAACAAGATATCGACACGCTGTCTCAGGAATATAAAATCCATTTAACTCCTTCGCCTGAATTTATCCCATTTATAATTGAAAAATTATTGCAAGCTATAGATTCGGATCCGGAATTAAGAGACGCGATTTCATACTTTAAAATCTCCATATCCGGTGAATCAAAAATAGTAATTTATTGCGATTATGGTAAGGAAAAAGCGCAAAAGGCTTTGGATAGAATCTATGAGCATTTTAAAGATTATGAAAAAATGGCTTCACCGGACTCACATTGTCTTTTCAATAAAAAAATAACTGATTTAATTTGGTACGCGCAATCAACGTCTGTTTTAAAAATGGATTATTATCAACATTTCGTTCATTCTCCTGTAGATTCTCGCGGAGAAAGCGTTTTCGATGAAAATTTGGTGCATTTTAAAGGGGCCCATCATGTTTTAAAAAATCCCCACCAAGACTGATGAGGATTTTTGGTATGGTTACCCGAGAACTTGACACTATTTTTATTATAACATCTTTTTTAGCGTATTCAAAGCCATTTATATATTTTTCATATATATTTAATAATTATTTTATAGCCAGTTCATCTTCTTATGATTAAATACGCGCATGCCGGCATAAATGGGCCTGGTAATGGTTTACATCCGAGAACTTGACACTCTTGGATGCGGGTTCGATTCCCGTCGGGTTTAACCAAGTGCCGGCTTTAATCTTGATCCAATCTATTAGAAAGTGTACACTTTAGTTATACTTTTTAATACAAATATCATGACAACAAAAGCAATTGGAATCAAAGAATTTCGCAACAATATAACAAAACTCTGGAAAGAGTCTCGCAAAAAACAAATACGCTATATCGTTATGTATCATTCAAAACCAATTTTGGATATAAGACCTGTTGATGAAGACGATTTCATTCTTGAAAACTTCGCAAAAGAAATTGAACAAGCAAGAGAGGACGTTAGACTTGGCAAAGTTTATACTCACGAAGAGGTTCGTAAAAAACTTGGATTATGACCTTATATTCGTTTATATACTCTGAAAAAGCTTTAAAAGATTTGAATAAATTACCAAGGCCCACATCGGATTATATTACGAATAAAATAGACTTCTTTCGCCATCAAGAAAACCCTTTTTTATTTGCCAAAAAATTAAAAGGCCTTTTTGACTTGTACAGATTCCGAATTGGCGATTATAGAGCCGTTTTTAGCGTTGACGATAAAGGCAATATAAAAATTCTGGTTATTTTAAGAATTAAGCACAGGAAGGAAATTTACAGATTTTAAGCTCGGCGCTTACTTTTTCTTCTGAAAAAACCCGATATAAACAATCTCCAAAATTCCGACCGTATTCAGAAGCAAAATTACGATAAACCACGGCATTTGATTATTTCTGCCTGATTTCCAAAGAGCAATTCCTTTCCAAATAAAGCTCCAAATCAAAAGTAAAATTAATAGCTTGCCTTTTATCGGATCTGCCAAAATAGCCTGAAGCTGTTGAATTGATTCATTCATAGGAATTTGGTTAAAGAGTGCTTATATTATAGCACTAAAAAACTTGAGCTATTTCAAAAACCTTTTCCTAAATCCAGATATTTAATTCGTGGTTCATAATTATTCAAACCCCTCTCTATCTCATCCATCTCCTGCAAAAGATCCGCTCTTGCACCGGGACCCATTTCATCGTCTTTCACTTGAAGCGCTATTTTTTTTGCTTCATCAAAAAGTTCCCACTTTAATTGCTCATCCTTTGTTATCGTCGCTTTTCTTGCAAGATCTCTTGCGCGAATGCAGTCAATTCTCCTTTTTATGCTTGGATTGCCCTCCAATGATTTTATCCCTTCCAATAAGGCTTCAGCCTCTTCTAAAGTTTTAAGCGACTTTTCAAATTGTGTAACATTGAGCTCTTCCAGCGCCTTATACAATAATTCATCTAATCGCGCCTCTGGGCTTTCGTTTACTGCTTCAGCTTGGTCGTCTGAACCGCATGCACCACTTTCAGATCGCGCACAGCTCGTTGACATTCCCACTCCTACAGCCAATAAGCCCAAACATACGACTATTGCAATTTTCGCGTTTCGCATTTCTTGCTTTAGCTCAACCGGCACCTCTCCAAGATGACGAATACGATCAAAAAGCTCTTTAAGCGATGAATCCACTGCTTCTCCGGCTTGTCCTCGCGACTCTTTATTCATAATAATTTAATTTAATTTTTAGGTGTATATTATTGCTCGAGATATTCATTTTGTCAAGTATCGACGCACGCGCTTTTTGTTATCTCCAAAATTTCCTCTGGACAAGTCGTGTGTTTTTAGGACACTTGGAAGCCATACGGCGCTTCAGATCCTCAAAGGAGCGCATGATGAAGGCTTTAAAACCATATGCATTTGCAGAAAAGATAATGCGGATTTTTATAAAAGCTATAAATTTGTTGATGAAATAATTTTGGTTGATAATTGGACTTCCTTCTTCAAAATTGAAGACCGATTGATTAAAGAAAACGCGATTTTGATCCCACATGGGTCTTTCGTCAGCTATATCAAGCCTGAAAATGTTGAGAAAATTAAAGTGATGCATTATGGCACAAAAGGGATTCTTGACTGGGAATCGGATCGAAGAAAAGAACGAAAATGGCTTCAAATGGCCAAAATCAATACTCCAAAAATTTATGAAAAACCCGAAGATATTGATCGTCCGGTGATTGTGAAATTTCATGGAGCACTTGGCGGAAAGGGCTATTTCATCGCAAATAATCCAAAAGAATTTTACGAACGCATAAAAGAATATCCAAATGAAAAAGATTACGCACTTCAGGAATATGTCGTTGGAGTTCCGCTTTATATTCACTATTTTCATTCGAGCTTGACCGGCGAACTCGAAATTATGAGCTTTGATAAGCGCTATGAATCAAATGCGGATTCGATCGGAAGAATCGCGGCGAAAGATCAATTGGACGTGAAAATTCGCACAAGCTACACGATAACCGGCAATATGCCGCTTGTAGTTCGCGAATCTTTGCTTCCGGAAATGTATGAAATGGGGAAACGCGTTGTTGAAGCATCAAAAAAATTGGTTGGAAAAGGGCTTTTTGGCCCATTCTGTCTGGAAACAATCGTTGATCCGGATTTGAAATTTTATGTATTTGAAATAAGCGCAAGAATTGTTGCCGGCACAAATCCATACATCAATGGCTCGCCTTATACATGGCTTAAATATGACGTTCCAATGAGCACAGGAAGAAGAATCGCGCTGGAAATAAAGAGAGCGATTAAGGCTGGAAAGCTTTCGAAAATTCTTGGATAATTAGGACGGACGCAATTTTTATAATTTTAAAATTCAAAATATGACTACAACAGAAGCCAGAGATTTGCTTAAACAGCACATACATCAAGAATATAATTTGTGGCATTCGATTGAAAGTGGTGCGATCTTGAAAGCGCTTGCGAAACACCTCGGCGAAGACCAAGAACTTTGGGAATGCACAGGACTTTTGCACGATTTGGATTGGGAAGAAGTACAAGATAACACAGATATGCATGCTAAAAAAACTTGTGAAATTTTGAAAGCCGCCGGATATGATAATCCGGAGATGCTTCATGCAATCATGGCGCATTGCGAAGACGTTACGGGAATTGACGTAAAACGAGAGAGTAAGCTTGATTTTGCGCTTGCCGCAGGCGAAAGCGTGACCGGTTTGATTTTTGCATATGTGCTTATGAGGCCTGATAAAAAGATTGCCGAAGTAGAGCCAAAATCCATAAATAAAAAATTCAAAGATTCGTCTTTTGCGGCTAAAGTAAACCGCCAATTTATCGCCGATATTGAAAAAATTGGAATTGAAAGAAATCAGTTTTTCCAAATTTCTCTTGATGCTTTAAAAGAAATTGCAAACGAAATTAACATGTAATATCCTTTGGCTATGATTACACAAAAAAATATCGAAGAAGTTCTCAAAAAATATGATCCAAAAAATATTCATATTGGCGTGCTTGGCGGACATAGCGCTTTAGATGTCTGCACGGGCGTGAAAAAATATGGCTTTAAAACCGTTGCCGTATGCCAAAAAGGACGAAGCGAGACTTATTCAAAATATTATAAAACGCGCGAAAGAGACGGTAAAAAAATCGGATGCATCGATGAAATTATCGAAGTCGAAAAATTTAAAGATATTGTGAAACCGGAAGTTCAAGAAAAGCTCCGAGCTCTGAACACAATCTTCATTCACAATAGATATTTTTGGGTTTATTGCGATTTTAATGAAATTGAAAATGACTTTCTTGTGCCGATTTATGGCAGTCGCGGACTTGTGAAGCTTGAAGAAAGGCACATGCCAAAAAATCAGTATTATCTTCTTGAAAAGGCCGGAATCAGAACTCCAAAAAATATCAGAAAATCGCAGAGCGGATATGATGAAAATAAAATGCGTGAAGTTTTGGATGAACATTTTGTAAAAGATGGCGGCGGGCCTTTGATTGTGAAAGTTAATGAGGCGATTCGCGGATACGAAAGAGCTTTTTTCGTGATCGCAAATACTGAGGATTATTTCATAATAAGTAAAAGAATGGTGAGCACCGGGACTATTACGAAGCAAGATTTGGATAATTCCGTGATTGAAGAATTTATAATCGGCGCGCAAGTAAATATGAATTTCTTTTATTCTCCAATAACCGGCGAACTTGAATTAATGGGAACAGACACTCGCAGACAAACAAATCTTGATGGATTTTTAAGGCTTGATGCGAAAACCCAAGAAGAGCTTCTAGATGCCGACTATCGACCTTCAATGATTGAAACCGGTCACATTTCCTGCACAGTGAAAGAATCGCTTGTAGAAAAAATCTTTGATATGGGAGAAAAATTTGTTGCGACTATGAAAAAAGAAGTTGCTCCCGGAATCATCGGACCATTTGCACTTCAAGGCGCTGTCGCAACGCGCGCAGGCAAAGAAGAAATTGTGATTTTTGACGTCAGCATGAGAATTCCTGGCAGTCCCGGCACAAAATATACGCCTTATTCAGGCTATTTATACGGCGAAAGCATGAGCTATGGTGAAAGGATCGGGATGGAAATTGAGAATGCGGAAAAAGTTGAAAAATTGGGCGAGATCGTGACGTGAAGCTGAAAAACTTATTCCTGTTGCGAAGGACGCAAAGCTTCGGTCAATCTGGTCGCGAGCTTAGCTCGATCTGCTGTTTTTTCAATTACAGCATGAAGCCTAACGGCTAAATCGGGATCTATTTCATCCGGTGTTCCGGTGTGAGCAATTGTTCTTATTCCGGCTTCTATTGCGTGCATCATCACTTCATGCCCCATTGCCAGAACAGGCATGCGTAAATCCGATATTACGACGTCAACGCCTCCAGTCATCATAAGCTGCTTTGCCGCTGAAGGAGTGTCTGCAAAAAGAGTTTCGTGTCCTCTTTGCCTCAAAGTTCTCATCAAAAAAAATACATCGTCTCTTATATCGTCCGCAACTAAAACTCTTAACCTCCCGTGTGACTCAAGAGTAATCACCCCGCCTGGCGAATGCAGTTCGACCGGCGGATGTGTTGTTACCCTATCATTGGCCTTATCATGCCCTGTTTCGTGCACCTTCATATTTTAAATTTGACAGTTATTAATATTCAAGTGCAATCATTATACTTACTTTTTTTTTATTGTCAAGTGTTAAGTGAGGATTTTTACGTGAAATTTCCTAGACAAATTTTTCGATGTTGCGGAATTTGTATTTTAAACGTAATGGGGCTAAAATAGGCAGGTAATAAACACTATGAAAACGCTTATTCTTGCGGCTGGAAAGAGTAAAAGACTCAAGCCTATTGAAGATAAAAACTTGATGCCTTTTCTTGGGAAACCGTTGGCTCAGCATCAACTTGAGACGCTTCAAAAGGCCGGTTTTGGCGATTTTATCTTTATTTGCGGGGAGCATAATCACAAAGAATTTCAGGCTTTAAAGAAAAAAATGCACCTTAGCATGCCAATCATCATCCAGGAAGATCTCTCGCTTGGGATGGCCGGTGCCGTGATGCAGGCGAGCCCTTATATTGGCAAGGAGCCTATTCTGATTGTCAGTTCGAATGATATTGTTGATGGCAAAATTTTTGAAACTTTAAAAGCGGAATATAAGAAAAAGGATGCGGATGGATTTATGGTGGCGCGTCATGTTAATGAATATTTTCCCGGAGGATATTTAAAACTTAATAAACGTGGATTTATAGAGAAAATTATCGAAAAACCGGGTGAAGGAAATGAGCCAAGCAAACTCGTGAATATCGTGATTCATTTTTATAAAAATGCGCAGGATTTGGTTAAATATTTGAAAAATGCCAAGACGAATCGCGATGATTTGTATGAAACGGCTGTGAGCAATATGGCGCGCGATGGATTTCGAATTAAGGCAATTAAACACGATGGTTTTTGGCAGGCTGTGAAATATCCGTGGCACGTGCTTGAATTGTGGAAATTTTTGTTTCACGCGACCGCAGGTCGCATTGCGAAAAATGCGCGAATTTCCAAGAAGGCGGAAATTTCAAAGTATGCAATTATTAAAGGCGATGTGATTATTGAAGACGGCGTGCGAGTGCTTGAATATGCGATAATCAACGGTCCGTGCTATATCGGAAAAAATACACTTATTGCAAATTATGCAATGGTGCGCGACAGTCATATTGGCGAAAATTGTGTGATTGGAAAATCAACTGAAGTTGCGAGGAGCTATATTGGAAATGGCGTCTGGATGCACTCAAATTATGTTGGCGATAGCGTGATTGGCGACGGAACTTCTTTTGGAGCCGGAGCGATAACCGGAAATTTGCGACTTGATGAAAAAAATATTCCCGTGAAAATAAATGGTGAAAAAGTTGATAGCCAAAGAAACAAACTTGGCGTAATCACGGGCAAAAACGTGCGCGTTGGAATCAATGCGAGCATTATGCCGGGCGTGAAAATCGGAAATAATTCTTTCATCGGTTCCGGAATTGTTCTTGCGGAAAATATTGATGATAACAAATTCGTAACGGGTAAATGGGAGCTTAAAATTGCGGAAAATAAGGCTGAATTGGATAAAAAAGCGAGAGAAGAAATGGCAAAGAAGCTTAAATAATCTCAAATGAAACTTTCAACAATTACAATAAATTTCAATCACAAATATTTTCCAAAGCTTTGCGTTGAGGCTCTGGAAGCGGCAAAAACCGATTTCAAATTTGAAATAATTTTTGTGGATAATGTTTCGATTGATCCGATCAGTCGTGGATTTCTTGATAAAGCTGCCGCAGATAATCGCATAAAATTAATCAAAACGCACAAAAATCTTGGCTTTGCAAAAGGCAATAACCTTGGCGCAAAACATGCGCTTGGCGAATATTTACTTTTCTTAAATCCGGATACGACCGTTTTCCCCGATGCACTCCAAAAAATGGTTGATTACATGGAAAAGCATCCCGATATTGGCGCTCTTGGCCCAAAATTAATTTATGCAAATGGTGATATTCAGGATTCGTTCCGCAGATTTCCGCATTTCATAGATCTTGTCGCAAAACGAACAGCGCTCGGCAAAATAAAATATTTCAAAAATCGCGTTCAAAAATATGTCATGACGGGGCTTGATCCAAATGTTATGCATGACGTAGATTGGCTTGTTGGAGCCGCAGTTTTGATGCCAAAAAAATTGTTTGAAGAAATAGGCGGGTTTGATGAAAGATATTTTCTGTTTATGGAAGACGCGGATTTGTGCCAAAAAATTCACGCAAAAGGCCTTCGCGTTGTTTATTATCCCGATGCGCAAATCAACCATTACCACAAACGTTTGAGTGGCGGCGGAGTCTCACATTTGCTTCTAAAAAAAGTCTTCTGGCATCACATCGCCAGCATGGTGAAATATTTTTGGAAGTGGAAGTAGTTTATCCCCCTTTAGGCAACCTTTTTTTGAAAACCTCAAAGTCTCTTGCCAATCCCATCATTGACTTTCTGATAAGCTCGTCCATTTCCGGCACTGCATCCGAATCGGCTTCTCCAAAAGTTTCTGAAAGCACTCTTTTTTGCTCTTCAGAACCAAGCATAAAAGCTTTTTTCAAATGCTTACCCCACCATTCACCACAATAAGATTCCAATCCATTAAGAAAGTTTTTCAATCTGACTCCCGGCAATGTTCCAACCGTATCCCCATCTGTAAATACATAAAGCGCTGAAAGAAAGCCTTTTCCGTGCTTTTTTAATGCCGCATTTAAAAGCCTGTTCCCCTCCAAAACCGCTTTGCCCATATCATTATTATTTCTTGCAACAGTCGCTTCCATAAGTCGAGCTTTTATGGTTTTTCTATTCCCCATGCCAAAATCATACCTCTGTTTGGAGCTATATTTTTGATCAAAACCTTTCACGAGTTCCACGTTTTCGTCATATACCAAAATCGAGAAATCGATATAACCATATTCCTTTGAAATTCTTTCAAAAAGTTCAGCCCAGAAAATCAACAACTTTCTACAATCACGCATTCTGCTTGTCATGGAACCGCTTATGTCCAAAACCAGTTCAGCCATGAATTTTGGCCTAACGGTAGACTTAATCACTAACGGATTTTTTAGCGTTCCGAAAAGAAGATTCACCGGCTTACTCATAGCTCTTCTATCAACTCTACCTTTTCTTCCAACGTCATCTCCGAACTCAGGATCTTCGAATGTTGGCAATTTAGATGCGAAAAATTTATACCATTTTTCAACCAATGGCATTATTTCGCGCCTTATAGCATCATATTCATTATACAGAGCACTTTCATTAGAAATCTGCTGTTTAATTCTTTCAAGACCCTCCGTAAATTCATGCTTATTCAAGTCTTCTATCATTTTTTTCGCTTTGTCTTCATCGATAAACCCTTCATCTCTCATTTTTTCTATTTTTTTCTTTAATTCGTCTTTTAGTTTTTCCTTTTTCGCTTCCAGATCTTTTTTAAATTGGTCTTTTACGTCCTCGTCCAGATTCGCGTTTTCTAATTTATCTTCAACGTCCTTGAGATCTTTAAAGTCTTCCGCTTCGGCTATTTTATCTTTGATTTCTTTTGTTTTTTTTGCTTTTTCCGCGCCTTCATCTTTTGCCCCTTCCACTTCCTCTTCCGTTTCTTTCCATTCTTCATCGCTCACGGACTCACCGGCTTCGCCTCCGGATTCGCCATCTTCTCCCGATTCGCCACTCTCACCGTCTTGAGGCTCGCCGCTTTCGCTACTTTCGCCGGATTCGCCACTCTCACCGTCTTGAGGCTCTCCGTCCTGAGGCTCTCCTCCTTCCTGCTTTTCGCCTTTTTCGCCGGACTTCTTTTTCTTCTTATTCTTTTCTTCTTTCATTTTTTTCATTTTATCCCTTGTTTTTTCCGAAACATCCGAGCCTTTTGTTTTATCTTTTTTATCGCCTTTTTTTGTTTTTTCGAGCTGATCTTCAACTTTTTTCGCAACTTCTTCAGGCGAAGGCGGTTCTTTTTCATCACGTGGATCTTGCTCCGGCGCATCGATATCAGTATCTTCATCTTTCCCCTTACCACTTTCGCCACCTTCATCAGAATCATCAGCTTTTTCCGGCGTTGAATCTATTGTTTGCCATTTATTTGCTTGCTCATTCCAAACTTCAGTCCACGCGTGGCCCGTACCTGAATGAATTATCGCCTTGCCATCTTTCACCATGTCAACACTATGCCCCTCTACTAACCTTGAAGGAACTCCGGCCAATCTACAAAGCGCAATAAAATATGTTTGCGCAACATCACAATCAACCTGCTTATGCGTTTCTATTTCCGCAAAATATCTTGAAGGATTTTTTTTATAAATCAGATTATATTTATCGTCATTGCTGTATTCCAATTTCATAATATTTTTCATGTAGCGCACGATTGCTTTTGCTTTTTCCACGTTTGATTTTCCACGAAGACCTGAGATGTAATTCGTTGTCGCATTAGATAAAGATCCCGAAGAAATGTCCGCAGTTTCATCTGCAACCGGTTTATTTGAATTTGCGCTTGGTGTTTTTCCAAATCCGATTTCAAATTCATAAGCCGAACCGGTATTATTTTTTAAACAAAAACAGCCTTTTTCATCCTGATAAATTTCAATTCCCGAAGGAAGTGAAAATGGAGAAGGTGAATAATTTCTCGGCATAAAAATTGGCACCATGTCACCCGGAGAGCATTTACTTCTAATGACGTGCTCTTTTGGCGCTGATCCGGAATTCACTTTTTTATACGATGACGTATTGTCCCACTCAACCTCTCTTGTATTAAACCTTGAATAAATTTGCCCTTGATAATAGCCCGTTAAGTCGGGTTCAATTGTATAAATTGGCGCTATCTCACTTTTTTCCGCTCCTTTTTTCATTGGATCCATCGAAGGAGAAAGTTTTTTTCTTACGCTAGGCGCGGTACCTCCTTGCGGTGGCTGAAAATCATTGAACATTTGCTCTAATTGATCTTTCATTTCAGGTGGAAGTGCGTCCGGATCTTCAAGCGCCTTTTCTATAAAATCATCCAATTTATCTTCCTCTTGCTGTCTTTTTATCTCTTCAAAACTATCTCTAACTTTTTCCGTAAGTTTTTTATGTGCTTTTGGATCACCCGTTTTAACGTAATCCTGGAATGCATCTTCCAATGAATCTGCGATGTCGCATAATTCTTCTCCCGCCTGACCTTCAAGTTTCCTTAAATCGTCCTTACTTATTATCCCCTGTTTTTTCATCCATCTTGCCTTCAAAACATCAAATATTTTTTGCGTCCTTTTTCTGTCCCCGGCTTCTGCCACGTTCTTTTTATGCTCAACTTCAAGCGCTCTCTTTGCTTGTTGTTTACCGGTTGTTCCAAGAGCTTTAATAAGATCTGATTGTATTTTTGATCTTGCGATTGAAGAAAAAAGTTCTGTGGCGGTCGCCAAATCCGTATCTTTATCTTTTAATCCATAGAGAAATTCCGCAAATTGTCCATATGGAAATCTTTCGTAAAATTCTGCGACATCTCTTACTTTACCAATCAATCCGCCCAGTCCCAATTCTTGAATTTCCATTGCGTCATAAATAAATCCGTCCGGCTTCATCAGGCTTTGATCAACCTGCTCAGGAGTTATTCTCCCTCTAAGGACATCCTCAAGCTGTTTTTCCCTTTCTGCATTATTTGGATAATGCGGTGCCCAAGATTTCCCGGGCAAAACTTTTAATCGCACGTCCTTAACATACGATGCAACCTGAGTGGCTTGCCTAAGCTGCTCTCGAGTTAATCTCCCCGCGGATGGTTGCAAGATATCTGACATTTTTTATTTTATTAAGGCGTAGTAGGAGGTACCGCTGGCGCAACCGGTACCGTTGTTGGTTTTTTCGTGCTCCAACCCGTCAATTTTTCTTCCAAACTCCTTGCCTCTTCTCCATTGAAAATATATGAGCTATAAACTCTTCTAATAAATTTTCTCGCCGTTTCTTCGGCTTTACCTATATCTTCTTTTTCCGAAGGACTCATATTGTTCAATAGCCATGCGCATCTTCTCATTTCACGCATCGTGAACGGCTGACTGATCGTAAAATCATCCGGACCGGTATTTGACCCATCAATGCCTTTAATAAATGCTTCTCTTATTTCATTCCCAAAAGTTAAGAGGGCAAATATCACCTCGATATCAAATTTTCTTGTAGGCGTTAAAAGTGGATTGGTTTCATCGCCTCTGTTTATATAAGCATTCCACATATCAACAAATTCATTCTCGGAAATGTCTCCAATCGTGAAATCCTCAAGTGACCTTATCGATCTTGCTGTTCTTAATGCCTCTGATGTACCAAATGTTCCATCTTCTTTTTTGAATTTTGGATATCCAACTTTAATCGGAATCATTCTGGATCTTGTTGCAAACTGAGGCTTATAAGTCTCCGGATAATCAGGATTCATCGAAGAACAAATAATCACCGATGGATGAGCCTTGACGATTCTACCTTGGCTTGTTTTCAACGTAATTTGTCTTTTTTCATCAAAGAGAGAATGTAGAAACATCTGAGCTTGCTGTGGCATTGCATTAAATTCATTAAAATACAAAACCGCACCTGGCGTTTCCAAGGCTTTTACAATAACCGAATCCTCCTTAACCGTATAACTCGCGCCACCATCAGCGGCAAGCGAAACGTCTTGCGAAAGATCAAATTCAGTTGTCCATTTTGAACAGTCAAAAGTATATTTTGGTCTTTGCGTTTTTGCACAGAATATACTCACAAGAACATCCTTACCTGTTCCCGCATGCCCTTCCAAAGAGATCATTCCATCTCTCAAGTCCAATGACATTTTCGCGTTCGTTGCAAAATCTTCAAGATTTTGCTCTGTTTCTTCGTCCAATGTCCAATGCGGATTATCTGACATTTTTGGAATTTTTCCTTGCGAACCGTTTTTCATTTTTCCATTAATTATCCCTTCCTTAAAGCTTCTCATTTTTTGCCAAACATAAAGTCCTTCTTTGTCTAAAAATTCATGATATTGTTTTATCATCGCCCTTCTGTCTGAAAGAAGAGTTGCCCAAATGCTCCCCGGGCCTTTTAATCTTGCCGCTTCCACAATGCCCGGAAATTTCCCGTCTGCCTCTTGCCACTCTTTTGCGCTTTCTTTAATCTTCACATGCATTGCACGAATGTTTGCTTGAAATTCTTCATATTTAGCTTGCACATCAGGCATCAATCCAAAGTTCATATCTTTTACTTTTGCGATTATCTTTTTCGCTTCACCAACTGTCATATATGTTTTTCCAAATTCAAAATCGCCAAGGAGACGCGGATTCGAAAGCCCATATTTTCTGACTTCTTCCAAGCTTAACGGAACCTCTTTTACGCTCCCGGATTTATCTTTTGTTTTAAAAACCAATTCACACATGTAGTCATTTGGCTTTACGCCGGCTCCTTTAGTTGCATCATCAACTTTGAAATCCAACACAACATTAACGCTAAGCTTTTCGGCTTTTGCTTCCCAAACGTTAAACATAAAATTGCCAAAAGGGACTTGGTTTTTTCCTGTTGAAACTTCCGCTTTTTTCTCCATATTCCTTTTTGATTGGCTCTTAAGTGCCGCAATGCCGATTTTTAATTTCATGGATAACGCGTGAGCCTTTTCCGGATCATGATCTTCGATGGTCGATATGACATCTTCTATATTTCTACTTAAAGGATGAGCGTCAACCCAAAGATTAATCTGATCCTTATCCGCAAACTCTCTCCTCTCAACCTTTGCGGAAAAATCTTCCATGAGCTGCGCAATCAATAATTCCGCAGTTTTCACTTGCGAACCAATGCCTTCAGCAACATTTGCTTGAACGGTGTCATATTGCTCTCTGAATTTCTTTTCATATTCCCTCTTTAATCTTGTAACCTTTTCAATCGCCTTAACGCCATGCTCCTGAAGCTTTGTTTGTTGAAGAGAAGCAAGCTTCATCTGCATTGTGATTTGATCCACGATTTGCGGATAATCAATAATCACCCACTCCTCCATTTCGCGTGACTTTGTAAAACCATCAAGCGTTGCCCTTATCCTATCAACAACCACATCAATCTCTTGAATTAATCTGTCCTCATTTGCGTTTAATACTGTTCTTATTTTTCCATCAACATCATCACATAAGTCCAAAACCTCGCCTTTAAGAGACCTTTCGACTCCCGGTAAATTTGCATTTGTTCTAAGATAATCAATTCTGCTTTTCAATTTCAAAACGTCCGGAACAGTCATGGC
>LBWJ01000017.1 GCA_000993595.1 Candidatus Peregrinibacteria bacterium GW2011_GWC2_39_14 | reverse complement strand
CAAGGAAATTGGAACGAGCTTATGCAAAAACTTTTGCAAGCTTATCAAGCGCAAGTTGAAGCCAAAAAGCCAATTCCGCAAGAAAACGCAAAAAGATACGTGCCTGCAAAAATTAAGAACTACGTTCTTGTTAAAACTAACAACACATGCGCATTCCCGGGTTGCACAAAAGAATACAAATATCTTCACCACACGTGGAGATTCTCGCTAACAAAAACGCACGATCCGGATACACTCATTCCTCTTTGCAAGTCTCACGAACGCCTCGCACACGCCGGCCTAATCGAAAACGAAAATCAATCGCCTGAAAACTGGAAAATAAAACTTGAAGCAGATAAACAAGAAGAAAAATGGCAGAAAGTAGACAAGTGGGTAGCGCAATATTATAGAGGGAATCGCGCGGACAAATAGCGCACAAGCACAGCAAAATGTGGTATCATAAATCGGTACCATAAAATCACATGCACACAATAATTAAATTTTTATATAAGAATTTGCTTCGTCCGATTCTTTTTAAGTTTGATCCGGAAAGCATTCATCGTTTGTTTGTGGAAGTCGGCAGCGTGCTTGGAAGTTTTAATATAACGCGAAAATTTACGCGTAGATTTTTTTATTATGGAGATTCGATGCTTGAGCAAAAAATTCTTGGCATTGAATTTAAGAATCCGATTGGTCTTGGCGGCGGATATGATAAAAACGGAGAAACTTCATCGATTATGCCTGATGTTGGATTTGGATTTATGGAAATCGGTTCGATCACAAACAATCCAAGCAAAGGCAATGCTCGACCTCGAATTTGGCGTTTGCCGCAGTCAAAAGCGCTTGTTGTGCATTATGGTTTGATGAACGACGGCGTAAAGAAAATACGAACGCGCATAGAAAATAAAAAATTCAGAATTCCACTTTTAATAAATATCGCAAAAACAAACGACAAAACCCTAACGGGCGATAAAGGAATTAACGATTACGTTGAATGTTTTGAGCAAATTAAAGATCTTGGCGACATAATTGTAATTAATATAAGTTGTCCAAACGTATCTCACGAAACAGCGCATATGGATGCCAAAACTTTAGATAAACTGCTTACAAAAATCGATAAAGAAAAGGCCGAAAAGCCGATTCTTTTGAAGATCGCATCAGATTTAACGCCGCACGATATTGATGAAATGCTTGCGGTTACAAATAAGCACAAAATCAGCGGATTTATCGTTGCGAATCTTGCTAAAAGCTGGGAGAGAATTCCAGTTATTAAAGATGAAATTAAGCCTGAGATGAAAGGCGGTATAAGCGGAAAGCCTGCGGAAAATTTATCCAATATTTTAATCCAAGAAATTTATAAAAAGACTCGCGGAAAATATATAATAATCGGCAGTGGAGGCGTATTTACGGCCGAAGATGCATATTTAAAAATTAAACTTGGCGCAAATTTAATCGAGGTTATTACCGGCATGATTTACGAAGGTCCGCAAATGGTTGGCGACATAAATCGCGGAATTAAAAAACTTTTAAAACGCGATGGATTAAAAAATATTAAACAAGCGGTCGGGACTGGTGTAAAATAAAGATATAAGAAATAATTTATGGCAAAAAAATTTGTAAAAATATCGATTTTAGCGCTTGCGGAAGAGCAAAAGGTGCGCGACCCCGCGATCATTCTTATTGATAAAAAAGCGAATAGAATTTTGCCGATTTCAATTGGTGAAACAGAGGCAAAAGCGATTGCCGAGGTCATGCAAAAGTTGAAATTCGACCGACCTACGCCACACAGGCTTATGGACAATATCATCAAAAAGCTTGGCGGAAAAATTGAAAGAATCATTATAAATAAAATTGAAACCAATACTTTTTATTCGATAATTTTCGTAAAAACGCGCGGAAGCGCAAAGCTAATTCAAATTGATGCGCGCCCTTCAGATGCAATAACTCTTGCGCTTCAAGTTCATGCGCCTGTGTTTGTTGATAGTAAAATCATGGACGCGCTTGCGCAAGACAATCCTTTCCAAATTGGCGCAAAAATAAAATTCACGAAAAAAGAGATAAATTACATGGCCGCACTTTTAAAAATCGCCCGCGAAAAAGAAGAAGGCACTGACATTTAAAGTCGCGAGCAATATCTTCAAGATTTTATGGCCGCCTCCAGCATTTCAAATGTGCATTTTTTGTTTGCCGGCGAAATGTATCTCCCGGTCAAAACAAATGCGAGAGAAAACCAGCCCCATTTTTCACGCGGGATTATTTGCATCAAGTCTTGCTCAATTCTTTCCGGCGTTTTTGCCTTAGTGAGCGCAAGTTGTTGTGATAATCGAATTACATGCGTATCAACAGTTATGCCCTCGTTTTTCCCAAAGGCAACCCAAAGAACAACGTTTGCGGTTTTTCGAGCAACTCCTGGCAACTTCACTAATTCCTCCATCGTTTCCGGCACTTTGCCCCAAAACTTTTCTTCAATCATTTTTGCAGCGCCAATTATATTTCCTGCCTTATTTTTATAAAAACCCGTGCTAAATATTTCTTTTTCAAGAGTTTTTAAATTCGCATTTGCAAAATCCTTAACCGTTTTATAGTTCTTAAAAATTGACTCGGTTACAATGTTCACGCGCTTATCAGTACATTGCGCCGACAAAATCACAGCAACCAAAAGTTGCATAGGATTTTCATATTCGAGCTCAATTTTAGGCTCAGGATAAAGTTTCTTCAAAATTTTAATTAACTTTCTTGCGAGTTCTTGTGTATTCATGCCTCAATTGTACACCGTTTTCATATAACAGTTCTCACAATAAACAATTTCCGGGCGATCAGGGGAGTAAGTTGTCGTGATTTTTCCGCCACATTTCCCACAATTTCTCTCCCAGAATTTTCTCGGGTTTCTTTGATTAAAGCGATCGAAATGTCTTTGAATCCAATTTCTTCTTGGTATAGGCAATCCAACGCGGCGGTAAAATTGCAATTCCGGCGCAGTAATTTTAAATAATTTTCCGGTAATTTCGCATTCGATTGCCGCATTTAAAATATCATCTTTGGTGTCTTGAATTTTATCCGGCAAATCTTTTGCTTTTACAACTTTATTGAATTCCGGCGCAGGCGTTTCACAATCTTCCCATTTAAAGCCTTGCTTAATCGCTTCTTCTCGAACTAGCGGATAATACATTTGCGCACTCGTTTTGTTATATCCGTGCAAAGAAATTTCATATGGCCAAAATTCGCCCCATTCTCCCGTTTTTCGCATATGTTCAATGATTTTTGGCACAAGCGCATTATATTCATCTTCCGTATATTGCTTATTAAAAATGCAATACTTGGCATGATTCATTCCGACGCACCCAAAACAATTTTTACATCCTTCCATATACCAGCAATAAATTAAATCCGACGAATCCGCCATCGAGTTGTCGGAAAACATTAAGTGATATGAATTTACTCCACAAATCGTGCATTCATAGCTCAATTGAAAATTCGTTCCAAATTGATAAACGTCATATAAACTTTTTCCGCCAAGCACAATTTGATAGCAATATTTTCCGGTTTCAACGTCTTCACAATCAAAGCTATATTTTAAATCTTTACAATTTTTCAAATAATCGCCAAAGCAATTATGCAGATTTGTGCCATGATATTCCTTAAAAGTGTGTTTTTTAGACATTTCATTTAAACGCGCTTTATATTCCTGATATTTTTTATACGAGCTGAAATCAACGCTTTTCATTTTCTCCTTATACTCTTCTTGAGTTAGTTGTTGATTCTCAAAACAAAATCTCGCGTTTCTTTGCCCCACGCAAAGAAAGCAATCGTTACATCCGACGCAATCTCGTATAAAAGCGGAAGAAGCGCAAGCGGTGCAATCTTGTGCGCACGTGAGTCCATAGCATTTATAAATATCAACGCAGTCATAGCAAAGCTCAGAGTGTAAATTGTAAAATCCATCAACGCAATACAGGTTTTTCTTGAATCCATAGCCGTAATAGCAATTTTCACAATAATCCGCATGCATTATCAAATATGAATTTTTTGACCAACCTGCGTAATGAATATAATCCGAATTCACGCATTCGCCTTGGCTGTTTAACGCAAGTGCGGGAACGGCTTTTCTAAGTTCATAAAATTGTTCAAAAAAAGGTCGATTAAAGTCAAAATCTCGTCCAAAACTTCTTGCATCCCATTTTTCACTATGCCAACATTCGCGGCAATAAATTGGTTGTTTAATGTGCGGCGCATGACAAGTCGGCATTTTCTTTTTGCACATCAAACATTCTCCGGGATATAAATTGATTTCATTGCATTGTGCCAAGCGCCTTTGTTGTCTGCAATCAGGGCACAAAGTTGGAGCAGGTAGGTCGTATTTCTTCCCACCAAAAACAGGGGATACAGAACTGTAGAATTGCAGATCTTCGTCCGTTACTTCAAATCCGACTCCGCATTTCCCACAATCTTTAATCATTTAAAAATGGCTTTTATAGCCAAATTCTCTCATCAAAAACCGCCAAAATCAAAACTAAAATCAAAATCGATTATTCTTCTCCAGCAGTTTGCGCATTATCTCCGCTTCTTGATTTGCGCTTTCATCAATGATTTTTTGGACATCTTCGTATTTTAAGACCGGAGTGCCGTCAATTGAAGGATTGCCCGTTATGCCATTGTTTGTAGCGTCTGATCTTTGTTTAATGATTTTATTAACATATTTTGATGGCATGCTATCAAGAGGCAAAGGCAAAAGCGAAAGATAATCCAAAGGATCTTTATATGTGCCACTTTGCAATATTTCAAAGTGAAGATGTGGGCCTGTTGTAATCATGCCCGCGCCTTTTGTGCCAGGCGCACCACCGCTCAAGCCAATTACATCACCGGCTTTAACAAACTGTCCTTCAGCCGCAATCATTTGTGAAACGTGTCCATAAACAGTCATGAAATTATCGCTATGCGTGAGGATCATATAGCTATAGCCCATTCCATTGTCTTTTGTCTTATAAACGTAGCCATCACGCGCTGCAGCGATCGGAGTGCCTTGTGAAGTTGGGATATCAACAGCGTTATGAGGAATACCAAATCTTGCTTGATACGAAGAATCGCGGAAATATGCGCTAAGCCCTCTCGAAGGCTTAACGGGCCAAATGAATGTCGCGTTCGGATCTGACAAATGTTGATATTTGTATATATCTTTCGACCTTTGATCAACAAGAGTTTGCAAGTCTGCAATTGTGGCATTTGAGCCCATTTCTTGGAGCTTGTCGTCAATGAATGTCATGTTGTTTCGAAGCGCCGTGATTTCAGTCAAAACATCTTCTTGTTGCTGTAAATATTGCGTCACGAGAGTTCTATAAACTTCTTCTTCGCCATGTGTAATTTTAAGAAGTTGAGCCTTCGCAAGTTTTTGTTCAACAAGCGTGGCTTTTTCATTCTCAAGTTGTGCTTGAAGCGCATCAAGACGCGCTTTTTGAGTTTCAAGAGTCATTTGCTGGTTTTGAAGAACAGCCGAATCTTTGCCCAAATTTCTAACCATATTTTGGCCGGCCTGTTCAAGCGTTTGCAGATATTTCAAGGTCTGCATACTGTCGCTCACAGAATTATCCGCAACAAGCAATTTAATCGCGCTTATTTCACCGTCGGATTCAAAAGTTATATATTGATTTTCTTCCGTATAAAGCATGCGCACGTATTCCCCAAGAAGGTCTTTTTGAGCTTGATACGCAACTTTATAGATTGCGAGTTGTTCGTGCAACTTCAAAAGAGATTGTTCATATCCGCCTATTTGAGTTGCAACAGCTGCAATCTTGCTATTTGTATTTTCGATTACGGCATCAAAGTTCAAGATTTGTTCTTTAAGGGAAGAGGTTTGATCGGCGACTTCATCGAGTCTTTTCTTGGCTTCTGCAAAAGCTTCATAGTTTTTTTGATATGAAGAGTTCGCGTCTTTTAATTTTTGCTGTAATTGAATCAAAAATATCGCATTTTTAAAGACTTTTTCTGTGCTTTCAACCGTGATCGGAACACTATCTTTCGGGTCACTCACTTGTCCATCTGCGGATCTTTTTACTTTTTCTTTAATAAAAAGATTCTCGGTTGGCTTAAGATCGGTTACAGCCGCCATAACCGGAATAACCGCAATATTTAGCATAAATACAGCGGCAATAAGCGCTAAAGCGACACTTTTTGTTTTTATTTTTATCATAATTCTAATATATCCATATATTATATCATATTTATGACGTTTTTGGAAGGGTAAAATGGGGACGGAGGCAGAGCGCTATTTGCCTCTTTTTCCGCCGCGTTTTGGAGGAGCTGTCTTTTTTGGAGTGATTTTTTTGGGAGGAGCACTCTTTTTTGGAGGCGCGGCTTTTATAACTGGCTTAGCAGGCGCTTTTGCGGGTGCTTTTTTGGCAACTGTTTCCTTTTTCAAAGAAGGTTCTAGGGGAACCATGTTTTGGCCCATGGCAGACATTTTTGCGATAAAATCATGATTTGCAGATGATTTTGGAATCCATATTCTAACTTCACGATCAAACTTTGCATCAATGTCGCGTACTTGGCGATTGATAAACGTTAAAGCATTTATATCGTATTTTTTAGACTTCGCAAATTCTCGTAGCGATGTATCTTTTGGCATTTTTATCGGTTGAAACAAGTCGTGCCACGTGAACGCTATCTCGGTTTCTGCGTTTGCAACAGCAGGGAACGCATTGTCGCTCGAAGGTACTAACGGTATGTCGTATCTTTCATGATCTAAAGAAGCGAGATGCATAGCTATGATTTTTGGAACATAACCGGCGCCACCGTTATCACTGCCCATAAATCGTTTAACCAGATTTGTATCGGCAAGCATTACAGCCAGATTAATGTCATGAACATCATGTAGATAGTCAAGAAAATATGCATGTACAAAGTGTTTTTTCGGATTATCCTTAGTCCATTGTTTATAAAAATCAGTATAAACAGTAGGGCCTATGTGCTTTTCAGCCCACGTTTTTACAAAGCCCTTAACGCCACATACGCCTCTTTTTGATTTTGAATCCACGCTTCCTTCACCTTGATTGAAAGCAAGCATTACAAAATCAGGATGGTTTTCACCGAATACCTTGAATGAGTATTTTATGATTCTTGCTCCAAGGTCGGAATTTGTTATAGGGTCATAGCGGCCATCAAATGTTACGCGTCTAGCTTTGCCTGTGCCAGTGGTTATTTGAAAACCATTTTCAGTTGTGAGCCCATCTTCATGCAAGTTATTCGTACCTTTCATGATCCACATGGGCATAATTTGGCTTATACCAACAGCGTCGGAATTTTCATTTCTGGCATAACATGAGCCGGAATTCTCAAATGCTGATATTTTATACATCAGACATTCTTGAAAGTTTAAGCTGGCCAAGTCACAAGAGTTATTGATTGCTGGTGCAAAAAATCTACTTACGGCCAGCTGATTAGAAAACATCTGCGGATCAATTTTAAATATATCGAGTTTTCCCCCTATTTTACCAATAAATCGAACAATTTCTTCAATGCCAAATCTAAGTTTAATTCTCTGTGTTCTGGCAAATTCAACTTTAGCGGCTTTGTAAGCGCTCACCTCAGCAAAGCTCAAATCTTGGCCAACAATAGACTCCGGATGCTTTGGGTGATATAGCCATCGTGTGTCACAATCCAATTGATCGGATACGGTAAGGAGGGACCCATCGGTTTTATGGCCATCAAAGCATTCTTTGCATTGCTTGGGATCATCGAAATTAAATAAATAATTGCAATATTCCGTAAACAAAAAATCATATATCGCACTTGCTTCGTCGGTAGCGGTTTCAGCCAGTTCATTAACAGCGCTTGATGTGTCATGAATCGCATTTAAGAGAATCGTAGGATCAACGGGCTGTACGGGTTCAACGGGTTTTGGCTCTGAACAGGCACCGGCGATTACGCTTATTGCAGCAAGTAAAAGAGTGCGAAATCCGGTAGCATACTCGCTGAGTTTGCGCATTATGGAGCCAGATTCAGGGGTAATTGCGCTTGACGTTTCAGGCTTGTTTTTATGTGTAAGCTTCGTCTCGTTTGTATTCATATATACAATTTATAACAAATTTCAGCAATATTGTCAAGCCCATGGGGACGGAGGCAGCTTTGAATTTCCTCTTGCATTCTTTCCAAATATTCGTAAAATTATATGCGCATTCTAATATTCAGGCGTAAAATATAAAAAACTATGGCACACAAAAAAGCTGGTGGTTCCAGTAAAAACAATCGAAATTCCCCAGGTCAGCGTCTAGGCGTCAAATTATTTGAATCCGAGATGGCGGAAGCAGGGAACATAATCATTAGACAAAGAGGTACAAAATTTTTGCCTGGTAAGAATATTATTCTCAGCAAAGATCATACGCTCGTGGCTAAAATTGCAGGAAAAGTTCTTTTCACAGAGAAAAAAGTCAAGAAATTCGACGGAAACATGAGGAAACAGTCGATAGTCAGCATCATGCCCGTTTAATAAAACACTAATAAAAACTGCATGAGCGATCTAGAAATGTTTGCGCCCGGCGAAGGTGGTGGAGAGCAAATGTCCGAACAGGCATTTGAGCAATTTAAAGAGCAGATGAAGGCCGCAGCCGCAGGGTTAAAACAGCTCCAAAAGGACGAAGGAAAGCAAAAGAAAAAAGAAGACAGGCTAACGAAAATCCTTCTTCAATTTTTTAAAGATCCAAAAAAGAAAGATATTTTACTTTTAGCCGCACGCGTTCTCGAACAGAACATTCCGGCTCATTTTGCATTGAGCATCCTCGTTCTTGGCGAAGAGCAATTTGAAAAGGAAGTGGTTTTTATGGACGAGGAAGATAAAAAAAATCATACAATCACGCCTATTCAAGTTGATTCCAAATATTCTTCAAACCCAAAAATAAAAGCGGATTTGAATCTTTGGGCACTTGGTATGCTCGTGCAAAGTACGTTTAATACGCCTCGTATGAAAAAGACAGCTTTTGACGATAGCGGAAAAGTGAAGCTCATTCTTATTCAATTTGCGGTTTTTGTTATGCGTGATTACTTGGTTAAACACGGCGTTTTGCCAACTTATAGTGAATTAAAAGAATTCGTCGAAAATCTTTTCGCAGGCGTTTTTGTTGGCATTCCAAATTAGAAATTTTATAGAGATTAGCGCGCTTAGTACTTAGGCATTTTTTCCCTTATTCCATTTACCATTTGATCTTCAGGCTTTTCGAAAAGTTTATATTTAATCATGGTATCTGCGATTTTCTGAACAGTTTTAACGTCTTGTGCCCGAAATGCGTGAGCCATGCGAAGTAATTTATCTATATCGGTTTCATTTAGACCATATTCAATGCTCAATTTGAGAAGCAAAGCTTTAAGTTTTTGCTGAAATGATTTAAAGAAGATTCCCATATTAATACAATTATCAATTATCAAGCTTCAATTTACAATCAATTTTCAGGTTTTTAATTTTCAAGTTTCAAACTTGGCATGGATTTCGCGTTTTTCACTCGGCGCAATTTTCATTTTTTCCACATATTTGCGCATCATCGTGATCGTATTATCATAAGTTTTTTTATCAACAAAATAAGGCGTGCCATCTTTGCCACCATGTGCAAAACTATAACGCGAAGGATCTTCATACGAAGGTTTTGCTCCATAAATAACTTCAGAAACAAGCGCCAAAGCGCGAATCGTTTTTGGCCCGACGCCAACTCGCGATAACAAATTTTCATAATTTTCCGGTTTTTCATCACACATTTTCCACAAGATTTTTCGCAAATAAGAACTTTGCGCAAAATTTTCATGTACAACAGGATGCGTTTTGAATTCAATATCTTCAAGCTTTAATAAAGTTAATTGATCTTTGTGAACTTTCACTCGAGCCATGCTCGAAATAGGGGACGCATGTCTGCTCAAAAGTGCAACATCCTTCATCAGCGAATTATAATTTCCGCGCACCAAATCCGTGCTCAAAGTTCTCGCATCACCGCTGGATTTCGCGGTCATATTAAGAGCCGCAACCGTTTCGTCCGACATAACTCCCGAATGCGGTTCGCAAACCATTCCTTTCACATTATCAGAAAACCAGTGATATCTTCGCGCAGTCAATTCTTCTGTATTCATTCCTTGTTGCACAACCGCCCACGCACCATTTTTTGAAAAGAAAAACGAATGATGATAAATCGTGAATCCGTCTTGCACAAGGCAAGAGTCCACTTTTGCGCTCATTCGTGAATTATAAACAAGTGACTTTGCTTTATTAAAACCAATCGCGCCTTTCTCCGCCCAGTTTTCAATTTCCATTGGAGTTTTTAGAGACGTTTTTCCTTTACCTCCACAAATATAAATTCCAAAATCATGCTCCTGTCCGCGAATCGCTTCCTTTAAAGCCGCGGTCAAAATTGTCGTCAATCCTGAAGCATTCCAATCAAAAGCCAAAACCGTTCCAAGAGATTGAAACCAAACAGGATCGGAAATCATCTTAATAAAAGTATCAGGACCGTTTTCCTTTATAATCACACGCAAAATCTCGCGTCCAAGATTTGTCATTCTTTCAAACAACCATTTCGGACACTTCCCATCGTCAAGTGTAAATGTGGCAATTCCGCGGTGCATTTCTTAATTCTAGTTCTAAAAATGGGAAAAGCCAAACTTCATTATTTCGGATATTATTATTTGCTATTGACATGCTTTTTTATAAGGCGTATCACTTAGACAGTTAAACAAATATTTAATTATTTAACTACTTAACTAACCCAACTACGTATGACCTTCTCACCAGACTTCTCATCATCATTTTTTTGGTTCTTTGCGGCATTGGCCTTAGTGGACATTGTATTACTTTTTATTTACATAGCAAGAAAAAGCAAAGCTGCTCTTTATGCATGTCTAATTATATTTGTTATTTTAATTGGAGTCGTGATGTTAAATATGGAAACTTCTACATCAGAGGCAAAAGCCTCGGAGTCACAGGTAACGGTAAGTAAAATTCAAACAAAATGGAGTGACATGAAAGAGGACTATAGATTCTAACTTTTTATTTTTTTAAACCCTAATTATATGTTGTGGACTATCGCTCTTATCTTAATCATCTTGTGGGCACTTGGCTTTATTGCTTTTCACGTCTTGGGATCGTTTATTCATCTCCTGCTCGTGATCGCCATTATCGTTGTGCTGATTAGACTGATTAAAGGTCAAAAAGTATTGTAAATCAAGATAAGCCAAAAAATTATTTATTAACTCAAAAATTTATGAACAAAAAAGCTTTAATTCTACTGATCATGACTATCTCTCTTTTGACAATCGGAGCTGGTTGTGTAAAGCAGGATACGAAAAATCAAGCAGGCATTGGTGGCAATACCCTGTATTCTTATGAATCAACTAAGTACGGATTTTCTTTGGCATTTCCTGCAAATTGGGGAACAGTAAAAGAAGAAACAAAAGCGGCCACAATATTCAATACCGTTCTATTAACGGCAGAGAATGATCCTAATCGCTATATACAAATTTCGGTAGTTAAAGTTGGGGACAAAAATAAACCATTAGTCGTGGATTATCCACACAGCTACTTAACTGAAAACGAGACTTATGCTTATTATTATTCTGGAGGTGGTGATGACGCAGGAAAACCTGGATTGGAAGATCAAAAATATTTTGATATAGCAAAAGAAGTCAAGACAATCAGTGAAACGTTTAAGCTCACGACCTTTACTGGCTCACTTGCCGACTGTCGTAGTTTAAGTCCTTCATGGGCGCTATTCTCGGACAGCGAGACATCTCTGTCATTTTGTTATATAAATTCGTGGGGTACTGCTAAATTCAAAGAAACTGAAATTAGTCCAGCAGCAAAAGCGGGTACGATCTACTACATAAGCTTCTCTGAATCAGTAAACTATCCGCTCATCAGTTATTCAACGCTCGACTTTAAAAAACTTGGAGACAGTGATGTTCCTTCTGTAATAGACTGGAAAGCATTAGATTTCAGCAAAAGCGAAACCGAGCTCGCTCTTCTTTTCCCTAACGAAAAAGCCACTGTCCGCAAAATCACCGTAAATAGCAAGCAAGTGCTAGTGGTGAATCGTGATTTCATAGAGCCGTTATCACAAAAGCGCATAACACCACTCGATTACTTTATGCCAAATGTCTCTATCAATGGAACAACATATAATTTACACCTAGTAGGTTTATCCGAACAAGAAGCTGTTCTCGATAAACTATTGGAATCAATGTCTTATTAATAAAATTTAACCAATTTAAAATAAAAATAAAAAATAGATACGCTATTGACGGACCGTTAATTGGAGTATAGCATTAAATTATTAAACAACCATTTAACCACCTAATCAACACACTATGCTAACCGAAAAAGAGCTTAAGAAAAATCGCGAAATTTTTAATGAATCCGATAAGAGTATGGCGGAGGCATTTAAAGTGCTTAGTGATGTAAATCGTTATCGAATGTTTCGCGTTCTTGCTCAGCAGCCCAAGCTTACAATTAGCGATATTGCGCGAATTCTAGGTATTTCTTTGCCTTTGGCATCGCAGCATCTTAAGGTTTTAACAATGGCTAATTTATTGCAAAAAGAACGGGATGGGAAAAAGGTTTTTCCAAAACTTGAGCATGGCAATCCGTTTGTTCAGGCCGTAGTCAAAACGATTAAGGAAGTTATAGAATCAAAAAAATAAAAAGTAAAAAACTATTCATTTTTAACCAAATTTTTATGGAAAATAAATTCAAAAAAGGGCTTATTTTAGGCGGATTATTGATGGTTGGAGCGGCAATAGGATTTGCCATGACAAAGGGAGGACACGAACTTACCGAAGAATTACAAAAAGATTTTAAAGTTCTGGCTAAAAACCTGAAAAAGAATCTAAGTCATCTTGAAGATGTAACAAAAGACAATTTCAACGAATTAGCCGCTAACATAGTTGAGGAATATTCTAAAAAGAAGGAGCTGGCGGTAGACGCAAAAAACTCCCTTGTAAAAGCTTTGCAAGCCAAATGGCATGAAATGGAAGAAGAATATTTAGCTGAGAAAGATTAAGAAAAGCGAATTATTTTATTAATCAGAATATATGAAAAAAATTGCAAAAAATTTCTTTGCAGTAATGATGGCTGTTTTATTAGTATTCGGTTTCATCGGACCGGTCACTGTATTTGCGGCAACGACACCGGTTCTTGGAGCGGCGAAAACCTATGGCATCCTTGGTAGTACATTTACCAATACGTCAGCGGGGACAACGATTAATGGAGACGTTGGGTTCACAACTGGGCCGGCGGTTACTCCTTCAGGAACGCACAGCAACTATGGATCCGGTGCTCCATATGCAGTCGCAGGTGCAGATCAAGGCATTGCTTTGAGCGCATTAAATGGGGAATCTTGTGATTTTAACTTGAGTGGTGCAACCGATCTTAGCCTTTTACCTCAACCATTAACGCCCGGCGTTTATTGTGTTACGGGTGCCGCTTCTATAGGTACGAGCGGTGTTACTCTAACAGGTAGCGGAACATATATTTTCAGAATAAGTGGCGCACTTACAACAGCGGCTAACGCGTCGGTTTTATTAAATGGTGGCGCATCAGCTTGCGATGTTTTTTGGACTCCAACAGCAGCCACGACATTTGCTGCCAATTCAGTGTTCGAGGGAACTATAATCGGTGATGCGGGCATTACTGTAGGCGCAAGCACTGTCTGGACAGGAAGAGCCTTGGCGTTTGGTGGAACAGTCACGACTGATACGGATACTATCACTGTACCAACCTGCTCAGCTGTCCCTGCTACTCTTAATGTTATTAAGCAAGTGGTGAATGATAATGGTGGCACGGCAACAGCCTCTTCTTTTAATCTGCGCGTGACGGCATTGGGCGTTGATGTATTGGGAAGCCCTGCGGCCGGAGCCTCTTCACCGGGGACGTCTTATTCGCTTTCCGCGGATACGTATGTAGTGAGTGAAAACGCAAATGCTTCTTATTCACAGAGCTTTAGTGGAGACTGTGATTCAAGCGGAAGCATAACACTTTTCGATGGTTATAATAAAACCTGTACAATAACTAATAATGATATTGGTGGCGGATCGGTCATTATTCCGCCGGCTGCAGCAACGATTAGAGTTATAAAAAAAGTTATCAATGACAATGGTGGAATCAAGAAAGTCGCAGACTTCCCGTTGTTTGTTAATGGCTATTCTGTGATTTCCGGTGTGACCAATGCTTTTCCTGTTCCCCTTACATATGCAATTACTGAAACTGCCGATTCTCGTTATGTTCAAAGTTTTTCAGGCGATTGTAATGTTGATGGGCGCTTAAATTTAACTTGGGGCGACAACAAAACATGCACAATTACAAATGACGATATAGGCGTAGTCGCCGCGGTTGTTCAGAATCCTGTTGCAACAGCCATTCCGGTAGTTGAGATTGCTCCTGCTGCTGCTATTCCTCCTGCTACGACAGCGATCGCTCCGGCATTCCCAAGCACCGGTTTCCATCCTGAAGAAAAAAGTGTTTCATGGGAAATTGCCTTATTAATTGTAGTGCTGATATTGATTCCGACATCACTCGTCCTGGTTCTAAAAAAACGCAAAATTTAGTCATTTCGGGAAATTTATGCAATTAAAATTTTTATCAAGACGGAAGTTTTTAATAGTCGTTCTTGCGGTGTTGATGATTTTTGCAGCGCCTATTTTTTATTATGTTTATAAAAATATTGTCGCTATTCCAAAGCGAGCACAGGCGCAAGAGCAGGCGAGCCTTAAACCGCTATTGCGTCTCAAGATTCCAAGAATTAACGTGTATTCTGATGTCGAGGAGGTAGGTCTCAACCCTGATGGAACAATGGACGTGCCGATAAATCCGGACAACGTGGCTTGGTTTAAACTTGGTCCGCATCCCGGAGAAAAAGGTAGTGCTGTTATTGCCGGACATTTTGGATGGAAAGATGGGGCAGCCGCAGCGTTTGATAATTTATATAAATTAAGCAAAGGAGATAAATTATACGTCGAAGATGGCAAAGGAGCGACTATTTCCTTTGCCGTGCGAGAAAGTCGAAGATATTATCCAAACGCAGATACTTCTGTCGTGTTTATTTCTAATGACGGAAAGCCGCATCTTAACCTTATTACGTGCTTTGGATCTTGGAACGAAGCTTCGCAAAGCTATTCCGGAAGGTTGGTGGTGTTCGCTGATATGGAATGAGGGGCGTGGTGCTGGGGTGACCGAAGGGGCTTGAACCCTTGACCCTCTCGGCCACAGCGAGATGCTCTGCCAACTGAGCTACGGTCACCATGCCTGAAAATAATATGATAAAAGCTTTAATAAATCAATGCGTTGTACGCGCATGCAGTTTATGAAAATGTTAAGAACGGTTTAGAAAATTTTAATGTCGGAGGTTTATAATCACTCTGTCAATTTACAAATTTTAATACATAAACTATTCTATGGCTGATAAAAAACTTTTTATGGACAAAGAAGACATTAAAAAAATGATGAATGATAAATTCACGACCAAGAAAGATCCTTGCACGGTCGAGGAATTTAAAAGATCCATGAAAATAGCTTCAAAGCTGGGAATAGTTGAATTGGAAGACGAAGAAAGTAAAAAATGCCCGGCATAAAAAACTCTTACATTTTAGAAGAATTTTATAGCTAAAAGGCTATTTAAGCGTGAGGTGAAAAGTCCAAAGCTTAAGCGTAGCAAATTTTGCAGTTAGTCTTGAAGTAAAAGACGCTGCAAAAATTTGCGAGCTAGGCGACGACTTTTTATCGAACTCAGCCAGGAGAAAAAAGGAAGAAAAAAGGACCCGACGGTCCTTTGTTCTTATATTTAAAAACTCTCCCCGCTTGGAGGAGAGTTTCTAGTGTTTTAGGAGTATCCACGCCCTTTAGCCCTAGAAAAGCCATAAAGCCTAAATATCCTAATAACACAAAAGGAAAGACAACAAGTACTTTAATATATAAATAAAAATTTTGCAAGGGGAAAATTATAGAAAATTAAATTCTGGTCGAATCGTAAACTCGAGCACCTTGATCTAACGGCTTATCATAGCCAAAAAACTCAACTCCATTAAAAATATTATATTTTATAAAATTATATTTTTCTTTTATTTTTTCGTTGCCATCAGCCATATTTCTAAAAGAATTTCCGTGCAAAATATACATCGTATAACTTTCCGCAAAATCTTCAAACGCATCCGTCATTGCATAGCCGGTAACAAAATCCATTTTGTTGCTTCCGCGAAGTTTACGCGAACTATCGCTCCAACTTATTTTATAAAAAATATTATTAGTCGAATCGTCCACAACGTGCCCTATTTCATGCGTAAAAACACCAATAATTTCTGAATCCGGAAGATCGCTGCATTGCAAAGAGATCTCACCATATCCGCCATATCCGCGACGATCCATTTTTGAGCCGATTAAGCTGATTCTTTTAAGGGCAGAGGATTGGTTTTGAGGCAAAGAATTGAGCGTATTTTGGACCAAATTCTTGCATTCATCCAAATTCGCATCGCTTACAATTGTTAGATTTTGCGCATATGCAGATCCTTTTTGCGTTTCGGCCACTTCATGCGAAAGTTCATACGCCGCAGGCCTTGGAATTAAATTCAAACTAATAACAAATATGACTAGTGCTGTGAAAAATGATTTATAGCTTCCCATAGTTTTTGTAGAAAAGGAAGCCATTATAACAAAAGCAGGGGATTATGCAAATATTAAAGATAAAATCCGTCACGTGACGGATTTCTATATTTCGGGCCCGCCCAAGTTTAACTTAGAAATTTTTCTAAACAACAGCAGTTGGATTTTCCGCTGACCAAACCGCAAAATGCTTGATGTTCCATTCACGTGCTCCAAGAGGTAAATTTTCGGCATCAACAGTCTTTTTCAACCAACCTGTACTCTTCAATTTAATATCGCCAAGTTTTGCGGTAACGGCGCCTTCAAGATATTTAACATATGCTTGTTGATGTGGTGTAAGAGTCGCTTCAGTCGCAAGTTCAGCCGTATAAGGATTGATGCCTTCGCGAACAGCTCCGTAAATTTGTGTCGCAAGTTTGCCAATATCGCTTTTATCCAATCCTTCATAATCAAATTCACGTACTTTTTCGAAAAGTCGAAGCATCATAGTTTTTAATTCCGGAGAATTGTAGCCAATTGTATCGAGCTGGCTCAAGGCGGCTTTAAAGTCCGCATCGCCATATTTCTTTTCATCCAAAACGTCTTTATTTAAACCTTGGTACATTGTATCCATTTCAATTTTTGATCTTGTAACAGTTGCTTGCCAAATCGTTTCCGCATCAGCAGGTGTCGCAGCATCTCTGAGTTTAATCGCATAAGCTTTAACAATTTCTTCATGTTTTGCTTGAACAGACGCTTTCCATAAATTTTCTCTAACGCTTCCGCTCGCACCTTTATAAATTGCTGTAATTCTTAGCAATCTTTCTTCAACATCATCAATTCTGAGAGATAAATTGCTTGCGCTATTTTGAAGGGTTTCTTTTGCTTGTTTTGCCTTTGCTTCAATGAATTTATCACTATGAAGAATGCTGAGTGGGCGATAAAGAACATAATCATTTCCCTTAACAGCCATTCCAAATTCAAGTCCTTCAACCGTGCCTTTAACATAATCCCAGCTTGTATCGCTTGGATTTGGAGTTGTGCTTAAAATTTGCACATTTAAGCCATTAAACACAGGTAAATGTGATTTAATATTTTCAGCAAGTTGTGAGCGTTTTAATTCATCAATTGAAATTGATGCATCGCCACCGCTTGTTAAATATTCTCGGACAACTCCGCCACCAGCTCCAAGAATTCGAACTTTATATGGAGGTTCTGTTCTTTCTTGATCAAATTCAAATTTCAAAGTTGTTCTTGTGCCGGCAATTGTGACATCGCGCATCACCCATTCATTGTTAATATATTCAAGACTGCAATTTCTAAGTTCGCTTGGGAGTGAAGATTTTATTGCGTCTGAAATGTAAGATTTTAATTGTGTAATTTTATCTGAGCGAGTTCGCGCATCGTCTTTTAGTGCGATTTTTACGCGTTTTCCTGAAGGCTGAACAATAAAAGTATATTCAGGATTTTCACCATCTTTTTTGCCAAGTTCCGCGTATGAATATTCAATCGGATATCCCATGACAAACAAATCCATTTTATTTTCACTTGGCATTTCAGGATTCAATTCCGCTCCTTTAAATATATCGCGGAAGTCGTTTTTAACTTTATTTTTAGAAGCAGGATCTGAAGCAAGAATCTGTTCCTTGCCTTCTTTTTCAAACAAAACCATTGCGGCGCTGAAAACAGTCCATTCACCTTTGCTGTTAATAAACTTTTCTTTAAATTTTTGATCACCACCGGCTCTTTCAACCATTTCATGAATGATTGTCCAAGTTTCTGTTTTTGATATAGACCCATCAAATATACCAAATTTTTCCGGTTCGATTGATGAGCCCGGTCTAACTTCGTTGTAATATTTATAAGCAGTCGCCATATCCATATCTCCCATTTTTGCGAGAGCTTTTAATTTTTGTGGGCTGTCTGCGATTTTTGATTTCTCGGCAAGTCTTCTGATTTCAGGCGAAAGTGCTTCTTTTGATTGAAATAATCCAAGATGTTCAAGGGCTGATTTCCCGGTCGCAAGTCTTGTGAGAAGGTTCACGGCAAGCAGTCCACCAGCTGTTCCGAGGATAGCTTTTCCGCTAGGCTTCTTCCACCATTGCACCATAAAATATCCAAGAAATCCGATTGCCGCAATTGATGCAACTTTTTCAAGTCCGCTTCCGCGTTTGAAATTATTCATGACATTATCAGCGATGCCTCCAAGTCCGCCAAGTGCGCGATCTTCTTTAACAGCTTCAAGCTGTGTTTTGGATTCTTCAAAGTGCTGTGCTCTTTTATCAATATTTTCAACAATCTTACCTAAAGCTTTGACCGCCTCCTTGTATTGTTCGCTTGATTTTGAAGCTCTAAGTCCGGAAAGAAGAACTCTGCGTCCCGGAGAATTTGGTAAATATTTTTCAATTTCTCTTAAAGTTGATTCTTTTTTTCCGCTATTTACATCTTCAATGCCGGAAATCCATTCGTGGCATCGAGTATCATCCGGCTTTAAATCATTTTCAAGTTTTTCTCCGCTGTCCATTTGTTCAACAAGTTTTGAAAGTTCTTGTCTGGAGTCGCCAACAACATCACCGCGCGTTCTGGACGCGGCTTCGCTTGGACTTAATCTAAGCTTTTGTTGCTCAGGGGAGCTTCCTTTATGCTGTGGAGCGTTCGCCATTTTTTTATTTTTGTTTTGTTCTATATATTATAGCAAATTTTTCCTTATTTATCAACCCAAAAGGGCTGGTTCGACTTATCCGCCGCTCATTCTCTTTCTAAGCTCTGCGGCATCTTCCGTAAGTTCGGCATGTAATTCCTTTAAAGTTGCCTTAAATTTTTCGGCAAAATCAGGGATTTTAAGAACAGCTTCGGAGAGAATCTGAACTTCTTCATCTTCCGTTATGCCCGCTTTCTCCAATTTATCAATAACTACGTTGAATTCTTCATCAGGTAAATTATTGATAATCATGGACATAAGCCTTTTTTCGACTCTATCGCGAATCATTTCGCGCAATTCTTTTTCAAATTCAGGAGTCATTGCATCCATTTTAAGATCCGCAACAACTTGCGAGATAAATTTGTCGATGAATGCGTTTAATTCGTTATTTTCATTTTGTGTTGTCATGTTTGAGGGGTTTAATGAGCGGCTTTAGGTGCTTCAGCTTTTGGAGCATGTACGCCGGGACTCATCCCAAATGTTTCGGCAAATGATGATCCAAGGTCTGTAAACACATTTTTAAAGCTCTTATATACAAGTTTAGCACCACCAACAGGCAAAGTATATCCAACAAATTTTATAGGTTCTTTGACGACCCATTTATAAGTAAATGCCGGAGCTTTTTTAACAACATTCACAACCGGTGCCGCTGTTGTTGCAACGTAATTTCCGGCCGCTCTGCCAACATTAACCGTTGCAAGTTTTGCGCCATGTGCGCGTGCTCTTGCAAACAATTTTGCACTGGTCATACGGTTAACCTTAAGTCCATGCCCATCAAGGAGCGCAGTAGCTTGATCTATTGTAAAGTTACTTTCTGTAGATAATCTGTGAACAATATCGTCTACAACAAGTTTTTTATGCCCACTGAATGAATCTTTTTCAAGCATTGTTATAAATTCACGCTTTGCGGCTTCATCTGCCGCGGCCCAGTCAAGAGTTTTCTCGGATTCCCATTCGGTTTTCCATAAATTCGCAAGTTTTTTATTAAAGTCTCCGGGAGTTCTATCAAGCTCTCTAAGAAATTTTTCATGTAATTCCATTTGTCTTACAATTCTCAAATTTCTTATTGTTCTATAGATCTGTTCAGAATCACTTGCTCTGACGGTGACCTTATCGCTTCCTTTTAATAGTTCTTCAAGGTACGCGGCAAGTTTTGGCAAATCATCAAGAGTAACTTTTTTATTTGCTAGTGCTTTTTTAAAGTCGCCACGTGTTAGCATTGGTTTGAAATTAAGATCAAGTCCTGCAAAGATTCTCTTTCCGTCGGTTTCAACAGTTCTCATGCGAGTCATAGCTTCTTTAAATGATACTTCTTCCGGTCTTCCAAATGTCATTGCGATTTTATTTCCAAGCCATGAGGATCTTGCGCCGGCCATAAATCTTGAGAATCTGCTTCTTTGGTTATGTGTATGTTCGGCGAGTTTTTTATTTGATTGAAATACGGATTGATCTTTTGCTTCTGATGTTGCAAATCTCGTAGCCAAAAGAGCTCTTTGTCTGACATTGTTCCTGAACATGTCATTATTAATCCATGTATCAGGAATGCTGTTCTCAAGGAATCCACCGTTTTCTTGCTTATGCGTGAAATATTGATGGAATAATCTATAGGTAAGCTCTTGAGGAGTGAACTTATTTCCGCGAACTTCTTTTGCTTCTTCAAATTCTTTTTCTCTTTTTTCTTTATCTTTTTGAAGCGTGTCTTTGCGGTTTTGTAATGCTGAGGCAAGATTTGTAACGCTAAATTGTGTTTTTAATTGTCCGGCCATCAAATGATTTTTAACATTTGTGACTTGTGCCACTTCAATTTCATCGCCAACAACTGGAACGATGGCATCAATTTGAGCAAGGAATGCTGCGGCTTCAGCAGGTGCCGCCCCTGCAGTAGCAAACGCCGGATTATTTACAGCGGCAATCAATTCAACCCTTTTGCTATCAAGTGCTGATTTAAGCTGAGTAAGCTGAGTAAGTTGTTCAATATAGCCTCTGCGTTTTCCGTCGGCAGTATTGTAAGCGTTAGTTGCTGCTGTAACAGTAGCGGGTGCCGGAGGAGTTGCCATTGCACCCGGGACTCCAACTGGCGCTGGAATAGGCGCCATCATATTCATAGCATTAGCCATGGCTTGATCTTCCCTCCAAATTAAATAATTAAGATTATCAGGACTTGGGGCAGGGGCCGGAGGGCCTGCATAAGGTAAAGTTTTTAAAGCATAATTACCTGGGCATTTTCCATTTAAATCTTTTGCAGCTTGCGTTAATTCTCCAAGCAGAGTATCAATTCTTATTATTCCGGAATCACATTCGTTAAATTGCGCTTCCGATTGATTTTTGCGTCTCAAAGCCTCTGGATAAGTGCTTGATTGTCCAATGGCTTGGCGCACAAACTGATCAACATTGAACGTCGGATCAGCCGGTGGATTGATTAAATAATTTGCGATAAAAGACATTGCCCATTTCATTTCAGGATAATCTTGTCTTTCATTCCAGATACTTTCTCCAAGTTTTTCAGTTAAAAAAGCTCTCATGTGCGTCACATGTCGATCGGCGTCAGGAAGAGCCTCTTCAGCGACCATTCTTTCACGCATTATTCTTTCCGCATATTCAGGATTTAGAAAATAAGTAGCGCCCAAAACTTCTCTTTGTGTAAATGTGCGTATGCCTCGATTTGGATCAGCAGCAATATTTGGAAGCATAGTTTCAGCGTTTCTTGGAGGACGTCCTAAAAGTCTTCTGAACATCCCGCGTAATCCACCTTCAAACATTTCATTTGTGCGTTCATGTTCAGTCCTGCGAACAATTTGTTGAGCCATTGGTTCACCGGGGTGCGGATTAGCAGGATCGTCAATGCGCGCATCTCTATTTGAATCAAGAACATTGGCAATACTATCCCTCACGTGCGAGGTTGATTTTTCAACAAGATCAGGGAATCTCGCAGGGAAAAGAGGGGTTTCAGTAAACAGAGTGTCAATAGTGCGGAGAACACGTTCAGCGTCCATATTGCTAGGGTTGCCACGCTCATACATGTCTGCATCTCTTGTGCTGAGTAACGCCATGTTTTTTGTTTATTTTTGATTTTATTCTACTCATTATAGCAAAAATTTCGACTTTACTCAAGCCTAAATTTCAGATAATCTTAAAAACATGAAAATCGAAATAACAAAATTGCCTCGCTCGCAGGCAAAAATACATGTCGAGCTGGATAAAGAAAAGTTTGAAGAATACAAAAAGAAAGCTGCGGAAGAAGTCGGCAAACATGTCGAAGTTCCAGGTTTTCGAAAAGGATTCGCTCCTGCGGATATGGTTATCAAGCAGGTTGGAGAACACGCCATTGTCCATGAAGCAATGGAGCATGCGATTCAAGAAACGTATGCAAAAGCCGTTGTTGACGAAAAATTGGATGTTGTCACGCCTCCAAAAGTCAACGTCGTAACAGAAGATCCGCTCGTTTATGACGCGGAAGTTGCTCTTATGCCGGAGGTTAAGGTCAAGGAATACAAAACCATCAAGGTTCCGAAAGAAGAAGCAAAAACGGAAGACAAGGAGGTTGATGAAGTCATTGATGATTTGCGAAAGAAGAGATCAACACACAAGGACGTTGAAAGGCCTGTCAAAAAAGGGGATAGGGTTGAAATTGACTTTGAAGGTTTTGATGAAACCGGCGTTCCTCTCGATGGAACACAAAGCAAAAATCATCCTGTGATTCTTGGTGATGGCACTCTTTTGCTGGATTTCGACAAAGAGCTTGAAGGGCTTAAATTAAACGATAAAAAGGAATTTGAAGTATCATTTCCAAAAGATTATCATCACAAGCCTTTTGCAGATAAAAAAGTAAAATTCAAGGTTGAAGTTAAAAAGACACAAGAAACTTTAATGCCGAATTTGGATGAAGAATTTGTTCATCATGTTGTCGGCGAAAAAATGTCAGTCGATGAGCTTAAGAAAAGAATTAAAGAAAATCTTCAGGTCCAAAAAGATCATGAAGCAAAAGCAAAGCGTGAAGATAAATTGCTTGAAAAAATTCTTGAAAGCACGGAAACCGAAATTCCGGCAATGCTCCTCGAAGAAGAAGTTGAATATATGATGCACCAGCTTCGCACAGACATCGAATCTCATGGTTTGAAAATGGAAGATTACATCAAGCACATGAAAAAAACCGAAGAGGAGATCAAGAAAGAATTTGAAAAAGAAGCTGAAAAACGCATCAAAGTAAGATTTGCTCTTCAATTCTTGTTTAAGACAGAAAATATCAAGATTGAAGACAAAGAAGTCGAAGCTGAAGTTGCGAAAATCATCGCAAGCTATCCTGAAAAAGAGCAAGACAAGGTTAAGGAAGAATATAAATCTCGTGAGCACTTTGTTCAACTTAAAAACAGAATGGCTTTGCAGAAGTTGTTTGACGTATTGTTAGCGTAACTTTCAATAGACATAAACCGGAATTATTATATTTTAATATTCCGGTTTTTTAATACTCGATTTTCGTACAATTTTTGTGTTCATGGTATTCGTCATTGTGAAACAACGATAAATAGCTGTATAAAAAATTACACAGTTTAACCCTTTAAGTAGAGCGAAAAGCGGGTATATCAAGAAACGATACTGTATAAAAAAGTGATACAAGAATTTTTACAAAACATAGAATGTACAAAAAAATAGAACAAGCAAATGTTATATAGCAATATTTTCATAATGCTTGGCAAGCGGCAGCAAGAATGCCGGTTTTAATCTAACACAAGCCATAAAAACACTATAAAAACGCTCTGCCCAAAAAAGTTACAAAAACCTATTGATTTTAGTAAAAAAAACTTATACAGTACCGGCGAGATTGTATAAAAGATGTATACAATTTTTTTAGTGTACACAA
>LBWJ01000016.1 GCA_000993595.1 Candidatus Peregrinibacteria bacterium GW2011_GWC2_39_14 | reverse complement strand
CGTATACAGCAGTTCATGGTTCACCTCATAATGCGCAGGGAATTCAATTTGTTTTGAATGAAGGGATGGCAATAAGTGCACGTCTTGGGACATGGGTTGGTATTGGATTTCTCATAGCGGTTGGGATCATGCTTTTTCAAACACAACTTGGAGTGATGGATTCAACGTCGCGTATCATGTCTGAAAATTTAGCGGTTATGTATACACGCATAACCGGCAAACAAAAAGTACGTCTTTCGCGAACATATTTTTCGTTTCTTTGGGCACAGATTGCATTTGGAATCATGCTTTTTTTGCTCGGACAAACTGAACCAAAAACACTTCTCATTCTTGGAGCTTGTTTGAATGCTGTTGCGATGTTTGTGCACATTGGTCTTGTTTCTGTGCTTAATCGTCGAACGTTGCCGCGAGCATATCAACCGCCACTCTGGCGTCAGATTCTTCTTTGGACAATTTTTGTGTTCTTCGGTGTTTTTTCCATTGTTGTTTTTGCAGACCAGATTTTGAAATAGAATTGAATATTTTTGTTATAAATACTTGACAAAAGTATTTATTTTGTATAGATTGTTCGTCATAAACCAAAAACGCTTTTAAAGCGCCAATTTCCAAAGGAGAAGTTTCATGAGAGATCTTGCAGGAGCCTTATTTTCCATTCTTTCTTTTGCTCCCATAAATCTAATGATCTCTGAAAAGTGGAGGGATCTCTTGTTTGCGCAGGAGAATGGTCTGCGTGAACGTGGGGTCACTGCCACGATTCAGCGTGGAATCGTCACTTTTGTCATCGGTGACGGTGATAAAAAAGTGACGGTTGGTTTTGGAAGGACGTCCGAACGTTTTGGCCTTGAGGAGATGAAGATTGTTTTCGAAGGAAATGATCATTTCATCGATCAAGGTCGAACGTTTTCGGCCCGGCATCTTTTTGCCGAAATATTGAATAAGGGACTCGTATAATCGAGTCTAAAAAATCTTACACACCTTGTTTTATAAAGAATATGCCACCTTGGCGTCTTTTATGAAACAGGTGTGTTTTTTGTATTTACCTCTTGACATAAAAAAGAAAGAAATAGATAGTGTAATTATAACATTAACTATCATTGTCTATGGAAATGCTTCAACGATTCATGGATATCAACACGATTTGTTTTACGTTGTTTGGTTATCCAATGAGTTATATTGAATTTTTCGGAACGATTTTTACGATTTGGTGTGTATGGCTTACAACCAAAGCAAAAATTCTTTCTTGGCCAGTTGGTCTTATTGGTTCTTTTTTATATGTGGCATTGTTTTATCAGATTCAATTGTATGCTGATCTTTTAGAACAAATGTATTTTATTGTGACAGGCTTTCTTGGGTGGGTGGTATGGTCGCGCATGAAAAAACAAACGTCTGTTGAAAAAACATCGCAACACATGACGATTTTGAATAAAAAAGAACGATTTCTCTCTCTTGTGTTTCTTCTAGGAGGAACAGCCATTTTATCGTATGCAACCATGCATTTTCATGTGTGGTTTCCACAAATTTTTTCCGAGCCTGTTTCGCTTCCTGTTCTTGATGCAGGAACAACTATCATGAGTTTTCTTGCTCAGTGGCTTTTGGTACGTAAAAAACTCGAAAGTTGGATTCTTTGGATTTTAGTTGATGCTATTGGTATCGGATTGTATTGGTACAAAGGAGTGAAATTTATTTCTTTGGAATATGTGTTGTTCTTTTTTCTTGCTGTCTTTGGTTTTTGGCAATGGAATAAAATCATGAATTCCAAAAAATATGATCAAACAACATAAGGGAACGTATAAACACGGGCTCGTGATTGGAAAATTTTATCCTCCACATTTAGGTCACAAATATTTGATTGATACAGCTGAGGCAACATGCGAAAAAGTAACGGTTATTCTTTGTTGGAAGCGATCCGAGACGATTCCTGCGACATTACGTGCTCAATGGTTAAAATATGTGCATCCTCACATTGATCTTAAAGTGATTGAGGATCGTAAATTATCTGATGATGATTCAGAGGGGTGGGCAAAATTTACATTGGAAGTATTGGGAGAAAAACCAGATGCAGTATTTACTTCAGAGTCGTATGGAGATGTATATGCCGCACATATGGACACCGTGCATGTTTTGGTTGATAAGGAACGTGTAGATGTTCCTGTTTCTGCGACGATGGTTCGTAGACAACCAACCACATATGCGCATTTGCTTGCGCCATGTGTACGTGGATATTTTGCCAAACGTGTATGTGTTCTTGGTGCAGAATCAACCGGGACAACAACGCTCGTAAAAGCACTTGCGAAACATTATCAAACCGTCTGGGTACCAGAGTATGGTCGTACGTATAGTGAAGCAAAACTATTGAGTTCTCATGCACATGAATGGAAAACGGAAGAATTTGAACATATTGCACGTACACAAAATTCGATGGAAAATACCCTTGCAGAAATTTCGAATGGATTAGTGATTTGCGATACGAATGCATTTGCAACAGGAGTGTGGCATGAACGATATTTGGGAAAACGTTCGGAAAAAGTAGAGGCCATTGCACGTACGTGTGCTGCAGATCTTTATATTGTCACTGGAGATGAGATTCCTTTTGTACAGGACGGAATACGCGATGGGGAAGGAATTCGTCATGATATGCACAAGCGTTTTATTGAACGACTCGAAGAAGATCAAAAATCATATATTATTGTCACAGGAAATCCAGAAGAACGCTTGCGAAATGCTCTCAAGTCCATTGAGCAGATATTTGGTGTATAAAAAAATTTCTATCGTTTTTTTGCAAAGTGCGCTACACTCCTGATTTACGTATATAAAACAGGGATTTCTCTTTATGATGCCAGCTATTTTTGTAAAAAGTGTGGTGCGACTTTCCGAAATGCCTCAAAGCAACAAAGCACATGTTGCGATGGTTGGTCGTTCAAATGTAGGGAAATCCTCTCTCATTAATAATTTAACGAATCAAAAAAATCTTGCGCGAGTCAGTTCGGATCCTGGCCGCACACAAACCATCAATTTTTACGAAATGGATAAACGTTTTTTTCTTGTGGATCTTCCCGGGTACGGGTATGCCAAAGCATCAAAAGAAAAACGCGCAGACTTTGTCGACATGATTTGTGATTATTTGAAAGAAACTCCAAAGCTTGCGGTTGCTCTTGTGATTATTGATGCACGTATTCCATTGAGTCCTCTTGATCAGGAAATGCTTGATTGGTTACAGGTTTCTGAAATTCCTTTTGTGATTATTCTCAACAAGACTGATAAAGCAAAAAAAACAGAATTGAAAAAAGCACATGAAGTACTCGACAGAATGTATCCGGGTGTTCGACAGATAGAACATTCCATGCATTCCGGAAAAAATCGAAATGAAATTTTAGGAGTGATATCTAAAGCTATTTCTGAAGCTTGACAGGATTTTAAAATTTAGAGAAAGTCAGCTATCCGAATACTTCACGTCGGAGTATCGGTTCGTTCTTTTTATTCGAGGTAAAAAACATGAAGAGTGTCTACATCAGAGATGTGTGTTCTTTTCAGGTTGGGACTCTTGTGACGATTTTGGGTTGGCTTACGGGTCGGAGACGACACGGACAGGTCATTTTTCTTGATCTGTCAGACAGTACAGGAAAAATACAATTAGTGTTGGAAAAAAAGACGATTTCAAAAAACGATTTTTTGACAGCGAAACATCTCCTGTTTGAAAGTGCCCTTGAAATAACAGGGTGGCTTCAAGAGAATCCACAAACCAAAATGCAAGAACTTCATGTTCAATCTTTGCGTGTGATTTCAGAAGCGACTGTCCGCATCTCTCCTCAAATTCGTGAAGAGTTTGATGTGTTTGATCCGGACATGACTGACCATTTGCTGTCACACAGACATTTGTATCTTCGAAATCCAAAAATCGCAGCCATTATGCGATTTCGTGACACGCTTCTTTGGGA
This sequence comes from Candidatus Peregrinibacteria bacterium GW2011_GWC2_39_14, assembly GCA_000993595.1. Classification (GTDB taxonomy): domain Bacteria; phylum Patescibacteriota; class Gracilibacteria; order UBA1369; family UBA12463; genus UBA12463. The sequence goes on along the minus strand of LBWJ01000016.1, from coordinate 27,301 downwards.
AGCTCGACGTTGGTTTCGAGGTCATCAGTTTATGGAAGTCACAGCTCCCATTTTGACGCCCGTACCTCTTTATGAGGATGGAAGTGCTCTTTCTCTTCACATCAATGGAGAAAAGGTGTTTTTGACCCAGTGTGTTGGATACTATCTTGAAAGTGCTGTTCATGCATTTGAGAGAGTCTATAATATTGGCCCGAGTTTTCGTGGAGAGGAAAGTCGAAGCAAGCGTCATTTGATGGAGTATTGGCACATAAAAGCCGAGGCTGCATTTGGGACACTCGAGGATATCATCACTCTTGTTGAAGATGTGATTGCGAGTCTCACGAATGCTTGTCGTGCCTGTGGGGAAGAGACCACAAAAGTGCTGGGTACTGCTTACTCTCTCGAAGGTTGTGTTCAACCTTTTCCACGAATGAAATATCGTGACGCGATTATGTATCTGCAGAAAAAAGGTTGTGATATTTCCTTTGGAAAAGGACTCAGTTCTGTAGAGGAAGAAATTCTTTCTCGAGATTATGATGGACCATTTTGGATTGTCGGAATTCCGCGTGTGGTAGAGCCATTTCCATACGTGATTGATCCGGATGATCCAGAAGTGACCCGTACGGCAGATTTGATTGCTCCGCGTGGGTACGGAGAGTTGTTGGGAGTGGCAGAAAAGATTGTTGGGCTTCCCATGCTTCAGGAACGGATGAAAGAAAAAGGGAAGCTTGATGATAAGCGGTACGAATGGATTCGCGAACTGCGCGGATTTGGTCCTGTACCGCACATCGCATTCGGAATGGGGGTTGAACGTTTAATGCGTTGGCTTCTGAATATCGAACATGTGCGGGATGCGATTCCGTTCCCGCGTACATTTCGACGTTCTGTGTATCCATAATGTTTGGACAAGAGGAGGGTATGATGTTGCAGCGGACTCTTATCGGATTACTTTCTCCAGAACACGAAGGACAAAACGTGCGTGTTTGTGGATGGGTTGAACACATACGTAACAAGAAACAGATTGTCTTTCTCGTTATTCGAGATCAGACAGGATCTGTACAAGTTACATACATCAAATCAGATGGAACAGCTGAGTGGACTGAACATTTAGAAGGACTTACGCTCGAATCTGCTGTTGATATAACGGGCAGACTTGTTAAAAATCCTCATGTGAAACTTGGGGAAAAAGAAATCATCCCTGAATCTATCACCGTGGTTGGATTGGCTGAAAAACCCATTCCGCTCGGCATTCATCCACAACTTCAAGATCGTCTTGATTGGCGATTTCTTGATTTGCGAACTCCACAACAGCGTCTGATTTTTGAAATACAGACGACAGCTGAACATGCCATGCGACAATGGTGGATGGATCAGGGGTTTCTCGAGATTCATTCACCAAAACTCATGGGACATGGGAGTGAGTCGGGAGCGGAACTCTTCTCATTGCCTTACTTTGGCACTACGGCCTATTTGGCACAGTCACCGCAGTTTTACAAACAAATGGCTATGGCCGCTGGATTCGATCGTGTGTTTGAGATCGGTCCTGTGTTTCGTGCCAATCCATCGTTTACATCACGCCATGACACAGAATTTACGTCTGTGGACGTGGAAGTGGCTTGGATCGACAGTCACGACGATGTCATGCAAGTGGAAGAAAAATGGGTGACCTATTTTCTTGGCAGAGTTGCTGAGGAATGTGGTCAGAGACTCAAGAAGCTGTATAACCGTGAAGTTGTGATTCCTTCTCTCCCTTTTCCAAGAATTCCCATGGCACATGTACATGAGATTTTGGCAGAGATGGGGCATATTATTCCTCCGGAAACAGGTGGTGATCTGGATCCCGAGGGTGAACGACTGATATGCAAATGGGTAAAAGAACATCATGGTCACGAGTTTGTTTTTGTGACAGACTGGCCAATTGGTGTTCGTCCGTTTTATCACATGCGTCATGCAGAGCATCCGAATCTCACGAAAAGTTTCGATCTTCTCTGGAACGGACTTGAAGTGACAAGTGGAGCTCAACGGGAACATCGATACGACATTCTTCGAGCGCAGGCGATTGAGAAAGGATTGGATCCTTCCCCTATCCAGTTTTATCTCGATTTCTTCCGTTTTGGCATGCCGCCACATGGTGGATTTGGATTCGGTCTGACACGGATGCTTATGCTTCTGACTGGAGTCATGAATGTTCGTGAGGTGACGTATTTGTACCGTGGACCCAATCGATTGACACCTTAAACAACAAACAGGCAACACGTTTTTCGTGCAGCCTGTTTTTTAATACGTTGTTGCTTCTTCCAAAATTAAAAAAAGATTTTTTTCTGAATCTAATCGTGCACGAATTCCAAGGGGAAGAGTGATGATAGGATCAGTGTGCCCAATATCTACACCAAATAAAATAGGAAATGAATACTTTTTTGTATGCGCGAGAATGATCTGTTCGAGCATTTCTACATCTTGAGATGAATATCCAAATGGTCTTCCAATAATCATGCCATGAATATTTTCAAAAACATTCGAAAGAGCAAGGTCAGTTAAATGAGAGTCAACAGCTTGAACAGATTCTCCTACACGAAGATCTTTTCCATTGTTTGAAATTTCCCAAAATAAAATAGACGATGCAAAATCAGGCATATATTCTGTTCCGCGTAAATGAAGGAGAGAAGAAACACATCCCCCAAGCAATCTTCCTTCTCCATTTCCTTTTTTTAGCCATTTCCATCCAGGATTTTGTTGCATAATTCGAGGACGTACACAATCTTTTTGTTCAAACCAATCTAATACTTCATCTGTCCATTGAGGAGAAGGAGTTATTTCGCCGAGAGGTGTGTGGGAGAGAAGCGCTTTTTGAAACCATGTTTCTGTATATGACATCAAACCAAACGGATCTCCAAATTGGGTGAGAACCGCAGGTCCATAAAAAGATACAAGGTTACATTTTGTATAAAGAGCATTGAGAAGAACGGTGATGTCAGAATATCCAATAACGGCTTTTGGATTTTTTTGGATCAGAGAAAAATCCAAAAAAGGAAGGATTTGATTTGTATGAAATCCTCCAATACAGGAAAGAACGGCATGAATATTTGGATCAGCAAAAAACTGATTGATATCTTCCGCACGTTGTTCAGGAGACCCTGCTGTGTAACGTGTGACTGAAGTCGTATGTGCTCCAAGTTTCACTCGAAACCCTAATTGTTCGAGTGTTTGTATACCTTTATGGAGACGATGTGGAATGCGTCCAGCAAGAGAAGATGACGGACTCACAAGACCAATTGTATCGCCAGGATGGAGACAAGGAGGCTTTATCATGGATGTGACTCACGAATAAGACGTGCTGTTTCTGCAAGACGTTCATCGTCCATACGTTCTCCATCATGAGAAGCAATATAGCCTGGATAAACATCGTAAAAAGTTCGTAGCGTTGAGTTGATTGCTTTCCATGCGTCTAATTTGGTTCCGTGCATAGGAAATAATTTGGCATGAATATGATCGACTCCAAATCCTTCGAACACAAGCCCTGTTCGTCCAACATCTGTAAAAGCGTGATCTATTTTTTTTGCAACTTTTTTTGCCGTGAGAAGAAGATCAATCAAAATATGTTCTGGTAAATCAAAGGCATAACTTGGATAATGTTGTTTTGGAATGACAACCGTTGTGCCAAGGGTATTAGGAAAAATAGATAAGAAAGCGAGATAATTTTCATCTTCCCAGACTTTGTGAGATGGGAGTTGTCCAGAAACAATATCGCAAAAAATACATGCCATAGAATGAATCAATAATGATAGAGGTACTATACGAATCTGAATGGAAAGCGTCAAAAATAGAAAGATTTGTTGACGATTCATTGATGTTGTGATATGAAATGAGGTCTTTTTAAGACAATTGTTTCACATCTAGGTTTCTAAGGAGGCAGATGATGTTTGATGTTCAGGTTTTTTCCAAGAATTCTTCACATGAACAACGTAGAACAATCTCACTGTTGATTCTTGATGCATCTACATCTATGCAACGGCACGGCGATGTGCCAGAAAAAGAGGTGAATCGATATCTGGATGCATTGCGTGAGGACAGCGCGAACCATTTCGCGAGTCTCGTCACGTTCAGCGATACGTATAGCCTAGCAATTCCCTTGATGCCGATTGGAGATATTCCTCGGTATAAAAAGTATAAAGCGGATGGCAATACCCTTTTGTGGAGAACAGTAAAAAGGGCTCTGCAGGGATTGGATGAAACGTGGCAACAACTTTCAATTTGGCAAAAGTTGCGAACACACGTTGTCGTCTGTGTGATGAGTGACGGTGAGGATAACCGTTCTCCACGTGTGAATTATCCGCAGGCGGTTCAGGAATATGCCACTCGTGGAAGACAGAATGGCTGGACACTCATTCCGATTGGGATCGGGATTGATGGACGAAAGCTCGCCCGTGATCTTGGGTTCAATGAGGATTTGGCCGAAACGGTTGATGCGTCCGAGGCTGGAATCGGAAAGGCAACAACATCGTTTATCGACCACACAACACAGCGGATTCGGTGAACTATTTCCCGGAACAGAAATTAGACCATAAATAATTTCGTTCCGGGTTTTTTATTTTTCATTTTCTTTTCGTTCACGTTCTATTTCTTCTTCCATTTTTTCAATCAATTTTTTTTCTTTTTTAAGCCCGGAAATAATGATTTCATTTCCAATAAAACTGGAAACAAATAAACCAACCGTTAATAACAACACCGTGCCGATAAGAATAGATAGAGGTCCATCCCACCAAGGAAAATCGATTATTTCTTCAGAAGAAAACCATCCAATGATTTCATCCATGGTATGCCAAACTCCTCGCCAAAAAATAATGATTCCCGCCCCGCCGACAAAAGCGTAAATAATTGGATAATGGCTGAGTTTACTGCGTACCTTATCTTCAAATTGATCGGTTGCCGTATAAATTTTTTTCAAAAAACTTGAAAGGATGTTCATAACATTTTATTCATGTATCATTTGATTCACGATATTATTTTACCAGTTTATATATTTTTATGTTTATTTCTTTGATTACCGATTGCCAAGATGGAAACGCTCGTGTTCGACAACAAACACGATATAGCGTTCTTTTTCCAGGAGTTCCTTCCAATTTTGTTGGTGTGACGTCTGATATTGAAGCAGCTGGAAATTTGATTGATATTCTAGATGCAGCAGGTGATGAAGAGGGAATTATTGCCGTAAACGTTGCTCCCCGTCATGGAAGAGCACAAAAATGGGTAAATGGAACTCCGTTTGGATATCTTTGGATAAACAAAATTTTGATTGTGTGTACGATTGATGGGGAAGTCTTATCTCTTTTGAAAAAAATGAAATTAGCAGACCAGGTGAATGTTACAGATATTCGAACAGTTTTAACATTTGGTGGATACGAAACTTCTCTTGTTGAGCACGCGGCGACTTCTCAATTTCGCAGTTTTGATTATCTTCCCCGTCTTGCTCGTATTGTTTGGGAGAAAAAAGATATCCCTTCAGAAAAACTTGCCTTTGCGGATATTCCGGATGTTGCCCTTGATGTTTGGTGCATTGATTCGTTTGGTAATTGTAAAACAACGCTTCTTCCGGAAGATCTTGGGTTTGTCGAAGGAGAGGAACGAGAGATTGTATTTACGGATTTAGCGATTAAAGCAACATGTTACAAACAATTGCGCAGTGTGCCGAATTATCAAACAGGATTGATTATTGGGAGCTCGGGTTATAAAGAGAAGCGATTTCTTGAACTTGTTGTCCAGGGAACAAGCGCGGCAAAACATTATTCGATTACACAAAAAGATACGTTTAAGATTGTGAAATAGGAAAATATTATTTTTTATAAAAAAGCCTTTGACTGTATGTCAAAGGCTTTGCGTTGTTTGGAGTTTTACCAACCGTTCACATTTATACGGGCGAAACGCCCGAGTGGACTTGTGATTTCCACAAAGAACGGTTTTTTTTGATCAAGAAAACTGAAACCATCGATGACCCGAATGTTGTCAAACGGGTATTCGAGCTCTTCTCGAACTCGACGGACAACTTCTTCCTCATTGACTGAAGTTGTCCCGATTTGTTCGAGCATCGCACGAATTTCACTTTCCGTTTTTTTTGTCCATTGCCAGAACTTATCATACATACAGTTGAACATTTGCTCTCCTGGTCCGTATGACTCTGAGAAGTCCAGCTCATCAAACAAGGATTCAAAAATCTTTGTCCAAAGAGCAAAATCTTGGGAGTGACGATCTATACCTGACGGAATCCAGGTCGTGACCTTCATGACGTTTACGGATATATCTGCCGCCAGAAGACCTGGCATTATTCTTTTGTATCTCGCAATCTCCTTGTCGTCATTGAAAATACTGAGACGCTTTTTGATTTCTTCATACTCACGTTCGGGATCCTTTGGGTAAGGAGTCGTGAGCATGAATCCTCCAAACCACTCATTTCTTTTGAACGAAATGATGTGCGATGCGTTTACAAACGCATGCACCATTCCGGTTTCGTTCGATAATACAAGGAGGTTGGGTTGTTCATTGGTTTTCACAACCCATCCACATTCGATGAGTACTGCTCGTACGTCATCATTATAATCATCTTGAGACGCCGTAGCAGCCAATTCGATGGCTGACATATCGAGAGATTTACCAAAAAACAAGTGGGTCAACTCGATAAATTGAACGAGTTTCATGTTTACTCCTGAAAATGGACTTTTTTGCACTCAAATTTCGAGGAAATCTCGAAAAAGAGAACTGTTGAATTTAACAGAAAATGAGTATTTTGTCAATATTTATTTACAAAATGTTTAAAATTTTGTTAAAATTGATAAAAACTTTGTCTAAAGATATTGACAAAAATTTTAAAATAGCGTATAATCATATCTTGTTCTTTGGAAAACACTATATTGAATTGATTGGAGGTTGGAATGGAATTTCGTTCACAGTTCCCACTGCTCGCCACTAATCCCGGTTTGATTTACTTCGATTCCGGGGCGACCAGTCAGAAACCACAGGCTGTCCTCGATGCCGAGGTGGCCCACTACGTAGAGTGTAATGCTCCAACTGGGCGTTCGCTTTATCCGTTGGCAAGAAATGCCACCGAGGCGTTTGCTGGCGCTCGCGAGTCTCTTGCTCGATTCATCGGCGTAGCCGATGTTGACGGTGTGGTGTTCACCTCGGGCACAACCATGGGGATTAACCTCGTGGCTTTTGCTTGGGCGCGAGCGAATATGAGTCCGGGCGATGTCGTAGTTTCCACCATGGCAGAGCATCATGCAAACCTTGTTCCTTGGCAGATCCTGGCCGAGGAAAAGGGAATAAGGCTTGAGTTGGTTCGACTCAACCCCAACAGCACGCTCGATCTCAGTCATCTGGAGGAGATCTTGGAACGCGGTGGGGTCAAACTGGTTTGTGTCGGGCATGTGTCCAACGTGACCGCCACTCTGAACCCGATCGACCGGATCGTTGAGATGGCCAAGCGCTTTGGCGCGAAGGTCCTTCTTGACGGCGCTCAGTCGGCTGGTCATATGCCGATTGACGTCACCAAGCTCGGAGTCGACTTCTTTGCCCTTTCCGGGCACAAGATGCTGGGTCCCATGGGAACCGGCATCCTCTACGTCTCGCCTGATCGTTTCGACGAGATGGGAGTGATGTTCGGAGGCGGTGACATGATCAACCGCGTGACTCCGGAGCGGGCCTGGTTCAAACCGATGCCCACACGGCTCGAGGCCGGAACGCAGAATGTGGCTGGAGCAGTTGCTCTGGCCGCGGCTGCCAACTGGCTGGAGAGTTTTCCAGGAGGACTCAGGGGTGTCGAAGAGCATGTTCGCATGCTGGGCGACTACGCCTGGGATCGATTGGTCAGAATTCCCTCGATCAAGTTGCTTGGTCCTGGTCCGGGTTCGGACTCCGCAATGTCGTTGGTGAGCTTCACCTTTGATCATAAAGGTGCGTCCAATCGACATCGAGTTCGCGATATGGACCTGGCCGTTCGGCTCGGAGAGAGGGGGATCTGCGTGAGGAGTGGGGTCTTCTGCGCCCAGCCCCTGGTCGATCATTTTTATGGACTGGAAGGCGCAACCCGCGCCAGTTTCCATGTCTATAACACTCTTGATGACGTCGATCGGTTGGTCGATGCCATCGCAAACCGTCGTTGAAAGGAGAAAAAATGAACGAGGAAATCCGGACTCGTCCGGTTTATGCGTCGGATGTCCGTCGCGGTCTCCGGGTCAAGGTGATTGACCCGAGGAGTAGGTATCTGAATCAACTCGGCACAGTCATCGGTGTTTCTGAGGGTTGCGGTTGCCGCGACGGATGGGGGAAAGTTCTCCTTGATGGCGATGCGAAAATCCGCGAGGAATTTCGAATCGGCTATCAGAGGAATTCCCCTGACTTGGTCGAAGTCACAAGCGAATCGAATCCGCCGCCCAAGCTCATCTTTCTGACTCGACACGACATCCGTGTTGATATGAAGGTCAGAATTTGGGAAGGTGACGAACGATACGGTCACGAGGCTCGACGTGGCCAGGCCGTGGTCAAGGAAATCGATTACGGTTACCTGTACCTCAAGTTCGATGACGGACATGTGGATTGGTACAGCACCGACTATGTGGCGATTCTGGCGTCGTCGTCTGCTGGGTAAGAGAACTTTTAAGGCCTTGTGCTATGCACAGGGCCTTTTTTAAATTTTTTGATACCATTATCTCTAGCTAATAGCTATTTTTATATGTCTGACATTGAATCAAAATCATACGTGCATCCGAACGAAACTTTTCACGTACCAGAAAAATCTCGCTATTTTTCTCCTTTGGATGTTTTTAAAACTCCAGAAACCATAGCTGCTGCTGAACAAAAAATTGGGATGATGTTTACGGAGAGAAACCTCTTGGCCCCTGATGTGGCAGTGAAATTGGTATCCAGGATGATCGAAGCTGGCAGGATATCTAAAGACGCTAATGATTTTGAAAAAAGATGCCAACAGGCTATTGATGAAGAAGGAGTCGATAAATTGATAAGGGAAAATTTTGATGATCGGTATGGTCGAGCCAGATTTCTTTCGGAATTGGTTGGGCCTTTTTTAGAGGATGATATCTTAGATGTTGGGAGTGGAGACGGATTGGTGGGGCAGGTGATTCGTAACGAACATGGTCGATGGGTTACGCTTGTTGATGTCGTGGATATTAACAGAACAGAACTTCCACTGATTCTTTTTGATGGAGAAAAATTACCATTGCCAGACAAAAGTAAAGATACGGTTCTTCTGATTGGCTCTCTTCATCACAGCGATCATCCTCTTGAAGTTTTGCGTGAAGCGCAAAGAGTGGCTGGAAAAAATATCATTATCGTGGAACCGGTGTTTATCGATCGAAATCCGACGAATATGCTTTCAGCCCAACTGATCGATTGGATGATTTCTCGAGTGATGAAACGTGATGACATTCCATGTCCTGCTAATTTGCATTCAGCTTTTGAATGGGAAAAAATTTTTGAAGAGCGTGGATTAAAGATGGTTGAAAAATATGATTTTGATCGTGGAAATGCACATATTTCCGAACACTCTTTCATGTTTGTGGTTGGAGTTTGAAAAACACTCGTACATTGTTTAACGATTTTGTCATATGAAGATTTCTTGAAAGTAATACAGACTTGTTTTGACACCACAAGTTTTTAATGGTAATTATTTTGCCAGATCTTAGGTGATGAAAGGTTCCTAATAGGGGGAATCTTGCCTGATTTTTTGTCCTTTAACAAGGAGTTTGTGATGAGAAAATGGTTATACTTTTTGTTTTTGTTGATCGTCCCTGTTTTTATCATCTTTGCCCAAGAGGGAGATCCTTTCCTCTGGCTTGAGAAGGTTGATGATGAGCAGGCTCTCAATTGGGTTCGAGAACAAAATGAGAGAAGTCTCGGAGAACTCAAATCTGACCCTCGTTATTCACAGCTTGAGAAGGAGGCTATAGAGATTTACACCTCCAAAGACCGAATTCCCGAGATCTATGGAGTTGATGGAAAATGGGTTTATAATCTCTGGAAAGATGAGGAGAATCCAAGGGGAATTTTCCGACGAACAACAAGAAACAGTTATCATTCAGATTTCCCGAACTGGGAGACTATCATCGACCTTGATCAGCTGGCAAAAGAAGAAGAGAAAAACTGGGTGTGGGGCGATCTCAATTGCCTTCCGCCTAAAGAGGATTTCTGTCTGCTCTCTTTGTCTGACGGCGGGAAGGATGCAAAGATCGTTCGGGAGTTCAGAATATCCTCTCGTTCGTTCATCAACCAGAAGAATGGTGGGTTCTATCTTCCAGAGGCCAAGTCACATGTAAGTTGGTTTGATGAAGATACGGTTTTCGTCACAACCGACTTCGGGGAAGGATCTCTGACGGAATCTAAATATCCCCGAATCATCAAGATGTGGAAACGGGGAACGCCCTTGTCAGAAGCAAAGACAATTTTGGAAGGAAAACTCTCAGATGTCTCCGTCTGGAGCTGGGTTGATATCGATTCTCACGGAAAAAGAATAGTGATTCTTGGAAAGAACGTCACGTTCTATGATTCAGAGCAATTTTTGTTTCTTGAAAATGGAAGTCTCAAGCCACTACCTCTTCCATCTCAATATCAATCAAATGGAATCTTGAATAACCAAATCATCCTGACGCTTCAGCAAGATTGGGAATATCAAGGTCGAACTTGGCCCATGGGTGACTTGGTTTCTTTCGATCTCGAGACCGAGATGGTTCGACTGATCTACCACCCAAGTGATAGTGAGTCTGTTCGAAAGGTTCAGACAACGAAGAACACAGTGCTTGTTCCTTTGCTTGATAATGTTGTAGGCAAGGTAAAGCGATTTAGACAAAATCGACTCGAAGACTGGATCGGTGAGGAAATCCATTTGCCTGGAATTGGATCCATTTCGATTGCCTATACAGACGATAAGAGTGACGAGTTTTTTCTTTTGTTTGAAAACCCGACAACGCCAGACACGCTTTACCATGTTTCAAAGAAAAACAAACTGACAGCTTGGAAACAGCTTCCAGCTTTCTACGATTCGAGCGATGTCGTTGTGGAGCAGCGTTGGGCAACAAGTAAAGATGGGACAAGAGTTCCATATTTCGTGGTTGCAAAGAAATCAGTTCTTGAGAGCGGGTCTGCTTCAACACTTCTCTATGGCTACGGCGGGTTTCGAATCGCCATGGAAGCCAGCTATTCAGGCATTATCGGTAAACTCTGGCTTGAGAGAGGTGGAATTTATGCTTTGGCAAATATACGAGGAGGAGGCGAATTTGGTCCTCTTTGGCACAAAGCGGCACTGAAACATGATCGTCAGAAAGCCTATGACGATTTTCATGCCATAGCCGAAGCCTTGATTTATGACAAAGTGACAACTTCTCGACAACTTGGAATCGAGGGAGGAAGTAACGGTGGATTGCTCATGGGAGTTGCGTTTACCCAACGACCTGATTTGTACCATGCTGTTGTCTGTCAGGTTCCGCTTCTGGATATGCTTCGATATCATGAGTTACCACCCGGGGCATCGTGGATCGGAGAATATGGTGATCCTCGAATTCAAGAGGATTATGAAGTTCTCGCTTCTTATTCTCCATATCAAAATCTGTTTTCTGAAAGACACTATCCGAAAGTATTTTTTATCACTTCTTCCAAGGATGATCGGGTACACCCAGCCCACGCTCGAAAAATGGCAGCGAAGATGGAATCCTTTGGATATCCGTTCTTCTACTATGAGAACGTGGATGGTGGACACGGAGCTGGTAAGAATCCACTTGAAAAGGCTCGTAGGAATGCGTTGGAGTATACATATCTTTGGAAGATGTTGAAAAATTGATCAATATTCTGCATCCCGTCTTGAACCACAAAACACCCCGTCTGGGTTGTTTGTCGGTTCGGCGGGATGTTTTTGATCTATATGTCACACAAGAAATTGTTTGAATGAAAAAATTTCGTTCAAATAAAAGTTATCTTCTTTAATTTTGACATTTTTTTAAAATTTTTATAATCTCTTGTCGGTCTTAAAGTGCTGTTTGAAAACTTGTAGAAAGGGAAAAGAAGTGAAAATCAGATTCTGTTATTTTTTTGTGATGTTGGCTGCTGTATCGGTCGTGTTTGGTGGTGTTTCCGACTGCCAGCAGCAAGACCATGATGGGGACGGCTATGCCGACGATGACTGCAACGACTCCGATCCAAATACCTATCCCGGCGCTCTGGAGCTCTGCGATCATGTTGATAATGATTGTGACGGAACCGTGGACGACGGTCTCGATAAGGATGGAGATGGAACAACGTCGTGCAGTGGTGACTGCGACGATGAAGACCCAGCAAAGGGTCCTCAAGCAAGTGATGTTCCCGATGGCGTCGACAACGACTGTGACGGATTTACCGATGATGAAGGATGGCAATGGGGATCAGCCAGCACAGATGCTGCCAAAGCTCTCGCATTGGAAGGCGACTTGATTTGTGTCGCCGGGTCTACGAATGGTGACTTATATCAACCCTCAGCAGGAGGGAGCGATGCTGTGGTCGCATGTTTTGACAGAAATGGAAATTCGGAGCTTGAATGGCAATTCGGATTTCCGTCTCAAGATTCGTTATATGACATTGTCCTTAGTGGAGGAAATGTCTTCGTTGGAGGAACGGTTAACGATTCGGCCTTCATCGGTTCTCTGACGTGGAGCCAATTCGGAATTAGTGGTTCCGCAGGAAATGCGGTGATGGAAAGTGATGGGTTCGTTTTTCTGGCAGGTTCGGAACCGACAGAGAGTGGTATTCGGGCGTTTGTTGCTCGATATGAGCTCAATGGAACACCGGCTGGAAAATGGATTTTTGAAACCGGTACGAAAACCAGTGCCACAGGGCTGGCAAAACGGACAGCTGGAGGTGGAGGGGTCACGGTGGTTGGAACTACCGATGAAACGGTCTACGGCCATATCGATGGGTGGTTGGTAGAGCTGACGACGAATTTGGAAGTCGTTGGAAACGTTTCGGTGTTTGGGACTGCCATGGATGACTTTCCGCATGATATTGCTATCACTGGCGACGGAAGTTTCATTGTCGTAGGAAACACCTACGAAGAGAACTCCTCCTATACAAAGGGGTTTGTCACGAAGTTGGGTAACGACGGTTGGTACATACAATCTAACGGTGCCATGGATGATTATTTCCATGGAGTAACGACTATCGGAAGTGAAAACTACGTCATCGGAAATGAATACGACCCTCTTGTATTGGCTCAGATCGTCGTAGAACGATTGAGTAGCAGTGGGGCACTTCTCCAAAAATTCATTTTCGGGACCCCATCGGACAACGATTATGGCAACGGGATCGGTGGAACCGATGAGGATGGACAGATCTGGATTACAGGATCGACGGGTGGTCCTCTGTTCGCTCCGCTTCAGGCGGGCGATACAACAACGGATTGCTATCTGTCCCCAATCTTATTTTAAAGATCAATTCAATCGCATTCACCAAGGATGCGATTTTTTTATAAGAGAATCTGCAAGCGATATTTCACATTTACAACGGCCAGTTGACAGGGAGCGTACCGGTGAAGAGATAGTCGCCAAAGAGGACGTCTGCGATGCCATTACCTTCGCTACCCGGTAGCCAGGCAGCGATGACCGCATCCCACGAATCGACGTACGGGCGAATATCGAGCGGCCGTCCGGAGACAATGATGATGACAGTCTTTTTACTGATTGCCTTTACGTTTTTAATTATTTGTAAATCCTCTGTGGAGAGCTCTGGGTGTTCATTGTCGCCGGCACCTTCAGCATATGGAGCTTCACCTACAATGACGATTCCGATGTCGGCACGTTCGTTGCGCGCAGAAAAAAAACCCGTGTCGCTGTATTCGATTTTTGTATTTTCGCTGACCGCATTTTTTATCCCATCAAGAATCGTGGTGCCGGGAATCCAGTTGCCGTCGACACCTTGCCATTCAATGGTCCAACCTCCGGATTGACGGCCAAGATTATTTGCTGATGAACCGGCCACCACAATATGCGAGAAATTTTTGTTGAGCGGAAGTGTGTTTACGTCTTTCAAAAGAACCATTGATTTTCGAACAGCCTCGCGTGCGACTGTGCGATGTTTTGGGGAGCCAATGGTGAGCAGTTCCTCATCCTCGACGGGTTCAGTGTCAAAGAGTCCGGTTGAGAATTTGGCGCGGAGAATTCGTCGCGTTGCATCGTCCAACCGTTCACGCGATATCGCACCTGAATCAAGCGCGCGTTTCATGTGCGTTGTGAACGTCTTATAATCGAAGGGAAGCATGATCATGTCTACTCCGGCATTGATGGCGGTAACCATGGCCAGATATTTGTCACTTGATATTTCGTCCACGCCATTCCAATCAGAAACAACGAAACCATCAAAACCGAGCTCGTTCTTCAGTACGTCTGTCAGAAGGTAATGATTGGCTGAGAGTTCAACGCCGTTCCATGAAATGTGACCGACCATGATGCTGTTCACGCCGGCGTCAATTGCTGCGGCAAATGGAGGGAGATGCGTTGCTCGCATGGTCGTTTCGTCAAGCAATGTTGCACCCTGATCAATTTTGAAATCTGGATTTGTGGAAGATCCCCAGGCCATTGCACCCGTCCCAAGGTAATGCTTGGCGGTGCCCATAACAAATTCCGATTGTAGGCCTGTTAGATATGCGACACTGAGTTCACTGACAATGATTGGGTTTGAACTAAATGTTTCGTAGGTCCGACCCCAACGGGTGTCATCAACAACATCAACGGTCGGTGAAAAATTCCAGTTTACTCCGGTAGCGGAAATTTCCTGTGCGGTGATCTCACCAATGCGACGGACGAGATCCGTGTCTTTGGTCGCTCCCAACCCAAGCGCATGAGGGAAGATCGTCGCACCTAGCACGTTGGAATGGCCGTGTATCGCATCTACTCCGTATAAAAGAGGGATACTCAGTCGACTGTTTTGTGCGGCATGTTGAAAATCATTGACCATGGCGAGCCATGTCTTCGGGGTATTTTGAATCGGATTACCCCCACCTCCGCTTAAGAGTGCACCAATTCCATAACTTGAAATGTCCGAAGTATCGGTGATGCTATTTTTTTCCACCAACGCAAGCTGACCGATTTTTTCATTAGTCGTCATACGGCTGAGAAGATCTTCAACACGTACATCAATCGTGAGTGACGCATCGCGGTAGAGTGCATGAAAGGGTATCGCAATGTGTCTCATAGAGAAGAACAATCCCGTGATGACGATAATGAACGCTACAGGTAAAATACCTCTGCGTAACAAGATGATATTCATAGAGCAGAATGCAAAGAATAACTTCCGTATGCTGAGAATATTTCTGCGAGATTGGTGCGATGATGTTTTAGAGAATTTTTTCACCTCGAATAACCCTAACAAGAATGACAATGATGGCGATAACCAGAAGAATATGGACGAAACCGCCAAGTGTGTAGGATGTAATGAGACCAAGGATCCACAAGATAATGAGAATGATTGCGATGGTATAAAGCATAGTGGAAAAGTTATAAGTAAAGAATAAACATTGACGCTCATGATTTCGTCTTCATGGATCGTCGGATCGTTCGGATAAGTTCTCGGACAACGGGATTACGACGATCCAGTTTGGAAAAAATTTTTTTTCCTGTTCGTTGTTTTTCAATCAGATGTACGTTGACGAGTACCTTGATGTGTTGGGACGTCAACGGAGAGGAGGTGTGGAGAATCTTGGCAATCGTACCCACCGACATCTGCGGCTCATTCGTCAAAAGACGAAAGATGCGCAAACGTGTGGTGTCTCCAAGTGCTTTAAATGTTGTCGCAAGATCTCTGTCGGTCTCATTGAGAATTCTTCGGTTCGAACGAATTTCCGCATCCGTAAGCATATGGATTTAATAGTTAAATGATTGCTTAATTATTTACTTATATTTAGCGTATACCTCTCTGTTCGTTCTGTCCAGGATGATGGCATCACATGATGGTTCACAAGAAAGCATTGCATACATTGTTATATTTGCTATAGTTATCAGTATGAAAATCGCAACGAACGTTCATCGCGATACATTTGGTGGGATCACTATTTCCAATCTCGCCCTTTTCGATTGGCTTGAAGATAAAGACGACACCATTGTCGGTGTCGAATATGTCACCTCTCGACATATTCAAGGCGCAATTATTTTTCGTCGCTATCTTCCTTCGTTTTTCAGTCATCACATTATTAATGGGATCGACATCTTTCCAAAATATCCGTGGGAAAAGGTGTCTCGACTCAGAAAACGATGGAACATTCTTGTTGAAACGACAAAGAATGTTCTTCGCAAAGAAGCACCTGATCTCGTTTTGGTGAATGGCACGTACTTCGCTCCGTGGATTCTCGCTCAGGCAGCAAAGGAACTGGGAATTCCGATTGTTTTACGTTATGCGGGTGTTTTACAAAGAGAGGTGGCACACAAAAATTATTTTGTTCGTAAACGCCTTCTTACATACGAACGTTGGCTTGCAAGAACCGCTGACGCCATTATTTTTCCATCGAGTCTCTGTCAACAAGTAGTCGAGAATGAAATTCTCGGCCAACCAGTCAAAAAAGGCGTCGTTATTCCCAATCCAGTAAAATCAATTCAAACATGCAGTCGTAAAAAGCCGGGACGCTATACAATTGCCGCAGTTGGACGATGGACACCGATTAAAAATTTCGAAGCGTTTATTGCCGTTCACGAAGCGTTGTTACAAAAACGTTGGCCGCACCGAGCAGTCATGGTCACATCCTACAAAGATGATCGTTTCCATATTCCAGAGACGGTAGAATTTAAAGAGTCAATGAATCAGGACGATCTTCGAGTTTTTTATCGTTCGATTGATTTACTCATTGTGCCATCCCATTTTGAAACGTTTTGCAACGTTGCCGCAGAGGCTCTTGTGAATGGTGCTTCCGTTTTCGTATCGAAAAATGTTGGCTTTGCGGAAGTGCTACAAAAAACCGGACTGAAGCGAATGGTGATCGATTCCTTCGACAATCCTGAGGTTGTAGCGGAGGCTATTCAAAAGATCGCCAAGCAACGGTTAACTCAGAAAGAAAGAAATGCTGTTGTTGCATTAATCGATCCTCAAGAAGTGCATCAAGATATTTTGACAGTGCTCAGCGAAGTGCTTAAGAGTTCCGCAAATTTCCGATAATTTGCAATCATGGTGTAGGTATCAAGTTTCAAAATACCAAAATTAAATATCTGACCCTGTCCTTATTCAATTAATCCGTTTTATCTTGACAAAAAAATATAATAACCTAGATTATCTCCACCCATATCACCGGAGGTGGTCAATGAGTAACAAGTGGGACGAATTCGCGTCCACAAAGTATACGTTGAGGAATCTGGGAAGACCTGCGGTTTTTCTCATCCCATCCAAGAAACTTCGACATCAGATGAACGAAACAACGGTTGAGGAATCTGTCAAAATTTTCCTCATGGGGCAATTCGGAGCTTTTTCCATGACACCTCTTCCGTATTTTGGTGTCTGGATGGATGGTGAAGTAATTCATTACGACGAATGTTGCCGTTACGAAGTCTCGTTCGTTGGCAAAGAACACATCCCCAAACTTCTCGAATTCCTCTCGGATGTCGCCATAGCCACAGAAGAGATCTGTCTATATGTAAGTGCCGGTCAATACACCTGTCTTCTCTATCCCGCATCAACAGACTGATCTGATGCGGTTTTTTTAATGAATCCAACTCGTCTTAAAAGCTCGTGAAATCCACGAATTAAATCAGGCATTGCGTCACATTCCTGTGCACTAACCCATCGATACTCCACGTGTTCTTCTGGTCGATGAACGACTTTAAACGATTTATTTAATTTCAATTGATAGGTTGGAAATTCAAGGTACAAATCCGGATATTCAAAAACATGTACACCGAGAAGTTTTAATTCACTCGCTTGTGTTTTGTACCCCGTTTCCTCGTCGATCTCTCGCAACATTGCATCAACATCACTTTCACCTACATTTGGTTTACCTGCGGGGAGACCCCAAGTATTTCCATCTGGTTTATACGCCTGACGAAGTAAGATTAAAAACTTGCTGTTATACTCCATGAAACATCCGACGGTTCGAATTTTTTTCATACTAAAGTTCATACTGTTTTACAATCATGTTGGATGCTTCGATAGCAGAAACGGATGCTGTTTCTACCTCAAAGATTGGAAGGTCTGGAAAAATAGAATCATAATCCTTGTTTTCCAGTAACCAATTTAACTCTTGGCTGTTTGTTGTTTTTGCAAACTGTTTACGAGATGCATTCGCTACCCGAAGATGTAACTCTTCCTGTCTGCATGTAAGATGAACAAGAAAAATATCTGTCTTTGTACCTTCAAGTGTCGCAATAATGTCTTTCAAAAAACGAAAATTATCTCGAGCTAGTTCTGCATAAGTGTATATCAATCCAGGTATGCCTATTTGTGCGGCTTGTTTGAATAGATCAAGACTGGTCCGATTTAGAATTTCAAGACTCGTTTCATACCGTTCCTTGCCAAAAACATCTTCCAAAAAATCATACAAAGAATGAATATGAATAAGTTTGTAGGCAATCTTTTTTTCCAACTCCTTCGCAATTGTAAACTTTCCCGTAGCTGGTGCGCCATGTAAAATAATCAACTTCATATTGGCTCCGCCTCATTGGTTGCGTTAGAACTGCAATTCAAGAGTACCCGGAGTATATTTATATTCCAAAACTTACAGAGGTAATTTTGGTTAATTAATTTCTTAAATCAAAACTCCCAATGTTTGCAATTGATCTATAAGGGCATCAGTATTTTTGAAACAAACAGGAATGTAACCGACTTCATTGGCCGTAGACAAACTATGTTCTGAATCGTCGATGAAAACCAATTCTTTGATGGGAACACCAAGCTTATCCGCAAGCATAATGAAAGCATCTGATTCTGGTTTCATGTAATCAATTTCCGCAGAGAATAAAGTTACATCAAAGAGTTCAAGACATTTGTTGGTTTTTATACGCCGTGTTCCTTCAGCCGAAGCATTACTTAACAAACCAATTTTCCAACCGTTATTTTTTAATCGCTGAATAAGTTCGATCATATCTTGGCTCACCTCACCTTTTGGTCGGCTTTGTACAAACTCCATAAATATTTCCAATCGATCAGCAAAACCAAGTTCAGATAAAATATTATTCCACATTTCCGTTGCCTGATCGAAAGCTTTACTGTTCGCACCTTTATTAATCATGTGGTTGTATAAAAAATACGCGTGACGAAATTTTTCATTATCAACGTGAAGAAAATTAGCTGCCGTGTCAGCAAAACTTTTGTCTATATTTTGCAAAATAACTCCACCCCAATCAAAACCAATAGCACTTATTTTTTTCATACAACAAAAGTATAGCATTTCTAACCCCATCAGGAGTAGTCAAAAAACAATAACAAAACCCCAACGTTTTTGCTGAGGGTTTGTTGGTTCGGCGAGCGGATCTCGAACTCACTTTTCATCATTGATTAAGAGGTCTTTTGATGGGGTCGAACAAGCACCCGGGTCTCATCAAAATGAGACAATTGAGACAGTACGGTACAGTCTCCTTCATAAAGATATTGATGAAGATTAATTCAATGCCCAAATGGCGTAGTTGAGATATACAGCGAAACTGACCCAAAGAATGTACGGAACAAGAATCCACGCGGCTGGTTTGGAAACTCTGGCAAAGGCGGTGATGGTTGCTGCAATCGCAAGCCAGAGGAATATAATTTCCACAAACGCACCACCTGAACTATGCAGACCGAAGAAGATGATTGACCAAAGCGTGTTTAAAACCAGTTGACCAAGAAAAATACTGATGGCAATTTTGACATCCCTGTGCTCCAGACCCTTCCTCCAGACTAAAAATGCAGCAATGCCCATCAGCGCAAACAATGTAGTCCAGACCGGTCCGAACACCCATGCCGGAGGATTGATGGCCGGTTTGACGATTCCTGCGTACCAACCGGCAATGGACGGCGTGGTAAATACCGATCCGATGATGCCGGCTAGCTCGGAAACTACGATAGCGATGATGAGTTTAAATGTGTTGTTTATTTTCATAGTTTTATTTTTATGGGATAAAATTTGTCGTTTTTTCAGTAGCCTTTTCTTGCTGGCTGAACCTGTTCATCCCAACAAGTATGGACATCCCACTTGATAGGCCACTCAAAGACGCAATTCGCAAAAAAATCTATATACAAAGACTACCAAAATACGATGATAAAAACTGCGATGGTTAATCCCTATTGAAACTTTTCTTGCTTTGTCATTCCGCGCGAGCGGTATTTGTAAAATTTACGTCTCCCCATAACTATTTTTTGTTTTGCCTATGCTCACCCAAGCTCGTTGACGGAATCCGGTATCTCTTTGTGAAGTGATACGAATTGCTTATAAATATCACATTTTATTTGAACCCTATGCTGATGCTTAACGTTTTGGATAGGGGAAATGGGTGTGGAGGTCATAGGTTCATGTTATTTACATCCACAAAGAGAATTTCTTGGTTAACTCGTCCAATACATTTTTTTCTCCGAGCATACAAACGCCGTAGTATTCGAGTTCTTCTTCCGGCGTTGCTTTTGATCGTTCAAGTTGTTCTTCATACCCACCGATCGTCATGGCGCTTGTGAACGAAGCGAAAGGGATTCCTTTTTCAATTAAAGTATTTCTGAGCGCGCGGATTTTGTTGGAATTGTCCGCCCGAAGAATGATGTAGGGATATTTTGAGGCAAGATGAGTGCCTCCACTTTTATCCTCATAATTAATCACTCCCATATCCTTTTCCGGATATGAATTCACGAGTCCAACGGTCATGTGAGCAAGCGCATTCATCACTTTTCCGGTCTCGATCTTTTTATTGAGTACGGCAACGAATTTGGTTTGAATCATAGGTTTATTGATGAGTAAACGGCTGGCGGAGAATCGTTTTCATCTTTTTTGGATCCACTTTTCGGATATCGTTCAAATAGATTTCGTGATGTTTTCCTTTTAGGCGACATTTGTCTTCTTTGATCTTGTCGTGGATACGCTGGATATTCGGGCCTTCTTCGGAGAATGGCCCAATGTGCATGATTTGGACGGTCGGTCCCTCATGAAATGCTTCAAATCTCAATTTTGACAACGCAACAGGATTCTTTTTTTTCTCAACTTGTTCTATTGCCCTTTTCACATATTCTTCACTGACCATTTCCGGCTGCATAATCATGAGCGTCCATTTCCAATCATCCCTTTTTCCTGTCTTAAATGCACTCATATCGTCTGCCCACCATAGTCCCTCAAGGGGAAGAACACCATAATCAATATTTTCTTCTTTTTTTACCAAAAACTTGATGGTATAGGCCGTGCTGAATAAAGCCTCGATGGCCTCCTGAAATTCTTTTGCCTTGGATGGATCTCCCTCCCCGTCAATCATGAGAAAATGCATGACAGGAATATCTACGACAACGACTTCTTTCGCGGAAGGTTGATAAAGGTGTTTTAACTTCTTTTTGAAATCAATTTTTGCCATATGAAATAGGTGATTGTTTTTAATCACGTTGATAAATCTCTTGTTTAAGGATTCGATAAAACTTATCCTTTGCCTGCCGTTCGATCCATGGTCGGTGGCCGCAGTTCTTGATTGAGATAAATCGGAAATGAGAAAGCACGCGAGAGAGTGGTTGTTGTACACTCTGCACAGAATGCGGGTCATGGTCGCCGTGCAAGGCAACGGTTGGACAGGTAATCTTTTTTCCAAGCTCCAAAAGTTCTCCATTTGCGCGAAGCTGCTCAGCTTCTTTCCACACCGATTGATAGATGTCGAATTGGGCTTCGAGGATATCGTTGGTATATAGCAAGGGATCAAAGGCATCAGCTTTAGCGGCAAGAATAGCAAGCTTCAAAAACTTCTCGTTTGCCGATTCATCGGGATGCGCGAGCTCGTTCAAAAGCGTCTTCATCCGTTTTCTTTCCGTTTCACTTAATCGTTTCAACCGTTCCTCCAGAGTTTTTTCTCCCGCGCTTAGTTTAAATCCAGGGCTGCTTACCAGAATTAATTTCTTTACATCGCCCGAATAACGAGTCGCGTAAAGATACGAAAGCCACGCTCCCCAGGAATGACCGATGAGGATAACAGGGAAAGTTGCATGTTGGTTGAGTGTTTCTTTCAGTTCAAGAATCTGTCCCTCAATGGAATGAGCGGTTTGCAAAGGCTCAAGAACACCATGCTCTTTTGACAGTTCTTCTGTCACAGACTTCATTTCTCCAGGTCCACCGGGACCTCCGTGAATCACGGCCACGAAATAAGGGGGGAGGCCATGGAACCGCACGGTTCCCGTTCGAAGAGAAAGAAGGGGGATGCTTTTTCGCTTTGCGGCGTGTATTCCGAAATTTCATCCAAGCCTGAAGGGATTCCTTCTTCGTTTTTCCAATATTTTCGGGATTGGCAAAGAAGTTTCGGATAAACTGGTTGTATTCGAATTGGGGAGCGATCGTGGTTGTATAAGATGGGTCTTTCTGGCGTTGTCGTTCCTCCTTCCAAAAGTTCAGGGCGTCTCGATATGTTTTTCCCGCATTCTGTTTTAGGAATTTTTGAAAGGCGACCGAGAAGGTAAAAGACGGTCCAACAACCGAGACAAAAAATGTCCGAAGATTCTGCGTACACGTGAGATTCTCTTCAATCAACGTATCAAGCGTCGGTTTTTTGGGAGGGTTCGTTTTCTTTTTTGAACGAGTTGACTTTGTGAATTTGGTTGGGTTTTCCTTTCGCAAGAAAACTGTGATGCGAGACGAGAGTTCTTCCTTGGAACCACTTGTTCCTATTCCGTGTCGACGACAAAAATCCTGCAGCTCTTTTTTGAGCCAATAGAATTCTTGAAAGTCTTTGAGGGTAATCTCTTTCGTAAGTGACGGTCGCACAAAATGATGAGTCAAAACATTCAGAAAAAAAGACGCAGGAGAAGTAAGAGCGGATAGAATATTTTTGCCATTGTCTGAAAACGAAATACTGGTTTATATCTGATCGGATCGTAAACAAAATAAGAATCGTCGACAAGCCCGTCATCAAAAAACGTGGTGATCATGTGATTTGTGGCAGGTGATTGTCTTCCCATGAGGTCGTCCACATGTCCCATTTCTTTGAGGATGATCTGATTACCATTGGTTAAATACGGTAAAAGTTCGTCGCGAGCAAACTCCGCGGGGGTTGAAAGATCAAGATTACCGCTAACGAGAAGCGTGGGCGCGTTACTTTTTACGGTGGATTTTCCCGGACGGTTACCTTTGCGAATCGGCCACTCCTCCCCCGTAATCCAAAAAAGCGAAGACAAAGGGGATCCTAAAATGGTTGAATCATCATGAAATTGTTCATCATAATTAACCTTGTCATCAAAATCCACCCCGCCTTTTGCGTAGAAATCACCCCATTTAAACATGGATGGAAACATTAAGTCATAGGCAACCTGCAAGGCATAAAGGCCACTGTAGTCCCCTTGGTATGCCGCTCGGTAAGCTTCAAATATGGGAATGGCGGTTTGTTTGGAAAAAAGAAGGACAAAGGTGACCATCCGGATCTTCGCCCGGTTCATCCGAAGAAAACGCCATTTTTTAGGCATCTTCTCCAACGCTGATCGCATTACTTCCTCGGGGGACGCTTCACAAATCCAGGCTGGATCGACGCGGATTAACTCAGAATAGATACGTATCTGTTCATCAATTTTGTGGGGATTCCAGATAAAGTGGCCGGGAGGATTGACCCCTATCATGACGGAATGCAATAAGCGATTGGGAAATAGTTCCGTATACACCTGCGCGACGCGGGTGCCATAGCTCGCGCTCAGCAGATTTATTTTTTCATATCCAAAAAATGTTCTCGCCCGCTCGATGTCTTGAACAACTTCGTTCATCGTATAACAAGACGGATCGACGTTTTTGTCCCTGAGTCCTCTGACCAAATCTTTTACCGCGGCAGAAATCCGTTCGCGGGACGTCACCGACAGCGCATCCCCATCAATATTCCTGATGGCCCTCTTGAACTTTGGCGAATCAAGCACAACCGACCCATCGACTCCCCGGTATCCCACCAGCACCACGTCATGATTTGCAAGGAGATTTTTAGGAGGACGATATTTTATATTACTCATCCCCGGACCGCCGTTTAACCAAAAAATCGGTTCTTTGGGTGTATGCGAAAACGACCGAAACCGAACAACCGGAAGGATAATCTTCGAAGATTGGTCGTTCTCATAATTTTCAGGCACGTTGATTGATATTTTTTCCCGATTATTGGTCACATGTTTTGATATATTGGATTTTTGAAAAAATACCAATGATAGTTATTCATTTTTGAACTCTCATTAACATAGTGGAACAAATGAGCCTCCTTCGTATCTAATAAACATTATTCCGCACCACCTGTTCCCACCCACAATTTCCGCAGAACAAAAAGATTTCTTCTTTTTTCATCTCGACCTTGAGCGGATTTCCGCAAGATTTATTCGGACATTGCACAATGTCGGGAAATCTCTCCTTACCTTCGGAAAGGGTTTTCAAAAGTTTTGTTTCGATCTCACGGGAAAATTTATTCTTCTCAAAATTGGTTTCCGAGAATTCTTTGAGCTCTGGACTGAAGATACTCATACGGGATGGAAAAAAGAATTTGTGGCATCAATCAATTCTAAAAGATGTCCATCCGGATCCCGCAAAAAGAATTGGCGGTTTGCTTTTTCAAAATCCGTATTGAGAGAAATTTCTTTCAAGTCGTCGTCAAGATCAAAGATGTCGACTCCCTTATTTTGAAGAACGTTCAAATAACTCCGAAGATTTTCTACCCTGATAGCGAAGTGGGCAAAAGAGGACGATGGAATAACAGTCGATTGGTTGAGATGGATAAACTGTTCTCCAATACGTATCCAGAGGGAGGAACCAATGTTGATTTTTATGAGACCGAGTATTCCGACGTAAAAAGTTTCCGATTTCGTTTTGTCGGAAACAGGAAGGGTTACGTGGTTAATGCCATGAAATGAAAAAGATAGGTCGGAAATAGATTCTGGAGAGTTCATATACTGTTTATCTAAATCAAAGATCCGGATTGCGAGGGTCACCTTTCATCCGTTAACTATACAGGAGGCAGGTATAAGCTCTGTCGAGATTTCGTCCGTATGAACCCTCGATCATATCGACATAAGGAATCTGGTACTTCTCGCATTCGTCTTTGAGACCGCGACTTGTTTCCATAATCCAGTTGGGGAGATTCTGCAGGTCGGCCTCTGAAAGGTCGCCCAGCCAATCATTCTCTCCCACATGCTCCTTGATCTCTTGCAGAGTGATCTTGGAGAACCCAAGGAAGCACGCCTGAATTTCGTACTCCTTTTTGAGCTCATGCACTTGCGACGGCGAAAAATATCACCTTCGATGACATAATCTTTCACGGAATTCTGCACATGCTTCATCAGATTCTTGAAGAAAGGAAAGAACTTTATATGTCTTTCCGCATATGGTTCGATCAGATTGAACTCGGGTATAGTGTCGTTCAGCATATTGAAGACCATATCAGTCGACACAAAGGGAATGCCATTTTTCTCAACCAACTTTTTTGCGAGTGTTGATTTGCCTGCCCGTGGCACGCCGTCGATGAGGTAAATCATAGTTGTTCTGTAAAAGATAAAAATATGCCTCCCATATCCAATGATCGATATCAGGATTTTACACCCACAACCCTTTCAGATCTTCGAAATGTTCTGCGTGCTCCGGGTAAGTGTAGGGTTAAATTGGATACAATTTAGCTGAATTTCTAAAAATTTTCCAGTTTCCCAGAGGAAGCGGAAAATGATACGACGGCAAGCACGAAGCACTCATAACGAAAGAAACCTACGACAAAGTGCAAGAAGTCATGAAATGCGCGCCGAAAGCATTGCCCGGAACTCACGAATTCGCTTTCACGAAAATCTTCAAATGCGGCGTGTGTGGATCAAAAAGTGAAACGGCTCAAAGATGGGACAACGAAACGCTACGTCTACTACGGATGTATGAAACATTGGATGACGGGATGCAAGCAATCGTATATCCGCGAGGAAGAACTGCTTAATCAGCTATATAAAATGATTGATAAGGTTGATATCGACGAACTTGCAGCAGTCGAACGAATCAAGCAAGAAATTGATCGACTGACAAAAATGATCTCAAGCCTTGGTGGTCATGTAGCTACGGCAAAGGTGGCAGAAATCATGCCAGATATCGACGTGTACGCATGTGCAAAATATATCTTGAAAGAAGGAACGAAGGAGGAGAAGAGGGATTTGATCGGTCATTTAAAAACCAATCTTCTAATCAAAGACGGTTCAATCCATATTTAACAGCGCAAGAATTCATTATCAAAACCCGTACAACCTCAAGCTAAATTTCATGACTGAACTGATCAATTAGATTTTTGAGCTCCCGATGAATTGTAGAATTGGCGACTATGAACTCATGATTTTTATAATCATAGTCAGATGAGCCAATATTCGCCACAACACCCCCCGCTTCGGCTACCAAAAGAGATCCTGGAGCGTAGTCCCAGTCGTATTGAAATGGATCGATACAAATGCGTCCGTCCATCTTTCCAGAGGCAATCATGGCAAATTCCCATCCGCAATTTTGTGTCTTCATCAATGTTACTTTTTTCTGTAATTGCAAAAAGAATTCTAGGTTTTGTTTTTTCTCTAAATTAATTTCCCAGAAAAGATAGGCGTCTTTTAGGGATCGCTGGCTGACATGAATAGGTTGTCCGTTGCAGAATGCCCCCTCGCCGCGCGTAGCTGTATACATCTGATCGTTCACGAAATCGTAAATACAGGAACTGACTACCTGTCCTTCAACAACGAGCGCCACCATCGTTGTACAAAACGGGTTGCCGCGTACAAAATGTGCCGTGCCATCAATGGAATCGACAAGCCAAAAACGCTCGGCTTTGTGGTTGCCACCGAACTCCTCACCGACAACTTCAATTCCGGGTTCAATGCGTTTCAAATATTCCGTTAAAAAAACTTCCGCTCGTTGATCAAGTTCCGTAACAACGCTTCCAGGTGAAGCATCTTTCTGATCGATAACTTTTGCTTGACCGAATGCTGGCAAAACCATTAGTCCTGCCTGTTTCACGATAGCGACCGCCTCGTTGGTGTAAAAAGAAAATGGATGAGACATAGAGCGTTTCTATAATAAGAGATTTAGACGTTGGAAACAATGAAGAGGTGCCGACCAAAGTCAGAAGACTCTGGCCGGCGAGAGGATCAGACGGATTCTGCATTATTCACGACGACGTGATTTTCCTTTCCCTCGGGAAACCTCTCGAAG
>LBWJ01000015.1 GCA_000993595.1 Candidatus Peregrinibacteria bacterium GW2011_GWC2_39_14 | reverse complement strand
GTGAGCAATGTTTATCAGCCTGAAAAAGCCGAAATAAAGGCATCTGAGCGAAGAAAACAGAGCAATTTCCAAGGCAAGAAAATCATCCGTTTTCCAAAGTTGCGTGCATATATTGAGGGAAGATTGTTTGATGATTATTCTCCGGAACAAATATCAGGCAGAATCCGCTATAGAGAGCCAAATATTCCATATATTAGCAAAAATACGATTTATCGTTTTATCAGAAGTCCATACGGGAGAAAGATTGAATTTCATAGAGCAATAAAACATCTCCATAGGCGGCATTACAAGAAAGGAAAGCTGTCCGAGCGAACTTTTATAGATGATCGTCCACAAATCATTCAAGAACGTGCGCGTATCGGTGACACCGAAGGTGATTTTATCGTTTCCGGCAAAGGAGGAAGAGGATGTATTTTAACCGTTATTGACCGCAAAACAAGAATGATATTCCTTGAAAAGATTTTTCCCGTTTCCATCCACAATATGGAAAAAGCATTTTTGCGAATCAAGAAACGCTTTCCTGAAATGCTGACTTTAACGCTAGATAATGACCTTTTATTCGCCAAGCACTTGGAATTGCAAAGGCTTCTGGGTGTGACTATTTATTTTTGCCACCCTTATCATTCTTGGGAAAAAGGGACCATAGAAAACGGAAATGGACTTGTTCGACGGTATATTCCAAAGCGTTCCAATATTTCCTGCTATACTGAAGAAGAAATCATCTTAATTGAAATGAAACTCAACGATAGACCAAGGAAATGTTTGAAATATATGACGCCAAAAGAGCTTCTATTAGAGCATCGGAAACGATCACCCGAGTGTTCGGATTGAGGGGTGCGCGCAGGGCGCGGCAGAAATCTATATTGAGCAATAAGTTGGGAATTTAGTAATATTTTTTGCGCCGCGGTAAAAAGTACGTAGACCGTCCGCGTTTCACGCTCCTTTTATTTTATATGCGCCTGTGTTCGCCTTCGGCGAACGGCGTGTGTTATAATTCCCTCGCTTTATCGTTAACTTATATGTATGGAAAAAAATAAAGAACAATTGGAGTTGGAAAAGATGAGACATTCGTGCGAACACGTGCTTCACCAAGCAGTGACCGACCTGTTTCCCGGATTAAAAAGAGCAATGGGACCGGCGACTGATGAAGGTTTTTATCATGATTTTGATTATGATGGAAAAGTTAGTGAAGAAGATTTTCCAAGAATTGAAAAACGCATGCAAGAACTTATCGATAAAGATTCGCCTATCGTTCGTGAAGAAATTTCAATTGAAGATGCAAAGAAACTTTTTAAAGATAATCCCTATAAATTAGACTGGGTTCGAATCATTGAAGAAAAAGGAGAAAAGGCCACGGTTTACTGGAACGGCAAGCCAAGAGAAGAGGGTTCGGATGTTGATCTTTGTAAAGGGCCACACGTAGAATCAACAGGCAAAATCGGTCCATTTAAACTCTTAAAAATCGCAGGCGCTTATTGGCATGGAGATGAAAAAAATAAGATGTTGCAGAGAATTTATGGCACGGCTTTTCCAACTCAAAAAGAACTGGATGATTATTTGAATATGATTGAAGAGGCAAAAAAACGCGATCATAAAAAACTTGGAAAAGAACTTGGACTTTTTACTTTTTCGGAATTGGTTGGAGCGGGATTGCCTTTGTGGACGCCAAAAGGAACGCTTCTTAGAAATATTTTGGATAACTTTGTTTGGGAATTACGCCAAGCAAAAGGTTATCAAAAAGTCACTATTCCACATATTACAAAAAAAGATTTGTATGAAACGAGCGGGCACTGGGCAAAATTTTCAAACGACTTATTCAAAATTACAACTCGAGAAGGACATGAATTTGCAATGAAACCAATGAACTGCCCTCATCATACGCAAATTTTCGCATGCGAACCTCGCAGTTATCGCGATTTGCCTCATCGCTATGCGGAAACAACAATGGTTTATCGTGATGAACAGACAGGTGAATTGAGTGGACTTTCTCGCGTTCGATGCATCACTCAAGATGATGCGCATTGCTTTTGCCGTGAATCTCAATTAAAAGATGAATTTTATGCGATTTGGGATATCATCGAAACTTTTTATGCAAAATGCGGATTTCCGGAATTAAAAATCAGATTGTCATTATCTGATCCGGAACATATGGAAAAATATTTGGGGACGAGAGAAGATTGGGACAAATTTGAAGAACAACTTCGAGGATTTATTCGTGATCGTGGAGCAGAGTTCACAGAAGCAGCCGGTGAAGCTGCTTTTTATGGCCCAAAAATCGACTTTATGGCGAAGGACTCTTTAGGCCGTGAGTGGCAAGTTGCAACGATCCAAGCAGATCGAAACATGCCAAAAAACTTCAAATTATTTTGCACAAATGAGGACGGAAAAGAAGAACAAATCGTTATGATCCATGCCGCAATTATGGGCTCAATTGAGCGTTTTCTTTCGATTTTGATTGAACATCACGCCGGAGCTTTCCCATTTTGGATGGCGCCGGTTCAAGCAAAAATCCTTCCTATAAGCGACAAATTCATGGACTATGCAAATAAGGTTGCTGAGGAATTAAAATCCGCCGGAATACGCGTTCAAATTGACATTTCCGCCGAAGGTCTTGGCAAAAAAATCCGAAATGCCGAAATGGAGAAGATTCCATATATGATTGTTGTCGGCGAAAAAGAACAAGAAGCCGGAACGATTGCCGTTCGGGATTATGCGACAAAAAAGCAGGAAGTTATGAAGGTTGAGGAATTCTTGAAAAAGGTTAAATAAAATAATTTTACGCTTTACGTTTAGCCGCTCCTCTTCTGCCAAGCAATCTTGAAATTTCACCCGGAGGAATGCTGAGACTTGCTCCTATTTCTCTAAATCTTTCCATCAAAATCTCCGCTTGATCGCGATTTCTATCTTCAATGACACCATCGACTCTTTCAACCACTCCTGCCATTAATCTTGCTATATCAGCTTGCGGCATTCCTAACACCTCCGCCACTCTTCTAAATTGCGCTAAATCTGCCGCCACTTCTTCTTCTCCCACCACTGCTTTAACTCTACTAGCCGTCATCTTCAATCTTGCTCCAACTTTCGCCACTTGCCTTGCTTCATACACCTCATGCTTTACATCGTCCCAAACATCTGATCTTTTAGTCCAGTTTCTTTCTGCTGTTTTTCTATCCGCAACTTGAAACTCAACCGGATAATTTATAAATAACGTCTGAATTTCTCCATTTTTAACTACTGTAATTGGCACAGGAAATTCAATTATCCAAGAAACACACTGAAAACCATCGCTTGAATTCTCGTTAACCGCTTTACCTTTTCTACCTGCTGCTGCTGTTTTTTTTATTACCCTTATGCCGTCGATCGCCTCCGGGTCCTCCATAAGCCTTTTAACGAATTCTTCCGCCTGTTCCGGATGTTTTATTAATTCTTCAATCCTTCTGAAATCCAACAACTCTTGTTTCGGCCTTCTTGGCACGGAGTTATTCCATGGTATTCGACATTCTCTAACTAAAGAATATAACAACTTTAAAATATCTACGACTGTTTCCGTTATTACTCTCACCCTAACGTGATCAATCATACTAGACGCTGTCACATCGTCTTTAACCATTAATTTTCTCGCAGTGGAAGACTTGCTTTTTTCACCACTCTGCACGTAATAAATTGCCGGAATAGTTTTACTGTCCGGATTTGCTTTAAATCTCCATTCGCCAGTATCGGTACTCTCAAAATTATTACTTAAAAATCCCAAAACCTCTCCGTATGCTTCATGTTGGAATATAAATTCCGTAGACCGTCTTATATAACTTTCTACAAAAATATATTTCAATATTATACAGGCTTGTCTATTTACGTTTGGATGAAAAGGAGGTTGATGAGTCCCCGCCGCTATTTCAAATAGCTCCTTAATACTTGCGGACAACAAATGCTCGTCTATTTCCCTTGGAAGACTTTTGTCCAAATTCCCCGTTAGACTTAGCGTCTCAAGTTGGGCGGCCGCATACATTATCGCCTCTTCTTTAATTGATTCCAGCTCAGCTCTGTCTTTTGGATTCTTAATGTCATATCCATTGACTCTTAAAAGTTTTATAAAGCTCTCATGAGTCGTAACTGTCGGACCAACAAAATCAACTAAAGACTTGCCTTGAAGCATCCATGTTGTAACGGCTAAAGCGTCTTTATCATATTCAACTTCCGGTAATACTGTTGGGGCTGACCTCCGATTTGGCATTTTTAGCTTAATATTAAGTTTTGGTTAATTAGTATAATATAAAATAATGGCTATGTCAATAGCACGCGATTCGGCGCCGCTGTGCGGAAATTAGATATTTTCTTTATAGTTCCTCTTCTTTTTGCGCTGTCGCAACATAAGTTTCCAAATCAGTTTCCGTCAAAACCACAAAAAGCCTGTTTTCTTTTATCATGCGGCCTAAAACCGGATTGATTTTTACGGATGAAAGAAAATGTTTGCGAAGATCTGCAAGTTCGCCATTTCCTTGCGGCACGTCGAGGTGAAGAATGATCGGCAAATTTGGGCTATGCTGAAGATAATTTTTTTCAATGATTCCTTCTAACGCTTGCAACTGATGCGTTAAAAAGGCCGTATCAGGAACATAAGAAAGCCTGAGCGCTTGTTCTGCGCCCTCTTCCCCTTCAGATATTGCGTGAAACGCCTGATGATTCGCGCTAACGCGTAAGATACGCTCATCATGGCGCATCATATCGATGTTATGCGGGTTTCCTTTGTGCGTCCTATAAATTTCAAGGCCGGGCTCTTCTAAAGACGACTGAAGCGGATTAAATCCCTTAACAATGCCTCTGAGGCCTTGCGGAATCCCCGTGCGAGTACCTTCCGCCGTCATTGCTATTGAATCTATCAAATAGGCCGGAACAACGCTTCCATTATCTGTGTATCTTAGTGTCCTTATGATTCGCGCTTCAGAATAAACTTTTTGAATTAAATAAGCGTTTTTTGCGGTTTCTGTAAGAGCGGCGGCTGTGTTACTTCCATTAACGCCACAACCGTGAGAACGTACACCCTCAGCGGCAGCATGAGCCTCAAGATCAATAACCACTTGCGGATTTTTCGCTAAAGCTCCTCCAAAAAGCATCTTAAATATTGATTTTATTTTAGTCTCGTTTAACGCGAAATATGCATCCAAATCTTTTTGCATTTTTGCGGCAGAAAATTCTGAATCAGAAAACCACTTATTATCCAACATTGGGCGTTGTTCATTTCTGAATGACTCATCCTGATCTTTAAAATCCATTGCAGGATCAACGCGACCATCCGAGCACATGCATTTTATGGAAATTTCTTTACCTGCATATCTTTCGTCTTCTTCTTTTTTGATATATTTTGCAAATCTTCTTGATGCTGTTTTATTGGCGTCCAGAATAAGCAATTCGGCTGATTCCTTGGAATCCACCGGTCTTCTTGCAACCGTCATAAGATTAAATTAAATTTCGTAAATTCATCTTCGCAAAGCGAGCCGTGCGTGTCAATAGCATCATTTTTTTATGCGGCCTCCTTGGCTTCTTCGTACCCTTTTGCTATGAATGGAAAAAGTGCAATTGTCTTTCTGTCTTCATCTGCCAATGTCCAAACCGGAACAATTCTTCCTTCTATAAGAGCTTCGTTTGCAGGGTTTCCAGGCTGATAAAGATCTTTTGCTCTTTTTCTTAATGTATTTATTTTTCTAAATACCGGAGCTGGAATTTTTGGGAATTTTGATGAAACATATCTCTCAAATCCTTCGCTAGTCATATTCATCCAATCTATATTTACAATATCAGACCAATCGACCTCTCTAAGACTTTTAATAAGATCCGCATCTGACCCAAGCGGCTCTTCAAGTCT
Source organism: Candidatus Peregrinibacteria bacterium GW2011_GWC2_39_14 (assembly GCA_000993595.1). GTDB lineage: Bacteria > Patescibacteriota > Gracilibacteria > UBA1369 > UBA12463 > UBA12463. Next base: position 50,783 of record LBWJ01000015.1, on the reverse strand, counting down.
TTCAAACAACATGGCCGCAATAGGATTATTAGCGTATTCCGTAAGTACATTTGCTGCTTCCGACGGTAATTTGTGCGCTTTATTTTTCGCAGCCAATTTTGAAGCCTTTATGACTTTTAAAATAGCTGCTTCCAGATCTGCTGGGCTCTTAGCTTCTTCAACGGCTTGTTCAATCAACGATTGTAAATCGATAGTTTCATGATTATGGTGATGATGAGCTGCGTTTTCAAGCGCAACCTCAATAGTTTTATCAACCAAAGTGTCTATTCTTTTTCTCAACCTTGCCTTATCGGCTTCTCCCAATTTATCTGCATTTGGAACCAGCTTAAGCCACAAAAGGGCCTTGAGCTCATATTCGGAAAGCATACCGCTTTCTCTAATTCCTCTTATAATTCCATCCGCCAAGTCCATTGAAATGGTATGTGTATCATTTGGATCAACTGAAAATGCAACCGCTCTATCAAACGGGCCTTTTTCACTATACGTTACAGCAATAACACTCTCTTTATGAAAAGCGTATTTGTACTGCTTTTCATTCCCAGTCGCATCGTGATTTAATAAATAGGCCGTATATGCATTTGAAAGAACGAAGACCGCTCTTTGAGTAAGCTCATCGCGCTTATCCTCCGCCACCAACTCCGGAATGATCTGCGTTAATTTTTCTTTAATAATCGGCAAAGCCCTATCCGACATAGCTTCAAGATTTGTAAAAAACTTCAAAGTGCTTTCGCGATAATTTTTTTCGTAATCGAGCTCAAAATAATATTCGCTTAGAATCGGTCTCAATTCAGACCCTTCTTTTTCAACCATTTCTTTTGTATGCAATATTTTCCCCTCTTCAACTAATGCTTTCAAAGCTTGATCTGTATAATCATCCGAACCAAGACTCTCCAAACATTGTTCTTTTTCCAAACCCATAAATAAATAGCCATCGCGAGGATCAAATGAAAATTGTACGCCAATAGCTTCATACTCACTGCCCTCCCCATATATTCCCTTTACAGCATCCCCCATGGCCGTGATCATATCTCTTTTTCGAATAACGTCTTCTTTTAAACCTCCGTCGGATAAGTCCACTCTTCTTTTCTTCTTCATCTGCTGACCTTTTCTCGCACATCCAAGGTGACTATCAAACATCTGAAAGCTTTTTGGCTTCTTGCCTGCGGCAATTCTATCAGCAAAATCTTTACATAGAATTCCAACAAATTTACCTTTAACTCTAGTCAAAAATAATCCTTCCCCCTTCCTTTTAGGTTTAAATTCGGGACTGTCACCTGCCGGAGTTCTATAAGCATTGCCTTTCAAACCGGCTATCAATTTTGATAAAACTCTTCCATCCAAACAAATAAACAACTTCGGTACTCCAAATGGATACATTTTCTCTTTGATTTCTCTTGCCCTTAAAGACTCGGGGGAATGAAGATCCTCCGCCCTTAAATCCCTAGAATATATAAATTGCGCATTCTTAAAAGCAAGCAATGCTAATGTTATAGCTGCTTCACGAGGAGACAATTCTTGTAAATGCTCATATCCAAGCCTTTCAACAGCGTTCATGTAATTCGTTAGCTGTTGATCTAACAAAGGAGATAACTGAGGAACGTCAAGTTCTCTCAATAAATCTTCCCATGTATCTTCGAATGTAGCCATAGCATCTAGGTTAAATGGTAATGATATTGTTTGTATTTGATCTCCGATGTCGGCACCTACATCTCCGCTATCCACATCTGAATCCGCATGTATTATACCATCGTCATCTACTTCCGGTGTCATATTTAATTTAAGTTAATATCAGACAAAAATGATACTAGATTATTGTATATAGTCAATGGTAAAAAATAAAGAAATAAAATTAGCCCCTTTGCCAATTGGTCTAAACAAAAGCATGCGATTATTCAATAACTTTTCTCTTTGTAAATATGGAACGTAGTGATTTTTTCACTTTACTCTTGATTTTTAGCTATAGTGTTTCTAGAATTTTTGCGCAAAATTCAAGATATAAACCAAAACTTATATGGAAAAAGGCAAAGTAACACAAGTCATCGGCGCTGTCGTTGACTGTACTTTTGAAAACGAACTACCGGAAATCTATGAAGCCCTTCTCGTCAAAATCGGCGAAGTTGTGCTCACGCTCGAAGTTCAGCAATATTTGGGATCAAATATGGTCCGAACTGTTGCCATGGGCGCCACGGACGGTCTTCAAAGAAATATTGAAGTCGAACGCACAGGAAAAGGAATTTCCGTTCCTGTTGGACGTGAAGTTCTTGGCAGAATCATCAATGCGCTCGGAAAGCCTATTGATGGAAAAGGCGATGTCAAATGCAAAAAAACCTACCCAATCCATAGACCTGCTCCAAAATTCACAGAACAATCAACTGAAACCGAAGTTCTTGAAACAGGTATTAAAGTTATCGATCTCATCTGCCCTATCATGAAAGGTGGAAAAGTCGGTCTTTTTGGAGGAGCCGGAGTTGGAAAAACGGTCGTTGTTACTGAATTGATTCACAATATTGCGACTGCACACGGTGGATTCTCTGTATTCTGCGGTGTTGGAGAAAGAACTCGTGAAGGAAATGATCTTTATAATGAAATGACGAGATCAAACGTTATGGATAAAACAGCCATGGTGTTCGGACAAATGAACGAACCACCGGGAGTTAGACTTCGCGTTGGCTTAACAGGAGTTTCTGTTGCGGAATATTTCCGTGATGAAGAACATCAAGATGTTTTGCTGTTCGTTGATAACATATTCCGTTTCTCACAGGCGGGTTCGGAAGTTTCCGCTTTGCTCGGACGTATTCCATCTGCTGTTGGTTATCAGCCTACACTCGCAAGTGAAATGGGTGAACTTCAAGAAAGAATTACAACAACAAAAAATGGTTCGATTACATCTGTTCAAGCGGTTTATGTTCCTGCGGATGATTTGACTGATCCTGCTCCCGCAACAACATTCGGACACTTGGATTCAACAATCGTTTTAACAAGACAACTCGCAGAACTTGGTCTTTTCCCTGCTGTTGATCCGCTCGATTCCAGCTCAACAATCATGGATCCTAAGATTTTGGGACAAGAACATTATGAAGTTGCTCGCGGTGTTCAAAAAGTTCTTCAAAGGTATAAAGATTTGCAAGACATCATTAACATTCTTGGTATGGAAGAACTTGCACGCAAAATTCAGAAATTCTTATCACAACCTTTCTTTGTCGCGGAAACGTTTACAGGACGCACCGGTGCTTATGTATCATTAAAAGACACCATCCGATCATTCAAAGAAATTCTTGAAGGAAAGCATGACAGCAAACCGGAGGCGGCATTCTATATGAAAGGGAGCATTGATACGGTAGTCGAAGAATAATTTACAAGCTACAAGATTCAATTTACATTCAATTATCAATTTACAATGTCGTTCAAGTTTCAAATAACAACACCGGAAAAAATTGTGCACACATCTATGGCGGATTCTGTTAGCGTGCCAACCGTTGATGGAGAAATTACAATTTTGAGCAATCATATGCCACTTATTTCTGCTGTGAAAATTGGAGTTTTGCATGTGAAACACGGTAAGGAAGAAATTTATATGGCTGTTGATGGAGGAATTTTGAAAATGGATAAAGGCGGACTTATGATTTTGGCGAATTCCGCGGAAAGAGCTGACGATCTTATTGAAGAACAAGTTCGAAAAGCGCAAGAGGATGCCAAAAAAGCCATGGAAGAAAAACGCTCAGGCACAGTTGAATTCACGCAAGCTTTTGCGGCGCTTGAAAGAGAAACTATGAAACTAAGAGCGATCAGAAGATCCAGATCGGCAAGGGGAGGATCTATTGGCGCCAGCAATATAGGAGAATAACGCGCCTAAAATTCGAAATAACAAACAAAATGCAAAAAGAAACGAAAAATCAGGAGAAAAAGAAAAGCAATGTATTTGCTTCACTAAGCCTTGCTTGGGAGCTTGGATACACAATCGCTTTGCCAATCGCAATCCTTGGTTTTGGCGGAGCTTATGCGGATAAAAGACTTGGGACGGTTCCACTTTTTATTCTAATCGGAATCGCACTCGCAATCATAATCAGTGGAATTGGAATATATAGAAAAGTAAAAAATATCGTTAACTAAAATATGGCAACATTTGCGCCACCAACACTAGGATCGGAAACAATTTTCCACATTGGAAGTTTCCAAATCAGAAACACGTTAATCACATCGTGGATTGTAATTGCGTTTATCGCGCTGGGCGCTTATTTATATTATAGAAAATCAAAAAAACTCGTTCCAGCCGGATGGCAAAATTTTGTTGAAATGCTTGTTGAAGGGATCTTGAATTTCTTTGAAACAATCACCGGAGATCGTGATTTGGCAAAAAAATTCTTACCAATTTGCGGAACAATATTCTTATATATATTTATCTCAAATTTATTCGGACTTTTCCCCGGATTTGGAACGATCGGAATCTATGAAATGCACAACGGACATGAAATTTTAGTACCATTTTTAAGATCTGTGAACGCGGATGTTAATATGACTGCCGGAATCGCTTTAATTTCGGTTGTGATGACTCAAGTTTATGGACTTACGACCTTGAAACTCGGTTATCTTAAAAAGTTTTTCGTGAATCCTTTTAAAGATCCTGTCGGAACATTTGTCGGAATTCTTGAACTCGTTTCCGAGTTCGCAAAAATCGTTTCATTCACGTTTAGACTTTTTGGAAATATATTTGCAGGAGAAGTTTTGCTTGCAGTTATTGCCTTTCTTGTGCCGTTTATCGCACCTTTGCCATTCTACGGACTCGAAATGTTTGTCGCATTTGTGCAAGCGCTCGTGTTCTCATTATTGACGCTCGTTTTCTTTACGATGGCAACGGTAAGTCATGAAGATCATGAGGAACATCACGGAAAACAATTATCAAGCGTCAATTAACAATTTACATTCAATTTTTAATGAATAATTATCAAGTTACAATCGGAAAAAATAATCGCATAAAGTCTAATTTTGCATTTCTGAAAATTGTAAATTACAGCTTGAAAACTGAATGTAAATTGAAATATTGTAAATTGTAAATTTGTATACACTTAACCCATATAAACAATGGATAAAAATCTATTCGTAGCACTCGCGATGATCGGAGGCACAATCGGCCCTGCATTCGCAATCGGCATGCTTGCCGGAAAAGCCATGGACGCAATCGGAAGAAATCCGGAAGCGGCCAGCAAAATTCAAACAGCCATGATCTTGGCAATTGCTTTCGCTGAAGCTATCGCCATTTACGCATTGGTTGTCGCTCTTATTATTAAATTCGTTTAACAGAGCTGGAGCGTAGCGAAAGCTCCGTATAAAATAACAAAAAAACTCATGGAGTTAATCGAGAAACTTGGCATAGATTGGAAGCTTATAATTGCGCAAATTATAAATTTTGGAATCGTTTTATTCCTTCTTTATAAGTTCGCTTATAAGCCTGTGCTTTCCGCTTTGGACAAACGAAAAAACATGATCGAGAAAGGCGTAAACGACGCTAAAAAAAGTGAAGAATTGCTCGCCGAAATCGAAAACATGAAAGAGCGTGCTTTAAATTCCGTAAAAGAAAAAACTGCGGAAATGATGGCGGAAGCTGCAAAAGAAGCTTCAAGCATGAAACAAGAAATGCTTGCTGAAGCCCACAATGAAGCCAAAAAAGCCATTGATAAAGCAAAAACCGAAATGGAAGCGCAAAAACAGTCAATGCTAAAAGAAGCAAAATCAGACATTGGACGAATGATCGTTGCCGCAACGACAAAAATTCTTGAAAGAGAATTCTCGGAAAGCGATCAAAAACGTTTGATGGAAGATGCTGCCAAAGAAATTGCTAATGTTATATAAATAATGAAAACAACGCCAAGAAATTACGCTAAAGCGCTTGCCGCTTTATTAAAAACTCAACCTGTTACAGCAGAACTGGTGCAAAATTTTGTGAAAATTTTACGAAAATCACATCAGGAAAAAATGCTAAATCGCATTGTAAATATTGCCGAACAAATTTTGATTGAAGAAAATGGCGAGATCAAGGTTGATGTAATTTCCGCGTCTGAAATGACAGAAAAAAATATTGCCGACTTAGGCAAAATGATTGAAAGCGCCACGAATCTTAAGCCTCTTATTTCATACAAAGTGGATAAGGGGCTTAAAGGAGGCGTTAAACTGCGTGTTAAGGATTATATGATTGATGCGAGCGTAAGTGGAAAAATCGAAATGATGAAGCGCTCCTTTGAAAGCTAAAAATGAACTAAACTCGAAAATTAATAAATCTTAAAAAATATAAATTATGTCAGAATCATCATCAAACATCATTGGATTATTGAAAAAGCAGTTGCTGGATTTCAAAACACAAGCTTCCACAGAAGAAGTTGGAACAGTTATTGAAGCCGGTGATGGCGTTGTCCGCGCAACTGGCTTAAGCAACGCAAAATCAGCCGAACTTCTTGAATTCCAAAACGGTACACTCGGATGGGCTTTAAATCTTGAAGAAGACACAGTCGGTGCCGTTATTCTTGGTGAATCGGAAGGTATCAAGGAAGGCGACACTGTCAAATCAACCGGAAGAATTTTATCTGTTCCAGTTGGAGATCAATTGATTGGACGCGTCGTAAACGCGCTTGGACAAGCCCTCGATGGAAAAGGCGCAATTCAAAGCGATAAATATTATCCTGTTGAAAAAATCGCTCCCGGCGTTATGTTCAGAAAATCAGTCGATAGACCTGTTCAAACGGGACTTCGCGCAATTGACGCCATGATTCCAATTGGAAGAGGCCAGCGTGAACTTATTATCGGTGATAGACAAACGGGAAAAACCGCAATCGCGGTTGATGCAATCATCAATCAAAAAGGCGAAGATATGATTTGTATTTATGTTGCAATTGGTCAAAAAGAGTCAAAGATTGCAAAGATCGTAACCGAACTTGAAAAACACGGTAGCATGGATTACACAATCATAGTTATGGCCGGAGCAAGCCATCCTGCGTCACTTCAATTTCTTGCACCTTATTCCGGATGCGCTATGGCGGAATACTTTTTGGATAAAGGAAAAGATGTCTTGATTGTGTACGATGATCTTTCAAAACACGCAAACTCATACAGACAAATTTCGCTTTTACTTAAAAGACCACCTGGACGTGAAGCTTTTCCCGGAGACATTTTCTACTTACATTCACGCTTGCTTGAAAGGGCTTGCTGTATTGATAAGCAATTTGGTGGCGGCTCAATCACGGCTCTTCCCGTTATTGAAACTCAGGCAGGTGATCTTTCCGCGTATATTCCTACGAACGTTATCTCGATTACAGACGGTCAGATATTCCTTGAAGCGGATTTGTTTTATAAGGGCATTCGTCCTGCAATTAACGTCGGTCTTTCAGTTTCACGCGTTGGATCTGCGGCTCAAATTAAAGCCATGAAAAAGATTGCAGGAAAGATGCGTCTTGAACTCGCGCAATATCGTGAACTTGCCGTTTTTGCGCAATTTGGTAGCGATTTGGATGCAGGAACAAAAAAACAGCTTGATCGTGGCGCCAGACTCACGGAAATTTTGAAACAGGGTCAATATGTCACAACGCCTGTTGAAATGCAGGTAGCGATCATCTATGCGGTTACAACCGGTTTAACAGATGATGTGACAGTCGATGAAATTCAAAAATTCATGGAAGAGATGTTTAAATACTTGAAAACTTCGCATTCAAAAGTAATGACCGAATTAAAAGAAAAAAAAGAACTTATACCGGAAGTTGAAAGCGCGCTCAAGCATGCAATCGAAGATTTTAAAATTGTTAATAAAAAGTCATAAATCAAACTAAAATATGGCGGGAACAATAGAAATAAAACGAAAAATTAAATCAATAAAAAGCACAAAACAAATCACGCGTGCGATGGAACTTGTTTCAGCTTCGAAAATGAAAAAAGCGGTTGCTAGCGTTACTTCCATGAGACCATATGCCGTAAATGCGCTTGTTGTTTTGACTCATTTGGCGGAAAAAAGCAGTGAAAATAATTCACATCCGCTCTTTGAAAAACGCCCAATGAAAAACTGCCTTATTGTTCTTATGGCTTCAGACGGAGGTCTTTGTGGAGGCTTTAATGCCACTATGTTCCGCAAAGTCACTTTATTCGAAAAAGAGTTTAAGGAACAAAATCCAAACTGCAATTTAATGTATATCGCGGTCGGAAAAAAGGCTGAGGATTTCCTTGCAAGAAGCAAAAAGAATTTGATTGCGACTTATAACGGGATCACAAATAATCCTCGACTGAATGACATTTTGGCGCTTAATAAACTTATTTTTGATTATTATAAAAAAGGCGACGCAGATGCGGTTTATTTGGCTTATCAACACTTCTTTTCACCGATTTTGCAAAAGCCAACAATGCATCAACTTCTTCCTTTTTCCAGAGAAAATATGATTGAAATGGGACGCTCTTTAAACTTGTTCAAACATCTTGATATTGACCTTGAACAAGCCAAAGATACGGAATATAAGCTTGAGCCTTCACCGAGATTTATTCTTGATAATCTTCTTCCGGGCCTTATTGAACTTCAGATTTTTCATGCGGTTCTTGAATCAACGGCTTCCGAACATTCCGCTCGTATGGTAGCCATGAGAAACGCAACCGATAACGCAAATGAAATCATTGATTCGTTGACACTTATCTTCAACCAAAAACGCCAAGCAAATATCACAAGAGAGATTGCTGAGATTTCAGCGGGAAAAGTGGCGTTGGGATTATAAGGTGTCGCTCCGCGACTTTTATTTATAGTGCGATCTTCGATCGCGTGCTAGCGCCAGTAGCAATTCTTTTTCAAGAATGCTTCATCACGCTTTTCTCCACCTTGGCCAAGCATTTTATATCCGGAAACTACTTGAAGTAATTTTGCACCATTGTCGCTTGCAACAAGCGTTTCAATATCTTCTTTAAAGTTTGCCAATGAAATTTCAACTTTTTCTTGTTCCGCTTTAACAACATCAGAAGCGCCTTTTAATGGAGGCAAATCCTTGAACAGAATGTTAAAATCCTTTCCATAAGCCTTTCCAACGTCCATTATAATTCTCTGTAACTGTTCTCTGTGCGCTCTTGTGATGTTCACATCAACGACCGGCATGACATTAAATCTAACTTTATCAATTCTCATAAGTCCCGCCTGATCTTTTTTATATCTATTGTCCAAAATGCCATCATATCTTGCAAAACCAACCAAACCTTCTGTTATTTCTTGAACTGATTTATTTGGATCTTCAAGCGTCAAAGCATTCATAAGACGATGATTATAGCCCGGGAATGCATTCAAATAACCCGGAAGTGAGAAATGCTCTCTGGTTGTACCACCCGTGCCACACAATCGCTCCACAACCGCTTCTGAACAGAACGGAACGATAAAGTGGATATCGTCGTGATCAAGTCTTTCAGACTGCTGAAGAGCCTTATCAATTCTGATTCTTGAATCATAATCTTGCAAAATGTGTTTCCAAAGAACCTCTTTTGTTCTTGGACCATATTGGCAATCTTTCTTACCGGGATCATTGTCCAAATAAGACGCAAGGAATCTGATATCTTTCCATTTAAATGGCCTACTCTTGCCTTCTCTTTGACCTGGAGGCGGATATGGTTCGCCGTATTTTTCAACTCCATCCGGATATGTATGCGGTTTTCCAAATTTCCAGTCTTCTTTGCCTTGTGTGAAATAATCAAGCCATGGCATGTGGTTAAGCAAATTTCCATCCGCAAAACCGATTCTATCCATGCCCATCAAGTTAGTTGCAACGCCCTGTACCAAGAAATACAACTTATCTTCTGCTGTTAACTTTCCTTTTTCAATCGAGAATTGAAACAATCCTTCATATTGCTGAGGGTTCACCCATCCACCATTTTTAAAGTTTCTTAGCAATTTCTGCATTTCAGCGCGAAGACCACCAATACCTTTTGGATCGTTTTCAAGCAAATCTCCTTTAACTTTATATGCGTTACAACCGTTTGTATATGCGCTGTTATTTTCATTAAACCACTTACCAAAAATACCTTCACCCCACATGGCATCAACTGCGCCTTCAATCAAGTCTTGACCTGTGCGTGGAGCACCTGTTGTAGGATCGATTTTAACAATTGACTGTGGATCTCCGTCATCCGGAATCGGGATTCTTTTTTCAGGTTTCGTGAACCTGTTAATCGCCTTCCAAAGATTTATATCATCCCATCTTGCCTGACCTTTGTTAACCAAAATCAACATACAAGCCTTAAGTTCATCAACGTATTTTGCATGCCACATTATTTCTCTAATTTCATACACGCCAAGATGCTCAAGACCTGACTTATATTTTTCAACTTCTTCATGCTCCGCGTGCTCTTTCATACGAGCCATTTCAGCAGACACAAGCGGCAAGCCTTCACCAACTTTGCCGGTGTCAAATTCCATGTTTCTCTTCCACTTTCTGGTCCACCATTCGTAAATGGATTTTATGAGGTGGCCTGTATCTTCCAAACAAAGAAATGTTGTATTGTCCCAATATTTTTTGATTTTTGACATTGGCGGAAGCGTGCAAGGATCTGCTTTTAAAGGTTCTGGCTCTTTCTTTTCTGCTTCTGCGGCTGCCACGTGTTCAGGCTTCACTTCTAACGCCTTTCTTGTGTGCTCTTCCTGCGCTCTTGCGATTTTTTCCATCTCAGCTTTGACTTCCGGATCGTTTGGATCAATTGATTTCATTGCCTCTTTTGCAAAAGTTTCCGGATCACCCTTCATCAAATTGCGCTTTTTTGCGGTTTCATAATGGGCTGCCGGAGTCGTTGTATACCTTGTGCCGTTGTCATTTACTACGATTGTATTTTTTACAGGATCTACGGATTCAACCTTCATAACGTTTTTACCTGTTGGATCACAGAAAATAGCGCCTGAAGTTATTGGCTGCGTTTCCGCGTAACCCGCTTGTTTTTGCAAATTTTCAATCGCCGCACTTGCTTCCGCAATTGTCATAGCTTTTCTTGCATCTTTTTGAAGCATCCATTTTGCAAATTCACCATATGTAAATTCTTGCTGAACCATGTCTTTTTCCGGAACTTGCATGTCTTGCTTTTCAAAATCAGCAATATGTCTTCCTTGAGATTCTTCCTGATATAAAATCGTAACAGGCCTATCAAGAACGACTTTGTCGTTTGAAATGCTTTGTACTGTAACTTCTTCGGTATCAATTCGAAGCATGCCATCCGTGCGAATATCTTTATTTCTATCAAATTCAAGCTTTGTGCCGGCTTCAAGTTTTCCACCAAATTCTTCAAATCCAATTACTTTTTCAAGCTCAGGCTTGGCCTTGATATCTTGTGATGCACGCGTTGCATCCATCCATTTTTTAAGCGTTGATTCCGTGAAAGTACCGGCACCTGTGACGATAACTAGCATCATACCTTCTTCAGGCATAATTTTTAATGTTTCAGGATCGACTTCTTTATCCGGTTTTTCAAACCCAATGGCTAAAATTTCCGTTCCTTCTGCCCAAAAATATTCGTTTCCACCTTTCCCGTCCGGTCGAATATCCAAATGTCTTAATTTTGTCCCTTCTTTAAGCTCAATTCCAAGCCCTTTCCCGATTTCTTCAAGCCTTTGATCTATCATTATTCTTGCCTCGACTTCTTTATTAATAGGCAAAAGCAAAAGTCCGATTTTCTTTTCAACTTTCGCGACTTCAATGCGAGCGGATTGATATAAACTTACGTTTGTATAAAAACGCATTCCATAAGGCTCAAGATTTACCTTAAATTTTGCACCTACTTTTTTTAAAGCATCCGCTAAAACGTCTGCCGGAATTGAAGCTTCACTTTCACGCATTGGCTCCGGAAGCGCATATTCGCCAACATATTCTTGCTTGCGAATCATGCTCTTTAATTCCGTATAAATCGCCGGATGACCGCCTGACATTTCTTTATAAAGAGCGTCCATACTGTCATATGCGGATGTGAGCTTTGTTGTTGTTTCTCCGAATTCGCCAACAAAACCGCGGAGAATTTCCTGATCTTTTGGCGTTCCAATTTTTGTGCTTAATCTTTGCGTGAGAGATTGATTAACGAGATTTAATTTTTCTTGAGTTCTTGCGACCGTCGAGTCTGTTGAAAGTGGGCTTGCTTGGTCAGCTTTGCCCATAATTTTCTTTTTTGATTTTTCGATTGCATTGCTGAATGCTTGCCCGCTGATTTTGCCTTTTTCAAGCTGCGTAACAAGCTTCATAGCTTCTTCATCTTTTTTATCAAGCCCAATCAATGCAACTTCAAAAGCTGTTGAAGTAATGTCTTTTGTAATATGTTTTTCCGCGAGAGTTTTGTGATTTTTATCTCCACCCAGACATTTAATAAGTTTATTAAACATGTCGGCAGATATATGCCCTTCCGTTAATTGAATGACGAGAGTTTTTTCCATCAATGTGCCGCTCTCGTATTTTGATTTTGCGGTTTCGCGAACAGAAGAAGGAAGTTCCTGTATTTTTGCACCCATGGAAGAATTTGTTTGCGCATCCAGTTCTCTTTGTCTTTTTTCAAGCTCTTGCGCAGGCGTGAGATTTTTTTCAACGCCATCTGTATTTTGCGCACCACCCGCACCCTTTGAACTGTCGGCGAAATAAACCATGCGATTATTAGATGCAATGCCTAGCGCTTTATCAAGCGCTGTGGTGAACAAATTGTGAGTGTTTCTTAATTCCATGAGGGTTTTTTATTGTTCTATATATATTGTCTGCTAGTTTTTATAGATTTGTCAAGTGATTAAGTCTTCGGGGCGGCTGGAGGAGGAATCACGGGAAGTGTGCCTGTCATTGGAGAAGTTGGAGGTGGAGTGGCTGTTGAAGCTGGAGCTGGCGTAGTGCCAGCTGTTGCTGCTGGCGCTACAGGCGCAGGAGTTGTGGCTGTTGCGGCTGGAGTTGCTTGATTTACACTATCTACGACTTTATCAACTATTGCCTTTTGCGCGTCTGTTGCTCCTTCAATGCTTTTCTTTATATATTCTTTTTGGTCTTTTGGATCTACGTTTGCCGCCTTCATTTTTGCAACAACCCCCTCTAGTCCTTTTTCCAATTCTGGATCGACTTTTCCTTTTAATCTACCTATCTCTGTCTTCCATGCCCCATTTGTGTCTGCGGCGACTGCTGCGACTGGTGCCGTTGGTGCTGCGGTTGGTGCAGGTGTGACCGGTTTTGGATCAACAGCTTCTCCTGCCTTGATTTGAGCCGCTTCACCTGCTGAACTGATCCTAAACTCTTTTGCGGCATCCAAAAGGCTTTGCTTTGCTGTTTTTTTCTCCGCCTCGGTACTACTTTCTCGTCTTAATGTTGCTACTGCAGTCTGCGCTTTTTCATAAGCAACTCTAGCTGCATCGTCTCCAGAATGCCCGTTTAGAGGTCTCGCGTTTTTTATGCCCTGCTCAATACCTTTTACCACTCCAGGCGTAAGCTGATCTAGATTTTGGACTTTAACCATAACTCCGTCTAGTGTTGATAAATCGCTAGTGCCTCTTACCTTACTTAATTCATTTTCCAAAGTGGCCGAACCTGCAGATCCTTTTTCAATTCCCATGCGTTGCGCAAGAGCTGAAGCTCTTTCATCGGATGCCAATTCTGGTGCTCTGACTGCTTTATCAAACGTCTTAAGCAATGTACCCATAGACTCCTTCCCCTCGTGAGATCCACCCGGGACAGGGATAATGCTTGGGTACATAACTGCGGCTTTGCCGAGCCATGCGCCGGCAGAAGAAACGCCTTTTGTTATTGTGTCTGTGGCGCCTTTTGCAATCGTTTTGTCAGTTGCGGCCTTGATGCCAGCCCATATAAATCCGACTGTGCCGATTGCAATCATGATCTCTTGAAAATCTGCAAGACCGGAAACGTTCGCGTTCATTGTGAGCGTACTTTCAAGCAAAGTTGAAAATTGAGCTCCTCCTCCGGCTTGGCCTGTAGAAGCCAAACTCGTCATCATAATATATCCAATCGAAAGCACAAAACCAATAACCATTGGTGCTGTTGAAATCGAAACTGCTTTTGTAACAACTTCTTTCATGCTGCCACCGGCTTTTTCCGTTATTTCCGGAACGACATAAACAACAACCAATAAAGGTGAAAGCACTATTACAAGCCAAACCGTTATTGCGCGCATTAAAAGAACTATAAATAAAATCACGAATGCCATTCCATATATAAAGAACATAACCATGGAAAACAGCATGTTTATCATTAAACTTGAAAGCGTGAGCTCATTGCCCATGGCTACATTTTGCAAATCTTGCATATGCATAAATTGAACAGCCATAATAATCGTTGCGCTGTGCGGAGCCCATTCACCAATAAATGCTTGGAGCTTTTGACTTGCGACGAATTTGCCCGGATGTGCTTTATCCGGCTCACAATATGCATTTTGCATTTTCTTGCTCATCTCATCTCCAACTTTTTTAATGGCAGCGCCGGCTTCTTTCAATGTTTCACTTCCCAGTTTTCCGGCTGAAGTGAATGCTAAACACAGATTGTTCTGAGCCGCATCCGTTATATTTATTGGCGAGCCTACTGAATCTGTCATTGCTATTCCAATCGCTCTTGGTAAACCAAACATGGCTGTTGTGCCAACCGAAATCGCATCAAGAGCAACCGTTGAAATCATGTATGAAAAATTCACCAAAATAAGTCCCATGATAATTTTTGGGAGCATTTGTTTTAGTTGTAATTTTTCCGAAGCAAAACCTGAGATGTTGTATATTGCCGTACCAACAAGCATCAAAACAAAGAGCAAGTTGGCGATATTTCTGATTTGAATCCACACATCGTGCAAACGCTCACCCATTGCACCACCAAAAATAATGTCATTTTCCATGAGTGCTCCGCAGAAGAACAAAATCGGCCAAAGAAGTCTGGCAAGAAGCTGAAGAACTATTGAAAGAATCTTCATTATATCAAGAAGGAGCTTTACGCTTTCCTCAACTTCAACAGTTTTTGGGATGACTGAGGTGCCTTCGGCTGGTGGTTTTACAGCTGGTGCTACTGCCGGTGGAGTCCCAGTCTGCGCAATCATCCTCGAAACCTCTCCTTTCACCAAATTTGCGGAAGAATAAGCAAGCACATCAGCTGCTGCCGGAATAATAAAAATACAGAACAAAAGTGACGCAATTACGAGTCCTGCTTTTAGCCTATTTTTATTAAAAAGTTTTAACATGTTTGTTTTTATTTTGCGCTTTTCAAGCGCGTGGCGCGCGTGTGCGATCTTCGATCGCGTTTTACGCGACCCCGTATTCACTTTTATATTTTCGGTATAAGTTACTGAACCTTATTTGTGTTGATGCCGGCCTTCCCGCGTCATATTTCCATTCCATGATAGCCGCATATTTTACCACTTCATTCACTGCGCTCATTGATTTTGGATTATTAAGATTTGAAATATCTCTATTGCGCTGTGCCGCTTCCGGATCTCTCATTTCCTGACTTGCTTGCGCCAAATCCGCATATTCAAGTTTTATTTCCGGTTGTGCCTGTGGTTTTGTGCCAGCTGGGGCTGATGCATTTTGCGCTTCCCGTGCCGCCACTTTCTTATTCAAAGCTTTCATCGCAACATGGAATCCGTTATTTTTTGCTAAAAATTGCGCGGTTTTAACATCACGATTCAGAGCCTCTTTCATTTTGCTTTCGCCTTGCACTTGCGCCGCATCTGTTTGCTCTTTTGCAGAAGGAGCCATTAATGCATCTTCTCCCGGAATTTTGCCCGTCATCTGATACCAACCTCCGGCTATTGCAGCTGTTGCACCTGCCGTATATGGGTTAATCGCATCGCCGTGATTCTTATTTTTCAAAGTCACCGCGATATTCAAAATCCATGTTAAAGCTCCCCAAAGAACTCCAACCGCACCAAGCGCATTGCCACCCGTGAGCATTCCGAGTATGGGATTTGTATCATCTCCGTTGTTTTTTATATGCTCTTGAATTTCCGCCATTTTTTTCTGAAATTTAGTAGCAATTTCTTCCATTTTCGTTGTATCTAAGCCGGTTGCGGCTGAAATGCCTTTCGACACTGCGTGTTTTTTCAATTCTTCGATTTGTGCAACACCAAGTGCTCCGCTGTTTCCCATTGCTGTAAGCCATAATATAACCTTATCGCTCTTGCCCGTTGATTTATCAATAAGAAGTTTTGCAGCCTTCATTCTATCTGCAGGTTTTAAAACTCCAAAAAGTGCACCGATTGCTGTTTCTCTAAATTTTTCATAATTCGTAAGCGCCGCACTGTCTTTATCGAGCGTCTTCGCCATCAAGTCACTGATCTGCCTTATCTCACCATCTGATGCGCTTTCCGCCCTTGAAACACTCAAGAATAATGCCTTTTCCGCAGGCGTTATGCCATTGTTATTAAGCTTATCCAAGCCATCAATCAATGCAAAAAAGTCTTGCCTTTCTTTGTCATTTAAAACAAATTTTCCACCTTTTTCCGCATCTGTTGAAAGCTCTCTTTTTGCAGCCTTAACCATAAGCGCTTCAATTGCATCAAGATATTCTTTGGCATCTTTTTCCACTTCTTCTTTGAGGCTCGCCAAGCTATTTCTCGTGACTCTTTCTGCGGATCTTTCTTTGAGCGCTTGAATTCTTGCTTCAAGATGGCTTTTTGCCTCAGCCCTGGCTTCTCTGCCTTTTCCAACGTCCTTTTCGCTTATGTTGAATTTGTCTATTCTTCCCCTGCCTTCATCAAGAACTTTCTTTGCGTGATCTTCAAAGTTTTGTTTTGCTTCCTTGCTTTGTTCCGGTGTTTCCGGCGCTGTTGCCATATTTTAAGATTTTAAATTCTGAATATTTTTACAAGCGTATCTGCAACGCCTTCGCTTTTTTCAACTTCCTGAATTTTTTCTTTCAAGAAATGCCTGATCGGTTCAGGGCTTGTGTGCCCCAAAAATATCGTCACGTCAGGCATAAAATGCCTTTTTAATCTTATATTTATTTTGTTATCGTACTTCCTGCTTATCACCCAAAAGCATAAAACTTGATTGTATTCATACTCTGATGTGCCAATTTTTATACCGGTTTTTGTAATTTTCACATCCAGCATTTTTGGCTTCTGTTTGAATAAAAGCCAATAGTACATGAAAAATGAAACTCCAAGTGCGAGCCCAAAAGACCATGCGCGATCGTATATTGCGTATGTTGCTAAAAGTGCGACCAGCAAGCCAATAACGACATACCAGCCCGGGCCTTTTTCATACGTTTGATGTTCAGGCGATTCAAATGAAAATACCGGCGTAGCGCTGCGTGCCGCGCTGTGCTTTGCGCCATGCGTCGCAAAATGCGCCGCGCTGTGTGCTGCATGTTCCACAGGAATTCTCTTGGTTTTCATTTTTGTTTTTATATTTATCTAGATATTTTAGCACAAAATGCGCAGAATTGCAAACCTAAATCTGTGCGCTTACCAAGCCCGCTCTCAACTCAGCGTTTTCCCGTGTAATATTCCGCCACCCACTTATCCGCTTTTAGCCATTTTTCGTTGGTTTTATCCGCTTCAAGTTTTATTTTCCAGTTTTCAGGCGATTGATTTTCGTTTTCAATCAGGCCTGCGTGAGCGAGGCGTTCATGAGGCTTGCAAAGAGGAATGAGACTGTCCGGATCGTGCATTTTTGTGAGCGCGAACCTCCATGTGTGATGAAGGTATTTATACTTTTTCGTGCATCCCGGGAATGCGCATGTGTTGTTAGTTTTAACAAGAACGTAGTTCTTAATTTTTGCAGGTACGTATCTTTTTGCATTTTCTTGTGGAATTGGTTTTTTGGCTTCAACTTGCGCTTGATAAGCTTGCAGGAGTTTTTGCATAAGCTCGTTCCAATTTCCTTGGCCTTTTAATTTTTCGAGTTGGTTTGCTATTTCGGGGTCGAGCTCGATTGTTATACTTTGAATTTGTGGTGCAGTAGGGGTTTCTGCCGCGCGGCAAGTGCATAAGTTTCTAGCGTATGCCCACTCATTTCCCTCGCTTTTTCAGCCCAGAATTTGTCTGTTTCAGGAGTTGCCAAATTTGCTATTGGACGAACTGCACTTATTCCTTTTTCTTCAATGATTTGTCTTAATTCAGGCTTATTTTCCGTTTTTCGCATTGTCCAGAGTGCTGCACTAACTGCATTTGTACTCATTCCCGCTAAAATTCTTGCGTATTCGTATATATTTGCAAATCCATGCTTTTTCCAAATTTCACGTTTCTCTATTTCAGGCAAAAGTAGTGTACATTTTCGCGTCCATTCACGAACGTTTTTGCCATAAAAGACAAATTTTTCATGAAGAGATTTTTCGAAATTTTGCGTGGGATTTTGAGTGCTATTTTGGGTCTGATTTTTTGTTGTGTTTTGTTCTGGATTGTCCATGTTTTTGAGGTTATATGTTTAGCTATATTCTAGCCGAAATAAGCCAAAAAATCCAGATCAGAAACAAAAAATCTGCTGCAAAAAATGGAGGTAGGTATACACTCACCTTTTGGTGACTTTTTTGACAACTTTATGGTATACTATAATCAATACTTTAATCCTTTCATTATGTTTAAAATTGAACTTGGACAAAAGTGCCTCTTAGATCCCAGCGAAATCAGTGGTCCGATTTTGCTTCTCGGCATTCCCGGACAAGGAAAATCTGTTACCATGATTCAAATGGCTTTAACTCTAATTAAAAATAAACAAAAAGGTCTATTTTTTGATACTTATGGTGACCTGGCTGAAACAATAAAAAAACTCGTTAAATCCAAATCTTCAAAAGCGAACTTCGCTATCTTTGATGCTAACAAAATTTCCGAAAAAGATATCCAAAAAAATATTAAAGATAAATTTGTAATTGTTTTTAGCAGAACGGCCCATGAGGGATTCAGAAAAACTCGTGCTAAAGCAAATGAAATCGTTAAAAAAGCTTATAAATTTGCGCAAAAAGGAGACTGGATAATCGCTGATCAAGCGTTTGATATTATTGATGATGTTTTACTCGAAAAATATTTGCAAACAAAAAAACTTGGAATAAAAACCGTTTTGGCAGATCAAACCATAATGGCACTTTCTGATAAAGAAAAACTGCAATTGAAAAAGGCCGCCGGTGGTTACGTCATTTATAAAGTAAGAGGCCTGGACGCGAATTGGTTCCCGAAAAATGTCCCAATTTTTAAAGGCAAAAAACTTTCTGAAACTCCAAAATATGAATTTTATTTTGCATCAAATAAAAAAATCGCAAAGTTTAAAGGCGTTTTCCCTTTGAAAGCTATATAAGACCTATGTTCGCTTTGCGAACGGTCTGTTACGGACAAATCCTATTTATTGTTCTTGGGAACGGGATTGTTTCGCGAACGTGCTGAGAACCCGTCAACCAAGCCACGCACCTTTCCAGCCCCATTCCAAAGCCACAATGTGGCATTCCGCCGTATTTCATTGTATCCAAATACCAAGCATAGTCTTTTCTTTCCATTTTTTCTTCTGCGATGCGCTTTTCCAAAAGTTCAAGGTTATAGCTTCGCTGTGAACCGCCGCCAATTAATTCTCCATATCCTTCCGGCGCAATGAGGTCTACATTTAGCGTTACATTTGGATTATTTGGATCCGGCTCCTGAAAAAATGAAGTCAACGAAGTTGGGAATCTGTGAATAAAAACCGGTGCCTTAAAATGTTCCGCAATATAAGTTTCATCATCTGCGCCAAAATCATCACCGTCTTTGATGTCTGATTTTCCTGACTCCTGAAGGATTTTTATCGCCTCGTGATATGTGATTCTTGGAAATGGTCGTTTTATATTTTCAAGAAATGAAATGTCACGCTCAGTTACCTCAAGCTCTTTTCTTCGATTCTTCAATACGCTTTGCAAAACATACCAAAGGAAATCTTCTTCAAAATCCATTAATTCATCAAATTTCATAAATGGCACTTCAGGCTCAATCATCCAGAATTCCGTTAAATGCCTTCTTGTTTTCGATTTTTCCGCACGGAAAGTCGGACCAAAACAATATGTTTTTCCGAGAGCATATTCCGCGGCTTCCGTATAAAGCTGACCGGATTGCGAAAGATAAGCATCTGACTCAAAATAATCAACGTGAAATAAATCTGTTGTACCTTCGCACGCGGTTTTTGTAAGAATCGGCGCATCCACCAATGTAAATTCGTTTTTGCGCATATATTCTCGAATCGCCCAAATGATTTCATCTCTGATTCTCATATTCGCCCACTGTTTTTTGCTGCGTAGCCAAAGATGCCTATTTTCAAGCAAAAAGTCCGGACCGTGCTCTTTTTTCCCAATCGGATAATCGTCCGGCGCAATGCAATAAATCTCAATATCTTTCACTTGAAGTTCGAATGTATTTTCCAGCTTTGGATGCTTTGAAATCGTTCCAGTAAAAGCCGCTGAAGACTCAATCGTCAATTTTCCGGCTTTTTCAAAAACTTCCGGAGAAACCGCATTAACAAAAACAATGCCCTGAATCTCCCCTGTTCCATCACGCAGTTCCAAAAAGTGGATTTTTCCGCTACTGCGCTTGTTAAACATCCATCCTCTAATTGTGATTTCCTGGCCGACAAAATCTGCCGCCTGATTTATAAAAATGTTCATGCGCTTATTTTAATGGAAAAGCGCGCCATGGTAAAGATTATGTTTAACAGCCGACACCACTTTTAAGATGCTCCAGGTGCCGCCGCCTCCTTTGCCTGATCTCCAGTTGCAGCCAAATCCGCATCAAGCTCCGATGCAACCGTAACGCCGGTAGCTTTCTCGGCTTGTTTTTCGAGAATGAGAGCAAGAACAGTCACCGCTCTTCCGAGATGCTTTTTGCTACTACCGTAGCTCAGAAGTGCCCGTCCAGCGCCATCAACTTGCTGTGCTAAAAATGACCTCAAGTCCCCTAGGTGCTCATTTGCGAATCCTAATTCGTCCCTAATCATTCGGAGTGCCGCTGTTTCCGCTTCGGTTGCCCCGCATTCAGGCAGTGTCGCCTTTACACGCTTAATATTCTCCTCACATATAACCACGTCCGATATATTAATATTATTGGAGTGGTATGTAATCGCCATCGATGAAACAAATTGATTTACTGTCCTCAATACCTCCAGCGCTTCCGGACCGTAAGGTAATGTTTCTGGTGCTGATGCTATTGCTCTTTCCATAATTTAAAAAGTTAAGATTGGGAGATAGGTTAACATGACTAGACATAGAAGTCACGAAAAGTGCGCATTATTGCCTTTTCTTAATCAAAAGCGTAAATTTTTAATATATTTTAATAAAAATATCCATATGTACAAAACGAAACGATTTGTGAGTTTTTCATTAAGCCTAATCCTTGTTTTAACCGCGATTATGGCTTTTCCTTTTAATACGGCCTTGGCCGGTGCCATGCAGACCGGCTCCGGAACTGTAAAAATTGAGCCATGTCTGAATCTTAATCTCTTGTCCGGAAAAAATCTTGATAGCTGTATTGATATATATGATTCAAGCGATAACCGAATTTATATTGCATTCCCAAAAACAAATGCGGTTTTTGATAACTTAAAAAACGGCGCAACCGTTAAATTCACGTTTTCAATAACAGGTGGCGAAGAATATACGATTAATGGAAAAACTTATAATACATATTTAATTACCGATGTTGCCGCTCCTGCAATTATAGATACAGATGAAAAAGTTGCGATCCCTCCGGCAGGATTTGAAGATGAAGTCATCACGTCTTTTGTTAATTATAAAAACCCATTCATTGACACAGACATTACTTCCATTGAAGGCAAAGCCGCTGCAGAACTTTATAGACGCGCCGTGATTGGAGGATATGCCGACGGAGAATTTAAAGGAAACAAAAGCGTTAATCGAGCGGAAACTGCAAAATTTCTTTTGCTTGCTCGCTTTGGAGAAATTAAAGAAGATTTAAAAAATAACGGCAAGTTTCATGACGTTCTCGACAATCAATGGTATACAAGGTTTGTCGTTAAAGCCGCAGAAAAAGGCATAATAAACGGCAATCCGGATGGGACTTTTAGGCCTGAATCGACTGTTAATGCTGCGGAATTCTTAAAAATGTTGGCCTTAACTTTTACTGTTGCGGAAAATATACCATATGATTATAAGGATGTAAGTCCAAATGACTGGTTTGCAAAATACGCCGGCATAGCAAAAAAATTCAACCTATTCCCTGAGCGCACAGACTTTTTATATCCTACAAGCCCACTTTCAAGAAAAGATATAGCCGTGGCGCTTTATATGTTTTTGGCGAGTAAATAGATTATCAATCAGTGGCGCGATCAAAACCATTATCCGGATTTCTTACAAATAATTCCGGTGCTTTTATACTTAATCCTTTAAAAGCTGATCTGCTTTGAAGATCGACTTTGCCAATAAGAGATTTGAGCATAAAAGACGCATCCGCAAGCAATGCGCCAGCGTCTGTAGTATCCGTCTCTTTCGTAAAATCTTGTTCTGCTCCCATCAATGCCATCATTTGTCCAGCCTCGTGTATTTTTAGCATAATAAGTGCAAAAAGATCTGCGTCCCCTGGCAATAACGCTTCTTTATTTGCCTCGCTCATAGTTAAAGCTAATGCCTTCATCTCAGACCCTTTCTCTAAAATTACGCCTATGTCTTTTTTACCTTCCCTCATCGGTCTCATAACCGACATTACTGCGTCAACTGTCCCGAAAATACCTTCCAACTGCTTTTTCATCGCTTCGAGTTCTTCTGCGTTTTCAGTCGGCGCCCCTCCTTTTTCATCAAAAATCTGCAATGCCCTTTCTCGAAAATCCACGGCGCCATCGACGTCAAGTTCGTTTGCAACTGTTGCAGCAGTAACCTTTTCAACAAGAAGGTCTAGCGTAAATGCCGCTTCCCCAATCTCTTGGGCTGCTTTATCTAACGTGGCTGTAGCTTCTTCTTCAAATGATTCCCTACAATCCGGATTAATAATAACTGCGCCAGAAATCAAATGTTTTTTCACCAATGCAAACGCAGCTGTTTCCGCTTCTGTTGCGCCAAATTCCGGCAATGCATTTAGAATTTGTCTAATTTGCTCACCCATAGCTCTCGCTTCTTTTCTTGAAAATGTCGCCGGCTTCGTATTTAGCTTTAAGGACATACTGTCAACGATCTTTTCTAACCTTGTTACCATTGCTGTGTCCAAAACTCTTTCTTCGCCGCTTACGCTTATAAATGTGTCTATTCTCATTTTTTATTTAAATTAATAATAAAGGAAGTTAGTTTAACGCCATATTTCGAATAAGTCAAACAAAAATACGCCTGTTGTTCACAAGCGTATTTTATTGATTTTTTCTAATTTAGACTAGCATTTGCATTTTCCGTCTTCACATTTGCAGTTATCACCGCAGCATTTGTCCGAACAACATCCGCAGCAACAAAGTGACGTGATAAACAAATAAAGACCTGCAACCGCTACAACAACATAAACGATTGTTGCGAGTAATTCTACGCCGAGTAAATCGACGCAAAGATATTTGACCAAGTCAAAGCCGAAAATTCCGACTAAGCCCCAGTTTACAGCTCCCACGACCACTAGCACCAAAGCTAGCCAGTAAAGAAATTTCATACTACGAGGGTTAATAATAAATAGTTTGTACTAAGATTATATAAAAAATCCGCCTGGATATCAAGCGCCACGCCAAGGATAGCGCCTTAGACGGCGCAAAAAAAAGGCGAAACTTGCGTTCCGCCTTTTATTGTTTTCGAATTTGGATAGAACTATCTGTCGAATCTGCCGCTTCCACCACCGCCGAAATCTCTTCGTCCGCCTCCACCAAAACCGCCGCGTGATCCACCGCCAAAACTTCTTTTTGGTCGATCTTCCATTGGTCTGGCTTCGTTGACGATCAATTTGCGTCCTTCGAATTCCTTGCCATTGAACATTTCAATTGCTTTTGCAGCTTCTTCATCAGATGCAAATTCAACGAAACCAAAGCCTTTTGATCTTCCGGACATTCTGTCCATGATGATCGTGGCTGTTTCAACGACACCAGCTTGAGAGAAGTATTCCTTCAAGCCTTCGTCTGTTGTTGTGTAAGAGACTCCTCCTACGTACAATTTTTTTGCCATTGTTGTTGATTTAATTTTTTATAAAGTGCAGGGCGACCTTCTTTGCGTTTCACGTCCCTGCTTTCGCTAAGTTGAAATAACCTAGCAAGGAAGAAAACCAACTAAAGAATCCTACAACATGGACTACTATACACGAAATATTTAATAAAGCAACTAAATCGTATATACTTCCTAAATGAGCTCTTTTCTGGTATAAATAGTAAGATGAAAAAGAATAAAAATGATGATTTCAGCGAGATTGTTAATACACATCTTAAACCCGTATATAACTTTATATATAGGCTTGTTGGTAGCGCAAAGGACGCTGAAGATATAACTCAGGAAGCTTTTTTTAAAGCGTGGAAAAATATAAAGACATATCGACCTAACGAGAATTTTAAGACTTGGATTTTCACAATTGCCAGAAATACAGCTATAGACTTTATGCGAAAGAAGAAAAATCTGGTTTTTTCTGATTTTGAAAATGCGGAAGGCGATAATGCGCTTCTTGATACGCTCGCGGATCCTAAACATTCTGCTGAAAAGATAACTGCAAAAATTGAAAATAAAAAGTTGGCAGAAAAGATTCTGAATAAACTTTCGCCCGTTTATCGTGAAATTTTATTATTGAAATACGTTCAAGATCTTACTTTTGATGAAATAGGCAAAGTGCTGAAAAAGCCCTTGCACACAGTCAAAAGTCAGCATAGGCGGGCTATGCTTTTTATAAAGAAAACTTTTGATGCACCAAAATAATCAATTAACTCGTATAAATACATATGAAAAGTAATTTTGAGACAATCCTGAGCAATCTTGAGCAAATCGATCCTCCGCAAAATCTTTATAAAAATATATTCATGAAAATTGCGCGCGCTCAAAAACGCTCCGCCCTAATCAAGTTTATACTTTTTGGAGTTGTGGCCATCGCCTCCCTTATAGAAATGATTCCTGTTTTTCAAAGCGTCGCACAAAGATTCTATCAATCAGGTTTCTATCACTATTCTTCGCTCATTTTCTCTGATTTTGAAATTGTTCTCGCAAACTGGAAAGAATTTGGGTTGTCCTTGTTGGAATCTTTGCCTGTCGCGGAAATTGCAATATTCCTTGCTGTCTTCCTTGTACTTCTACTTTCGCTCAAATTCGTTGCTGAAAATATAAAAAACGCATTTTTATCGGTGCGATTAAATAATCATAAAATTTAACCAAAAAAATTATGGACATCAAAGACTTCTTTAAATCAAAAGCGTTTAGATTCACTATTTATGGCATTATCACCTTTATAATCGCCCTTTTAATCTTTCAAGCCGGAATGTTTATGGGCTTTCACAGGGCAGGCTTCTCTTATAAATGGGGTGAAGATTATTATCGTAACTTTGGCGGACGCCGCGAAGCTCCTCTTATGATGGATAGAATGCGCGGAGGATTCTTGGACTCAAATGGCGTTACCGGCAAAATCGTAAAAATAGCTTTGCCTACAGTTACAGTCTTGGACAAAGATAATGCTGAAAAAATTATCGTCATAAAAGACGACACTGCGATAAGAAGCATGAGAGACTCTTTTAAAGCCACTGATTTAAAAGTTGATGACTTTATCGTTGTGATCGGCTCACCTGATGATAGCTCTCAAATTGAGGCTAAATTGATCAGAGTTATGCCTGAGCCACCACTCGCGCCTTTTAAAAAATAATCTTTAATAATTAAATATTCCGAATATGTTTCAAAAGATTCTTAATTTCGTAAAAGAAAGAAAAAAGTTGACCGCGGTAATCCTTATAGCTTTGATTATTGCCGGATACTTTATATTTAGACCAGGCACGTCAACGGAAACTCGTTATGTTTTGGCTTCTGTTGCGAAAGAAACGCTCGTTGTTTCGGTCAGCGGAACAGGACAAGTTTCATCTTTGAATCAAGTTGATGTTAAAGCGAAAGCCTCCGGAGATATATTGAGCATGCTTGTTGCTGAAGGGCAAACCATTAAGTCCGGAACCGTTCTTGCACGAATTAATGCAATTGATGCTATGAAAAGCGTGCGTGATGCGCAGGCCAATTTGGAATCTGCAAAATTATCCTTGGAAAAAATCAAACAACCCGCTGATAAATTAACTTTATTACAGGCTGAAAATAATCTTACAAAAGCTCAAATTTCAAAATCTTCCGCAGAAGACGATTTAAGAAAAGCTTACGAAGACGGATTTAATGCTGTGTCGAATGCGTTTCTTGATTTACCGGAACTCATGACGAATACGCATGACATACTCTTTAAAAATACAACCAGCTCAACAAGCCAATGGAATATCGACTTTTATACAGATGCCGCAGGCAAATATGAAGAAAAAGCTTTTAAATATAGGATTGACGCAAGCCAGACGTATGAAAATGCCAAAACTTCATACGAAAAAAGTTTTACCGATTATAAAGCCGCAAACAGATCTTCCAGCATTGATACGATTGAATCTCTTATCAATGAGACTTATGAAACAACAAAACAAGTCGCGGAATCTATAAAAAGCGCGAATAATTTAATTCAGTTTTATAAAGATCAATTGTCGCAAAGGCTTTTGCAAACAGTTGCTATAGCTGATACACACATAGCCGCTTTAAACGCTGATATTGGCACTGCAAATTCACGATTGACCAGTCTGCTTGCCGCAAAACAGGCCATACAAACAGGCAAAGAATCAATAGCAAGCGCCGAAAGATCAATCTTGGAAAGCACGGCTTCCCTTGAAAGAACAAAAGCCGGTACAGATGAACTCGATATAAAATCTCAAGAATTATCAATTAGACAAAGGCAAAACGCTCTTCAAGACGCATATGAAAATTTGGCTGATTATACCGTGAAAGCTCCTTTTGACGGAATTGTTGCAAATATCGCAGTAATAAAAGGGCAAAACGTTTCTTCCGGTACTGTTGTTGCAACAATGATTGCGCAACAAAGCATTGCAAATATCTCTTTGAATGAAGTTGATGTTGCAAAAATCAAATCCGCACAAAAAGCGACTTTAACTTTTGACGCTGTCGAAGACTTAACAATAACCGGAACCGTGGGCGAAGTTGATACACTTGGGACTGTTTCTCAAGGCGTTGTCACTTATAATGTAAAGATTGTTTTTGATATGCAGGATACGAGAATCAAGCCAGGAATGAGCGTTAGCGCGGCAATAATAATAGATACAAAGGCTGATGTTTTAGCTATACCAAGCGGAGCTGTAAAATCTCAAGGAGATACTTATTATGTTGAATTCGTTGATTCAACGACAGTGCAAGCTCCTGCAACCGGCGTTCAAGGAGTTACTTTATCCGCACCTTCACAACAACAAACTGTTGAAATCGGAATTTCAAACGACACATCAACAGAAATTGTTTCCGGACTTAAAGAAGGAGACCAAGTTGTTTCAAGGACAATCACAGGCTCAACGACTGCACCGGCGGCTTCAAGCTTGCTTGGTGGAAATAGGAACAGCTCAACCGGATCCGCAATGCGCGCATTACGCTAACACGTCGCGAAGCGACACCTTATGATTGAAATTAAAAATATAACGAAAACTTACCAAACCGGCGACACGGAATTTCAAGCCTTGAAAGGCGTCAGCTTTACAATCGAAAATGGTGAATTTGTAGCAATTATGGGGCCTTCCGGATCTGGCAAATCGACCCTTATGCATATTCTTGGAGCCCTTGATACGCCAACGAGCGGCACATATTTTCTTGATGGAAACGATGTTTCAAAATTTAGCGATGACGAACTTGCGGACATTCGAAAAGATAAAATTGGATTTGTTTTTCAATCTTTTAACCTGCTTCCAAGAACAACAGTTTTGCGCAATACGATGCTTCCCCTGCTCTACTCCGGAATTGATAAAAGTATAAGAGAAAAGCGGGCAAAAGATGCTTTACATGCCGCAGGTTTTGACGAAAGCCACTTTCTACATCTTTCAAATCAACTTTCCGGTGGGCAAATTCAGCGCGTTGCAATTGCACGAGCACTCGTGAATAATCCGGCGCTTATACTCGCCGATGAACCAACCGGAAATCTTGATACAAAAACCGGTGAAATAGTTCTTGGAACATTCCAAAGATTAAATGTTGAGCAAAATAGAACAATTGTTTTGATTACGCATGAAAATGACGTTGCTGAACATGCAGACAGAATAATTCTTATAAGAGATGGCTTAATAGTCAGCGATTCGAAAACTAAAAATAAACGAATAATCCACCACCATGACCATCATTGATACATTAGAAGAAACATACGCGGCTTTGTCTGCAAATAAGGTTAGATCCGGGCTCACTATGCTTGGTATTATTATCGGAATTAGTTCGGTTATAGCCATGGTCTCGATTGGGCAAGGTGCTCAAGGTACGATCCAATCAAGTATACAATCCATTGGCTCTAATTTGATTATGATCACGCCCGGAGCGCAAAGAGGTCAAGGAGTTCAGGTTAGCGCAGGACGAGGCTCTGCAAAAACCTTAACTCAAGAAGATGCAGATGCGATAATAAAAAGCGTTACTTCTGTTAAAGCCGTTGCGGCTGAAGTTTCCGGAAGATATCAAGTGACTGCAAAAGGTACGAATACAAACACTTCAATCGACGGTGTAACTTCTACATATCCGGCCGTCAAAAACCTTGAAGTGGATGAAGGATCTTTTATATCTGAGCAAAATGTTAAAAGTGCGGCAAAAGTTGCTGTTCTTGGACCTTCCGTGCGCGATGATCTTTTTGGTGAAGGCGCAAGCGGTATCATTGGCCAGACCATTCGCATAAAAAGCAATGAATTTAAAATAATCGGCATTACAAAATCAAAAGGCGGAACAGGGTTTGGAAACCAGGATGATATGATTTTTGTTCCACTCACAACCGCACAAAAATTTCTTGCAGGAGATAGCTATGTGACAACAATAAACGTGCAAGCGGAAAGCCCTGAAGTAATGACTGATATACAAAGCCAAATAACTTTACTGCTTCTTGATCGCCATAAAATTTCAGATCCCACCTTGGCGGATTTTAGCGTTTTAAATCAAAGCGATATAGTTTCTGCGGCTTCCAGCATAACGCAAACATTTACGATTTTACTTGCCTCCATAGCCGGAATTTCGCTTATCGTTGGAGGAATTGGGATTATGAACATGATGCTTACAACCGTTACGGAAAGGACGAGAGAAATTGGACTTAGAAAAGCTGTTGGCGCAAAAAGACATGATATAAATATTCAATTCTTATCAGAAGCCGTTGCTCTAACCTTCACGGGTGGCTTTATCGGAATTTTACTTGGATGGGGCATAGCAAAGATAATCAGCTATACGGGTCTTTTGCAGACGTCGATTTCTTTATATTCCGTTTTATTGGCATTTGGAGTTTCGGCAGGAATCGGCATTGTTTTCGGATACTATCCAGCGAAAAGAGCGTCGGAATTGAGCCCGATTGATGCGTTAAGATACGAATAGCGAGCAAATTTACAAGGTTCAATTTACAATTTACATTCAATTTTCAATTTACAAATTATAAATTAACAAAAATATATGACAAAAAAAATGAAAATCGCGGCAGTTGCAGTGGGAGCAGTTGTGCTCGTTGGTGGTGTTTTTTATGGCGGCATGAAGTATGGACAAAGTTCTTTTGGCGGTAAAGCCGGAGGATTTGGCAGCGGACTTAATCAAACTTCTATTGAAAGGCAAGTTCGCAGCAGAATGCAAACCGGCGGCGGTTTTGTGAATGGTGAAGTTTTATCAAAAGATGATAAAAGCATTACAATCAAACTCAACAATGGTGGCTCAAGAATCATACTTTTATCAGGCACCACAAAAGTTATGAAAGACTCGGAAGGCGCAATTGGCGATGTTGCGGTTGGATCAAACGTCATGATAACAGGCGCTGTTAATGCAGATGGAAGCATGAATGCACAATCAATTCAGATTAGACCTGTCGGAGCGCCTATGCCTGGCGCAAATAATTCGCCACAAGTAAAAAAATAAGAGACTTTATTGATTTTCAAAAAATTTAACGGGGTCGATCCAAACCTTTAGCTCAGATTCGCTCTGAACATAACCGCGAAAATCGATCCCTGTTTTATTTCCTAAACCAATTTTCATGGAAAAATGAAGATGCTTTCTTTCATTGCTGGTCTCTTGCGAATATCCCCTGCCCAAAATCGCAAGTTTTTGACCAGACTTCACCGAATCACCAACTTTAACAAGTACTGAATTTATATCTAAGTGACCATATAAAACAGTGTAATCATTGCCGTTTATTTTGCATCCCAAAACAATAACTCCACCATATCCGGAAACTGTTCTTGAAGCCAAAACATCGCAATCGGAAATCGCATAAACGGGCACGTCCGCATTCGATAAATTTTGCGGAATTTCAATGTCTGCGCCCGTATGATAACCTTTAAATTTTTCCGGCTGCACGGGGGACGTTTTTGGCGTTATATAAATTCCAAATGGTTTCAATACTACGCCTGTTTTAAAATTATCGATCGGATAGTTTAAGGTTTTAGGCGTGATTTTCGCGGTTGGCGCATCTGTGTTTTTTTGCTGACAACCAAAAGTAAAAATAACTGCTATTATTAGCCAAAATATGGCGAAATATTTTATTTTCATATTCCAATTACTTGAGATTTTAATAAGTCTTCCGCTATATTTTGTACTTTTGATTTAAAATGTTCATCCAGCTTCGCCAAATCTTCCGGAAATTCTTCAACCTTGCTCACGCTTATAGACGTGGAAATTAACTTTAAACCAATAGCATGAAAAACAGGCAAAATATTTTCAATAACACGTATGCCGCCAAAACCACCCCTTGAAGTTGAACAAATCGCAACCGATTTGTCTTTATAAGCGTCTTTTTCCTGATCAAGAAGAATTTTCAGCTCGCCCGGATATCCGTGATTATATTCCGGAGTCACGATGATAAAAGCGCTTGCACTCGCCACAATTTCACGCCAAGGATTTATAGATTCGTCCCCTGCCCAAGGCGGAATTGTGCGTCCTTGAATGTAATCCTTCACATCAATCAATTGCGTTTCCATGTCAGCTCGATCTTTGAGGAGCGCATAAACAGCTTTTGCAACTTTTTCGGATTGCCTGCCCTCGCGCGCGGTGCCAAGGACTATTGGAATAAAAGGTTTTTTGATCATATTTTCGATGTTAATGGGAATATTTTATTATAGCTGAAATACGCTCATATTGTAAGAAACGACGAGTGTGCGACTAAATATTTTACTTGACATCAATTATTATATATGTTATAAATCTATCTAATACATTATTTACGTATGACTGAGAAGCTAAAATTAGCCGATAAATCTCCCGTTGCCCCTGAAAAAGAAACGCTTTTGGCGCGATTGGAGGCTATGCCTTTGAGTAGATCTTTCAGAATTGCCATAGTCGCTCTTGGAGTATTTTGTGGCGCGGCGGTGGCCGTTGCGGAAGATAAGCCACAGCGAAAAGATGGCATTGAACAGCTTGATTTGAGTGGTTTGACTGAAAACGATCTGATAAATGGACTTGGAAAAATTCTCGGATCAAATACTGTTTATTATATATTGCACCCAGTTCCTGTTGCACTTGAATACAGCCGTTCGGTGGGAAGTTGGTCGGATGATAAAAGTATTTTAACGGATTATGAACTCGATGAAGTTAGTCCAGCGCAAAAATTAGCTAATGCGCAAAAAGTAAGAGATGAAAAAATTGCTTTAGGAAATAGATTAAAACCTTATCTGGATGAAGCAAAAAAAAGAAACTTAAGGTGGGCAAATAGATTTGATAACTACTTGGAGATTCCGGAAGAACCACGGGTTAATTTTGCTGAAGGAAAATTCGCAACTTTTTCGAATGCCGCAATGCTTGATGGCGTCAAAGGATTAATTGGAGAAAGAGCCGTCTCAAGAAGATTAGATATGCGAAGATACCCTATAACCTTTGATCCATCCGGAAGACGCGAAGTTGAAGGATTTCCAAAGTCTATTTTGGGACGTTATGAACTTGATGAAGTTAGCCCTGCTCAAAAATTAGCTAATGCACAAAAAATAAGATCTGATGCTATTGATTTGGCAAACAAATTAAGGCCTTTAACCGATGAAGCAAAAACCAGACAACTTTCTTGGGCAAAAATGTTTAATGATTATCTTCAAACCCCGGAAGAACCTAAAGTTAATTTTGCTGAAGGAAAATTTGCTGAATATTCAAATGCCGCAATGCTTGATGGCGTCAAAAAAATTCTTGGAGAAAAAACCGTTTCAGATATTTTTAAAGAATGGACCGCGGAACATAGTCGCGCGTTACGTGGCTCAGTAGATGCTTATTCTTTGGTCGGATCCGGACGTTATAGAGCCGAAGGTGGTTTAAATAGAAATGACAATGACGACGAAAGTCCCGCTCAAAAATTAGCAAAAAAACAAAAAGAAATAGCCGACGCAACCACTTTGGCAAATAAATTAAAGCCTTTTATTGATGAAGCCCGAATTCGAGATCTTTCTTGGGCAAATATGTTCAATGACCGTTTAATGATTCCAGATGCGCCAAAGATAGATTTTGCAGATGGCTCTTTTAAAGATAAATCAAACAAAGCTCTTTTTGACTCTTTAGGAAAAACGCTTGGTGCGAGCCGCGTTGCTTTAATGATTTCGAGCAACTTTGGCTTTGACAGAGACAGCATCTCCATAACCAAAGGAGAAGAAGTTAGAATTGCCCCTTTGATGGATGAAGCTCGCAAAAGAGGCTTATCTTGGACCGATAGCATAGAAGGTTTTTATCGTAGAGATGCAATGCGAGAAAATGATCAAAAATTACTTCAAGAGCAAGATTCGGAATTCGCCGAACAAGTCAAAGCATTGGAATTAAAATTAAAAACCAAATACGGAATTAACATTCATTATGGTAATTCACCATACACCCCAGATAACATTGCTGATGCCCCAACTTGTCAGAAATTAATAAAAATAGAGTTAAACAACATGTTAATGCTTTTAAATAAATATCCTGAAAATGTTCGCAGCCTTTTTCGCAATACTGAAGTATATATTGTAATAGATTTACGAAAAGAAGGTAAAGGTTCAGGTGGAATAGGTGGAAGCGTTGTCGGTAAAACAAAAGTAAAATACGCAATAATTGATTCGAGTGGCGGCGGTATGTGGTGGGCCCTTGACCATGAACTTTTCCACACACAAGACAGTTTTGATGAAAGTGAAAATTCAATATGGGCCGGCTTGAATCCAAATGGGATGAAAGATTATGTTTTTAAGAATGGTGAAGAGGCAATTATGGCCGGCGAAGATAAAGATGACTCCGTTCCACCACAAGGTTTTGCGCGTAAATATGGCAAAACAGGTGGTCCAAATGAAGACAAAGCAACCATAGCCCAAAACTTATTAGACGCTTTTAGAGCCGGAACGATGTATAAAAGAGCAAAAACAGATACGGTTTTGCGCAATAAAATGGAAGCTATGACCGGATGCTTGTTTGACCCTGAAAAAGGTGAATTTGTACGACAATTAACGTTGAATGAATATAAAACCAGATTTGGATTTTCCGAATTTAAGTTTTTCGCAAAATGGTCGAGGACTAAAAAAGGCATCCTCACGATGGATCCGGCATATTGGAATCTTCTAGCCACCGGAAATATGAATGATTTTGAATTATTAAAACAAGCACCTAAATCTTCTTCGGAAAAATAATCGAAAGAATCATTGAAGCTATAAGCGCGAATACGACAACGCCGAGCGATACGATTGATGAGATGTGTATGCCGAAAATTCCGACAAGCATTTTTAAACCAATAAAAATCAAGATGAAAGCGAGACCTTTTTGAAGATGGTGAAATTTGTGCAAAACGTTTTCGAGTAAAAAGAAAAGTGCTCGAAGGCCCATGACTGCAAATATGTTTGATGTAAAAACGATAAAGAAGTTTTGAGAAATCGCAAATGCGGCAGGAATTGAATCGATTGCAAAAATTATATCTGTGCTTTCGACCATAATCATAATCATAAATAAAAGCGTGAAATGCAGTTTTCCTTGCTCCATAACCATGAATTGGCCCCCATGAGGATTTGCGGTGAACCTCAAAAACCTTCTTGCGAGGCGATATGTTTTGCCGTGAGTGAAATCAACGTGTTCCTCTTTTTTATCGCTAAATAATTTGACTCCGGTATATAAAAGTATTGCGCCAAAAATATATAGAACCCAGTGAAATTGGCTTATGATAAGCGCACCCGTTGATATGAATATTGTTCGAAATACAACTGCTCCCAAAATGCCCCAAAATAAAACTTTATGATGATATTTATCTTCAAGCTTGAAAAAGTTGAAAAGCAACATTATGACAAACAGGTTGTCCACTGAAAGCATTTTTTCCGTTAAATATGCCCCCATAAATTCTGCGGCAGGCTCATGTCCCATAAATATCAAAATCAAAACTGCAAAAATAAGCGCAATTGATATCCAAAAAACGCTTTGTGCTAATGCAGATTTAAATCCTATCTTATGAGCTTGGCGATTTAGATATCCAAGATCTACAACTAAAAATCCGACTACAACGATGGCAAAAAATATATATAGATAAGTTTGTGGTGTCATGATTTTTTAGGTTTTTTAATATCTTATCATAATTCAACCGCTTTATCATCAAATAACTCTCTGCAGTTTGTCTTAAAGCTATACGTAAAAAATGAAAAACCAGAGGACGTGTTTTTAGCATTATACCGGTTTAATTTCTTAGTAAAACTAGCAAATTAAAGCCAAACATCACGCAAAAACTGATAAGAGCAATGCCGGATGCAAGAGAAACGTATCTTATAACTTTTTCGCTCATAATTTTTTTCAGAAAAAATCCTATCGTTATTACAAAAAATCCGAGCAATAGGCCGCCAATCTGAGTAGGTATAAAAAGCCAAGGATTGCCTTGAATGTCTCCCGAAGCGGCACTGTAAAAAGCAATCCAAGCCACAGCTGCCATAGGATTTGCAATATTGACCATGAATCCGGTAAAAAAAGTTTTTATAAAATTTTTAGATTTCTTATTTGCAGTGGTTTTTTTAAAGTAAAGATTTTTTGTAAAAAAATCTTTTATATCTCCGATACCAAGATACAACAGAAATAAAATACCAAAAACTCCGAACACAACCCGAAAAGTAATGCTTTGAGTAAAAGTTGAAACTCCAAAAATAATCAAGAGAATATAGAAAATATCAACCGTTAAAGTTCCAATGTAAAATTCCAAAGCGCCAATAAAATCTCCCAACATTGCCTTCTCCATCGTCTTAATGGTGACCGGCCCTATTCCGGCCGAAATCACGAACCCTAAAATTATGAATTTGATGATTAGCATAAATATTTTTTGGCTGGGGCGGAGGGTTTCGAACCCCCGAATGGAAGCTTCAAAGGCTCCTGCCTTACCACTTGGCTACGCCCCAACGGAATTTGCAAAAATGATTCTATATCATTCTATACGGATTTGGAAGTTTTTGGAATGCGTTTTGACGCAACGAATATCAAACGAAAATTATTTGCGGTTTTTTCGTCTGCGAATCAAACTTACTGCACCATAGCTTGCGATCATGAAAACCGGATATAAAAGTACTTCCGGGCCTGTTTCCGCTGTCTTTTTAACGCGTTTTGCTGCTGAAGGTTTAAATTTTGGAGTGATTAGATTTGCATTTAAAACATTCGCCATAATTGCATCGTTTAGCTGAGCTGCTGTTACTGCTGCATTTGCGCCCGTATTTGCATTAACGTTCGTATTAGCTGAATTGGAATCGCCTGAAACGGTTGCCGAATCGGTTGTACCCGCATTCATATCGGAGATTGAACCGGCTGAAAAATCTGTTTCATATGATTGGCTCATTGCCGCCGCCATGCTTGTAAATTGATCGTATTTTACTTTAAGCCCGACTGACAAGCCACAATTGCTATTTCTTAAATCTTCATATTTTGCGTTAACCGTAGCCATATTTTCGTTTGCGGCCATCATGGCTTCGAAATCTGATAATTTTGCCACGCATGGAGAGACTGTAATAATTGGTGCGACTTGTGGAATATTATCGTAATCTGAACCGCCCGGATTAACCGCGGCGTTAATTCTATTTTTTAATGCGTCATATCTTTCTCGTGAAGCCGCTGTGATATTACAATATTGCATGCCTTCTATTTCGCCCAATTTTCCATCCAATAAATTTATGCTTTCATCGCGAGCGAGCATTGTGTCGAATTCTGTTTTTTTGGCTTCACATAGCTCTGAAGGCGTTGGAGTTGCGACTGCGACTACAGGCGTTTCGACAACTGGAGCTTCTACCACAGGATCCTCAACGACAGGCGTTTCTACAACCGGTTCTTCGACAACCTCTTCTACAACAGGTTCCTCAACAGCTGGTTCTTCGACAACGGACTCTTCAACAACAGGCTCTTCGACTACGGACTCCTCAACCGCCACTTCTTCAACCGCACTTATCAATTCTTGATATTTCCCTTCCATGCTCTCTTCCAAAATACATTTATTTCCCGTTGAATTTGCTTCATATAAGCCTTGAGCGGCATTTTTATCTTTTGCGATAATTTTCGCATCCATATCTTCTCTATATTTTACGCATGCTAACCTTCCATCAAGCATGCTTTTATCAGCATTACATCTCGATATCGCGGTATCATTGTCTCTGAGCGCTTTTTCGCCTTCCACCGAACCTTTATCAATCTCTTTGATAACGGCACCGGCAAGCTCGGCACATTCCTTGAATTCAGCTATAAAAGCCGCGCTTATTGTTGGATTCGTTAAAGGCGAACAACTTGGTTTGGCTTGCTTCATTTCTGCAGATTTTGCTGTCACGGTTTTAAAATTTGCTTCTGATTTTATAAGTCCAAAAAGAATCACTTGATCGTAGTAACATGCAATCTGCGCCTTGTTGGTGCACGATGCATCAATTGCGCCTTTTGATGTGCTCATTGTAGTCATATACGCCTCCCATTGTGACTGTGTTTTTGTTGCTTTCACGGTATCTTCCAATGTCTTTTTAGCGCTTGTGTCTGCGGCTGTACAAGCAGCGCTCAAGGCTGTTGTCGACGTCGTCGTAGAAGTTGTCGACGTTGTTTGTGTCACCGCCACAAGATCTTCGTATTGTTTTTTCAAAGTTGCATCCAGTGCGCACTTTGCACCCGCCAAATTTGCGTCATACAATGCCTTTGCTTCGCTTTTATCTTTTGCAGTAATTTTTTTACCAATATCTTCTGTATATTTTTTGCATGCTAATTTCTTCTCAAAAACCGTTTTATCCAGACCACAATTAATTATTTTTGTAGCACTATCTTTAAGCATTTTATCTCCTTTTGAATAACTTTCCGCAATTGCTTTATTAATATTAGATCCTAAATCCGCACAAGCCTTAATTTTAGCATTAAATAAATCTACAATTGCTCTACGTGGGATTGTTGATGCACATTTATCAGCAGTTATTTGCGTTCTTTTTTTAACTATTTCCGAAAGCGGCCTGTCCGCTTTTATATAAAGCAATAAAATCAATTCATCTGCATCACATGTCATTTCCGCTTTATAGCTATAACAACTAACTGTATTGGTCATTTTTGTATTTACATCTCTCGCCGTCTCGCTTCCGGCAATCAAATCTTCATAATCTTTTACCGTCTGAGAAGTCGCACTACCGTCTAACAATTGATCTGTTTGTACTTTAAACAAACCGGACATGCAAAAAGGTTTTCCCGTTGTTGCGCTTCCCTTCAGCTCCCCTCCCTGATTTTGCCAATAATAAATCCCGAAACCGATTGATGCGGCGATCAAAATTAATGCAACTACTTTTGCAGAGAAAAATAGTCTTAGTTTGACTGAAAATGGAACTTCATAATCGTCATTTTGTGAGTAGTTGCTCTGCATTTTTATTTTTTACGCGTAATAACTGTTGCACCATAGCTCATTGCCGCGAATACAAGATACAAAACAGCTTCAGGACCTGTGCCTGCTGAGCGTTTCATGCCTTTTGTAGTCGCTTTTGGTTGAGATACGAATACATTTGCTCCAAGATTTTTTGGAGTTGATTTTGTAGATTGAACTTGAGATTCATCTCCTTGATTTGTCGCGCCAACTGGATCTGCGTTAACGTCGCTTCCGCCAACATTATCAAATGTATTTTCTGAATCCCATGAAGGAAGCGTGTTTCCGCTGACCGTGTCTGTATTTGAATTTGTGCTTGTGTCCGCACTTCCATCTTCTGTGACTGTTATGAGCGCGCTGCCACCTGTACCTGAACCCGTAGAAACAGATCCACCACCAAGTCCGGCAGATGAATCACTTGAACCTGACTCTGAACCTGAACCACCGTTATAAACATAACCGCCATCTCCGCTATTATCTCCATTTTTCAATGCATTATATAAATCCATTGAATCCTGAGAAATCATACATTTCCCGGCAATTTGATTGTATAAAACATCTGCAAGAGAAATTATTCCTTGACTGACCGCGTTATCAAATTTACCAATTTTTTGAATACAAATTGCTTCTTGATCGTCCACAACCGTCTCTGTGACCGGTTCTGTTACCGGTTCATCGACTATAACTTCTGTCACAACTTCTCCAGCTGCCATCAACTGAGCATATGCGTTTTCCATGGCTGCTGTAACAGAACCTGCACATTCAGCTTTTAAAGATGTATATGCGGCTTCAAGTCTTGTTTTGCTAACTTGTGCTCCTAAATCAAGCAAGCTTTGGAAGCTTGCAGCTTTTGAAGGACAAATATCCACCGCAACAACAACTTCCGGTTTCACTAAATTCTGATATGAAGTTTCGAGAGCGGCTGGGATCACGCAAGGTTTTGTCGCAGCTCTTGTTAACTTATTATATAAAGCTTCTGCACCTGCTTTATCTTTAGCATTAACTAATGCTCTTAAATTATTTACACCTTCCGTGCATACATCGATAGGCGTAATTAAAGGATTCTTGATGTTATTTGTCAAATTATCTAATGCAGTTTGAACGTCTGCAGGAATTGCACATCCAAGCTTTTCAACTCTTGGTTTAAGGGATTCAGCTGCTGCTAAATCTCCTGCTTTAATTTTTGCCATAAGCCCGTCCGTTGCTGTTTTACATTGCGCTGCTGTAGGCGGCGTTGTTGCATAGAAATTTTTTACTTCGTCCCATTTTGCCTGTAAGTCGGCTGGGATTGTACATTTATTAGTTGTTAATTCTGCAACCATTGGCGTGCCTGCAATTCTCATAGCGTTTTTGTCCGTTGAACCAAATAACATGCCTCTAAATGTTGTAAGCAATTGATCACATTTTGAAACCACTGCGACAACAGGCTCTTTATAGTCAAGAACCCTTGTCCATGATGCTTGAATATCTGCTGGCAATGTGCCGCAATTTTTTGTAGCCCATTCTCTCATCAACGGAGCACCGTTTGTTTTTGCTTGTGCCATATCTCTCGTTGCCATAGCACTTCTAAGTTGAGTTTTTAATCCTTCACAAACCCTTGAAACTATTTGGGATCCGTCATCTACAACTGCCGCTGCTGGAGCCGTTAATGCTGAATACAGAGACTCTGTTCCACTTGCTATTGCGCACCCTTGTCTTTGAGCCAAAGCATGCTTAGCTTCTGCGCCACTTTTGTCTTTATTTGTTATAGCTATCGACAATTCCATTGTTAATTTTTTACATGCTGCGGCTTCTGCCGTTGTATCAACTATCGGTGTAGCAACTTTTAAGTCAGGATTAAGTATTGTTCTATCTCCAACTACGTCTAAAATTTTTGCCGCATCTGTTACCGTAGGCGTGGCAACTTTCAAATCCGGGTTAAGTATTTTTCCATTGCCCATGAAACTTGTGATGCCTGTTGCGTCGCCTGCTGCAGGCGTTGTCGCGCTTTCAATAGCCGCAGCTCTACCGTCAATCGCTGTACCAACTTTTGATTCTGTTGCGCTATCGATTATTCTTGTTGCTGCAATACCTGAAGTTGTCGGTGCTGTGATATCAATTCCTCTCACCCCTAAACCTTTAAGATCTTCCGATTGCTGTCCGGCTGAATAGTAATAATAAGCGCCGCCACCAAGAACCAAAACAATCGC
This sequence comes from Candidatus Peregrinibacteria bacterium GW2011_GWC2_39_14, assembly GCA_000993595.1. GTDB lineage: Bacteria > Patescibacteriota > Gracilibacteria > UBA1369 > UBA12463 > UBA12463. The sequence continues at coordinate 10,710 of LBWJ01000015.1, read as the reverse complement.
GAGTACCGCGACGATTTTCTTCCATGAAGATTTATTTTCTTCCGGGGCAATTTGTGGCATTTGTGATGGCACTTGCGCCGGAGTTTGCATTAAATTGTTTGCGTCCATATTTTTTTGTTTTTATTTTTTATTTTTATATATAAATTAACTTTGTTTTTTTATTAATCTTGTTGCGCCGAATGCCGCTATTGCAAAAAATGCATAAAGAAGCGTTTCCGGGCCTGTGCCTGTCATCTTTTTATATTTTGGTGCCGCTTTTTTAACGGCTTTTTTAACTACAGAGCTATTCCCTGTTTGAGTATACGATTGTGTGCTATTTGAAATTTCTTGAACTCCTTCGGTAACAGATGCCGCTGACGTGCTATCAAATTCTCCTTCTGATCCCCATGCGGGAATATTTGTTGCGACAGTGTTTGAGCTATCTGAGCCCTCCGAAGAAGTTGCATCCACATTTGCTTGTGATTCATCAAATGCGATTATGCCGTCTGTTGCCGTTGTATCTGTTGTAACATCGCTTGTGCCACCATCTGTAAATGAGTTCGCCGACATATCGGGCGCTGAATAATCCGATGGCGCATCTGGCTGAACTGAAACTTCGGCTTGAGCCGGAGCTTCAACCTGTGGCGCATCAATATCCTCAACAACGTCGGCTTGCTGTTCGTCTGTAACTACATCTTCTAATACTTGTGCATCTTCACTTGAATACGAATCGTCCGCAACTGCTACTGTAACTTCGTCTGCATTTGGATTGTATGCTTGCTGTTCATCGGGACTTTGCAGTTCCGGCGTAACAACAGCATCTGATGAAAAACCATCTTCTGTTTGCTGTAAACCTTCGTCGTTTACTGCGACAATATCCCCTTCCGGAGCCAGAGCTTCAACTGAAACTTCAGGTTGAACCGCAACTTCCGCTGGTGCCTCTGCCGGTGCTGCAACCTCTACCGGAGCTTGCGTATCTGTGCTTTCGGCCATCAAATTTCCTTTAAAACCTGTGCCGCCGGATGAGCCGGTAAAATAAATAACACTTCCAATAACAAGCGCCAAACCAAGCATCCATACAAGGTTCCTTGAAGAAAACATCATTCTTACTCTATCCACGAACGACAAGTTTGTGCTATCTGTAGCCATTTTTTAGTTTTTTATTTTTGTATTTATTTTATTTTTATCAATATCGTTTTACTACTTTTTATTCATATCCGCCTGTGTTCGCCTTTGGCGAACGGCGTTGTATCTATATATTATATCAAATTTTTCGTCGTTTGTTAAGGGGAAATTACGGAGCAAGCACTTTTATCAAATCCTTGTTAGTATCTGTGACTCCACTTAAATCGCTAACTTCGAGAGAAACATTATATTCCCCCGGATTATCAAAAACATGTGTAACTTCCGGACCTGTGGCGTCATCAAAGTTGCCGTCACCATTTAAATCCCACTTGAATTTTGAGACTGTGCCGGTTGAACAGCTTGTGAATACAACCGTAAATGGAGCAGGGCCTTCATGTTTTGTAGCATTGAAACATGCTTTTAAAGCCACGGGAGTGACTGTAATCAGGACTTGTGCCATATCTCTGGTATTATCAGCGCCAATTGCCGTCACCGTTGCCGTGAATGTGCCTATTTTTGCATATTTATAAGTCAATTTTGCAGTATCAAGACGTTTTGGTGTACCATCTCCAAAATTCCATTCATAAGAAATAATCTGGCCATTTTTATAAGTTGAGCCTGATGCATCAAAACTAACACTCAAAGGCGTAGCTCCGGAAACCTTATCTGCATCAATTTTTGCCTGAACTCCAGCCGGCTTTACAACTATTTGAAGCGTTGCGGTCGATTCGCTATTATCCGCATCTTTGATTGTTAAAACAGCCTTGAAAGTGCCTTCTTTTTCATAAGAATGCTTTGCCGTTGGGCCGAACTCGCTTGCCGAGCTGTCTCCAAAATCCCATTTATATTCCGTGATGTTGTTATCCTGATCCGTGCTTGAACTTGCGTCAAAATCCACTTCAAAAGGAAGTTTTCCTTCAAGTGTTTTTGCTTGTTCTGAAACTTTTGCAGGAGTTGTTTTGATAATCGCGACAGGGGCTTTTGGCGCACCTGCAACTGTTACTTTTTGTGAAAGTTCGCCTGTTAATTTTGTGCTATCTGTAATCTTCAAAGAAACGTTATAGTCACCTGTTTGCGCAAACGAATGGCTTATCATTGCTGATGACGCTTTTGTGCCATCGCCAAAATCCCATTCATATTTTTGGATTTTTCCGGCTGGTGAAGTTGATTCACTGCCATCGAATAAATAGACTTTTCCGGCGATAAATTTTCCGTTTGCTTCCGCTTGGACTTTTATTGATGGCCGTGGTGTTTTTGCCTCTTCCACAATGATTTTTTTCTCGGCGATTGTCTCACCGTTTTCGTTATCTATAACCTTTAATTTGACTGTATATTCACCAACTTTTATGAAGTTGTGAGTTGTAATTTGATTTACCGAATCCGTAAAAAGACGTGCTTCTTCCGTACCTTCAAAATCCCATGCATAGCTCACAATTTTGCCATCATCTTTTGAACCTGATGCATCAAAATTAACGAGCAAAGGAGCTTCACCTTTTTCAGGATCAGCCTTAATATCAACGATCGGTTTCACATTTACGACTGTGATCCCAACTGTTTCATATTGAACAAATTTCGCCATTGATTTTGGATCTTTTGGGCTCGCAACATATTCTTTTCCTGTTAAATCTTTATATCTCACGGCCAAAACCGCTTCAAAAACTCCATTTGCTTTGCCTTTATCCTTATATTCGTGCGTAACCTTTGCACCATTATCCTTGCCGCCGTCACCAAAATCCCATTCATAATTGATAACGTTAATCTTTGCTCTATCTAATTGAGCTTTTATACCGGTTGCGTCAAACGTGACCGTTACGGGAGCAACAAGGTTTTTTGTATCCACCGGATCAACTGCAATAAGCGGGACCACCTTTATTGTTTTTTGAATCGAACTTAACTTGCTATATAGGTATAGCTCCGAACCTGCCCATAAAAATAAATTTAATATAAGAATGACGGCCGTAATCGCTGCTGCAGCCGCAACTGATCTGCGATTTGGATCGTCTTTTTTTGTTCCTGCGAATCTGAAAATACAGATCATCGCCGCAATAAATAATGCAAAAGATAAAACTGCAAAGAAAATTCTTTGAGCTGTTGTAATCCAAGTAACAAGAGTGTATGGATCTACGCCAAGGGCTTCTGCAAGAGGACTTCTTGCTGCGCTTGGGCTTCCAAGAAATATGAAAGTCAAAACGAGTGCAAGTATAATAAGGAATGCAAATCCTCCGCCACAGCCGATCAAAACTTTGTTGCTTGATTTTTTAGGCGGCATAACCGCTACTGTTCCGGTTGTTTTACCCGGTGCTGGTGCAACCGGAATTGATGTTTGAGCAGGCGTTGCTGCAGGCGCTGTTGCCGCAGGTTGCGCTACTGGCGCAGGCGTTGCTGTGACTGGCGCTTGAGGCGCTGGCGTGACCGAAGCTACCGGTTGCGAATTTTGAGGAGGAGTTGTATCTGCCATAGTAAAATTTGTGAGGGATTATTTTTTAATATGCTTTGAACGTTTTCTTTTTATTGCTTTCGCACTTAATATACCAAATCCAAACATTCCGGCAAGTGCGGCGTATAATTCAGCGCTACCCGGGACAACAAAAACATTGTTTGCACCGGCGCTTGTCAATGAATCAAAAACTATTTCTTTTATAATCGAATCTTGCGTGCCCGTCTTACTATATGCCGTTATTTTTACAGCAGTTTTTCCCCACGCAGAATCAAAACTTGATTGATAATAATTTGCTTTATTTGTTGTCTGGAAATTCGCATCATCGTCTTTCAATCCATTGTTGTCCGAATCAAAATAAACGTTTTTATCAACAACTATTTTTACTATATCCCCTGTTGAGCCCGAGAAATCAAATTTCGCGACGCCCGTTGCGCCTGAAAGATGAATTTTGTTATCAACTTCTGTAGCCGGCGTTGTTGCAATTTTCAAAACAAACGATGAGTTCGTAACCGAATTGCCGCTTGTGACTATATTGCCAAAACTGATGCCGGGATTGCCGCCGCCTAGTCCAAATCCTCCTGAACTTGTGCCTGTGCCGGTACTTGTGCCAGCACCACCAGTGCCGCCCGCAGTTGTTCCCGCGCCACCAACAACGGTTCCGCCCGTGCTTCCGCCGGTGCTATAGCTTATAGCCACACCTTTAATTTCAACCGGATTTGTTACTTTTGTCTCGCTTCCAAAGCTATCGACAACTGTTAATTTCACATAATAAGTGCTATATGCGGAATATGAATGTTTTGGATTTGTTTCTGCTGAATCCGTATCATTATCTTTTTTACCGTCGCCATCAGAATCCGCAGTTTGATATGAAGAAATCGTATCAAAATCCCAAATATATTTTGCAATCGTTGCGCCATTCTCCGTATCTGCCGCAGAATTATTTTTGAATGTTACGTTTTTTGTGCCCGTTTCTTGAACGTATGTAAACGCGGCTTTTGGAGCCTTTGCCTTTGATGTAACATAAACCGTGATCGGATCTGAAACCGTTTCTCCAAAATTATTATCAATGACTTTCAATCTAACGCTCACTCCTCCCGGAATTGGCTTGTCGTATTTTACTGTCGTGGATGCTTTTGTTGATTGCTCCTTGCCTGCAAAACCTGTTCCATCCGTATCCCATATATAGATAGTGATTTTTCCATCCGGATCAGTGGATGAACTTGAAAATGTAATTGATTCGCCCATTTTTACGTTCGTTTTGTCTGCTGAAAATTTTGCAATCGGCGATTTATTTGGGCCATTTGCAATATCAAGAGTTGGGAGAGAATCCGTGCCAAGTAAATCTTCAAGCAAAACTTCTTGATTGTTATCATCCGTTAAAGAACCTGCAAATTTATATTTATATGTATCGCCTTCATTCCCTCGAGTACCAACTGTAATCATCGTTGAATTACTTGTTGTGATTTGTTCGCCCAACTTATCTTCCGGATTATTTATATCGAAATACCACCATTTATAGCTCACAACCCTGCCGTCTGCATCTGAAGGCTCGATCATAGCAACGTTAACTCTAAGCGGAGTTTTTAGTGTCGCGCCTTCCGGAACTGCAATCAACGACTTTGCTTCCGGCTTCATGCTTATAACTGAAACTTTTAAAGTATCTGTTGCGGAAGCGGTTGCGTCTGAAGAGCTCGTGATCTTCAGGGTAACGTCATTTGGTTTTTTTGTGAGCTCTTTATATGTATAAGTCGCGATGTCTTTCGTGCTCTTTTTACCATCGCCGAAATCCCATTGATATTTAAGTCCGCTTTTTGAGCCATTTGTATTTATAGAGCCCGTTGCGTCGAACGTAAGAACGTCTTTTTTGCTGACTTCAATTGAATTATTTACATCAACCTCTTCGCTGTTAACCAAAAGTTTAACTACTGCAATTGGTTTTTTTGAACCACCAATTATGATTCTTCTTGTAAGTGAATTTTTGTTTCCCTCATCGTCAGAAACAACTACTCTCACCTGGAACACTCCTGATTTTTTGTATACATGTGAAGCGTCTATTTTCCCACTTGTAGGCATACCACTTTCAGTTTCTCCGTCTCCAAAATCAAAATCATAATTTGTCGCGTGCTCACTTAATGCTTCAAACTTTGCCTGTGCCTCGCCTTTATCATCCAAGCTCGCGGAATCCGTATTAACTTTATCCGCCCACGCAATATCAAGAAGACTTGTTATTGGAACTTCTTTTTCTTCAACTGTTGTTTTTTCAGGTTCGTTTTTATCGGCAACATTTAAAGTGACTTTATAATTGTTAAGATTCTCAAATTTAACCGTCATCTTTGGTGATTTTTCATCACCTGTAATTATTTTATAATCCTTTGCGTCGCCTTCAATTTTCCAAAGATAAGTGATGTCTTTATTTACGCCATCCGGATCGTATGTGCGAGTTGCATCAAAATTTATGATTGCAGGTTGAACAACTTTGCCATTTATATAAGAAAATTTTGCGATTGGCGGAAATGATTCGATTTTAACTTCCTGCTTAGACGTTGCTTGAGCGCCCGTTGTATCCGAGACCCTCAAGTTAACAAAATACAAACCCGGCTTCACAAATTTTTTCGTGATTAAAGGGTCTACTACTGAAATTGCTTCCGAATCACTCGGCGTAATTGTCCATTCGTATTTTGAAATTTGACCATTATCGCTTGATGAATTCTTGCCATCAAACGTAAAATTTTCTCCTGTTTTACCCACAGGCTCCGGCATAATATCAATCAATGATGCTATGCTTGCAACCGTCACGACAAAGACTTTTCTATCTCTAATGCCTTTTTTATCTGTAACTTCAAACTTCACAGTATAGCTACCTATATTGTTATAATAATGATTCTCCACTCTTGAATTAGCAGTGAATTCACCTTCAACAATATCTGATCCATCTCCAAAATCCCATCTGACGCTTTGAATTGTATCCGCAGTTCCGGATTCTCCTGATGCATTTGAAGAAGATGTTCCGGTTGAATCAAAAGTAATCCCGTTTTTTGCCTGCGTAAGCGTGACTTGCATGCCCGGCTTATTAACAATCAAGAATCCATCTTCGTTATATTCCATAATTGTAACGTCCTTTTCTACTCCTGCGATTTTTGGAAATGCATGAAGTTTTATTTTTGCTTTTGGAGGCAAAACCTTAACTGTTATATAAGCTTTTCCCGATGCAATTGTTTCAGATTTTGAGCTTTTTATTTTTGCTGCGATCCTATATGTGCCCGGATCTGAATATATACATGTTGCACTTTGCTTTTTACTCTCTTCGCAATTTGAACTTGCTGCTTTAACATTGAACTGACCGTCCCCGTCCAAGTCCCATTCAACATTGTCATTCTTTATCGACTGTCCAGACGGATCTTTTGATCCTTGAGTATTGAAATTAACAATCAATGGCGCATTACCTTCGGTTTGATCGGCTGATAAATGCACTTCCACAAATTGTATAGAAGAGAGAGTTTTCTGAAGAGTGGTTATTAGCTTTACGATCCCGATTATTTTTTCTTTAACAACCGATGGGTCGTCTTTCATGCCCTTTAATTCCTCCATCTCTGAATCAAGACTTTTAAAACTACTTTCTATATCTGAAACTCCGGCAACTCCTTGCGTTGAAGCTTCAAGGTCCTTAAGGGCTTCTTTAATCTTATCGACTGTAGAGTCAAAAGTTTTCTCATTACCTTGCTTCATTACGGCAAAGCTAATTGTCATAAATTTTGCGTCTTTATCGGTTATTCTTGGTGGAGCAGTACCATCTGTGCCATTAAGCAAATAAGCTGTTAAATCTTCCCAATCTTTATAGAGAGTCTCTAAAAATAAGTCCAACTCATCACACCCCTCAATACATTCCGCATTCCTTGAAATCCCTGACGACTTAGATCTCTTTTCTACAAGCCATGAAGTCGTATATATGCCAAATTGCGCAATTCTATCTTGAAGGGCTGAATATTTTGATGTGCGCATTGCAATTTCCGCAAGTCTGTTTTTTGCACTTTGAATTCCTGTTTCCATAGCGGAAAGTGCGCTTTGCATGTCTGAAACCAATGCAACTTTTATGTTTTTAAAACTTGCTAATTTCTCTTTTGCGCCCGGAACGCCTTTCATCGCATCAACAAGTGTCTTTTTTATTTCTGAATCCGTAGTAAATTCAAAATTCGTATCCCAAACTTGCGAAATACCTTGATCAAGAGCCAAGAAATCGGTCTGATTTTGGCTATATGCTATATAAGCCTTAATTAATGCGGTTGGGATATGCTTCAATTCATCAATCGAGAAAACAACCATTTGTTGCGTTTCGGTTTGCATTGTCGCGCCACCTAAAGCCTGATCCGTGCCCCCTGGAGCCTTTAAAAGTGTATTGACGATTGCATATGATCCCATCACTATGATGAGACCAAGAGCCGCATACATAATGCTTTTTTTGCCCTTTTCAACGCCATCGTTTTCACCTGCAGATGTAACGTATCTAATACCTCCATAAATGATTATTACTACGGCTATCAATCCAAGAAATCCGAGCGCGAAATTAACAACTTTAATAATAAATTCTCTTGCTGAAGTAACCTGTGTGAGCGACTCATCATAACCCGCTTCCGATGGAGCTTGGAGTCCGCCTTCAAAGTTTGTAAATGAGCCGCTATTTGCATCGTCACACGAAGCTCCCGGTATACTACATAACGTGTCTTTTACGCCGGCATTTGCCAAATTGCCAGCACTAAAAAAGCACGTGGCTGCGATTACAAGTCCGAGACTCAGAGTTATGATTTTTTTCATTTTTGTTTATGTTAATTACTTATACTAAATACAGTGTTGACTATAGCATACGATCCTGCTGCTAAGACAAGTCCAATGATCGCCGCTGCAAGAGCTTTTTTGGCTTTTCCGGCACTATCCGGATCAGCGCCTCCAATAACGTACATATATCCCGAGTAAAGAAGCATAACAAATGCTGCTGTTGCGATGAACGCTGACGCGAAATTAGTCATGCCTTTAAGCAAAGTTGTTGCTTTGTCAATTGCAGGAAGTTTAGTTCCTATTTGTGGAAAGAGAATGTCTTTGACAACAAATTCGGAAACTCCAACAAGTATTAACCCTGCGAATGACCATAAAATTCTTTGAATTGCTTTTTTCTTGCCATCTTCGTCCCCAAAGCTCATTGCAATTCTTACGCCATTTATGATGATCGTTAAAATTGCAATTGCTCCAACAAAATACTCGGCAAAGTTATAAAGTCCGCGAATCTGTTCCGCACCTTCTTGTGCGAAAAATTCTGCACTTCCCTGATTTCTAAATGCTTCGCCATATTCTCCAAAAAATACTTTTCTTACAAGAGTATCCGCAAGGATAATTATAATTATCGATAGTATTGCGTAAAATATTGTTTTTTTGGAAGCTTCCGCCTCTTTTTCCGAATCTTTGCCTGCGATTATAAGCCTTGCACCAGCGTAAATAATCATGATAACCGCGATTCCACCTACAAAATATTTGATGTAATCAGCAAGGTAAAGGATTGTGCTTGTAATCTCGCTTGCGCCATCTTCGGTTGAAGATTCAGCGTGCAAAATTTCGTTTTGCGTTCCGGCATTTTTGCCTTTCAAAACGTCCCCAACCGCACCCAATCCGGCAGATGGAGTTTGCGCATGCGCAATTGAAATCCCAAACAATGGGATCATAAACATGAAGATTAATGCTGATGTTGCTAATAGTTTTTTCATCCTGTGAATTTACGTGCTATTACGGTTGATACGATGGCAAATGCGCCATATACGATAACTATTCCAATTGCCGCTGCTGTAATAACTCTTGTGGCTTGTTTAGTTTTTTCTTCCGCTCCACCGGAAACCACATACATGATCGCGCCTGCAATAAGGGCCAAAACGCAAAGCGGGCCCAAAATAGCAACTACAAAATTGGTTATTCCAACAATTTCTTTTAAACCGGCCATTGCATCAATTGCCGGCATAACGCCTGTTGTACCTGTATATTTTGTTATATCAAGTTTGTAGAAAATTTTATCAATTATCGTATTTGACATGACGATCAAAATCAAACCACCTGCGCCATACATAAGCTTTTTTTTATCTTCTTCAACTTTGGCCGGGTCTTCCATCGTGATCAAATGGAGTCCGCTTGCGATCATCTGGAATATAGCGACACCGCCAATCAAATATTTGAAGAACGTGATTACAATCTGCGTTTCACGATTAAACCAAGTCACGCTTTTTATCATTTGCGTTGGATCTTTTAGCATGCCGCCTTGGCTGAAATCAAATACCTTCCAAAGATCGCCGGAAAGACTGATGAGCACAAGTCCGCCGATCGAATACATGATTTGTTTTGTCTGTTTTTTTATAACTTCTTCATCGCCGCCTGCTGTCAAAATGCGCACAGCTGAGATGATAATAAGCAAAACCGCGAGTGCGGTGATGATGTTTTTTACAACGTAGAGTATGCCACCTTGAGCGTTATCGCCGATGCCGAGAGCGGATTCGATTTTGGCTTTAGCTGTTTCACCTTTTGGAGCAATCAATTCAGTGTTGTAGTTTTTGTCGTCCAAAGGCAAGCCTGGTTTGGTAGCAGCGCTTGCAAAGCTCGGCAGAAGGCCAAAAATAATGACCGCGCAAGCGCTTGCAATAAAAAATTTAGCTATTAGTTTTTGTTTTGCCTTCATTTTTTTTATTTATATTTATATATTTTAGCAGAAAATGCGTTAAAAATCAAATGAATCCGAGGGCGCGACCTATCTTGAAACCTAATTTGTCACCCAAGTTTAGCGCCCGGCTTATGGTCCGACGCGATTTCCTTTGCTTTTTCCCGTGTAATATCCCGCCACCCACTTATCCACTTTTTGCCATTTTTCGCTGTTTTTATCTGTTTCAAGTTTGATTTTCCAGTTTTCTGGCGGCAAATCTTCGTTTTCAATCAAGCCTGCGTGAACGAGGTGTTCATGCGCCTTGCAAAGAGGAATGAGGCTGTCCGGATCATGCGTTTTTGTGAGTGCGAATCTCCAGGTGTGGTGAAGATATTTATACTCTTTTGTGCAGCCGGGGAATGCGCATGTGTTGTTAGTTTTTGATAGTGCGTGTTGTTTTATTTTTGCGGGTATATATCTTTTTGCGTTCTCTTGTGGA
>LBWJ01000014.1 GCA_000993595.1 Candidatus Peregrinibacteria bacterium GW2011_GWC2_39_14 | reverse complement strand
AATTGATATTCTGTCATTGGGATTGGGTTTAGGTTATGCACCAAAAACCTAATCCCTTCTTTTATAAATGGAAACTAATTCGCTGATACTTACACGAAATCAATTAAACCTTAAACGTCTTTTTGGCTATTCGCTTTCTTCTAAAAGCCTATCTTTAAAGCTCCAAAAGGAATATAGTTAAGCACTTACTTAAAGTTTATTATCTAACAAAAAACTATATGCTCTGGACAATCTTTTTAATCCTTCTTGTGCTTTGGGCTCTTGGGCTTTTAACGGCTTACACGTTTGGCGGGTTAATCCACATTCTGCTTGTGATTGCGCTTGTTGTTTTGATCATAAACCTAATTAGCGGAAGAAGAATAACGTAATATTTAATTAACGCTATTATATGGACTCGAATTCAAAAGATGCCGCGCGGGCCGGAATAGATCGAACTGCGGCAACTGAAAAAATAGCAATCAGCAGAAAGTCAGCCGCTGAAAAAGTAGCGATTGACCGAAAATCAGCCGCAGATAAAGCGGCAATTGACACAAGGGCTACTGCTGATAAAAGAGCCATAGATGCCAAATCCAGCGCTGACAAAGCGGCAATAGACCAAATGTAAATAACTCTTCTAAAAGCTTAGAACGTTTCAAACGCGAGTTTAATTAAAAATGCCACCCTTCGCTGCGCTTCGGGTGTGGTGGACGGTAGTGGGTTCGAACCACTGACCCTCTCGACGTCAACGAGATGCTCTACCAGCTGAGCTAACCGTCCAAAAAACGTTGCGCAAGATCAATATTCAACTGCGCGGGATTAGTTTATTAAGTTTTTTGCTAAAAATCAAGTTTGTTAATAAAAATTTAATAAAAAAGTTAAATTTGGTTTAAAAGGATTTAATGCGGATGTGATTGAATGGCGCCATGGATAGCCGCTTAAACAATTACGCGTTTATAGATAGCCAAAATTTGAATCTTGCGATTCGAAGATCGGGTTGGCAATTGGATTTTGGAAAATTTCGGGTTTATTTAAAACATAGGTATAAAGTCCAAAAAGCTTATTTGTTTATTGGGTATTGTAGCTGGAACGAAAAACTATACGCCAAGTTGCGACAAATGGGATATGTCCTTATTTTTAAGCCAACCTTGCAAGAACATAACGGCCCAATCAAAGGCAATTGCGATGCCGAGTTGGCTTTACATTGCGTAACTGAATGCAAAAATTTCGATAAAGCTGTAATTATAAGCGGAGATGGCGATTTTTACTGCTTAATAAAATATTTGAAAGAAAATAATAAATTATTAAAAGTCGGAATACCTAACAAAGAGCAATATTCATGGCTACTACGAACGTTCAAAGATCATTTCTTCTTTATAAATGATTTTAGAAAAATTCTCGAAAGCAAAAAATGAGAGGTATCGTAAGCGAGGACAGAACCTTCGCCCCTAACCTCTCGTCGTAATTGGCTTAATTATAACGCGAAAGATTTCCGAAAGTCAACATGTACATATTAAATTTTCTTAACAAATTTCTGACATTTTGCTTGGGAATTTTATTCCCTGTTTTGTGCGTTGCATGCGGAAAAGAAGGCGGGTATTTGTGTAAAAACTGTCTGCCTAAAATTTGGAACAAAAGGTGCAAATACAGAATAAGTACAAAAGGTGGGATTCATCTTGATGGAAGTTTTTTTGTTTTTGAATATGAAAAAAATAGTGCTGTTTTGAAGCTGATCCAGAAATTAAAATATACTTTTTCAACTGAAATTGCTGAGATTTTGAGTGAATTTTTGTACGCGCAATTTGAAGATGTTTTAACGGAAATTCAAAAATCGCAGAATTGGGCGATAACTTTTGTGCCTATTTATAGAAAAAGATTTTTATGGCGCGGATTTAATCAGGCGGAATTGATAGCAAGAATTATCGCATATAAAAGCGGGATTCCGATGCATCAATATTTGGTAAAAACAAAAAATACAGCGACGCAGGTTGGGCTGGATAGTATTGGAAGAATAATAAATTTGAGAGGTGCATTTTGCGTGACGCGAGAAGTTCGTAAGAATGTGATTTTGATTGACGACGTTCTAACAACCGGCGCGACCATGAACGAATGCGCCAAAGTTTTGAAGCGCGCCGGAGCGGAAAAAGTTTATGGAATGGTTTTGTGCAAACGGGTATAATCGAATCATGATTCTTGGCATTGATGCATCGCGAATGAGTTTTGAAGCCTCAACCGGTGTTGAGTTTTATTCGAAGCATATTATTGCGGCAATTTTGAAGATTTTGAAGAATGAAAATGACGGCGAAAAAGCCGAAAAGGGCGGCGTTGAAGTCATTTTATATTCGCCAAAAAAGCTTGATATTATTTTTCCGGAAAACGAATTTTATAAACATGAAGAGCGCGTTATTCCCTGCCCGAGGCTTTGGACGCAGGTTCGACTTGGATATGAAATGTTTGTTAATCCGCCGGATGTTTTATTTGTGCCGTCGCATATTATTCCGATTTTTCATCCGAAAAAAACTGTTACGATGATTCATGATGTGGCCTTTAAATACACAAAAAAAGCGTATTCATTTGCTTCGTATCATTACTTAAATTTTGGCGCGATGTTTGCGTGCAAATTTGCTTATAAAGTCCTTACGCCAACAGAAGCCGTGAAACAAGATTTGATTAAATTTTACAACTGCAATCCGAAAAAAATTGTTGTTGTGCATCATGGATTTGAGACTCCGGATGTGTCTTTGAATATGACCGATGCGGATGAGCGTAAAATTTTGGCACAATTTGGAATTGGGAAAGATCAAAAATATATATTCTTTGTTGGACGGCTTGAAGAAAAGAAAAATCTGGTTCGATTGATTAACGCTTTTGCGGAATTTTCCAAAAAAAATAAGGATTATAAATTGCTTTTATGCGGAAAACGCGGACTGAAATTTAAGAAAATTTGGCGTGCTGTTGAGAAAAACGACTTATGGAGCAAAGTTTTAATGCCCGGATATATCACCGAAGAAGAGAAAAATACTTTGATGAAAAATTGCGACTTTGTTGCATTCCCTTCACTGCAAGAAGGATTTGGATTTCCAGTTTTGGAAGCGTTTTATTATAAAAAGCCAATTGTTGTTTCGGATATCCCGGCATTGCGTGAAGTCGCAAAAGATGCGGTTGTTTTTGTTGATCCTTATAATGAAAAGAGCATTGTGGCCGGACTCAAAAAATTGGCGGAAAATTCAAAAGCCGGAGAAAAATTTTGTGAAGAATCAATAAAAAAAGGCACAGAAAGATTGAAAAAATTTACGTGGAAAAAAGCTGCTGAAAAAACATTAAAAGTTTTATTGAGTTAATTTTATTCAATTAAAAATGGACAACCAAAGCATCGCAAAAATTTTTGAAGAAATTGGAAATATTTTGGAAATCCAAAATCAAAATCCGTTCCGTTTTAAGGCTTACTACCGAGCTGCGCAGACGATTGAAAATCTGTCGCAGGAGTTGAGTGAAATTTATAAAGCCGATAAAGATGGTCTGACAAAAATCCCCGGAATTGGTCGCGCACTTGCGGATACAATCATTGAAATTATTACAACCGGAAAATCCAAGGGTCACGAAGCGCTCGTAAAAACTTTGCCGGATGGATTTTTAAATATGCTGGATATTCGCGGAGTTGGGCCAAAAAAAGTGAAATTATTTTATACGGAACTGGCTGTGAAAAATATTGCTGAATTAAAAAAAGCTGCGGAAAAACGTTTACTACAAACGCTTCCAGGAATGGGTGAAAAAAGTGAAAGTGAAATCTTGGCAGCGATAAATGAATATCTATCAACATCGCATGATAGACGTTTACTTTTTGATGCAATGCAACAAGCGGATGAATTTGTCGCATACATTAAAGACGGAAAAACCGGCAACCTGATTGAGGCGATTGAGCCTTGTGGAAGCCTAAGAAGACGCGCAGAAACAGTCGGCGATATTGATATTTTATGCGCGAGTAAAAATCCGGGAAAAATTATGGAAAAATATGTGAGCTATCCGGAAATTGCGAAAATCTTGAGCCAAGGAAGTACAAAATCATCAGTTGTTTTAAAATCCGGAATTCAAGTTGATTTGCGCGTTATTGATAAAGAATCTTTTGGGGCGGCTTTGCAATATTTCACAGGATCAAAAGAACACAATGTCCGAACGCGAGATATTGCAAAAAGAAAAGGCTTAAAGCTCAGCGAATATGGCGTTTTTGATGGTGATAAAATGATTGCCGGGAAAACTGAAAAAGAAGTTTATAATGCAATTGGTCTGCCGTTTATTCCACCGGAAATGAGAGAAAATCGCGGAGAAATTGAGCTCGCGGAAAAACTCGGCGTTAAAGGCGAAAAAAATATGCCAAAATTAATTGAACTGAAAGATTTGCGCGGAGACTTGCATGTTCATAGCGATTGGAGTGATGCGTCGCAAGACATTGAAACTGTCGCGATGGCTTATAAAAAAGCCGGATTTGAATATATCGCAATGACGGATCATTCGGCTTTTATCGGAATTACCCATGGGATGGACGAAAATCGTATTCAACAACAATGGAAAGAAATCGATAAATTAAATAAAAAACTCGCGCCGTTTAAAATTTTGAAAGGCTCGGAAGTTGATATTCATAAAGATGGAACGCTTGCTTTGCCGGATGAAATTTTGAAAAAACTGGATATTGTAATCGTGGCTGTGCATAGCGCTTTTATGCTCCCCGAGGCCGAACAAACCGCACGCATAATCAAGGCTTTAAAAAATCCTTATGTTACAATTTTTGCGCATCCGAGCGGAAGATTAATAAATAAAAGACCGGCTTATAAAGTTGATATGGATGCGATAATTAAAACCGCGATTGAAAACGATGTTGCGCTGGAAATAAACAGCTCTCCTTCACGAATGGATTTGCAGGATATTTATGTGAAGCGCGCAAAAGAACTTGGTGCAAAATTCGCAATAAATAGCGATTCGCATCATTCAAGCCATATGGAATATTTAAAATTTGGCGTCTTTGTAGCGAGAAGAGGATGGCTGGAAGCGAAAAATGTGATTAATGCAAAATCGCTTTAACAAACGGCTACATGACCTGTTGCACCGTAGCTCCCGATGGCCTTGTTGGCTTTTTAACCGGCTTTGGTGCGCCGCCTGCAACTAACGTATTCATATCAACACGCTCTCTAAACCTTTCCGGCATTGATACAACTTGCGCCGCTGTTGCTATCCCAACAACGTCCACCGGTTTTGCATTTTCACCTTCACCTTCGACTACAGTTCCAATAACTGCAAAAGCACCCGTTGGCCCAAAAAAACTTCTTGCCGAAGCCCCTCTATCATATTCTGATCTCTGCGCAGCTGTAACTCTGATTACAGCCTTTACAACATCTCCCCTTACTGCCAATATTCCTTTTCCATCTTTTCTTTCTATGTTTTCGGTTGCCCTTAATTCGATTTCAATCGTTGAACCATTTATATCTCTCATATAATTTTTGATTAAATATTTAAACTGGAGTGTTATTGTATTCGAATATTAACGTTTCGTCAACATAAATATTAATATAAATTTTTCACGCACCAATATGATATAATCATTTTATGAAAGTAGCCCTTGTTCATGATTTTTTAATTAGGCTTGGAGGCGCGGAAAGAGTTCTCAAGGTTTTGAGCGATATGTATCCGCATGCGCCGATTTATACGCTTGTGTATGACGAAAAAAAAGTTGGGAGCGTTTTTCCAAAAGAGCGCGTGAGAGTTTCAAATTTGGACAAATGGGCAAAGATTTTTGGACACAGAATGCTTTTTCCAAAAATGCCGCAAGCGGTTGAACAATGGGATTTCTCTGAATTTGATTTGGTAATAAGCTCTTCGAGCGCGTATGCGCATGGGATTCTTGTGCCGCTTCATACAACGCACATTTGCTACTGCCACACGCCAATGCGATATATTTGGGATTACGCACACCAATATTTGGAAGAGCAAAATTTGGGGCCGATTCTTAAACTTTACATTGAACATAAGTTGTCTCAAATTCGGCTTTGGGATAAGGTTGCGAGCAATAGGCCGGATTTTTATGTTGCTAATTCAAAAACTGTCGCCGCACGCATTAAAAAATATTATAGACGCGACTCAACGATTATCTATCCGCCGGTTGATACTGATAAATTTAAATCGCAAAAAAAGAATGAGGATTTTTATTTGATTGTCTCGACTTTGACGCCTTATAAAAAAATTGATTTGGCAATTGAGCTTTTTAATAAGCTTGAAAAACGCCTCGTTATTATTGGTGGCGGAAAAATGCTGAATTATTTGAAGGAAATTGCGGGACCAACCGTTGATGTTCTTGGTCGCAAACCGGATGAAGTTGTTCACGAATATATTGAAAATTGTCGCGGATTTATTTTTCCATCAGAAGAAGATTTTGGGATTACACCTGTTGAAGCCATGGCCGCAGGCAAGCCAATTTTAGCTTATAGAAGCGGTGGATTGACTGAAACCATGATTGAAGGCGTGACCGGTGAATTCTTTGATGAACAAACTTTGAAATCAATGGAAGAGGGATTTGAAAAAATGATCGCGAACGAAAAGAAATATCACGCGAGCAAGATTCGAGAACAGGCGATGAAGTTTTCCGTGGAAGAGTTTAAAGAGAACTTTAAGAAATTTGTCGCGAAAACCAAAAAATGCTAGTATAAGTTCCTCAAAGCATTTTCTATGGAAAAAATCGCATTTTACAGGAAATATAGGCCACAAGGCTTCACTTATCTTGTCGGGCAGGATCATATTCGTCAGACTTTGCTTAATGGCTTGCGGGAAAAGCGAATGGTGCATGCTTATCTTTTTACAGGCCCACGTGGAACCGGAAAGACTTCAACTGCGCGTTTGATAGCGAAATCTTTGAACTGCCTTGAGCTTGATGCCGATATGGAGCCGTGCGGAAAATGCGAGATGTGCGTGAGCATGAATGAAGGAAGATTGATTGATTTGATCGAAATTGATGCGGCAAGCAACCGCGGAATCGATGAAATTCGCGAGCTTATTGATAAAATTCCTTATGCTCCAACTCGCGCAAAGAATAAAATTTATATTATTGATGAAGCGCATATGCTAACGAAAGATGCATCAAATGCACTTCTTAAAACCCTGGAAGAACCGCCGAGCTATGTTTATTTTATTTTATGTACAACGGAAGCGCACAAAATTCTTGATACGATTATCTCAAGATGCCAGAGGTTTGATTTTAAACGTATTGACTCAAGAACAATCATGGCGCGATTGAGCTATATCGCTCAGCTTGAAAATATTATTGCCGAAGATAAAGCAATTGAGGCAATTGCGAATAATGCCGAAGGAGGGCTCCGCGATGCGATTGGTCTTATGGAGCAATTGGTTGTTGATGGAAAGCTAACATACGATCGCGTAAAAGAAATGCTGAGTTTAAGTGGAATTGAGAACCTTGATGCGTTTTATAAAATGCTTGAAAGTTGTGATGCAAATTCTGCGCTTTTGTTTGTGCAAAATTTATATAAAGAAGGTGCGGATTTATCGCAATTCACGCGTGAATTTCTTGAACTTTTGCGCTCGAAATTGATTGCGGCTGTGCAAAGCGAAGAAAAAGATGCCGTGCCAAGATTGATGCTTATGACTGATTCTTTTCAAGGCGCTCTCGAGAAATTTAAAAGCGCTGCCATACCTCAATTGCCTCTTGAAATAGCCATTATCGAGATTTGCGGATATCAAAGAGCGAAAACGCCGGAAGTAAAAAGTGCTGTGAAAGCAGTTGGCGCTGTTACAACTACAACTAGTGCGGCGCCACTTACGAAGCAAGCGGAAAAAGTTAGCGAATCTGCACCCGTTTCTCCGATGGATCCGATTGACGTGACGATGCAGAATATAATCAGCACGTGGCCAAGGGTTATCGAAAGAATCAAGACGCCAATGCTAAGACAAGGTGTGAAAAATTCTCAGCCAAGTGATTTGAATGGCGATACTTTGACTCTTGAATTTAAGACAAGTTTTTATCTTGAAAAAGTTTCTGAAACAACGCATCTAGCCGAGCTTGAAAAAACACTTTTTGATGTATTTAATAATAAAATCCGAGTTAAGGGAGTTTTGAAAAGAATTGAGCTTGAGCCGGTTATATCTGGAGCGGAAACTACGGTTGCGGATGTGATGAATATGGCAATGGCTCCTGCTGGTAGCGCTGGTGATGCTTCTGGCGCGCAAGCCGACGCTAATGCGCAAAAAAAATCTTCCAATGCGAATGATATCGCCGACTTTTTTGGTGGAGAGGTGCTGGAATAAATCACAGCATCTTTAAAAATTCCTCCTCATTCAAAATCTTCACGCCCATTTCTTTCGCCTTCTCGAGCTTGCTCCCCGCTTCCGCACCGACAACCAAATAATCGGTTTCTTGAGTTATGGCACTTAGAACCTTACCGCCGAGTTCTTTGATTTTCGCTTTTGCAACGTCACGAGACATCGAAGATAACGTGCCGGTTAAAACAAAACTTTTGCCTGTTATATTCGCGTTTGTTTTTGCGGGACCAAATGTAAAGCGAATTCCGAGCTCATATAATTCGTGCAAAATTACCAAATTTTTATCATTTCTCGAATAATCAAAAATACTTTGACCAACTTTTTCGCCTACACCTTCGATCGAATGAAGTTCATCGATTGTGAGATTTTTAAGAATCTCTATAAAATCCGGAATTTGAAAATCTTCAGGATGCACTTCTTTTTGCAAAATATATTTCGCAAAGTCACTGCTGTTTTGCTCACCAAGATAACGAATTCCAAGCGCGTAAATAAATTTATCCAAAGCAACGCGCTTTGATTTCTCAATCGATTCCAAAATGTTATCCGCTTTTTTATCTTTAAACAAAGGCAAAGAAAGCAGGTCCTCTTTTTTTAATCTGAAAATATCCGGCGGTTTTGCAATCATCCCTTCGTCCAAAAATTGAATAACAACTTTTTCACCAAGCCCTTCAATGTTCATCGCATCTTTTGAAACAAAATGAATCATTGATTCTTTTTTCATGCCGAAACAATCCGGATTCGTGCATCTATAAGCCGCCATTCCATCTTCACGAATTATTTCCGATCCGCAAACCGGACAGACTTTTGGGAAAATAAATTTCTTTTCCGCGCCAGTGCGAAGATCGGTAATAACAGAAACGATTTCAGGAATCACATCACCCGCTTTTTGGATAATCACGGTATCCCCTATCCGAACATCTTTCTTTTCCATCTCATCTTCATTGTGAAGAGTCGCGCGCGCGACCGTGCTTCCGGAAACCAAAACCGGCTCAAGAACCGCAACCGGAGTGATTGCACCAGTGCGACCAACTTGAACAATAATATCTAAAACCTTTGTTGTAACTTGCTTTGGCTGAAATTTGAAAGCAACCGCATAACGTGGAGCTTTAGCCGTAAAACCCATACTCTCCCATTGTGATTTGCTATTCACTTTCACGACAACGCCATCAATTTCGTATGGCAATTTTTCGCGAATATTTGGAATATTTTCAATATATTCAATAACTTCTTTTATATTTTTGCAGAGATGAAATTTTTTGTTAACTTTCAATCCGAGACGCTGAAGCGTATTCAAAGCTTCCTCTTGAGATCCTATTTTTGGAAAAATCATGTTCGCGCCTATTTCATAAAAAAACGCTTCAAGTTCACGGCCTGCCGCAACTTTTGGATCAAGCTGGCGAATGGCTCCCGCAGCGGCGTTTCTTGGATTTGCAAAAGCATCAAGACCTGCCGCAACCTGCTCTTTATTCGTTTTTTCAAAGGCTTTTTTTGAAATATAAACCTCGCCGGAAACTTCAAGATCAATGGACTCATTCAATTCCATTGGCACGCTTTCAATCGTTTTCACCGTATGTGTCACGTCCTCCCCCTTTTCGCCATCACCACGCGTTATTGCCTGAATAAATTTGCCTTTTTTATAATGCAAAGTTATGTTCAAGCCGTCGATTTTTAGCTCGCAAACAAAATTAATTTCCTGATCCGGAACAAGTTTTTGAATTCTCTCAACCCAATCAATTAATTCTTGTGCAGAAAACACATCTTGCAAACTTTTCTTTGGCGAAATATGTGTGATTTTTTCAAATTTTCCGGATAAAACACTGCCCACTCTTTGCGTCGGCGAATCAGATGTAATAAATTCCGGAAATTCGGCCTCAAGTGCGCGGAGCTCTTTCTTAAGCGAATCTCGAACATCTTCGGAAACCGGACTCTCGTCCAGCACAAAATACTGATAATTAAGCTCTTTTATCTTTTCTTTTAATTTCTCAATTCTGATGCGTGCCGATTCTTTATCCAATTGAAAATAATTTAATTTCTGCTATATTATATATAACAAATATGGCTGATACAAACACACAACAAGCCTCTCAACAATCAACCGGTGCTGTTAGCGCTATAAGAGATGGAAAAATGCTTATTCAAGGCATGCGCGGGCGCTTTTTCATAAAAGCGGACCAAAAGAAAATCGATGAAATTGTTGCAAAATACAGCATTCCGGAATCTGTTACTTCAAAATATCCGGATTTGATTGCTCTTGCGATCCAAACCGAATCTATGGACGATTCTGAGCGTGAATATTGGTATCAAATCATGCCTGTCATGACTGATGACCAAATCGTAAAACTTCGAAATATTCTTGTTAATGAAAAAGAACAGCTCACAAAGCTTGATGAGGAATATAACGCCGACCTCAAAGGTCTAAACGATAAACACATGCTGGAATGGCAAGATTTTGAGCGCAAACAACAAAGACAAAAAGCTGCTGAGGCTGAAAGAAGCGTTGAAGAAACCGAAGCGGAACATGAGAAAAAACTCCTTGAAGAATTAGATAAGCTGCAAAATTCTTAAATTTCCACAGATGTTAATTTTGCCTTAACGATAAGCCTGCGAAGGTCTGTTCCAACCGGCGTACATGTTATAAGCGTCAAAATGTCATCTTTGGTTTGCTGAAGTGGCCCAATATCTTTTGGCGAAACATTCTCAATGCTAAAAACCGTATAGATATATTTTTTCTGATTATAGAAAATCACAATTTTATCTTCATTTTTAACCTCGCTCAAAACCGCAAAAACATCTTTGAATCTGCCCGGTTGCCATGGGAAATAAGAGCTATGACCGGTAATAACAATGTTGCCGTGCTCGCCCGGCTTTGAAGTACCAGGATAGTTGATTACGCCATCTTCAAGCCCTTTTTGGATATCTAATTCAAGCGCTTTAAAATCTTTTTTTATTAATTTTTCATCGCTGATCTGAATAACAGGAATATTTTTATTTATGCTTGGAATAATAATTCTTGTATCTGGCGGAGCAACAGTAATTGAAAGAGCCGGAATGTTCTTTTTTTCTTCAGCCGGCGTCGCACCAACTTTTAAAAGTGTTTGTTTAATAGGCTTTTTTGGAGCAATAAATTCTTGCATTGTGTTCGCCCTGGATACGTTCGCGACTTGGTTATATTTTGTTTCAAAAATCTTTGCGTATGCGGACCAGTTTAAAGCCAGAAAAAGGACTCCAAAAATCGCAGCTGAAAGCGTTAATTGCTTTGTTATCTCAAAGCCTTTCTTGAAGGCTGTGCTTGAGAAAAATCCTTGATAAATTTGAACGCCTTCCGAACTACGAACTTTATCTTTTTGTGGCACCTTCTTTGCTTCAAATTGCTTTGCTTCAATTGGACCAATCGCCAAAACGCTCTCCTTTTTAATCTTTTCTTTGGCTGATACCGAAGTCTCTTTAACGTAGAAAATTTCTATTCCGCCTTTTTCATTAAGCGGCTTTAAAAACGTAAAAACTTCTTTACTTCTCGGACCGCCAAAAATCTTTCTTTCGATTTTATATATCTCGTCGCTCATTTTTGTTTTTATTTTATCTAATTATTATACACGATTTTTGCCTTATTATCAATGCAAAATGGAGATAGTGATAACAAAAGACTCCCGCTCATAAGAGCATATGCGTTTTATGTCGTTTATATATAAGATTTATATAAAAAGTATATAAGATTGCTATAATTAGCATATAGATTGAAAAATGCGGACATCCATCATTGCTACGCGCATAGTGACTGAACGAGCTTCATATAATGATCCCGCCGCCTAAAACCGTGTTTTTGTCGTAAAATACAGCAGATTGGCCACGCGTCACAGCTCTAACAGGTTTTTTGAAAGCAATCTCGGCAGACTTGCCTTTTAAGCTCAATTTTGCCGGCACGAACTTGCTTCCGTACCTTATTTTTGACTTAATGTTGCGCATTTTTGGCAATTTCCCTGAAATAAAGCTTATATTCTTAATTTTGATCTTTTTTGAAAATAAATGCTTTTCATCGCCAACAAAAATCGTATTTGATTTTTTATCGATATCAATAACATAAATTGGCTTCTTTTGGCCGCTAATCACGTTTTTCCTTTGCCCGATCGTATAAAGTGCAATTCCGCTGTGCGTGCCAAGAACCTTGCCTTTCATATCTTTAATTGGGCCGGATTTAAGCTGGCTTTTGCTCAAATATCTTTTTAAAAAATCCGTATATTTTTTATCCGGGAAAAAGCACAAATTCTGACTTTCTTTTTTTGATGCGGATTCTTTAATCCCAAAACTTCGTGCCATTTCTTTAACTTGCGATTTTTTCAGATCTGCAAGCGGAAACATAATGTGCTTCAATTTTTCCTGCGTGAGCGTATATAAAAAATATGTCTGATCTTTTTCTTTATCTTTTGGCGTTTTGAGCTCATAAATTCCTTTTTTGACAGCGATTTTTGCGTAATGACCGGTTGCAACAAAATCCGCTCCCAAGCTTTTTGCAATTTTTAGAAGCTCGCCGAATTTTATATTTCGATTACATTCAACGCATGGATTTGGCGTTCTGCCAGCCAAGTATTCATCAACAAAATAATCAACAATTTTTGTTTTGAATTTATCCGAAACATCAATAACGCTAAAAGGCATATTCAACATTTTCGCATTCGCGCGAGCAATAACCATGCTTTCCGTCGAGCAACATTTATTTTCCTGAGTTTTTGCGGAAATCGGGCACGAAGGATCGTTCCAAAATTTCAAATGGATCCCAATGCACTTATAGCCCTGCTGTTTGAGCAGCATTGCGGCAACCGAAGAGTCCACTCCTCCGGACATCGCAACAACAACTTTTTTATCTTTTACTTTTTGCATGATGAGATTATAGCA
The DNA here is from genome assembly GCA_000993595.1 of Candidatus Peregrinibacteria bacterium GW2011_GWC2_39_14. Lineage (GTDB taxonomy): Bacteria > Patescibacteriota > Gracilibacteria > UBA1369 > UBA12463 > UBA12463. Next base: position 27,665 of record LBWJ01000014.1, on the reverse strand, counting down.
TTTTCGTCATTTTCGTTGACTTGTTTATATGTGTTATGAGAAGATTGATTGTTGTATATGGCATATATTTTAAACGATATAAAAGAGATAATCGAAAAGGTGAAGTCGAGGATTCCCGACTTTGATTCCAATCGTTTTTTAAAGGCGTATCATTTTGCGGATCATGCGCATAAAGGGCAGATGCGTTATGAAGGAACGCCCTATATAAGCCACCTTATTGAGACGGTTAAGATTTTGTCGAATTTGCGTGTTGATGAGAATACTTTGATTGCGGCAATGCTTCATGACGTTTCCGAAGACACTTCATATTCAATAAACGATATTCAGAAAGAATTTGGCGAACATGTCGCTTTCCTAGTTAATGGCGTTACGAAATTGTCGAAAGTCTACTATAAAAACGCCATGGAAAAGAGGCAAATTGAGTCTCTTAAAAAATTGCTTCTCCATACCTCAAAAGATCCGCGCGTTATTTTTATTAAGCTCGCGGATAGGCTTCACAATATGCGAACTCTGCATTTTGTCAGGCCGGATAAGCAGACAAGAATCGCAAAAGAAACCCTTGAAGTTTATATTCCAATTTCGAATTTGATGGGCATACAGGGCATAAAATATGAACTTGAGGATTTGTGCTTTAAGCATTTATACCAAAAAGAATATCGAGCCTTCATTGATCGACTAAAAAAATATAATAAAAAACACGACGACATTGCGCAAAAAACTATAACTGAAATGTCAGCCATTCTTGATAAGAAGAAAATCAATGCAAAGGTTTATTTAAGGCCAAAATCAATCTTTCATATTTTCAAAAAGATTAAATCTTTTGACGATCCGGGCGCAAAAAATGTTCTGGATTTAATTACGATAAGGATTGTTACAGACACTCCTGATGATTGTTATAAAGCCCTTGGCGTTGCGCATTCCATGTATAAACCTGATGCCGGAAAACTGAAAGATTATATAGCCGTTCCAAAAATAAACGGCTATCAATCCATACACACAATCGTTCTTGGCCCAAAAGAAGCTAGAATCGAATTCCAAATTCGCACACAAAAAATGCATGACGATTCTGAACTTGGCATTAATCTTGTTACGACAAAATCCATGCCTGAAAAATATTTAAAATGGATGGAACAAATTCTTGAACTGGAAAAACAGGATTCTGATGATGATTATTTTATGCGTGATTTGAAAGAAGAGGTTTTTAGCGATAGGATAACTGTTTTTAATCAAAACGGAGAACCTTTTTATTTACCTTCCGGCTCCAGTGTCGTTGATTTTATATACGCAACTGAACCTAAAAAAATTGTTTATGCTTATGAGGCAAGAATTAATGATGTTATTATGCCATTAACGATGACCCTCAATTCGAACGACAAAGTAAAAATCTTGGTTACGCGTACAGCATGTGAACCACGTCTGGAATGGCTTCCTTATGTCAAAACCGGTAGCGCACGCAGCAGAATAAAGGAAATTTTTAAAACAAAAACAAGGCACGAAAAAATAACAATTGGCAAAAAGTTTCTTCAAAATGCTTTCAATATTGCCGGACTTGGATTTATTGAAGATATGAGGTTCAAAAAAATACAGGAAGTCTTTAAAAAAAGATTGGATATATCTTACGATTCTCCTTATGATCTTTATGCTGCCGTTGGAGAAGGATCAATCTCTCCATTCGATGTAATACAGTTGATTTACCTTGAAAGAAACGCGCGTGGCGCTCTAAACGTAGGAATTATTAACGATTCAATTCCATTCTCCAAAAAAACGGTCAAACTTGAAATTACCGGCAAAGATAGACCGGGTTTTGTGATGGACGTAACTGACGTTATACGACAATACAATGTTAATTTGCTAAGCATACGGGGTGCCGGTGACAGATCTTTTGGCAGAAAAGCTAAACTTATTATTGATTTTGAAATGAAGGACTTGCGAATGTTCACAGAGATCGTAAAAAGACTTGAGCAAATCCCCGGATGTTTAACGATAACCAGAAAATTTGCGGGGCAAATGGGGGTTTTTATTACTTTTGCGTTTTTTAATATCATCGGATGGGCATTGCATCCTTTTATTGTAGGGAAATTCGTCGAAACCGGTATTTCAAGCGCGAAAACTATAGTTGGCGCATCGATTTATGTTGGGCTCGCTGTGATATTTGTTCTGTCTTTTTATCTTAAAAAACTCATGGAAAGAAACTTTCCCGGAACGCGTAGTGCTTCCATAGGTTTTGGACTTACTCTATTTGTCGTATCTTTCGTTACGGCAATGACATATGCGGAATTCTACTTTTACAAAATACCTCTCGACCCAATAGTTATTGCTGTGCTTATCGCATTGATTATATTTTATATGTTCGTTAATTACATCGAACACAGGAAGGCTAAACTTCCGAAAGGCTAAACGCTAACTCTGAAATAAATAATATCGCCGTCTTTGACGATATATTCTTTGCCTTCAAGTCTCATTAGACCTTTTTCTTTTGCCTGAAGCTCACCCCCACATGAAATAAAATCCTCATAACTCATAACTTCCGCTCGAATGAAGTGTTTTTCAAAATCCGTGTGAATTACTGCGGCGGCTTTTGGGGCCGTATCGCCTTTATGGATCGTCCATGCGCGGACTTCATCAGTGCCTTGCGTAAAATACGTTGCAAGGCCAAGCAATGCGTAGGACGCGCGAATAACTTCATTCAAACCTGTATCTTTTAGACCAAGTTCTTGTAAATATGCTCTTCCTTCTTCCGGTGATAAATCTGAAACCTCTTCTTCGATTTTTGCGCAGATTGGAATTGCCGGAATATTTGCCGCTAAATCCATTTTTTCTCGAATGAATTCAGGTGTAACATTTTTAATTTCACTTTCATCAATGTTCGCAATATACATCACAGGTTTTTGCGTTATGAAGTGAAGGTCGCGAATTCTTTCAGAATCTTCAACCGATAAATTCATATCTCTTACGGTCCTGCCTTCCAATAATGCTTTTTGGACGTTTTGCAAAAGTTCCAAATAAATTTTTGCTTCCGGCTTGCCTGTCCTTGCCTCTGTTCCGGCTTTTTCAAGACGTTTTTCAAGAGTCTGGATATCCGCAAGAATAAGCTCTGTATTGATTATTTCTTTATCTCTTTTAGGGTCGACTGAACCGTGAACATGCGGGACAACGCCGTCATCTCCGAAAAATCTAACAATCTGAATTATTGCGTGACTTTCTCGAATGTGTGAAAGAAATTTATTACCAAGACCTTCACCTTCTGATGCGCCTTTAATAATGCCTGCAATATCTTTAAATTCGACTGTTGCAGGAATAGTTTTTGCGGGTTTTGCAATTTCAACAATGTGCTTAATCCGTTCGTCCGGCACTTCAACAACTCCAATGTTCGGATCAATCGTACAGAACGGATATGGCGCAACGGAAGCCATCCTTGAGCGTATCATTGCATTAAACAAAGTTGATTTCCCGACGTTCGGAAGTCCGACGATTCCAATATTCAGAGCCATTTTAGTTGTTGTAAGATTTAAATTCGATCGTTACTTTAACACGATTTGCGTTTTCGTTCACTAAAGAAATGTTTTTTGAAATATTTAAGAGTAAATATTTTTCGGTTGTTTTTGTCATTTCTGAAATGTCAAAGTCTTCGGTATCAATATAGTCCAAGGCATCAATGTATTTTGCATCACCTTTTACTTCAATAGCCGAAGGCTCAACTGTGATTTTTCCAATCCAGCCGGTTTTTGTAGAACCTTTCACGGACACCTTAACGCCGACTGTTTTCTGCTTAGTTACCTGCGTTATAGTGATATTAACTTTAACGTTTTCCGGTGTTATTTTTACTTCTTTGATTTCAACGCCGCTTTGATCAAACGCTTTTAATTTTATCTCTTTTTCGAGTGAAATGTTTTCGCTACCATCAAATTTAATTTCCGCTCGAAGCTCGCTAACTTTTTTGATTAAACTTTCAGCGCCTTCAACCTGCGCCTTATCCAAGCTTAAAACCGGCTTTTCGGACTTGTGTCCGGCGCTCAGATTTCCAGTCATTACAGCCTTTATTCCGACCTGTCTTTGCATCATATTTTCAACTTCAAAAGAAACTCTTGAAGGCTCTGCGGCCACAACCGTTACATTCTGAATTTTTGGCGTAACCAAAACATCAAGCGTATGCATTCCTTCTGTAATATTTTTCGTATCTATATATGCTTCAAAATCGGCCTTTGTTAATGTTTGTAAAATTTCTTTTGTTGTAACAATTTTGATTTTTACTTTTGGAAGTGGAGAAATAAGACTCATGTTTTCCGGCATATTAAAGGCCTTAACTTCAATTTCATCTGTGAATTGATATGGCGTTTGTTGCGACGCAATGATCACAACCCAAACAATAATCGCGATTGCTAGCGAGAATATTTTTGTTGGTAAATTTTTGTAAAAAATACTTATCATTTTTGAACTTTTTTGCTTTTAAAATAATGTTTTTTCTCTTTTGGCTTAAGAAATTCGAGCATTAATTCAAGCTTTTGAGGCGTGACATTTTGCTCTATTGAGCCATCTTCTATGAATGAAATCGAATTACGCTCTTCTGAAATTGCAATGATCTTTGCGTCTGTGGATTCGGAAAGAGCAAGCGCGGCTCTATGTCTTGTTCCAAGCGTTTTGCTGTATGCCTTAAAGGAATGCGGCAAGATACAGGAAGCCGCTTTTATCTTATTGTCTTTAATGATTATTGCCCCATCGTGAAGCGGAGATCTATCGTTAAAAATGCTTACAATAAGCTCTTTTGAGACGTCAGAATCAAGCGCAACGCCCGTATCAATATATTCTTTTAAAGATGTGTCTCTTTCAAAAACTATTAATGCGCCACGTTTTCTATCAACCAGATCAGCAGAAGCGGAAACAACTTGGCTGATCAAAATGTCGGCTTTGATTATGATATGACTCATAAAGAGCTTTGTTTTGCCAAGTTTTTCAAGCGCGCGACGAAGCTCTTGCTGAAAAATAATCGGGATTGCGATGATAACAAGCGTTAAGAATTTTTCAAAAAGCCAACTAACGGCAACGAGCGAAAATGCCTTGCTGATGAGATAAATGATGCCAAGCATCATGAGTCCCCAGACGATATTGAGGGCGCGCGTTCCTTTTAAAATCAAAACCAAATAATAGATAAAAATCGTAACCAGAAAAATGTCCGCAGCAATTTGCAACCAAGTGAAGTTAAGATAATTCACGTTTTCGACAAATCCCTGTGCGGATTTCTGCACAAACAAAATCGCGTTCACGATGAGATTATTTACGGCTTCAAACATGGCTAAATAATATAATATAAAAGTCAAAACGCAAAACTCAAATTGTCATTCCCTACACTTCCTCCCCAAATTCTTCCTTTGCGCGTTCCGCAAGCACCTTCTGAACAAATTCAATATCCATTGTCACGGACTTGAGAGGCCTGTGTTGCATTTCGCTGATTTGCGCGGCGACAAAGCCTTCCATCTTGTTCAAAATAAATGCTTCGCGTTTTTTGGCATCAACTTTGGAAAGCTCAGCCATCAAAAATCTGAACAATTCTTTTTTTGAAGAAATATTTTCCGGCGTTTCTTCATCGCTTTCCATTGGCACTTCATTCATCACGTTTTCAATTTCTTTTTCTTCAAAATAATCCTCAATTTCGGACGTTCGCGGAACCGCTTCCTCTTCAATCGGAATTTCTTTCATATCTTCTTCTTTATACTCATCGATGGCTGTACGAATTTTGCTTATTGCAACCGTATAAAGCCATTGTTCAAGAGCTTTGCCTTTCATTTGAGGATTGTAATTTGCATAAAAATCGAGAATCACGTCGTTCAAAATCGATTCGCTTTCAACTACGTCCTGCGGAATTATATCCAGCGATTCATTGTGAAAAATCTCTCTCTTAATAAATTTGTTTAATTTGACGAGATGCGGCTGAAGAATGTCCGCAAAAATATCTTTATTTTTTGGCTTTAATTCTGTGACGGCCGGAATTTTATCGTAATCAATTTCCTTAATATTTAACTTATGTTTTTTGCCGTGCTTTGACCTCAAAAGTTCTTCATGTTTTTTAAGCTGGCGAACAATCCTGTCCTTTGCCAAATCAACAGCTTTTGTGATTTCATGGCTCGCCTCTTCCCCTATAATAATTTTTGACGGAAGATGCAAAACGAACTCAACTTTATAAGCACTTCTTCTCCCCAACTTCTCCGCATTAATACGCAAATTCGCCGCATCCGGAGCAAAATGCTGTAGCAAACTCTCAATAGCCGGGACTTTTGCCATCGAATACTCCTTAACCTTTTTCACCTCTGCCTCTGACATCTCTTTTGTAAAAATTTTCACTTCCATGGGGTATTTTTGTTAAGTGATAATAATAAATTATCGAACTTTTCATGTCGAAAAGCAACGCAAATGACTGGCGCAGTTTAATAATTCTGTCGATTTATCATTTGGCTTGTGGAAGCCAATCAATACACCTTTTTCAAATAGCATTCATTGCAAACGATCTTGCGCCAAGCGTCGGCCGGATAAACGGTTTTGATTTGCGCGTTACAAGCGCTGCAAACCGTATCACGAAGGCGTTTTGGAGGCAACATTTTAAGCAATTCCATGTATCTTTGATGCGGAGAGATGCGCGGAAGCGGCAATTTCATTTGTTTATAAAAACGAAGTTCTTGCGGAATAATATTATATAACTTGCCGGTTTCCTCACAAACTAGCACTTTTTTGCAAATTGATTCGTCGGCTTCTTCCACGTTGTATGGAATTTTATATTTTTCCGCAGGCGCAATTTGCTCCTCTTCTTCATACCATTCAAAGCCTTGCGCAAGTGCCTGATCTTTCGTTAACGGATAATATTCCTGCGCAACGGTTATGTTATATGGAAATGGCGTAAGCGTGGCCGGAAATGGCTTGCCCCATTCGCCCGTTTTTTGCATATGAAGTTTTATTTTTTTAAGCATTTCTTCGTAATCCTCTTTTGAATATTTTTTATTTAAAATGCAATATTGCTGATGTTTAAGCCCAACACAGCCAAAAAGATTTTTATTCATCATGCATTGATCCGTATATGCGCAATCGCGTTCTGAAACCGAATATGTGCAAAGTTTGCAGTTATACATGTCGTAAGCGGTATCAACTTCAAGGCACAATTCCGACTTATCATTCGCGAGATTGTCGTGGCAATTTTTACATGCATAACAATCATATGAATTTGTGCAATCCTGCAAATCCGAAACACTATAACAATTTATCGCGTTTTTTGAACTTGAGATAAAGTCGCCAATCGAATCTTCACTTTTTGTGATGCGAAGATTTTTATATAAAACTAAGCGCTTTATTTCTTCAAATTTCTGCTTTGCTATATTCATATTTTGCCCAATACTCGCCAAAAATTCCTTCTTTTTCTTTTCATATTCTTCTTTTGAAAGTTCTTTGTTTAAAATGCAATATTTTTTATTTCGAAGTTGCGCGCAAAGGATGCAATCGGCACAGTTCTTACAATCAAAAACAAAATAAGAATCATTGCACGACTCTGAAGACCCTGAATAATGAACTCCATAACACTTTTTTATATCGAGAGAATTTGAACAATATTGACTGTCGTTTACGTTCATACAATCAATGCAAAAACTCGATTTTATAACACGCATACAATAATGCATTTGCTCACCATCACACGAAGAGAAAGCCAAATAACTATCTTTCACGTTGGCGCTGTTATTGGAAAATTCGCTGTTTTCCACGTTGAGGCAAATTTTTGACCATCGCGGAACTTCTTTTTTCAATTCCTTAATTTGATCAAAAAAAGGCCTGTTAAAATCAAATTCGTGACCATACATTGTCGCATCAAATCGATCACTCCACCACTCCTCCGAATCGATAATTCTGTGTTTTGTTGTTTTTGGATAAAGCGAAATGATATTTTTTCCCGAAAGAAAGCTTTTTGTATTAAATAAATTACGCTCATTTCGAAAAATAAGATGTCTACGATGACGACAGTCCGGGCAAGAATCTGACAAAACCGCATCGAACATTTTATAAGCTTCGATTTCGGCTGGAATATGGTCGAAATTTTCTTTGCATTGAACGCATTGCATGAGGAGATTATAGCAAATCTTATGCGGCGCGCGCCAATTCAATTAGTTCATCGCAATGTGGATTATCTCTTTTTACAACAAGAGTGCCAGATCCATCTTCCGGATTCGTAAGTTCTGTTTTCACATCTTTAACGCCTTTTTCTCTAAGAGTTTTCGCAATGCCTCTATCGTCTATAAGCATTATTCCAATTGGACTCATTGCTCTATACGCTTTATAAATTCTTTCCGCTTGTACAAAAGCGTCAAATTCCGCATGCCTGCAACACGGGCCTTGCCTTTCATACACAAAATCAAAATGTCCTTCCAATTCCCTCGCAATTCCATCTGAATAACGCCCAACGTACTGTTTTTCTATAAATGGATGATCAAAATCAAGAGCTTCAAATACTTCGATGCCGAATTCTCTTTGCAAAAATAACATGGCATCCATTCTGCACGATCCGCCATAAGGTTCGCTTTTACGCCCGTCTAATACTGAAGACTTTCTCCTGATCAAATCTTCTACGCTGCCGCTTAAAGATGTATGTTGCGCCAAACAGCCTTCCCCAAACAAATCTTTTACAAATCTCAAATATGGATTTATCGGTTGAAGTCCAAATGCTGCCTCTATCTTTGCTTGTGGAGCCAAATGGCTCATCTGCGAAGTCCCTGTACCTGATCCGGGTCCAAATTCAAGAATTGTTTTTATCTCTTGCCTTGTTGATAAAATTCTTGCAGCCAATTTAATTAGATATCTGCTGTTAAAAAGAGACAGCCCTTGTTGATGCAAATGCCCATAGTCCTCTCCCCATTCGCAAATTGCACCATGCTGAACAATACAGCCTCTTTTCTCGGCTTCTTCAATGCCTTCCATGTACCTTGCTGGTAACGTTAGAATATTGCTTTGCATGTTATTTTAGCTTAGTTTACCCGGCAAAAGTCTTTCAATATTTTCAATTGATGATGGAAAATTCGGGTCGCTCAATAATTCTTCACGAAATGCTTCGAATTCACGACTCCCTTTTCTAAGCGCAAAACTCTTGTAGCTTAAATAATCTGACAAATCGCGCTTTACCATTATATAAAACGCTGATCCATCGTAACTAACTTCTATCTCGCCGTTTTTATCGCCTTCTGCAATTGGGAATTTTGCATTTCTTACCCATTTACACAATTTACTTCTTTCTCCTTGCATATAACTTTTGCCATAGTACTCTTGAAGCTTAAAGTTTGCATTCACAGGCTCAATCCAAGTGAAAACCACTTCATCCATTCTATCGCCCAATCCTTTACTTTTTCTAACCAAACATATTTTTCCATTTCTTATATACGCCGCATCGCCTTCTATAATCGGCTTCCACTCTCCTGGTTTTTTCTTATCGTAAACACATACATGCCTTACAAAACCTGTAAAATTTACATCCAAATGAATATTTTCATCAAATGTAGAAATCGAATCTTGCCCGTATTGCTCGATTGCTCTCATAAAATACTCATTCAAATCGCGCCCCTGATCTCCTGTTGGAACGTCCTCCCATGATTCAACGTTTTTGCCGACTAAATCGCTTTCGAGTTCATGTATTTGATCTTCCGGGAACAGCCCAAATTCGCCTTTTAATTTCGCCAGATCTTGATTTTTCTGCGCATGATTTTTTGGACCAACAAAAGTGCAAACATCTTTCACTCTTTCCGCAAACCTGGCTTGATGCTCTTGCAATATTCTTGCGTATTCGGCTTCTACATCAGCCTTTTGAGCTAATAAATTTTGCCTGTGCCATACATCAAATTCTCGCTTTGCCCTTGGAAGAACGCGCCCAAATAAAGAATCAAAACGACTTTCTTCCGTCCATTTTCTAATTGTATCCGCGGACACGCCAAAAACATTAACAACTTCGGGGTAAGTGCTAAGAAAAATATCCAAATCCGGTCTTTCTGTTGCCATTCTCATTAGTTAAGCAAAATAGGAAGATATGATAACAGGTTTGGATGGATATGTCAAGCTTTTAGAGCGTCCCGCTTACTGATTAAAATTCGTCACCTCTTGCACTTTATTCTCCAATGAATCAAATACTTTTTTTAAATCCGCACCTTTTGCTTGTACGGTTTTTGTTGGGACAACAGGGCTAAAAAGCATCCATTCTTGCTTATAAATTTCGGGGTCAACAAAAATCTTATATTGCGCGTCGAAGCCAAACGGATAGGCGCAACCGGGCTTTGCACCGAAATGCTCACTCAATTCTTCGGGCGTAGAAAGTCTGACCTTATTCACGCCGAGTACGCCTTTTATCGCATCAAAATTTACTCGCTTGCCTTGGAGTGTCATATAAACAATTAATTCATCGCCGGCTTTTAAAACCATGCATTTCATTTCTGTGCCAAAAAATCCGGTTTCTTTTTGCACCGCGGCAAGGTCTTCCCAAGTCAGGGCTTCTCTATGCGTGAATAATTTGTATTCGACGTGGTTGTTGTCGAGCAAGTTGATTAATTTTTCGTAAACGATGTTTGGGTCAACCATGGGTGGGTTTGTTATTTTAGAATTAATAAAATTAGTCCTATTATTTTTTCTTTATCTTTTGGGTTACTTTCGGCTACCAAAAGCGTCAACACTGTAAGGGCCTCAGGGGTCATGCTCGCGATATTGAGCCGACCGACTTTTCTCAAAAACCACACAAAAGCAAAAGCTCCGGAACGTTTATTACCATCAATAAGTGGATGATTTTTAACTATAAAATATAAAAGATGCGCAGCTTTTTCTTCTATTGTCGGATACAAGTCTTTTCCTCCAAAAGATTGCAATACGTTTCCTAAAATCCCTTCTATGCCCTGTTTTTTATTCTCTATACCAAATAAGCCGCTTATTTCCCCAATTTTCGTTAATTCAGCTTTTAAATCACGCAAAGCATTATTTAACTCCTGCGCCGTAAACTGAAATTCTTTTCTAGTTGCGCCTGTCTTCGGGAAATTTTCTTTATCATATGCATTAAGAGAAAACCATGTACCTGCAAACATTTTTATTAATTCAAGCGCATCAGATGCTCCTACGGAATTACTTGATGGCAATAACGCCTTGACCTGTTCAACGGCTTTTAAAAATGCTTTATAATTTTTATTTATTCGTTTTTTATTTATCGTATAACCCTCGACTATGTGAGAACGCAGTGTTTTCGTTGCCCACTGACGAAATTGGATGGCCTTTCCAGAATTAGCGCGATACCCAATGGACAAAACCACGTCTAACGAATATAGCGCTACTAATTTATCAGAATTTGGAATATGCATTTTTTGCATATTGCTTTTTACGTTAACCTCCTTAGCTTTAAAAATGTTTTTGACGTGCCTTGATACCACAGACTGATCTATTTCGAAAACTTGAGCAATTTGAGCCTGTGTTGCCCAAATTGTTTCCGCGAAAACGTCCTCTTTAAATTCAATTGCTCCTGTTTTTGCCTGATAGATTACAATTCTTTTATCTTTTCTCATAATAATTTATATTTAGCCTACGATAAGCATAAGCTGATATATTTTGTCGTCAATTATTTGTAATGAATTTTCGTTGCAAGAAAATAAAAAGATTTCGTATGGCAATCTTCCAAAGGCTTAACTTGCGTTAAGGCATTTCCAGCCTTATACAATCCACGAATTCGCCTTGGAAGAAATCTTTTTTCTCCAATATCTTTTCTCTTTTAAATCCGGCTTTTTGATACGCCTTAATCGCACGTGGGTTATTCATTCTTGCCTCTATCCAAACTTTATTCACTTTAAGTTTTTTCAAAAGAAATTCGCACAGAACTTTTATCGCATCAGCTCCATAACCTTTATTCATATCTTCCTCATCGCCAATAATTATGTCTATTTCGACGTTATTATGCTCATCGATTTTATTATATGCGATAACGCCAATTTTTTTCTCTTGAACCATCATCCAAAAACATTGACCCTCTTTTGACTTTTTAGTGTCAAAATATCCTTCCGTCCAATCGTTAAAAAACGCTGTTTTAGACCTCTTTTCTCTTTTGATATCATCGTACCAAAATTTTGCTCCATACGATTTCGTGGCAATTGTGTAGAAATGGTCTTTATCGGAATTTGTAATCGCTTTTAATTTAATTTTATTTCCAAGTAATTCCATATTAAGCGTCGAAATTATATCATATTCATTGGCTCATACCTTAAATCGTGATGTCCCGTAAGCAGAATTACCACAAAAAGAGCCCTTTAAGGCTTTGTCCTTACTGGGTGCTTTTTATATCCATATGCAAATTATATCAAAGTGATATAAATCTTATGTATTTCTTATACATAAATGATATAAAACACATACGGACTTGGGAATGAAGCCCTACGCTGCGCTACGGGTTTACGGTGTCGCTTCGCGACGTTTGTTTATATGGAGCAACCGCTTCGCTATTGCTCTGTGGAGCGGGTAACGGGAATTGAACCCGTATCTAAACGTTGGCAACGTCTCGTACTGCCGTTGTACTATACCCGCGATATTTTCAATGAATTTGAAATTTGCAGAGAAAATTTACACTAAAAATTGTTTGAGTGCAAGAAAAGTTTTAAAAATGCGGGTGTCTCTCGTCAAAATCAGGCAAATATAAGAAGAAAATGCCTGCCACTATGCAAATGATACTGCTCACGAGCGGATTGCCGGGAAAAAGATAAGCGTCTGCAAGCACCCAAATTCCACGCCACATAAAAACAGCGCCGATTGCAACAGTTAAATTGCGTAAAAAACTGGCGTCAAATCTAAAAGATAACCGTTTGAACTGATCTTTCATATTTTGGGGGTTTAAAATCTATTTGTTAAATTATATCATTTTGTTTGATTATTTTCCCCGAATAAGGTTTAATAATTCGCGTAGCGGTTTTTATAGTTAATACGCCGGGGTAGCTCAGTGGTAGAGCACACGACTGAAAATCGTGGTGTCGACAGTCCAATTCTGTCCCCCGGCACCAGAGCAATAGCGAAGCGGTTGCTCCATATAAATAAAACGTCGCCGAAGGCGACACCTCCTAAAAAACTATGGGTTTTGCAATCGCCATTATCATCATCCAGCTCATCTTTGCACTTGGGCATTTTCTTTTTTACAAGACCTTAGTGCGATTTTTTGATATAAAAAATAAGCGGATTAAATTGGCATTGAAAGTTGCTCTTATATTTTTTGGTGTAAGCTTTGTTTTATCTGAAATTCTTCCTTTTGCTTGGTTTTATTTAATCGCCGCATCATGGCTTGGATTTATACATTTTTTCTTTTGGGCGAGCGTGCTTTGCTGGGCTGTTTATGGCATTTTTAAACTTGCGAAACTCAAATTTAATAAATTAAAATTCGGCAAATTACATTTTAAAATCACTGCCGGAACTCTGTTTGGACTTGCTGTTTTGATTAGCATTTATGGAATCGTTAATGCGACGTTCCCGCAGATTCGCGAAATCGAAGTGAAACTGCCAAATTTGCCTAAGACATGGGAAAATAAAACGATTGCGTTCATCAGCGACATTCATGTTGGAAAAATTATTGGCGCGGATTTTGCAAATAAAATCGTAGATAAAATCATGGCGCTTAAGCCTGATTTAATTTTTATTGGCGGAGATTATTATGATGGACATATCGATGATATTTCCGGACTTACAAAGCCGCTTGAAAACTTGAAAGCATTTCGCGGAGTTTATTTTGTAACTGGAAATCACGAAAAATTTGATAGTGATAAAAAATATGAAAACGCAATTGATCGCGCCGGAGTCGTTGTTATGAACAACATGATGACTGACTTGGATGACTTGCAAATCATTGGCGTGGATTATGCGACCACAAGCAACAAAAATAAATTTAAAGAAATTTTAGATGGTATGAAAATCAATAAATCCAAACCGAGCATTTTGATAAAACACTCGCCTACAAACCTTGATGTCGCAAACGACGCCGGTGTCTCTTTTCAGCTTTCCGGACACACACACGTTGGACAAATTTATCCTTATAATTGGCTTACACATCTGATTTATAAGGGCTATGACTATGGCCTGAATTTATTTGGGGACATGCAAATTTACACTTCAAATGGCGTTGGAACTTGGGGCCCACCAATGCGGGTCGGAAATTCTCCGGAAATCGTTTTGATAAAAATGATTAAGTAAGGTCTTCCGGTTTCTGCGTGATTATCGATTTGTTTTCGTCGCACTCTTCTTCGCCCTCTTCAATCTGCTTAATAAACCCATTCACCTGCAAGTCCCAAAGTTTTTTATAAATACCACCGTCTTTTTCAAGCAAAGTTTTGTGCGTACCTTGTTCCGCGATTCTCCCATTTTCAATAACAAAAATTCGATCCATTTGCATGATGGTTGAAAGCCTGTGCGCAATCACAAACGAAGTTTTTCCCGCCATCAAAACCTTCAAAGCTTCTTTGATAAAAAGTTCTGACTCAGAATCAAGCTGACTTGTTGCTTCATCCAAAATCAAGATTTTTGGATTTGCCAAAATCGCTCTTGCAATAGCCACCCTTTGACGCTCGCCGCCGGAAAGTTTTATTCCACGTTCTCCAACAAAAGATTCATAACCGGCTTTAAATTTACTGACAAATTCATGTGCGTGTGCAAGCTTTGCGGCTTCAATAACTTCCGCCTCCGTTGCATTCCTTTTTCCATAACGAATGTTGTCCATAAGCGTTCTGTGGAATAAAATTGGGTCCTGTGGAACGAGCGCAATCGCTTGCCTTAAACTATCTTGCGTGACATCTGCAATATTTTGCCCGTCGATAAAAATATCTCCTTTTTTCAGATTATAAAGCCTTAAAAGCAATTTAACGATTGTTGATTTTCCACCTCCGGAAGGGCCAATTAATGCGATTTTTTCGCCCGGTTTAACCTCAAAAGACAAATCGTTCATAATTTCCGCACCATCATCATATGAAAAATTAACGTTTTTAAATTCGATTTTTCCGATCGAAACATCAAGCATTTTTGCGTTCATTTTATCTTTAACCTCATATGGTTTATTCAAAATTTCGGTCATCTCGTCCGCATTAGCAAGATGCTCATAAAGACTCCTTATAACTCTGCCAAAGTTCCAGAGCTGAAGAAAGATTTCCAATAAATACGCTTGAATAAGCACAAAGTCCCCTACTGTAAGAAGGTTTTTTCGCCATAAAATAACCGCAATATATAAAATCAATAAATCTATAGCGATCATAAACGCCCCCTGAAACGCCTCAATAATCACATCTATATCGAAGCTCTTTTTTGTTTTTCTGAACCAACTTTCCGTGGCTTCTCCAAACCTTGCCTGCTCATAATTGAATCCTGAAAAAAGTTTAATATTTATATTATTTGAAATCGTATCCGCAAGAACCGCTGTAACTTTTGTATCAGCTTCAGATTTCTTTATATTAAATTTCAGCTTATACATCGACAAAGCATATGCAATCGCTATAAATACAACAACCCATACGAGCATTGCCAGCCCAAGCAAGTAATGTAAATAAAACAAAACGCAGAGAGTCCCAACGACTCGTATTGCCAATGGAATCAAATCCCAGCTCACTCTATCACACGTATTTTCAAAAGCGTGCCCCATGCGACTAACGCGTTTCAGAAGCGCTCCTGTAAAATTATCATTAAAAAATGAATAAGAATGACCGTGCAGATATTCAAAACATTCATTCAAAATATTTGAAATGATTTTTGGCTGGAAATATGTATTTAAAGCTCCGGAAACTCGCCAAACAATCCACTCAACAATGTTTATACCAAGTACGTAAAATATGATTGTTATCAAGCTTTTATAAAGCACTTCTTTATCGCCTGTTCCAACCATGATGTTAAAAAAGTTTTTGTATAAAAATGGCGTAACCATGCTGGCGCTAATACCGATAAATATACACAAAACAATAATGCTCGCGATTAATTTGTATTTTTTCACGTGCTTCCAGAAAAATCCCAGTGTTTTGGCGGTATTATACTTTGTCATGCTTCCATGCGATTAATTGCTATGGAAGTATATTAAATCAGTAAAGGGGGTGATTGTCAAGCAAAATAAAGGACGGAGGTAGTTTTTCAGCCACCATTAAAGCCAGGATTGCTGCCGCGAGCTTGGTCAGAACGCTCTGATTCAACTATATAAAGATCGAATTCAACTTTTGCATTTTCTTCATCTCCGCTCATTTTTGGCACGGCAATTGCCATTGTTCCCTCTGTTTCAGCTTTATAAAGTGACATCATTTCACTGTCCAAATCTGCAATGCTCACGCCCTTTTTGACCGGCGTACCAAAGCTTATTGAATCTATGTGTCTTTTTCTAAAATAAGTATTATAGCTTAATTTATCCCCCTTAATATCAGCTTGAACTACAAAAGCAAAACCATCCTTCAATCTGTCTGCGTAGAAACCTTTCAAAACTCCGCATATCATTTCAAGGTCACAGCTTGCGCCTAAAATACCAAGCATTTCGTGGGTGCCCCTTAAAAGGCTCATATATAGATGCTTTTCCGGATCTCTGCTGACTATGGATGCCCATCCCGATGCTTTTACGAGTCTGTGTCTAACCTCGTTTCTAAAAGGAACTTGATCAGTGCCTCGAAAATAAAATGATCCATCTTCTGCGACCGCGCGCTGAGCCGCACCCGTAATTTCCGCATTTTCATCCACCGGCACTTGGTGATGCTTTCTATTTGCTTCATGAAAATCACCAATCATCAATCCCAAACATTGGCGTGCGATACCTATATTTTTTATATCATCATCGCTTAATTTTGGATTGAAATTTAACTCGCCTGTTGCAAAAAGACTTTCTATTATTCTTTGAGCGCCTTCCTTACTGTCACCGCTTACCATCCACCTTACGTCAAAACCTCCATGGCTGCCCATAAATCTTTCAAGAATGGCCATTTTTTCACGAATCGCTTTTTCCATTTTTTGAACCAGCTCTTCACTGTCAGCTCTTCTCATACCTTTATTAAGAGTTCCTGCAAAATATCTCTTTGCGAGATTCACAAGCAAGATTTGTTCGCTTTCATCAAGCACAACCTCTGGCGCTGCCGCTGGTGCGTCCATATTTTTTTATTTTAACAAATAGGGGTTTATTAAATCAAAAACCAGTGCATTTGTCAAATGAAATTCGATTTTTAAACGCGAATTATAACCCGAGTGCCATTTTAAGATCTTTTTCGTGCTCCATTTCCATGATTAAAATGTCTTCGAGAGCGCGCTTTACGCCATATTCGCCAAGCTGTTCTGCTTGTGCGGTTCTTGCTTTATAGCGATTTACCGCGTCTGTTTCGCCTTTCAAGTCTTGCTCAAGCATCACCTTGCTATCTTTATCCGTTTCACGAGGACCGATATCAAGAGTTGGCTCGCCTCCCATGTTTGCGATGTGATCTGCGAGTGAAATTGCATGACCAATTTCCTCATTTGCGTGAATAATAAGCTCTTTTTGGATTGTCTGATACTGTGCACCCGTCATTTTTGCCGCATGCTGTATATATTGAACAGCAGCCGCATACTCAAGGCTCAAATCCTTGTTCAACAAATCGATAAATTCCTGTTTTGTCATGATGTTTTTTTGTTAATTTGTAAATTCATTTTAATGTATTACGTAAAAAATGTACAATGCGCTTATGATACTTTCAGACAAAACATTGAAGAAAATGCTAGATTCGGGCGAGCTCACCGTTGAGCCGATCTCTGAACATTCAATACAGCCCGCATCTATTGATTGCCGTCTTGGGACGCACTATTTGATCGTTGATGACACCGGAATGGATTCGCTTACCCTTGATTCTGAAATTAAATATCGCGAAATTGAAGGCGAGACCATAACGGTTCCGCCAAAAAGCTTTTTGCTTGCGACAACCATGGAATACGTGAAGTTGCCAAATGACTTAACGGCTTTTGTTGAAGGAAGAAGCTCGATTGGAAGAATGGGTCTTTTTATTCAAAATGCAGGCTGGGTTGACCCCGGATTTGAAGGAAAAATAACGCTTGAAATTTATAACGCGAATTCTTTGCCGATAAAGCTCCAGGCCGGTCGCCGCATCTGCCAGCTCGTTTTTTGCAAAATGGATCAGGCTGCGGAAAAGCCGTATAACGGAAAATACCAAAAGCAGGACAGATCTGTTGGGAGCAGGGTTTATAAAGATTTGGAGGTTTAAATTTCCGCGACTCCTTTTTTCAATTCTTTCTTTAAAGCGGTAAGACCATTTTCTCTAAAAGTTGCCGTTAATTTTGCAACTAAAATCAAATATTGATTATGCTTTCCTGTATTTGGCCCTTCTTCTAAATACGGCACAAAATCTGCCGGCCACGAAGTTATAAGGTCAAAAATTCTTTTTAACTCCTCTTCCGCCGAAAGATTCATTGCCAAAGCTGAAGTAAACGATAATTTATAATTTAGAAGCTTTAACAGCCTTAAAATTTGTTCGTTTTTGCAGACTATAAAAATCTCAACATAGGCTTTTGTAAGCTCTTTTTTGGATGCATGACCTCTTGCCCTGCCATCTTCAATTAACTTTAAAAATTTGCCGGCTGCCTCTTTAAATTCTCCGGCAACTGTCAAAAACGGTTGTATTTTAATCGCGTCCATTTGCTCAAGACGGCCTTTCACGTCCGCCTCAAGTCCCGCTATATCCAACCTATCTTTTGCTTTTAAAAAATGTTGAATTGGAGAATTTTCGTCTGCCACGCCCCTTACCGTTTCTTCGTAAAAATCCTTAAATGGCTGACCGCAGGCCTGTATTTGAGCTTTAATTATATTTCGGTCCTGCACAACATGGCCTCTTATGCCTCTCATCTGCCTTCTTCTTATCGCCACCAAGTCCCTACCTGCCTCAGAAACTACTTGAGTTATGCGTGCCAAAAATGCACTTGGATTTTCACGGCCCCTGCTGTCTTTTGTATTACATGAATTCAGAATTTCTCTCATCCTTTTCTTATCTTCGTTTTTTACGTGCTTCAAGCCATTAACGATCTTTTGCAGCTTTGAAATTATGAGACGCCTTCTTTCGTTATCGTCTTTAAGTTCATGCCATTTATCCGAAACCTCTCTAATAATTTCACCAACAACTCTTTCAATTTCTTCGAGAACAAGAATGTCACTTTCATCGTTTAAAACATGATCCTGGCGCATCAGAGCTCCATATAAATCCGTTGAATATAAAATCTTACGATCATTTTGCTTCTGTGTTCCAATCAAAGTACCTTTATTATCTCCTTCTCTAACGACGTAAAACCTATGCGTTTCATCGCTTCCTTCTCCTCTGCCTTCTTTTAAAGGTTGAAGTCGAACAAGCATTGCTTTTATTGATTCCGGATCGTGATGCATGCCTAATCTGTGATCAAAAAAACCGTTCTGAACACGATTTGGATCTATAGATAAATATCTAAAAGCCTCTTCCACCTGCATGTTTTCCGGCAATGAAACGCGATCAGCCGGCGCAACCAAAACTTCCAGAACTGTTTTCCAAAGATTGCGCGGCAATTTTCTGAATTCGTCTTTTCTCAAAATGCTTCTATTATCATAAAGCGGATTTTTACTATCGATGCCTTCTCTTTGTTTCAATCTTGAAAGAACAGCATTAAGTTCCGCGCGAATTCCCCTAACACTTGCGCCGCTAATAATATCAGAGGCAATAACGCCCAATCTATCCGAAATTCCACCTTTATTAAAAGCTTGCTCGTTCAATCTATCCACTCTTTCTTGTATTTCGAGTGCGATTTCAAGAATTCCTCTATGCACTTTTCCAAATTGCTCTAAGTCAAAATTCTCCATATTTTCAATTTATAAGGAGCAACTTTAACATAAGTGCTATGTTGTGACAAGAAAAACTGCCTCCGTCCCCTATTTCAGCGTTGCCTTGTGCGACAAATTGTATCTGCCCATATCATCAATCTCCATGAGCTTCACTTTTAATGTGTCGCCAAGTTTCACAACTTCTTCAACGCGATTTACGCGTTTTTCGGAAAGTTGAGAAATGTGGACAAGGCCTTCTTTTCCGGGAACGAGCTCAACAAATGCGCCGAATTCCATGATTCTGGTTACGCGACCTTCAAAAACATCGCCGACTTTTGGAATGTAGATAATTCTCTTCACCCATT
The DNA here is from genome assembly GCA_000993595.1 of Candidatus Peregrinibacteria bacterium GW2011_GWC2_39_14. GTDB lineage: Bacteria > Patescibacteriota > Gracilibacteria > UBA1369 > UBA12463 > UBA12463. The sequence continues at coordinate 7,508 of LBWJ01000014.1, read as the reverse complement.
CAAGAGCTTTTTTGCCTTTTTCTTGATCAGGTGCCGTGATGAACGTTAAGCCATCTTCTTCGATGTCGATTGTAACTCCACATTCTTTTGTAATTTTCTGAATCGTTTCGCCGCCCTTTCCAATAACGTCTTTAATTTGTTCGACAGGAACTTTAACGGTCGTAATCAAAGGAGCATATTTTGAAAGTTCCGGACGTGTTTGTGGAAGCGCTTTTTCCATAACATCAAGAATTTGCATGCGTGCGATTTTGGCTCTATCAAGAGCTGTTTTCATGATTTCAATTGTAATCCCTTTTACTTTGATATCCATTTGAAGAGCCGTAATTCCTTCACGACTTCCTGCGACTTTGAAATCCATATCTCCACAGAAATCTTCCATACCCTGAATGTCTGTGAGAATTTTATAATTGCTTTTTCCGTCTGTAATAAGACCCATCGCAATACCTGCAACATGTCTTGGAATCGGCACACCGGCATCCATCAAAGATAAGCTGGAGGCACATACAGAAGCCATTGAGCTTGAACCGTTGCATGAAAGAGTTTCCGAAACTGTCCAGATTGTATAAGGAAATTTTTCTTTATCGGGAATGAGCGCCATGAGTGCGCGTTCCGCAAGATTTCCATGTCCAATTTCACGTCTGTTTGGACCTCTTGAAGGTTTGATTTCGCCAACAGCATATGAAGGAAATGAATAATGATGCATGTATCTTTTTTCCTCATCCTGATCCATTGTTTCGATAATCTGCGCATCGCCCGGAGCGCCAAGTGTTGTGATGTCCAAAACTTGCGTTTCTCCTCTGCGGAAAAGAGCTGAACCATGTGTGCGAGGAAGAACGCCGACTTCACAAGAAAGCGGTCTAATTTCATCAAGTTTGCGACCATCCAAACGTTCTTCTTTTTCAAGAATTCGTTTTCTCATTTTATCTTCAACCGCCTCATTCAAAAGCATATCGAGATGTTTTTTTGAGAATTTTTCGGCTTCGATATCTGCTTTATATTTTTCAACCGCGCTTTTCAAAATTTTCTTATAATTATCTTTGAATTCATGCTTTGTTTGTCCTCTAACGCTCTCAACCATATCATCCGTAACATAAGCCGCAAACGCCTTCTTTGCTTCTTCATTTTCAGGCATGATTGCCGCTGTCTTTAATGTTGGATTAAATAATTTTGCGAATTCAAGCTGAACAGCGCAAATTTCTTTAATATGTTTATGCGCGAGTTCGAGAGCTTTTAACATAACGTCTTCGGAAACTTCACTTGCCGCAGCTTCAACCATCGTGATTGCATCAGGCGTTCCCGCGACCGTTAAATCCAATTTTCCTTTTCTGCATTGTTCATATGTTGGATTGACGACGAGCTGTTCTTTTCCTTCCGAATCAACAATATATCCGATTTTTACAGCCGCCAAAGGTCCTGCAAATGGTGCGCCTGCGAGCAATAATGCAGCTGAACAACCATTAATAGCGACGATTCCGGGATCAACCTCCAAGTCTGCGGAAAGAACCGTAGCAATGACCTGAACGTCATTTACCATGCCTTTTGGGAAAAGCGGTCTAAGAGGCCTATCAATCAATCTTGACGTTAAAATTGCATTATCTGAAGGCCTTCCTTCACGCTTGATAAATCTGCTTCCTTTGATTTTTCCAGCCGCATAATATCTTTCTTCATAATCAACGACCATTGGGAAAAAGTCTGCGTTTTCCTTTGCTTCGTCGTTAATGATTGTTGTTGAAAGAATGACGGTGTCTCCAAGAGAAACCGTGACTGTTCCGGATGCTTGCGTGAAAAATTTGCCGGCATCGAATTTTAAGATTCTGCCCGCAAGATTATGTTCTACGAATTTTGATTCCATAAAAAAATGGGTTAATTATTATTTGGCCTGTCGGTTTTGCCGCGGCCTTTTTTAACCCACTCTAGAATCAATCCACAAGTGACAAGTTCCAAATAAAGATATTCTTTATCTCAAACCTGTTACTCGCGCGATGTCCCTAAAATGGGTGTTTTTATTATTATTTTCGCAAACTCAGCTTGTCGGCGAGCGTTTCATACGCTTCCTTTTCATTCATTTTCAAATAATTGAGCAATTTGCGTCTCTTTCCGACCATCATAATAAGACCGCGTCTTGAATGATTGTCTTTCGAATGTGTTGCGAGGTGCTCACTTAATTGTGTGATTCTTTCGGTCAAAACCGCAATTTGTACATTTGGAGATCCTGTATCTTTAGGATGTACTGCGAATTTTTGAATGATTTTTTTCTTTTCTGTACGTTTCATATTTTTTAAGCTGTTAATTTATTGCCATATAAATTTATCAAATAATGTTGATTTTGGCAAGGGGAAATGTAGTCTGGTTGTGAAATCGCCTCCGTCCCCATATAATTCGTTTGTGAATATTTGCAAAAAATGCGGGGCGGAATTTGAGATTTTTGATAAAGATCTCGAGTTTTATAAAAAAATCGATTCGCCGGCACCAACTTTCTGCCCTTTATGCAGACTCAAGAGAAGAATGATGTTTCGAAATGAAAGGCACCTTTATTCTCGAAAATGCGATTTGTGTAATAAAGATTTTTTGGCGATTTATGATAAAAATGCCGGATTTCCGGTTTATTGCTATGACTGCTGGTGGAGCCACGAATGGGACGCAAGAAAATATGCCGCGGAATACGACCCGAATTTGCCATTTTTCGAACAACTAAAAACTCTTTTTGATAAAGTTCCGCATCTTGGAATCGTCATCAGTTACTGCGAAAATAGCGAATACGCAAATTATACAAATTATTCCAAGAACTGTTATTTGGCTTTTGGATGCCACGAATCTGAAGACTCATATTATGGTTGGAGAATGCATAACGGACTTGCTTGTGTTGATTGCACACAAACCGATCGAGGAAAATATTGCTATGAATGCGTTGATTGCAATGACGGCTACGAGCTTTTTTTCTCTCAGGACTGCGAAAATTGCACTGATTCTTATTTTTTATACGATTGCAAAAGTTGTCAGGATTGCATGTTTTCAACCGGACTTCGAAATAAAAAGAATTATATTTTTAATAAAAAATATACGCCGGAAGAATATAAAACAGAAAAAGCAAAGTTTGATTTTGGCTCAAATAAAGGGCTTTCTGAAGCTAAGGAAAAATTTAAAAAGTTTTTATTGGAATATCCAAGGCGCGCGCTTTTTATTGTTAATTCGGAAAATTCATTTGGCGATCACATTATAAATAGCAAGGATGTTCGATTTGGATTTAATGTGAAAGATATTTATGAAGGTGCATATTTGGAATCTTGCAATGAGCTTAAAGATGCCATGGATTCGTGTTTTTGCGGATGGCCGGCAGAGCTGAATTATGAAGGAATAAGCGCGGGTTGCGTTAATTCTTATAATGTAAAATTCACATCAACTTCGTGGACATGCGTGAACGTTGAATACTCGGAATCGTGTCATCATTCAAAAGATTTATTTGGATGCTATGGCTTGCGGCACAAGGATTCATACTGCATTTTGAATAAACAATATGAACCGGCCGAATATTTGGCGCTTAAAAAGAAAATTATCGAAGATATGAAAGCGCGAAAAGAATATGGAGAATTTTTCCCGGCCGAACTTTCCCCTTTTGCTTATAATGAAGCTGTTGTTTTTGACTATCATCCTTTAACGCGCGAAGAGGCTTTAAATCAAGGTTTTTCATGGAAAGAGCCAAATCCAAAAGATTATCTTCCGCAGACTTTTGAAGTGCCGGATAAAATTAATGATGTTTCGGATTCGATTACAAAAGAAATTCTTGCGTGCGAAAAGTGTGGCAAAAATTACAAAATCGTCGCACATGAATTATTATTTTATCGAAAATTTAATCTTCCAATTCCGCGAAATTGCTTTGATTGCAGACATCAATCGAGAATGAACAATCGAAGCTCGCAAAATTTATACGAGCGAAAATGCGACAAATGCGGCACTGCGATTAAATCGGTTTATGCAAATAGCAGGCCGGAAAAGGTTTATTGCGAGGGGTGCTATTTAAAAGAAGTGTATTAAAAAAGAAGTTTTCTCATCTCCTGCTCCGATTCGATTTTTTTCATTCCCTCTTTAAGTATTTTGTGATAAATTTTCAGGAAGAAGCAATAAACTCCTCAATGAACTACAAAACTATTATTGGTCAGGCTTGGTCGTTTACGAATAAAAATAAAAGACTGATATTTTGGTACGGTTTTATTCCTTCGATTTTCACGACCGCATATGGAGTCCTTTATATGGCATATCAGTTTTTTTCGTTCAGAAAATCGCCCTTGATGGGATATGAAGGGCATGGATTCCTGTATGACGTCGGGACTTTTATTGTGAATTTCATGACGAAAAATACATCCATCAGCATACCTTTAATAATCGTCACGATTATTGCTGTTATCATTTGGTTTTTGTTGCCGACCTTGTGTCAGGCAGCGGCCGTGCAATATATCAGCCGAAAACACAATGGCCAACCCGCAACTCTTGGCACCGGCATGCGATATGGAATTTTTAATTTCTTGCCGTTACTTGAATATCACGCGCTCATGAAGACTGTGAGCTTTTTTGCAATGTCTATGGAAGCGGCTTTTGTACTCCGAAATCTCGGCGTTGAAGCGTTTAAATTTTTACTTCCGGTTTTTATATTCGCATTTTTTCTTGGCTTGGTTTTATCGCTTTTATTCAGCTACGCGGATTTTTATATTGTTGTTGATAATGAAAAAGTATTTTTATCGATCTGGAAAAGCATGCGACTTGTTATCTTGAACTGGCAAAAAACATTCTTAGTTTCACTTCTTATGATTTTGATTGGCGTAAGAATCATAATTCAAATTCTCACTCTTATGTTTATCCCGTCCATACTTTTGATTGGGGTGAGCTATATTGGCATGACTTGGGCGGCACAAATTGGGCTTATTGTAGCCATAATTGTCGCTATTGCCGCTTTGCTTTTCGCATCATATTTAACAGGCGTTATTGATATTTTTTCTTATACGGTTTGGACGTTTACGTTCCTGGATTTAACTTCACAAAAAGAAGTTTCCGCACGTGAAAAAGTCGCAAAAGTTTCGGCAAGAGAGGTTGTGCCAAAAGTTGAAGGAATGACAGAGGAACCGGGGCAGGAACCGGATTAGGATGGCTACTTTTCTTTGCCTTTATGCAGCATCAATGCTTGCGTAACCGCTCCCCCGGAAAAAAAGCAGATCAATAGCAATAGAATATCCTTTTTCAACATTTTTATTGTTTCATTTACCAAGTAATCATCAGCGTTTTTAAGACATTTATCTTTAGCTTCACTACATCCTTCTGTATTTTCTCCGTCACATTTAAATCTTATCTCCGGACATTTTTGTCTTATTACTTGCTCAGCTTCACAACCAACTGCTCCTCCTAATGCCAAGCCCGATAATAAAATAACTTGCGATAATTTCATGACCATAGAATAACAAAATGATGGATTTTGTCAAATTTCCGTACTAGTACGGCGTCTATACAATTTCAAGATTTGATTTGCCATATAGAATTCCTTCCTAGGAAGGAATTACAGTCAAACGATTTTGGCTTTTGTATGCTGTTTTTAGGCAAGCCTATTAACTATGAACCCCACGACCACAAATATCGCATAAACAACTGCGAGCGCAAGAATTCGGAGAACCATGTTCCCGTAGTGGAATTTTGCCTTTCCGAAAGCCTGATGCTGCATCAAAACAGTGTAATTATAAATCTCCATTGTGTAGCTCAAAAATACGCCGAGAATCAAAAAGATCACAAAATACGGATCACTATATATTGATGGTATAAAATTATACATGATTTCGCCGCTTTTTAATGAGGAAATCGCAAGACCGGCTAAAATAATTGTCACAAAATGCACGAGCTGGTCGAGGATAAAATACCTCACAAATTTATCGCTTTTGAGTGAAATATCGATCTTTGTGCGGTCAATAAAGGCGTGAACAGCTCCAAGCAAAAGCACAATGCCGACTGTCGCGAGATTCAAGTAAGGCAAAATTAAAATCAACGTGACAACAACGTGAATTCCCGCATGGACAATAACGCCCTTCACACTCTCTGATTTCCATTTCACAAGCTTTGACGGCTGAAGCATAAAATCCGCAATCAGATGCGCTAAAATCAAATATAAAATGACCATAAAAAATTATTAATAAATTTTAAAGTGAGTTTAAATGCGTTCGTTTTTCTTCATACGATCAATAACGTCTGTGCTAACTTTTCCTGCAAGAGCTGAATTTTCACTTAACAGAGCGTCAAAATCAGACTTCTTTAATACAAAAATTTCACATTCTTCGATGGTTCGAGCCGTCGCATTTCTTGGTCGATCAGAAACAAGAGCCATCTCTCCAAAAACGTCTCCTGCGCTTAAAACAGCCATATTCGTCGTGTGCACCGCAAGCTCTTCAGAGCCTTTAAAAATCTCGACATTACCCTTTTTAATAATGTACATCGCATCGCCCGGATCGCCTTCCTTAATAACTGTGTAATTAAGGGGAAAAAACTGTAAAACCGCAACTGAAAGAATTTTCTGAATTTCCTCGTCCGACATAGCCGCAAAAAGAGGAAGCGCCTTTAAATTCGCAAAAGCTCCTTGTGTTTCGTCTGACATAAAAATGTGGGTTATAGCTTTATTATATCAAGAATCGACGCTATTTTCCACTTCTCTATGCCTCAAGCTTTTAACTGTTTTTTTAATCAAAGCCGCAAGCCTCTCTATTGGCTTTGCAGCAACAATCGTTAAAGCCGTTAAGGCTGTTGTAAGGGCAATCGTCATAATCTCGCTTGAATAAGGACTAGGTGCACCATAAATCCCGAGAGCCTGAAATTCCGGCAAATTTTTATATATAAATCCTAGAAATATTTTAGATGCAAACGATAAATCCCCGCGCCCATAACACAATAATTCCGCTATACCATTAACAGCCGGCATACAGACAACCGCAACAGACATTTTTGAAGCCATTGCCATTCTTTCGTCAAGGCTATATCTCGCTTTCCCATTCCATGCAGCTGAGATCTCTTTCATAACTCTTTTCAAAATTATGTACGATATTGTCCCGAGAACTATATGTGGAGATAAATATATAAACGCTCTTTCCATGCTTGAAAATTGAGACATGTCCGCATTCACTCGAGCGATGGCCACGCTGCCATCCAGTAAAAACTCTATACCTTTAACTTCTCCTCCAAATGCCTTTATTGCCGCTGCGTGAACCAATTCGTGAGCAGGTAAAACGCCAAGCATCATGCTTGCCCCAACCATTGCCCCTTTGTGCTTTTCAACAAACGAAGGCTCATCGTTTTCTACTTTGTCTAATTCTCTTTTTGCCATATTTTTTATGGTAAAGGAAGTCATTGTATAATGATTTTACATGCTTGTCAATACGTGCTGCCCTAAAAAGACCCCGGTTTTTCCATGATAAGATTTGAATAATGGCTTAAATAAAACAAAGAAATGGGTTAAGATTTTGACGAATAATCACAAAAAATAA
>LBWJ01000013.1 GCA_000993595.1 Candidatus Peregrinibacteria bacterium GW2011_GWC2_39_14 | reverse complement strand
AAAACCAATAACATATGTGCGTTTCCGGGTTGCACAAAAGAATACAAATATCTTCATCACACATGGAGATTCGCACTCACAAAAACACATGATCCGGACTCGCTTATCCCTCTTTGCAAAGCGCACGAAAGAATGGCTCACGCAGGCCTAATTAAAAACGAAAATCAGCCGCCTGAAAATTGGAGTATAAAGCTCGAAGCAGACAAAACAAGCGAAAAATGGCTAAAAGTGGACAGATGGGTGGCGAAACATAGAGAAAGTCTCTAAGTTGAAAATCTAACCTGCATCGCTCATCAAATGCAGATGTACGTGGAAAACTTCTTGGCCGGCTCCCCTGCCGACGTTAAATTGGAGTTTATAATGCGCGAGGTTCTTTTCCAGACCGAGTTTTTTGGCGACGAAAATCAAGTGCCCCATTAAAGCGGAATTCGATTCTTCGATGTCTGAAACCGCTCCAATGTGCTTTTTTGGCACAATCAGAAGGTGATGCTTTGCTTTTGGATTTATATCCTTGAAAGCAATGCAAAGATCGTCTTCATAAATGAATTCGCTTGGAATTTGTTTTGCGATTATTTTGCAAAAGATGCAGTCGCTTTGCGGCGATTCTTGATTAGACATATGCGCGATTTTTTAATGTTACTTTTCGTTCAAAGAATACACCGCGCGACCGACTCTGACAAATTTGTCGTTCTTTTGAAGATTAAGAGAAATTGTGCCTTTTTTGACGTGTCTTTCTTTCAAAACGGCAACAATGATTTCTTGTTTTGACATAGGGCTTTTCTTGCGAAGAAGGCCTTCAATAACGTCTGCAACCGTGCCTTTTCTATAACCCCATTCCTTAAGAGCATAAAGACCGCGTCCAACAAGGACAAACTGATCGTATCGAATAAGTTCATTGTGAACGGCTTGGACCGTAACATGCTTGTTATCAAAATGAGTTTTTGTAATTTCTGTGGCTATTTCTGCGAAGTGCATTGGTTTTTCCGTTTTCTTGAGGATAATATAAGCTTTATCGCGAATTGATTTTGGGTTGATTTGTCTCCATGTCATAAGACCAAAACCATCTTTAACTTTTTTGAATCTTTTATCAACTGTAAGAGAATTGATAATAAGACCGTTTGAATATGATTTGGCTTTTTCACCAAGATTCAATTTGATTTGATTTGCGAGTTCTTCTTCGGACATAACTGAGCTTTTCTTTGTAAGAACTTTTACGCCTTCTTCCGCAATCTCAAAAACAGCCTTTTCTTCAATGCTGTTTTGTCTCCAGAATGTGTGAATAAAATTATTGCGTTCTGTGATTGAAAGGTATTGATTGATGCTTAACGCGAGTTTTGTGATTTGAGCATCGACGTCGTGCGTTGATGCGATTCTGCTCAAAACTTCTGTAATAAGTGTTGATTCAAGCATAACGCCGCCGGCTACTTTTACAAGTTCGGTTGCGATTTCATTTACAACAATCAAGTGAGTATTCGTTGATGTTCTCTTGAGTTTTGTAAGTGCAATTTTTTCAATTTGGCGAATTCTTTCACGAGTGACTGAGAATTTCTGGCCAATTTTTTCAAGAGTTTGTCTTGGTTTGCTATCAAGTCCAAATCTTTTTGTCATGACTTCTTTTTCTTTTCCGGTTAAAACCATGAAGATTTCTTCTAATACTTTTGGGAGATCAAGTTTATCGTTTTGTGCTGTTGTGTCCATATATTTTTTAATAGTTATTATACTGTTTTAAGCGCTTTATGCCTTTGATCCCGCGTTTTGCTTCAATAACATATTCGTATTCGATTTGCGTGTCAAGCCAGATATTTGATTTTGATGCAAAAATGTTGTCAAAAGCGTTAAAGGAATGAATTATATGTGATTTAAAAGAGTTTGTCAAGGGGTTTTGATTTTCGCTACTTGTGTGGTATTTTGATTGAGGTTATTCGAGATAGTATTGTTCATTTGCAATAGGGTTTTCCTGGTCTCATTCAAAAATAAGTCTCATGTTCATTCGCCTAATTTTTGATTCGACCTCCTTCGCTTCGTGAACGCTAAATACGCGTCCACTACGCTTCGGACCGGAAAACTCGCTACTATCGCCGGGGTGGCGAAATGGCAGACGCGCTGGCCTTAGAAGCCAGTGGGGTAATACCTGTAAGAGTTCAAGTCTCTTCCCCGGCACCAGAACAATAGCGAAGCGGTTGTTCCATATAAATAAAAGTTTTTGGAATTTAAATTTCATCTAGCCATTTTTCGGAAAATTTTCTATAGTACTTCTGATGTCATTCGTCCACTTACACGTACACTCATATTACAGCTTGCTTGATGGGCTTGCTTCGCCGGAATCGCTTGTGAAACGCGCAAAATCGCAGAATTCGCCGGCGCTTGCTTTGACGGATCATGGCGTTATGCATGGCGCGATTGAGTTTTTTAAAGCCGCAAAAAAACATGGAATAAAGCCAATTGTCGGGTGCGAAACTTATATTGCAACTCGAACACGTTTTGATAAAACTCCCGGAGTTGATGTGCGACCGTTTCATCTGACTCTTTTAGCAACTGATTTTGTTGGATATAAAAACCTTATAACGCTTGTTACAAAGGCGCATTTGGAAGGCTATTATTATAAGCCGAGAATTGATTTGGGGCTTTTGAATGCGCATAAAGAAGGCCTAATTGGCATGAGCGGATGTTTGGTTGGAGAGATTGCAAGAACTGCCGTGAATGGAGATATGAGTGCAACTGAACAAGTTTTGCAAAAATATACTGATGTTTTTGGAAAAGATAAGTTTTTTCTTGAAATTCAGGATCATCCTTTGATTGAAATTCAGGATAAAGTTAATAATGCTTTGATTGAACTTGGCGGAAAAACCGGAGTTGGCCTTGTCGCAACTAATGATGTGCATTACGTGGACGCAAACGATGCGGATGCGCACGATGTTTTGATTTCCATACAAACGCAAACAACAATTAAAGATGAATCACGCATGAGATATACAGGTGATTATTCACTTAGGCCGCCCGAGGAAATGATTAAAGTTTTTGGGCATGTTCCGGGTGCGATTGAAAATACGCTTAAAATAGCGGAAATGTGTAATTTGGAAATTCCGCTTCATCAAGATCTTTTACCTGTTTTCAATACTCCGAATAATATTCCCGCGGATGAATATTTGGCAGGATTATGCCGCGAAGGAATTGTGACAAAATACGAAGGCGCACAGTTAAAAGAAGCACAGGAAAGGCTTGAATATGAGCTTGGAATCGTTCATCAGATGGGTTTTGACGCATACTTTTTGATTGTTCATGATTTTGTTAAATTTGCGAAAGATAATGGAATTGTTGTTGGCCCTGGACGTGGAAGTGCCGCAGGATCCGTCATCGCTTATACGCTTGATATAACGGAAATTGATCCGCTGAAATATAATCTTATTTTTGAACGCTTTTTAAATCCGGAAAGAATCAGCATGCCTGATATTGATATTGATTTCTCGGATGATCAGCGCGATCGAGTTCTTGATTATGTTGTTCAGAAATATGGAAGGAATAATGTCGCGCAAATTATCACTTTTGGAACAATGGCCTCTAGAGCGGCAGTTCGCGATGTTGGACGCGCCCTTGGATATACATATGGCGATGTTGATCGAATTGCGAAAATGGTTCCGCCGCCTTTTCAAGGAAAACACATTCCATTAAATACCGCTTTAACTACTGATTCTGAGCTTAAAACCGCTTATGAAACCGAGGAAAGTTCAAAGAATATTCTTAATTATGCAAAGCAATTGGAAGGAACGGTTCGACATTCCGGAACGCATGCTTGTGCGGTTGTTATCTCAAAAGAGCCGCTTATCAATTACACACCACTCCAATTTGCATCCGGAAAAGATGATGAAGTTATCACTCAATATGAAATGCATGCGATTGAAGATATCGGACTTCTTAAAATGGACTTTTTGGGACTTAAAAACCTTACAATCCTCAAAAAATCCGTTGAAATGGTGAAGAATACAAAAGGAATCGATATTGATCTTCGAAACATACCAATGGAAGATAAAAAAACATTTAAATTGCTTCAAGAAGGTAATACGACAGGTGTTTTTCAGCTTGAATCAAGCGGAATGAGAAAATATTTGAAAGAATTAAGGCCGACTCGTTTTGAAGATATTATTGCTATGATTTCACTTTATCGTCCGGGACCAATGGAATGGATTCCAATGTATATCAGCGGAAAGCACAAGCCGGAAACCGTTAAGTATATGCACAAAAGCTTGGAGCCGATTTTGAAAGAGACGCATGGAGTTGCGATCTATCAGGAGCAAATTTTGGAAATCGCGAGACAATTTGCAGGATTTAGCCTTGGTGAAGCGGATATACTTCGAAAGGCTGTGGGTAAAAAAATTGCGGAACTTCTTGCAGAACAAAAAGAAAAGTTTATTGAAGGCGCAATGAAAAAAGGCCATAGTAAAAAATTCGCAGAAGAAGTTTTTGAGAACGTTGTTGAGCCCTTTGCCAGTTATGGTTTTAATAAGGCACATGCGACAAGTTACGCGATGATTTCTTATAAAACGGCTTATATGAAAGCCTATTATCCAACTGAATTTATGGCGGCTTTGATGACTTGTGAACAAGGAAATACTGAAAAAATCGTTATTGAAATACAGCAATGTGAAGCAAATGGAATTGAGGTTTTGCCGCCGTGCGTTAATGAGTCGGATTTAACTTTCACGTATGTTGGGGAAGGAAAAATTCGCTTTGGATTGCTCGCTTTGAAAGGCGTTGGAGAAGGCTCTATAAATGAAGTAATTCAGATACGAAATAAAGGTGGAAAATTTTTATCTCTTGAGGATTTTGCAAAACGCGTACCTTCAAAATTGCTCAATAAAAAGCTTATTGAAGCACTTGCCTATTCCGGCGCTTTTGATGGATTTGGAGATCGCAGAAATATTGCTGAAAACGTTGAAGAAATTTCAAAATTCGCAAAAGGTCATCAAACTTGTGAGGCCGATGGGCAAACAAATATGTTTGATATGTTTAGTGAAGAAGATAAAATTGCGAGTGGGAGCTCGCTCACCTTGAAACCGACAGCCATTTCTACAAATATTGAAAAATTTGCATGGGAAAAGGAATATTTGGGACTTTACGTTTCCGGACATCCGCTCCAAGGTCTTAAAAAATATCTTGCGAAAAAAGCATATTTAATTGAAAGACTTACCGCCAAAGAAGCAAATAAAGGCATAAAATTGGCGGGAGTTGTGAATACGCCAAAAAAAGTTTTCACAAAATCCGGTTCGTATATGCTTTATTTTGATCTTGAAGATCCGACCGGAAGAATTTCGGTGACGCTTTTTCCAAGAACATATCTTCAATATGGGCATTTTATAAAGGAAAACGCGATTGTTATGCTTGGTGGAAAGCTTGTTGCCAGAGGGACGGGTTATCAATTTTTATGCGATAACGTGCAGGTGATGTCTTTGGATAGCATGATTGAAAATGCAAAAAATGATAAACTTTATGATCCAAATGAAAAAGTTTCCAGAAAAGTTAAAAATATTTCTTATGAAAAAGACGAAGAAGATGATCTAAGCTTGGAGGAAGTCGTAAAACCTTATATAATTAACTTACTTGCCGGTGCGCCACCTGAAATTTTGAAAAATATTAAAGATTTGCTGAGTCGTTATAAAGGCAAAACGCCCGTTGAAATACACATAAAAGACGGAGAAAGTTCAAAAAGAATCAAGGCTCCGTTTGGGATTGAAGTTAATGACGAATTTAAAAACGAACTGAATTCATTCTTAAAATAAAATATGCACAAAACAACTTTTAGAACACATACGTGCGGAGAGCTCGAAAAAAAAGATATCGGTAAAAAAGTAACTTTATCTGGTTGGGTTCTACGACAAAGAGACCACGGAGGATTAATTTTCATCGATTTAAGAGATAGATACGGTATTACACAAATTGTTGTTCCACCAGAATTTCCCGAGGAACCTGAATTAGAAAAATTCCATAAAAGTACTGTTAGTGCAATCAAGCCTGAGTCTGTTATAAAAATTATTGGCACAGTTCGTGAAAGACCAAGTGGAATGATAAATGCAAAACTTTCTACTGGTGAAATTGAAGTTTTAATTGAACGTATAAATATACTTTCTTTATCAAAAACTCCTCCATTTGAAATTGATAGCGATAAAGAGGTGAATGAAGAAATGCGCTTGGAATACAGATATTTGGACTTAAGAAGAACGCGCATGCAAAGAAATATTATTGTGCGACATAAGGTGATAAAAGCTGTGCGAGATTATTTTGATAAGAATGATTTTGTTGAAATTGAAACTCCAATGCTTATTAAAGGAACGCCGGAGGGAAGCCGCGAATATCTTGTTCCTTCAAGGCTTTATCCCGGAAAATTTTTTGTTTTGCCACAATCACCGCAACAATTGAAACAACTTTTGATGGTCTCCGGATTTGATCGATATTTTCAAATTGCGCGATGCTTCCGTGACGAAGATCAACGCGGAGATAGACAGCCTGAATTTACACAAGTTGATGTTGAAATGTCTTTTGTGGAAGCCGAAGACGTGATGTCTGTTAATGAAGAACTTTTGATTGAACTTTTAAAAGAATTTGCGCCGGACAAGAAATTAATGAATGCAAAATTACCAAGAATGACATGGAAAGAAGCGATGGATGCGGATAAGCCGGATATCCGATTTGGCCTTGAAATACACGATATTACAGACTTAGTCGCCGGATCCGGATTTAAGGTTTTTTCAGAAGCAAAAAGTGTTGGAAATTTTGTTAGAGGACTTTTGATTCCCGGTGGCGCAACATTTTCAAGACGCGAACTTGATGAATTTGAAGCGTCTGCAAAATCTTATGGCGCGCATGGCTTGATTTATATGGTTTATGAAAAAGGCGGCATTAAATCCCCTATTCTTAAATATCTGAAACCGGAAGAAGTCGATGCGATTACGAATGAATTTGGCGCAAAAGAAGGCGATACGGTTTTGATTTGTTCTGCGGGATTTAAAGTAGTTTGCGAAACGCTCGGACATATTCGACTAGTTTGCGGAGATAAATTGAATTTGCGTGATAAAAATGTTTTTGCTCCACTTTGGGTGATTGAATTCCCAATGTTTGAGTGGAAACCTGAAGAAAATAAGCTTGATGCTTCGCATCATCCTTTTACAGCGCCTATGAATGAAGACGTTGGCTTGCTTGATAAAGAACCTGAAAAAGCCCGTGCAAAAGCCTATGATTTGGTTTTGAACGGAGTCGAGATTGGTGGCGGAAGCGTTAGAATTCATGATCCAAAAGTTCAAAGCAGAATTTTTGAAATTTTGAAAATTACGCCTGAAGATGCAAAACTTCGATTTGGACATTTACTTCGAGCATTTGAATATGGCCCGCCTCCACATGGCGGAATCGCTTGGGGAATTGATAGATTTATTATGATGATTTTGGATGAACCGAATATCCGTGAAGTGATTGCCTTCCCAAAAGATCAGAAAGCCAAGGATTTGATGATGGGCGCGCCTTCCGAGGTGCCGGAAAAACAGATTAAAGAGGCGAATATACAAATTTCTAAGGACTAAGTGTGCTAAAAGCTTGCTTGTACAAATTTGAGTTTGTTTTATTTTTCAATTTTTGTAATAATAATATCCTTTAAATAAATTTTATATGGCATCATTTACTCCTGATCAAATTTTAGCTTTGCCGGATGAGGAAATAGTAAAGAATATTGAGCAAAACGATGCTTTTGCCGCTTATTTACGAAAATTACAGTTGGAAATTTATAGTGACGATACTTTGAGCGATGTAAGAGATGCTTTATCTAGAGAAGCTATAGATCAGTCAAGTGTAGATTGTCCATGGAATCATAAATGGTCTGCTGCAGACCGTCAAGCGCACAGAGAGAAGACTTATCCATTAGCTTTTGGGGCTGATGAGTCTATAGATATTCGAGTTAAGACTCTTGCACGCGTTAGATGTGCTATAAAAAGAGCTTATCCGGATATTTCATTTGATTCGCGTTCCAATAATCTTATTCAAAATACTTTACAGCGAACTCAAGACGGAGATTTAATGCTTGCTTATAATGACTGTCCGAAAAGTGAAGTGTCTCTCTTTGCTGGCAAGGATATTCTCGAAGTAATGTTCGAATGGAATCCGAATTTCAGCCCTGAATTACTTTTAAGATTTATCAATGACTATTACCACAATATAACTCCTACTGAGCCCTCTCTTAATAGAACTGATACAAATCTAATAATTGGCATTTTAGCAGAAGTAGGCAGGCTTCCCGTTAAAGCATGGCAAGCCCTGCTTGAAAAAAACGATGAAACCAGTACAAAGATGAGATCAATCTGGAATACAACAGATGTTCGTCCGGAAGTTCTAGATTTAATTATGACAAATGATGATTTCGCTTTATTTTATCGAGCCAGAACTGAACAACCTGCGCGAGATGAGTTATTGAGACGAGGCGATATGTTTCACGGCGCTGACCTTGAATTATATTTTGAAAGTAAGCCATTGGGCTTAGGCGTTATAACCTAATAATTCCCAAAAAATGGCCGAAGCTGCGAAAGATAGAATTTTACGTGAAGGAGTTAGGGTCCATGGAAATGACTTTGTTTTGCCTGGAGATACGGTTGAAGCTGTTTGCTTAGTCCAAGGCTTGGTAGAGAAAGGTGCGTGCCTTGTTGTTGCTGATATTATTGTGATACGCCAATTGCCGGTGAATGTCCTCGAAAAAGATTGGTTCTTGAAGGTTTTCCGGATTCGCCTCTTAATCCAAATAGATTTAGAAAGGTTATAAAGCCGGCAGGAGTGGTGGAACCTGCGGGAATCGAACCCGCCTAAGAGGTTCTCAAGCCCTCTGTGATCAATGACCAGGCCCCATCCCCGATAGATTTATTGGGGATTTTTTGTATCTCCGTCCCGTTTTACATTATTTAATTTTTGTGTTATAATAATATATTATGGAAGAATTAAATTACCCCCATTCTCCTCCAGCTAAAACCTTACTTCCTGACACAACTGAAGTTCAGGCGGAATATTTGCCGGCTAAATTTGAAGAATTAAAGCGCCGCGCACTTCAACTTATTGAAAAATTAGAGCGTTGCAAAAAAGAGCTTGCGGATACAAAAGAATTAACAGATGATACAAAAAGAAAAATTCGAGATTTTGCGCAAATGGATGAAGAATTTCTTAATCTTTTTGCCGAGCTTAAAAGCATTGATTCGGATGGCGATATTTTCATAGCACAACCGTGCCAATCTCAAGAAAGCCTTTTAGATTTTCAAGAAAAAATGTTCAAAATGCATGACGAAATGCAGGTTCTAAAATTAAGAATTGCTAATTTGGAATTCGTTAAGTCAGAAGCGGCTGAGGTCGAACGACGTGCGCTAATAGCGGAATTAAGGCAGAAAAAAGATGAGTTTGAACATGAGCTTCATTTATTGCTTAAACCTGGAATAGCAAATAAATATGAGCTTGAACGGATGATAGCTAATATCGACGGTGAATTAAAGCTTCGCCCGATTTTTAAGGAATTAAAAATAAGCCATGAAGATGAGATGGAAGCTTTATCTGATCCTCAAAATCAACTTTTGTCCCCTGCTGTTATGTTGGGCCTTACAAGATCATTTAAAAATATACGCAATATTGTTAGAAAACTAATACTTGAAAAATATCATTTTAGCGATAAGCCTCATTTAACTCGCGATGAATTATTTTCAATTTTGGAAAGAAAAAAACAGCGTGAAAAAATGCAGGTCTCATATTTTGCAACTCCGGAAGGAGCTATAAGTATTTTTATGGATAAGGAAATCAAAAATATGTGGGAGCTCGATCGTAGTAATCCTGGTATTGGCAAAATGGTATCGCGACCTGAAAAAGAAAGAGAAGAAGCCGAAAAAACTCTTGGATGGGACAAGGGTCAAATAATTCATGCCGTAGTATCAACAAGCGATAATCCAAAAACATTCGGCTTTGGCTATGGGAACGTTGAATTTATTTTGGATTTAGATGATCTTAAGACGAAATCAACTTTTACAATTGGCGATTCGATGATGATGCGCGGGATAACAGGAGCAGAGCTTTCTAGTGCTCATATAGATAATAGGCATTTGCAAATTGCTATGGGTTTGCTCGAAGCTCGTGGATTGCCGAATGCGAAATTTATAGAAATTCAAATAGGTAAAAAAATAAAATTAGATGACATAAGAAAGGTTCGTATTCATGTAGCACTAGGTCGCCTTAACGCGCCTGCCGCCTATGAATTAGCAGAAGTATACGAAAGCAAGGGCATACCTGTTGAAGTAATAGGTGCCCCGTTCTATTATTCCAAAAGATAAATTTTCACACCTATGTCCCCGCTTTGCTTATCCACGCCAACTTAAGGAAACGTCCCCGAGCTTGAGTTTTCGGCGGTTTTGTGTTAAAATATGAGAAAGAAATAAAAAAACAAATCGTCAATGGTTCAATTCCTACAAATTCTTGGGATAGTCCTGGCCGTTATTGCTGTTTTATGGTTCATTCTTTGGCGCATGCGTAAGCGTTATGATATGAAGCGCATGATGAATCTTGTTTTTTTGCGCGTAAAGGTGCCAAGAAAGGAATCCAAAGAAGATAATGAGCGTGAGCGCGAAGCCTTCTCTTCTCAAAAGAACTTTAAAGAAATTGCCGGCTTGATGACTCACTTTTTTGAGTCTTTGCATGGCATGTATCAGCATGAATTTAAATATTTTTTTAAGGGACAAGATTTTCTTTCTCTTGAGCTTGTGGCGTTTGAAAAACAAATACATTTTTACTTTGTTATGCCTCGTAATTTGTTTAGCTTTTTTGAAAAACAGATTACAAGTTTTTATAACGATGCAGTTATTGAGAAAATGCCGGATTACAACTTATTTAAGCCAAATTCTCACGTTGTCGGATGTTATATTCGTGAAAAAATCAGCTGGATGTTTCCAATAAAGACTTATCAGAGAATGAATTCTGATCCGCTTAATAATCTTATAAATGCTCTTTCCAAACTTGAAGACGATGAAGGTGCCGCAATCCAAGTTATGATTCGACCGGTTGAAGATGGATGGCAAAAACGTGGACGCAAATTTGCAGAAAAAGTGTTTGGAAAAAAGACAAGCGACGTTGAATGGTGGAATCCTTTAACTTGGATTTCCGCTATATTTGAAGCGCTTGTTACGAGCGACAAAAAGCCACAGATGGGCGAACAGCAAGGCAGAACGACACCTATGACAGATGAAGAAACAAAAGCTCTTGAAGAGAAAAATTCAAAGCCGGGCTATAACACTGTAATAAGAGTTATTTCCAGTTCGCCAAGCAAAAGAGAAGCAGACGTGAATCTTCATAATATTAAGAATGCGTTTGGCCAATATGACGCGCCAAATCAAAATGAATTCTTATATACAAGATGGCATAGCGACAGGCTTCTTATTTCGAATTTTATTTTTAGAAGACCTGTTCGAAACTGGTTGCAATGGTTTAAAAGCAAAAAAATGATTTTATGTTCGGAAGAAATTGCGAGCTTATTTCATCTTCCAAATATTCGTTATAACCAAAATCCTTCTATTGCATGGCAGAACTATAAGATTGCGCCTCCGCCTCCAAATTTGCCTGCTGAAGGGCTTTTGTTGGGCTACAACACTTATCGTGGAGTTACTAAAGAAGTTAAACTTAAGCGTGAAGATAGATTCAGACACTTTTATCTTGTCGGACAAACCGGTACGGGTAAATCTTCCCTTCTCCAAGTCATGATTCGCCAAGATTTAAAAAACGGTGATGGGCTCGCGATTATTGATCCTCATGGAAGTCTTGTGGAAGATGTTTTGCCATTTATTCCTCGTGAACGCGCTGATGATGTTATTTACTTTAATCCGGGTGATATGGATCGCCCAATGGGCATGAATTTGCTTGAAGGTGACACATGGGAAGAAAAAGAATTCGTTTCTCAGGAAGCCATGAACATCATGGTCAAATTGTTTGGTGAAGAAATCTTTGGACCAAGAATCCAGGACTATTTTAGAAATGGTTGTTTGACGCTTATGTCGGATCCGGATGGTGGCGCCATTACAGATATAGTTCGTTTGTTTACAGATGACGACTATCAAAGATATAAGGTTGAGAAGGTCACAAACCCGATTGTTAAGTCCTTCTGGCAGCATCAGATGGCCAAAACCGGACAAAGGGAAAAACAGGAAATGATCCCTTATTTGGCTGCTAAATTCGGTCAGTTTGTCACAAATACAATGATGCGTAACATTATTGGTCAGGCAAAATCCTCTTTTGACTTTTTTGAAGCAATGCAAAATAACAAAATTATTCTTATCAATCTTTCCAAGGGTGAAACCGGTGAAACGAACTCAAAATTGCTTGGTATGGTGATTGTCGCAAAAATTCAAATGGCTGCCATGCGCAGACAAAAAATCGCTAAAGAAACCAGAAAAGACTTCTTTTTATACATCGATGAATTCCAAAACTACGTTACGGACTCCATTGAAAGCATCCTTTCAGAAGCCAGAAAATATCGCCTTGGCCTTATTATTGCTCATCAGTATTTGGCTCAGCTTGAAGATAAAGGCGGTGAGCTTTCCAAGAAACGCGCGACTGTTAAAGAAGCTGTGTTTGGTAACGTTGGAAGTATGATGGCTTATAAAATCGGTGCGCAAGATGCTGAATACCTTATGAAGGAATTTGCGCCTGTGTTTAGCGATCAAGACTTGATTAACATGGATAAATTTAAGGGAGTTATTAAACTTTCCATCGATATGCAACCTTGCCGTCCATTTAGCCTTACTCCTACAAACCCATACCTTGAAAAAGGTGACTTTGAAGCCGCAGAAGCTTATAAACAGCTTTCAAGACTCAAATACGGTCGCGATAAGGAATTTGTGGATAGAGAGATTATCAGGAGAATCGGGGGAAATATGTGATAAACAAGTCAAAGCTCAAAACTCAAAAGTCAAAACCACAAGTTAAATCTAAAAGCCGCTTAGGACGTCCCAAACTGCTCTTCCAACCTTTCTTGCTCCTTCCATTAATTTAAAATATCTCATTTTTCCGCTTGTCTCTAAGCTTAAACGAATTATTTCGAGGCCAATTTCGTCTCGCGTTAATATATGTATTCTTAATTCGGCGGGACTTATTCTTTGATCTCCAATAACTAAACGCATTGTTGGGCTAACATTATCACACATTTCAAGTAGCCTTTTGGCTTCCGCTTCTTCCGCTTTTGGACCTACGCCGACTTTACTTAACGTGTCCATGGCTCCAAGCCACATTTCAATGTGCTCCATACCGATCGTATCTCTTGCTTCGATATGGCCAATTAAATCTGCAATAGTTCCAACTTCATCGTCAATATATGCATTTTGATTTTCAGCTTTCCCAAGTCTCTCCAATATTGTTCGCGCCGCTCCGTCTATATCTTCCGGCCTTCGAGTTATGCCTTTTGCACGTTCCATAAAATATTTTATTAAAGGAGTTTATTTTACACCATTTCTAATACAAATCAAAAAATTATGCAATATAATTTTATTATGCCAATTTGATTAAAACTGAGCCTTTATCTCAGCTACACACTAAAACTCTTATTTATCAATACCACATGCACGACTGGGACGTGTTTTTATGATATAATTATTTGATATTGCCGAATCGAAAAACAAAAAATAAAAACAAAAAAATGCAAAATAAAAATAAAAAAATATTTACATGTGTGTTGTCGGCTGTGTTTGCGTTTTCAATTATATGTCCGACGATATACAAAGCGCCTGTTGCAAAAGCTGAGAGCAAACCTGTATCTAAATATATAGCTGATGCTGTTCCAACTGCACCTAGCGTTGGAAAAGAACCTTATACGGCGGGCATACTCGAAAGACCTGATGTTTTTCCTTATAAGAAGCTGTTTATGATTACGGCATATTATAGGCCAATGCCCGGTCAAAAACGTTATTCAACCGGTAGCTATGAATCGGAAGTAAGGCTTAATGGAGATATGACTGCCGCCGATGGTACGAAAGTCTATCCCGGAATGGTCGCAACTTCAAAGAGCTATGCTTTTGGAACTAAAATGTATATTCCTACAATTGGTATAGTTGCGGTTCACGACAGAGGAAGCGCAATCGTTAATTCCGGCCAAAGAAATCAGCAATACGATAGAATTGATATATGGATGGGCGCGGGAGATGATGCTTTGATTCGAACACTCGCGTGGGGAAAAAGAGTCAAAGAAGTTGTTGTTTATGGAAAAGATTCAAGTATTAAAGAAAGCGTTTATTTAGCTAATTATGATGCGGATGAAAATACTTTGGCTTCAACTATATTTGATGCCGGGACGATAGTAAAAGCCGCACCAAAAAAGGTTTATACAATGTTCCCTCGTGATGTTTGGTACTTGAGCAAGGGCGACGATGTAACGAAGCTACAGACGGTTTTGTATCACTTAGGCTACCTTGAAAAGCAACCAAGCGGATTCTATGACAAAGCAACGCGTGAAGCGGTTTATAACTTTCAAAGAGACAATGATATAGTTGATAACTGGGAAGAAAATGGCGCAGGCCACACAGGCCCACAAACAAGATGGAAACTTGAGGCAATATATACAGCATTTGGCAGAGAAAAATTTCCTGAAACAGGCATAAAAAAGGCTTCCAAAGGCGATGGTGTTAAAAAGCTTCAGCAAGCCTTAAAAGAGCTTGGATATATTGTTGATGTAACCGGAATTTTTGATGATCAAACAGTGACTGCACTCTTTATGTTCCAAGTTGACAATGGGGTTTTGACTTCCAGCAGCGAAGCTGGCTCAGGCTCTTTTGGAGCAAAAACGAAAACAACGCTTATAAAGAAATATTTGGCAAAAATTACTTCTGAAAATAAAGATACGGTTGATACAAATATTAATGCCGATCAAACGCTCAAGAAAGATCTTAAACTTGGAGACACCGGTAAGGACGTTGTGGCTTTGCAGAAAGAATTAATTCGAATGAATTATTTGAAAATCAAACCAAGCGGATATTTTGGAGTTCTCACAAAGCACGCGGTTTTCAAGTTTCAGCAAACGGTTGCCCTTATGAACAATGAAAAACAAGCAAAGGCCGGTATTTTTGGGCCTACGACAAGGGGTAGAATGAATCAAATTATTGCAGAAAGAACATATACAAGACTTGCGATTAATGAGGCGAAGAAAACGGTTGCCATTAGCGGAAATTAACAATTTACAAGAATCAATTTACATTCAATTTTCAATCTTTAAATTATCAATCAACAGATGTCGTTAGACGCGCAAAAACCGGAAAATATTGAAGAACCAAAGGATTTAAAACTTAATCCTGAGCAACTTGCTAAAATGTCACACGATGAGCGTGCGGAATTACAAAAAGAGGTTCTGGAAAAAATATATAAAAGATTTGAGGATGATAATGAGAAGCTTGGCAAAACCGCTAATTTTTTTGAAGAAAAAGCGAGCGGAGGCATTTATTTTAGCGATAATTACACTGTGCATAACTGGATAGGCAAAATCGAAACGCAAACTTATGATTTTATGGATTTTGTGAAACTTATCAAACCCCCAACTCTACGAATCTCTGACATTTATGATGGAATTTATTTGAATTTAAATCGGGCAAAAGAATATATTGAAGATTGCGAACGTGCGAAATTCAAAATGCCGATTTCAAAAGAGATAATTCGTGATACGGAAGCGCTTTTGATTTCGACTTTAAGTCAAATTATGCAATAGGCTTTTTTCCATCTTATATATTTTACGTTCGATTATGGACGTGTATTTTGGGATCTTTTTATTTTGGAAATAGCGTTTTCTGCCGTCTTCAAAACGTTCTTTTAGTGAAACGACTTTTGTGTGTTTTACACGTTTATCCGCATAATAAACGAACGTTTCTTCGAGAGTTTTGAGTGGGTATTTTTGGCTTATTATAGCGTCAAATTGCTGGGTTAAAACGGAATTTGCAAGCGATGCCATGTTCGAATTTCTGCGGTCGAAATTTTTCAAAACATCAACCGTTGCTTGCACGTCATTCCCATAGCCGTATTTTTTGCGAAGTCGAGTCCAAAGTTTTATTGCGTTTTTTGATGGTGCCATTTTTTGGCCAAACTGGCTGTTATTCCAATTAAAAAAGCTTATCGGTTTAAGCAAATCGTGCAAAAGCGCAATCTCCTCAACCTTTTTCAAATCAACATAAATCCCCTTTTTTATGTATTTTTCGCCCATTTTGACTGCAAAATCCGCGACTGTTCGCATGTGTTTGATGACGTGCGCAGGTGTGAAATATTTTTTATATAGATCTAAAATCCAATCTGTATTTTGCGGGAATTTGATTGTTAATTTTCGCGAGTTTTTAGCTTTATATTCAAAGAAAATGTCGATTCGATTTTTTGGCAAAACCTGAGATAAATTCTGAGCCCATTCAATAATAACTAGTGCGTTTTTCTTTTTCATAATTTCGTCGAGCGTGTGATGCAAAATCTCATCATCATTATTGATACGATAAAAATCGCAATGATACATTTCAAGGCCTTTCTCTTTATATTCGCGAATAAATGAAAAAGTTGGGCTCTTTATTTTGCTCTTATTTACGCCCAAGGCCTCAGCGCAACCTTTTGCAAAAACAGTCTTTCCGGCGCCAATTTCACCATATAAACAGATAACGCCCTTAAAATTCATGCTTTTTACCATGTTTTGGGCGAATTTTGTCGTGTTTATCTCGTTTTTTGAGGTATATAGGCTTGATAACATTGCGATTTTTTGATATAATATGATAATACCTTGACAACATAATAATGGTTAAAAACAAAAACAAAAATAGAAAATCGTTTATTTCGAAACTTCATGAACATGATCATAAACGTAAAGCCAATCGCAAGATTGTATTTTTCGTTGTTATTCTCATGTTTGTTTTGTCTTCTTTTTTCGCGTTTCAGAACGTATCGCAGTATCACGCGAGCATTATTCCAATCAGACCTGTGCCTGCTTTTGATGGCACCACTATGCCTGTTAAACAAGTTCCAAACTGGGCTCATCTTACAAGCGCGGAATTTAAAATGAATTTTAGCTCGATTCCTGCCGCAAAATTAATTCCTTTGCCAAGATATGAAACTGGACTTCTTTTGGATCGAACTGCGAAAGACGACGCCCACACCAATGCGCGCATAACTTATCCTGTTGTTTATCTTGGAAACTATAAATTTGATGGGATTGAAAATATTGGATCACATCCTGCAATTGATATCAAAATCCCTATGGGTACGCCTATTTATGCAGTTGCAAACGGTTTCATCAGCAAAGTTGAAGCTCTTTCCAGCGGGTTTGGGAATCATCTTGTTATCACGCATGAAAATGCTCCGGATCCAAATGATTCTTCCAAAAAAACAACGCTTTATTCTTCATATAATCATTTAAGCGCGCTTAACGTTACTGAGGGTGAAGTTGTTTTGAAAGGTCAACAAATAGCCTTGAGTGGCGATAGCGGACTTGCCTCTGCGCCGCATCTTCATTTCCAAATAGATAACGATGAAGCGCCTTGGCATCCATATTGGCCTTTTACATATAAAGATATGAGTGATGCCGGAGTCAAAACCTTTAACAATGCCGTTGATCTTGGCCTTGGCCGAGCTAATGCTGAATTAATGACATTACATCCAATGGCATATGTCCAAAACCATATGATTGGTTCGCCGGTTTATGACACAAACGGAATTATAAATAATACACAAACAACAGTCCCAACGAATACGAATGTTAATACAAATACAAATGTAAACACGACAACTTCTGATAATAGCGCAAATGTTTCAAATGGCGCTGATTTGACTTTAAAAGTTACATCAAAAACTTCGTATATGTGGAACGAAGGAATAGTGTTCACGATCACTGTTTATGAAGGAGATGAAAAGTTTTCAGGGAATTTTGATGGCGCAATAACGGTTTCTTTGAGCGGAAGTGGACTTGGTATGCTTGATAAAACAACTTTGATTTCAAGTGATTTCCGAGGTTCAACCGCAAATGTCACGCTTATTAACCCTGCGCCGGGATCAGGCAGTGTTACGGTTGAATTTAGAGGCAAGAAATATACATCGCAAGTCTTCGAGATTACCGCAAAAGGATATAACCCAAATGAACGTGTTATCTTCACAGAACAAACGCGCGATGCACTTCAAGGAAGCTTGCTTTTTGCTGACGTCAGCAGCTCATTTCCAAATTATCGCTCAATACAATATTTAAAAGATAAAAATATTATCGCCGGTTATGAAGATGGTACTTTTAGACCTGATCAAGTCGTTTCCAGAGCGGAAGCTTTGAAGCTTATATTTGAGGCTACAAATACGCCTTCAAGAACTGCCGCATCAATTCCGTTTAAAGATGTTAAATCCACGGATTGGTTTGTGAATTATGTTATGACCGGATATTTGAATAATGTTGTTCAGGGGTACACGGCTGACAATACATTTAGGCCAAATAATACGGTTAATAAAACTGAATTTTTGAAAATGCTTCTTCTTGCCATGAAAATCGATGTGAATATGAGCTTTGCAGGATTTATTTATGATGACGTTTCTTCAAGTGATTGGTTTGCTTCTTATGTATTTTATGCAAAAAACAAGAATCTTGTGCCTGTCGTTAATAATAAATTCAATCCAAATGAAGGCATGAAGCGCAAAGATGTCGCCGAAGTGATTTATCGAGTCATGGTTATTAAAGACATGGGTGCGGATAAATATTCGGACGGGTTGGCGGTGGCGCAATAGAACTGGAGCGAAGCGTAAGTTCTGTTTTATATTTGTTATTTGAATTTTATTGTTTTTGTTGTAAAATCTTAGCGATTTGAAGCGCATGAAAAGCGCAAACGCTTGAAATACGCGCGCCCATAGCTCAATGGATAGAGCAGCAGCCTTCTAAGCTGTTGATGTAAGTTCGATTCTTACTGGGCGTACCACATGCGCGGATCCTTATGTCTGTCCGCGCAAATATAAATAGGCACAGCGAAGTGCGATTTTTTTATTGATTTATTTTGCGGAATTGTGTATCATTAATTTGCATCTGTGGGGCGGTAGCCCTGTACGGCCAGATTCAAAGCTGTAGACAGGTGCTTTTTTTAATCGCTTTTTAGATCTCCCCTGTATGTAATAATCGTATTATTCTCATGAGATTTTCTTGTAATCCAATTTGGGATTATGCTCCAAAACTTTTTGTCACCACTGCCAACTTGCCGCACAATCACTTTGATCTTTTTGCCATCAATTATTCCTATAAAACCCCAATAATAGACCGCTTTCATCATTTTTTCCTTACGTTTATTCATCTTGATAATTACAAATTCATTATTGCAAAAATATTCCTGTACCGTTTTTGAATCTCTTAGCAGTTTTTGGGCTAATTTAAAAAGCTTTAATCTTATAATTTGAGAACTTTTATCTCTTTCCTTATTTTTAGAGGCATTTTTATAAAAAATATGCTGAAATCCTCCTGATGTAAATTTGACTGACGCGTTAAAATAAGGGCAATAAACTTCCTTCAAAGAATTGTAATACTCCTTAGTTTCTTCTTTCAATTTTGATAGTGCTTGTTCTGTAATTTCCATATTAAATTACCAAAAATCAAGCTAACTATATCAACGCTTAACCGAATAACAATAAAAGTTTATGTACATTTACCTTACTATCTTTTATAAATAACTTTCGCTTTTTGCATCGCAAGCCTATCTTTTCTCCGGATTGCTCAAAAATGCCAATGATTTTGCAATTGCGAATTGATCTGAACCCATTTTGACTCTTGCAGCTGCTAAAATATGAAATCTATGGTCGCCAACGTTTCCAGGAACCGACATTCCAATTATTTCAGCCAAAGATCTGAGGCCTTCTGTTTGCAATAATTTTCTTGCATGTTTTTTGCTTGGTCCATCTCCGCTTGGCAATGTTCGTGCTCTTTCATTGATGTCTGCAAGTAAAGAACTGATTCTTCCGTTTTCTGACATATCGACCGGCTCTAATGCATCTGCGACTGCCGTTTTTACACCCTCGCTCCTTCTCCTTACAACATTGCGTGCAACTTCTGTTGTGATTACGGCACTTGGCGTTACCGTTGGCGCTGAAGCTGCCTCCGGCATTGCAACCTCACCATCAACTTCAACGATCGGCGGCGATATTTCTTCAACCGGTCTTTTTGTTTCAAATTCTGCCGGCGGTCTCATCGTGGCTGCTAATTTGCCCGCTGCCGCTGAACCGACGGGTGCGTCTGACAACTGTGGTCTTGTAGGATATGTTTTTCTTGCAACCGGCTGTGCAGTAGACTGTAGAGCTCTTGCTCTATCTCCGAAACCTCTCTGCAATTCGTCGCATCTTGAATGCCTTTGAGGCAATGACGTCGATGGCCTTTCCAGTCCTCTTACTTTCGCTATGTCTCTTAAATCAACCGCTGGAGCACCGCCTTTAATCGCCGTCATATGATTACACATATTTTTATTATTTAATTTTTAAGATTTTATTTTAACATTTTTTATTATACTTTCAAAATTAAAATGTTAAAAGCTTCTGATAATCATCCGGCTGTTCCCTTATTATAGCCTCTCTCTGCATTTGGATTGCCGCCTCCATCTCATTTAAAAGTTCATTTACCTCTCTTATCACCCCAAAATCAACGCTTCTTGATGCCTGCGTCCATGCTTGCATAAATCTATTCACCATTCTTTCATGAGCTTCAATTGAATCACCTTCTTTTTTTGTATCAAAAATCCATGCCGATTCGTATAAAAATTGTAAAAGCCCATACTCATGCAATATTCCTTTCAATCTCATTACATATGTTCCCATTAAATCACCAAATCTTTTATTATGAGCTCCATGATTTGCAAGTGTCGTTAAAAGTCTGAATCGACCAATCCCTCCGAGGCAACGTCGCCCTAATATATCCGTCCTTCCTCCGGCTTCCGCAACATCAAATGGCAAATCAGTTTCTCTTACTCCATCGCCATAGCACATAATGCGTGCACCTGTTTGATTATGAGTTGTTCTAAATGCTCCAGGCTCATAAGACGGAACAGATCTTATTGCTGATAGAATTGTTGATGCGCCTATTATACCGGCTGTTTTTTCCGGCTGTTCTCCCGCGCCGCAATATTGTAGGTCAGGTTCTTCTTCTATTACATGTAAAGCCGAAAGCACCGCGAGCGTTAAACTCATTTCCGCTTCACTCACCATCACTGGCAATACAAGAGAGTGATCCGCGTGTATCAGATGAAACATTGTACTGTCTAATCCAAAAAACCTTTGTAAAAATTGTAATATTTCACTATTCATTGGATTATTTGTGTGGACCTTTAAACCTACGGGCATTTTGCCCACTCCTCTTTCACGCTCTTGCAAAATAAGCGCCTCAATCGCCGGAACGGCTTTTCTGATATTACCAATTAGAGTTCTTTCATATCTTTTCATCGCCGACACTAATTCATCCCTTGAACCCGGATCTTTTGGAAGAGCCAAGCGTACATCAAATGGCAATTTATCTAATTGCTCTGTCACGCCGTGAAGCCTCATTGCTCCCATACCAACAATCGTACTTGCTGCTGCTATTAACGCCTTTACATTATTCCCTCCACGCTCCAATAGGCCTCCCCTTGGGATATCAAGTCCTCCTTGCAAAATCCCAATGCCTGCAACGTCTTTAAAATATGCCAATGATTTAGCGGCTTCAACTTCTTCCCTTAAATCTTTTAAATCTACAAACTGAGCTATTTTTGGGTCATCCTCCAACGCTTTCAGTCTTCTCAATTGTTCTTCCAGCAAATCCATTGAAAGCATTGGCAATTTCTCAACTGCCGCTTTTCTTGGCATCCTTTCAATGTATTTTCTTCTATCTCCAATAGAATCTTCACCGCATTCAAATATTTTTGCCAAAGCCCTTCTTACTGAAAAAATTGTTCGCGCCAAGTCTCTAACCCTGCTTTTTGACAATGGGCAATCAAGCCCTTTAATTGGGACGATGCCTTCCAATCTGGATGTTCTATTCCCATTGCCTAATTGCTCTTCCTTTATTCTTATTAATGCTGCGACCCTATAATCCACTCCTCTTGCCACCATCTCTTTATAAAGCTCGTATCTTCCATCTCGACCACGCCCGCTCAACATCAATTCGCGAATTATTCTTGCGTGATCAACCATATTCACATCTTCAGGTAATCTGCGTTCGCGTGTGCACTCTGTTTTCGAAAAAGAGTACGGTATATGATCATATTCTTCTAATGCTTTTCCTAAAGAATGCCCTACTCCATTTAAAGCGTGGCGATCTCTTCCTTGTTTCGCCTCTTTTTTTATTTTATTAGACCTGCTTAAAATGAGACGCATGCCTTTTTTATAATCATTAAATCCCGGCTCAAGGCAATACATCGCATAAGCGCGAAAAGCTTTATTGCCCGCATGGCCAAACCTTAATGCAAATACTATTGCTTCATCCACAAGAGCTACAAATTTCCTTGGAGATTCTTGAAGAATTTTTATCATCGGCGGAGTCATCACTCCTGCGTCAAAATACATACGTGCTCCATCGCCTATTGCTCTTACCGCTTCCGCGCCTTTATCC
This sequence comes from Candidatus Peregrinibacteria bacterium GW2011_GWC2_39_14, assembly GCA_000993595.1. GTDB lineage: Bacteria > Patescibacteriota > Gracilibacteria > UBA1369 > UBA12463 > UBA12463. The sequence goes on along the minus strand of LBWJ01000013.1, from coordinate 25,658 downwards.
AAATAAAGCTGCAAATGATTTTGCGGCAATTCTTTATCTTTAAAATTATTAACAACGCTCCTTGCGCAAACAGGTGCTTTTTTAAAATCCTCAAGATATTTCAGAAGTCCATCCACTCCTCCCGGAAACTTTTTATCCAATTCCGCATATGATGCGACAATTACATGTCCAACTGATGGTACGACTTCAGGTATTCTTAAAATCTCTCTTACTTTTTCATCTGTAAAGCTGCGTTTTTTCTTTAACGCCACCATACCGTCTGCAATCCGAGATAAATTGACGTGACGTCCGTCCCCATATCTGTCTTCGTCACTTTCTTTTTTTCTTACGAAACTTGGCACATTTGGATCGTAAACACTCTCGCTATTCCTTGTAACTAAAATCGCAAAATTGAATATATCATCTTGTAATTCCAGGGGAGTTTCTTCAAAGGCGCTCAATTCTTTTAACGCTTTTTTTGGGGCTAAAAATGGAAATGCCCTCCCGCCATCATGAGCTGAATCCATTGACATAGCTCCCGCTTTTGCAAGCTCAAAATAACGTTTTAATAAATGTGTTTTGCCTTTTTTCTTAAATTCTTCTACAACCTTTGGCAATCCGCCCCAAAACGATTCCATCCTTTGATACCATTCACATGCTATTAAAACTTCAAGCGCATCGTCTCTGTATTCAGGAGGCAACTTTTCTAATGTGCTTTTCAACATACCTTCAAGTTCATGCATTTCATATGAATAATCTCCTCCATCGTGATGCTTATCGCATCGATCCCCTTGAAACGCTGAAGCTGCAATCGCCGTTAATCTCCCATATTTTTGGTATAAATACTGGAATGCTTTTGCTTTACTAAAACGTAGTTCTCCATCACGCGTAATATCCCCATCTTGAATTGGCTCAAAAAAAGTACGAACCAATCCACCGAAAGAACTTGCTCTTCCTCTTTCATATAAAAGACGTTTTAAACATTCAAACGCATCTCTTGCTATAACCTCCAGTGCTTGCGGATCTCCATTTGCCATTATTTTCAAAGTTGGCAACATTTTTTCCATAAAATACCTCGTATTTGGGTATGGGCTATGTCTTTCATCATCATTGTTCAAAAATTCTCTTTTTCTTCTCGCGTCATCGGAGTTAGCCGGATCGTGATACATTTCATTATGATTCAATCGCCTAAAATACGCTTCTTCCATTAAACGGGTACGTAGAACTTGAAACTCTTGTGCGAGTTTTGTAATCGTAGATTCCATTATATCTTCAGCCATAACTTCATCGCTATAATCCGGTACAAAAATATTCGCAGGCTCATATCGAGCCGTTCTATTTTGGCCGTTGCCTCTATTTGTAAGAATTGGCTCATTTAAGCCGTCACGTTCGTCCGGACACTCTTCATCCGGGATCGACGTGTACAAATCATCTAATGACATGTTTTATTTTTTGAATTGGAGCGTTAATTTATCATGGAAAACTGTGGTTTGTCAAACTTAATCCTTGACAAATCTATAATAATTTGTTATTCTACTAATCTATGATCTTAAATCCTGCACATTTAGACAATCAAAATCGTGAATCGCCAATTGATGGCGATCCGAATGCGCATATCTTTAGAGTTGAGAGACTTTTTCCTGATCCAATCGTTGCAATATTCAGACAAATTGGGGATAGACTGGAGCAAGCCGTTGGGCTGACGACTGTGCCTTGCAGACTTGAAAAAGGAACTACCAACCCTGATGATTCGCCGAGAGAATTTCCATATTTTTCACTTGGCATTGGATCGCTTTTACAAAGGCTACGCGATAGCGGCTATGTTCATTCTACGAATGCGCTTAAAAAACTGGATATCCTTGACCTTGGATGTGGAAGCGATGCTCCTGAAGCCGCGGCTACAAAATCCGTATATCCACCTAATTTATGCAGAAATTTACATTCGATTGGAGTTCATGCTGTTGGCGTAGATGTGATATCTCCTGACGGCAAAGGCGGAGTTGAAGATTGGGAATTTCATAACTTAGACCTTTCTCAAAAAGGGTCGCTTGATGTTATTCCAAGCAATTCGTTCGATATAGTTAATTGCGATATGGTGATTGGACATACTAATAGTGGAAATACTTCTCCAAGGCTTGGCGGTACTCATCTTGAACTTGATTCGAAGCGTTATAAAGATATCGAAGCCGAAATATTCACACAAGCTCTTCGCGTTCTTAGAGATGGCGGTCTTTTAACTTTAAATCACGGAATTGTTTATAGAAAAGTTGTCGATAAAACTAATTTTTGCTTTAAATTTGAACTTGTGACCGGAGAAGGTAAAAATGATTTGCCTTATACTTATTTTGATTGCAGTGCTCTTCAGTTCCAAGAATGCTCGCCTCAAGCCATCTCTTTAACGTGATGTGCTATAATTTATTCATGCAACTTCGCGAAGGTGAACAAATTTTGCGCACGTACCACCATCATGTTTTGCCGATGATTTTTCAAATCATTAAAGCTTCACTTGGAAGCGCGCCGTTTTTTGCAATTATTTATTTTGCAAGAAACAGCATGTCTATTGGCGGTCTCAGCATTGCTCTTGGCGTTATAATCGGGATTTTTGGAATTCTGATTTTGCATATATTTATTGATGATAGACTCGACAGATTGGTAGTTACGAATAAAAGAATAGTTATGATTGATTGGAAAATGATTATCCTTAAAATTGAAAATGAAGTTGATATACGCGATATACAAGAAGTTAAGCTTACTTCACGCGGGATTTTGTCCAGCTTCAGAATTTTTGATTATGGAGTTTGCACGATAGAAACGGCTTCGCATGATTTATCGATTTGTTTTATTGATGCGCCACATCCCGCTCAAATCCGCGATTTCATTTTTTCGTTAAAAAAAGTATAATTCCAATATGATAAAAAGGGATGCAGAAAATAAGCCTAAAAAAATTGTGACGCCCGTTTCGCCATTTTCGGAGAATGATCCAACTGTTGCGAAGCTTGAAGTGACCTTGAGGCCAAAAAAATTGAGCGAATATATTGGCCAAAAAGAAGCAAAAAAGAATTTGATTGTTTTTATTGAAGCGACAAAAAAACGCAAAGAACCGCTTGAACACATTTTGATTCACAGTCCCGCTGGTCTTGGAAAAACAACTTTGGCAAATATTATCGCGAATGAAATTGGAGTAAATATAAAAACGACTTCCGGGCCGGTTCTTGAAAAACAAGGAGATTTGGCCGCGTTGCTAACAAATTTGCAAGAAGGAGATGTTTTGTTTATTGATGAAATTCATAGACTTAGGCCGGCTGTTGAAGAAATTTTATATAGCGCCATGGAAGATTTTGCGCTTGATTTGATGCTTGGAAAAGGTCCGTCTGCAAAAACAATGAGACTTACTTTGCCGAAATTTACTTTGATTGGAGCAACGACAAAAATAAGCATGTTAAGCTCCCCTCTTCGTGACCGTTTTGGACATAACTTTAAATTAAATTTTTATACAGTTGATGAAATAAAACAGATTATTTTAAGATCAGCGAAAATTCTTGGATGCAAAGTTAATGATGATGCGGCCGAAAAACTTGCAAAATGCTCAAGACAAACGCCAAGAATCGCAAACAGATTGCTACGCAGAATTCGTGATTTTGCCGATTATGAAGGCAAAACAGAGGTGACATATAGCCTTGTTGAATCGAGCTTGATGGCACTTGGAGTTGATGCACTTGGACTGGATGAAACAGATCGAAATTTGATTCGCGTTGTGATTGAAAAATTCCGCGGCGGACCGGTTGGATTAAATACACTTTCTGCGGCAACATCAGAAGAAGAAGCCACGATTGAAGAAGTTTATGAACCGTTTTTGATGCAACTTGGATTTTTGGAAAGAACTCCTCGCGGAAGAATCGCGACAGAAAACGCATATAACCATCTCGGAATAAAATGTTTAAGGACAAACGAAAATCAGACCTTATCGCTATAGGTTTATACGTTTTGGCGATAATCTTACTTGGCGTCGGGTATTTTTCATTGAATATGAAAACGCCTGCTCCAAAGCCAAATGTGCCGATTATTGAAATGACGACTGTTCGTGGGACCATAAAATCGATTGGCGTGAATTTGAAGCATGTTGCCAGCCATATCCTTGCAATGGATGATGGAAATATTGTTATTTTGGATGCAAATGGGAATGATTTAACTGAATATGAAGGCAAGAGAGTTGACGTTGAAGGGAAATTTGAAAAAAGAGCTTATGAAAAAGAAATTTTCATTGTTAATGATGTTGATTTGGTCGATGAGAGTGAGAATACGACAAATCCTGATGCGAATAAAACTTTGCTTTGGAAAAATTTTGAGAGCGCGGATATTGGAGTTTCCTTTAAATATAGAGAAGATTTTACGGTTGAGACTGCAAACAGATCGATAACTGTGAAAATGCCGATAAGGGTTCCTGAAACTGGAAAAATGGTTGCCGAGCCTGAACAAGTTGCCATCGAGCCCGTTACTCCGCAATTTGACTTGATTGATTTCGTCGTTATTTATAAAAACAACATGACGCTTGATGAATACGTCGCAAACCTTAAAGACCAAAGCATGCAAAAGAGCAAAATTAGCAGTGACGGGACCATGGCTTATAAAAGGACTCTCTCGAACGGAACGGTTGAATTTTATGCCGCGCGTGAAAATAAAATGATTTATAAAATCTCATATACTCCAAGTGAAAAGAAGTTCTACGATCCGAATTTGAATATTTTCTACGAAATCATTACAGAAATGAAATTTATACCTTTCAGCTTAAAAGGACCATTCACGCAATAAAAAAGTTAATAAAAACTGTTGACTTTTGATACTTAGCACTCTATAATAAAGAGTGCTAAAAAAGTTCGTTAAAACCTCATTCTAGCTTATACAATGCAATTAGAATCCGTAAAGGTGAGATAGTTTAAATTGCCCTCAAAATATGCTAGAATGTATAGATTTCTTAACAATATACAAAAATGACAGATTTCAACAAATTCGAGAAGTTTACAAAAGAAGCCAAGCAAGCTTTGGTTGTTGCGCAAGAGAAAGCCAAAGAAGCAAAATTGACTTATATTGGTACCGAGCATGTTTTGATTGGGATTTTGTCTCAACAAAATTCACTTGGAAGCTCAATACTTATGAACTTTGGAGTTACTCTCGAAAATGTGAATTTGGTTTTGCAATCAGTTGAGCGTTCAGGAATGCAAAAAACAAGCGATCGCGGCCCTGCCGGACTCAGCGGTTTTGCAAAAAGAGTCATTGAAGACGCCGCAAAATGCGCGGAAGGTTACGGCCATCAATTTGTTGGCACGGAACATTTGCTTTTTGCTCTTGTATCTCAAGAAAATACGGCCGCAACAGTTATTCTTGAAAATATGAAAATTAATCCAAAAAACATTCGCGAACAGGTCACGGAAATCTTTGAAAGAAGCAAAGAAAATATGAAAGAAATGTCCACAAATGCAAATAATATGGGCGGTATGAACCCAATTGAATTCCTTTTAAACGGACTTCAGGGCGTTCTTGTAAATAATATGAATACGAATAAAGATCAATATAAAGATGCTTATAAACATAAGAAACAAGCTAGTGGCGGACAAAAAGCTTCAAAAACGCCTGCTCTTGATTACTTCACAACCGATTTGGTTGAAGAAGCTCGCTCAAAAAAGCTTGATCCCGTTATTGGCAGATCAAAAGAAATTCAACGCGTCATAAGCATTATTTGCAGAAAGACAAAGAACAATCCGGTTTTGATTGGTGAACCCGGCGTTGGTAAAACAGCTGTTGTTGAAGGCTTGGCACAAGCAATCGCGAGCGAACAAGTTCCGGACAACATGCTTAATAAAAGAATTTTGTCACTTTCCATGACATCACTTATCGCAGGAACAAAATATAGAGGTGAATTTGAAGAAAGAATTAAACAAGTTTTGGATGAAGCCGCGGGTCAAACAAATATCCTCATTTTTATTGATGAACTTCACACGGTCATTGGCGCTGGAAGCGCAGAGGGAAGCCTTGATGCGGCAAATATCTTAAAGCCCGCAATGTCCAGAGGCAAAGTTCAAATCATTGGCGCAACAACAACAAATGAATATAGAAAACACGTTGAACACGACCCTGCTCTTGAACGCAGATTTCAAACCGTTATGGTTGAGGAACCAAGCGAAGAAGACTCATATCAGATGTTGCTTGGGCTTAGAAAAGGCCTTGAAGATCATCACAATTTGATTATCACAGATGAAGCTTTGCATGCGGCAGTTACGCTTTCAAAACGTTATATCATGGACAAATTTTTGCCTGATAAAGGTATTGATCTTGTTGATGAAGCGGCATCTTTGAAACGCATGTCGTTTAAAGGAAATCATGACGGCATTAAAAAATCGCAGGACGAATGGAATGCAATTATCAAACAAAAAGAAGAAGCTGTATCAAGCCAAAATTATGAACTTGCGGCAGAACTTCGAAACAAAGAAGTTGCCATCATGAAGCAAATGGAAGAAGCGAAAAATGTAAAAATTCCTCGTGAAAAGCGCGATAAAGTTACAGAGGAAGATATCGCAAATGTTGTTTCTGTTATGACAGGAATTCCGGTCACAAGACTCATTAAAACTGAAGTCGCAAGACTTATGAGCCTTGAAGACGTTTTGCGCAAAAGAATTATCGCTCAAACTGAAGCCGTTGAAGCTATTTCAAAGGCCATCAGAAGAGCGCGTGCAGGCTTCTCGGATTTCAATCGTCCAATTGGATCGTTTATGTTCCTTGGACCGACAGGCGTTGGTAAAACTGAACTTGTTAAAGTTCTTGCGGAAGAAGTTTTTAATGACAAAAACGCACTCGTCAAAATTGACATGAGTGAATTCATGGAAAAACATAATACTTCAAGATTAACAGGCACAACCGCAGGTTATGTTGGTTATGATGAAGGCGGACAATTAACAGAAACAGTCAGACGCAAGCCATATTCCGTGATTTTGTTTGATGAAATTGAAAAAGCGCATCCGGATACATTCAACTTACTTCTTCAGATTCTTGAAGATGGTTCTCTTACAGATGGAAAAGGTCGCAAAGTTGATTTCAAAAATACGATCATTATTATGACTTCGAATATCGGTGCTGAAAAATTGACTGAAAAAGCGGCTCCGCTAGGATTTAGTGTTCGCGGACACGAACTTGAACAAGCTTATTCGGATTATGATGCGATCAAGGAAGAAATCACGCGCGATTTAAAACGCAAATTCAGACCTGAATTCTTGAATAGACTTGATAAAATCATATTCTTCAAGCCTTTACAGCACGAAGACATCAAGAAAATCGTCACTTTGCATTTGGGATATCTCGAAGAAAGATTGAGCAAAAAAAGTCTTAAATTTGAACTTACTCCCGCCAGTTTGGAGGTTTTGGCAAAACTTAGCTATGACCCTCAATATGGCGCGAGACCTGTTCGCAGAACTCTTCGCGATGTTGTTGAAGATCCGCTTACACAAGGCTTCCTTGAAGGCAAATTCAAAGAAGGCGACGTGATCAAGATCGTCAAAAAAGGCGAAAGCCAGGTTGAGCTCGAAAGGGCGGATAGCGGCGACGCGGTCGCGAAAACGGCAGAACTGAGCACTGTTTCGGCCACTGCTTCAACGGCGCCAAGTGCACCGGCAAAACCCGCCAGAAAAATAGCTAGAAAATCGACGAAGAAAGAGTAGCGATTGTAAGTGCGTTTTTTAGCCCGATGGTTTTCTGTGTTCCGCAACCCATTTGTCCGCTTTCAGCCACTTTTCGCTTGTTTTATCCGCCTCAAGTTTTATTTTCCAATTTTCCGGTGGTTGGCTTTCGTTTTCGATTAGGCCTGCGTGAGCAAGATGTTCATGCGCTTTGCAAAGAGGAATTAGAGTATCTGGATCGTGCGTTTTTGTTAATGCAAACCTCCACGTGTGATGAAGATATTTACATTCTTTTGTGCAGCCGGGAAATGCACATGTGTTGTTAGTTTTAACAAGAACGTAGTTCTTAATTTTTGCAGGTACATATCTTTTTGCGTTTTCTTGCGGAATCGGCTTATTTTCTCCAAGTTTTTGTTCATATAAATTTATAAATTTCTCCATAAGATCATCCCAACTGCCTTGACCTTTGAGTTTTTGAAGTTTTTCAGCGATTTTTGCCTTAACTTGCATGTTTAAATCAGAGAATAAAATTTGGTTTTCGTAATAATTTTTTGCCCCGGGGCAAGATTTTTTAAATTCTTTAGCATAAGCTTCTAGCGTATGTTTGCTCATCTCACGAGCTTTTTCGGCCCAGAATTTATCGGTCTCAGGAGTTGCAAGATTTGCGATTGGACGAATGGCTCCTATTCCTTTTTCCTCAACCACCTTCTTTAATTCGGGCTTATCTTCAACTTTTCTTCCAACCCAAAGAGCCGCATTGACTGCGTTTGCACTCATGCCGGCCAGAATCCTTGCGTATTCGTAGATGTTTTCAAAGCCCTTTTTCTCCCAAATTCTATACTTTGCTATTTCAGGCAAAAGGAGCGTGCATTTTCTTTTCCATTCGAGCACGTTTTTGCCATAAAAATAGAAGCGCTCGTGAAGAGAATTTTCGAGTGCATTTTGCGTTAAATTTGTCATATTTTTTAAGTTATGTTGTTGCTGATATTTTAGCCGAAACAAGCCAAAAAATCCATATTAAATCCGAAAAATCTGTTGCGTAAAATAGAGGTGAGGGTGTGCTCACCTTTTGGAACACCAACGTGTAAAGATTTTAACTAAAAAGTGCAAAATGTGTGTGCACATCGCCAAAATCCCTTGACTCAGCCGTTTCTTGCGTCTAATATTGTCCTGCTTTGAAGGGCGTAAGTTTGGTAAAGCAGCGTCCGAATAAGCTTTTATAATTAACATGCTTTGCCGCACATTTTATATATGGGTAAAAGAAAACTGATTGCCGACGAAACAAATATCATGTCGGAGATGCTTAAAACGTTTCCTCTTCCACCTCCACCAAAAAGAGGTTCTTTGATCGAGGGAGTCGTTGTAAATGTATCAAAAAACAAAATTCTTATTGATATCGACGGTATTAGAACCGGCGTCATCACAGGAAAAGAAATTCATGACAGCCTTGATACGGTCAAGCACCTTCAGGTTGGAGACAAAGTTTATGTTTATATTATCGAAGAAGAAAACGAAGACGGACTTATGGTCTTGTCTCTCCGCAAAGCAGGTCAAGAACGCATGTGGCAGAAATTTATTGATGCTTATGACAATGCGACAACAATTGATGTCAAAGCAAATGAAGCCAACAAAGGTGGACTTCTTCTTGATATGGATGGAATTAAGGGCTTTATTCCGGTTTCTCAGCTTGCGCCTATGCATTATCCACGCGTTGACGGCGCGGATCCGGGCATGATTCTCACAAGACTTCAGGAACTCGTTAAAATTCCTCTTCAAGTTAAAATTATTAATTTGGACAAGGAAAACGGAAAACTTATTTTGTCTGAAAAAGCCGCGTTTGAAGATCAAAGACAAAATGCACTTGGCAAACTTAATATTGGTGAAAAAGTTAAAGGTACGATCAGCGGACTTGTTAAATTCGGTATATTTGTCACGTTTGGCGGACTTGAAGGACTTGTTCACATTTCTGAAATTGCTTGGGGACATGTTGATAATCCGGGCAATTACGGCAGACTTGGTGATGAAATCGAAGCTCTTGTTATTGGAATTGAAGGCGACAAAATCTCATTGTCTATGAAACGTCTTACAAAAGATCCATGGCTTGAGGCAACAAAAAAATTCAAAACAGGACAAATGGTCGATGGCGAAGTTAATCGCATTACTCCATTTGGTGTTTTTGTTAAGCTTGATGAAGAAATCAACGGCTTGATTCACTTTAGCGAATTCGGCGACGAGGCCGCAGCTTCCAAAAAAATGAAAGTCGGCGATAAGGTTAATGCAAAAATCATTGCAATCGATCCTGATGAACATAGAATTGGATTAAGCCTTAAAGAAGATGCAAAAGTTGAAGGCGAGGTCGCGGAAGAAGCGACGCAGGAAATTGGGGATGAAAAAGAGTTGAAGGCGAAGAAGAAGGCTGATGAGGAAGAGTAATTTCGAAATTAGAAATACGAAATTAGAAATCCGGGACTCAAAAGGTTCCGGATTTTTTTGTGCTATAATTTGCCATATGATTCTGAATCAAAATCAAGATGCGTGCGTGAAACACATTGATGGGCCACTTTTGGTTGTTGCTGGCGCCGGAACCGGAAAAACGCGCGTGATTACGAATCGCATTTTGCATTTGGTGCAGGAAAAAGGAATTCCGACAAATCGCATTTTGGCGCTTACGTTTACGGAAAAAGCTGCGAATGAGATGACAAATCGTGTTGATACGGATATGCCTTTTGGATATGAGGAAATTTGGATAAAAACTTTTCATGGGTTTTGCGATAAGATTTTGCGAGAAAAAGGAATTGAAAACGGGATTGATCCGAACTTTAAGCTTTTGACAAAAACTCAACAATGGACCCTTTTGAAAGAGAATTTTTATGATTTTGAATTTGAATATTATAAACCAAGTGGCAATAATTCCGGCTTTATACACACGCTTTTAACGCATTTCAGCAAACTGAAAGATGAATATATTTTGCCCGAAGAATATAAAAAATTTGCATCAATAAAATTAGAGGCGGCAAAAGACGATCTTGAAAAAGAAGAAGCCGATAAGATGAATGAAATTGCGAATGCGTATGCGAAATATCAGGAATTTTTATTGCAAGAAAATGCGATGGATTTTGGAGATTTGATCATCAATACAATTCGACTTTTTGAGGCTAGAAAAACGGTTTTGAATCATTTTCAGGACAGATTCTCGTATATTATGGTGGATGAATTTCAAGATACAAACTATGCGCAAACCTTTCTCACGCTTATGCTTGCCGGAAAACACAAGAATTTGGTTGTTGTTGGCGATGACGATCAGGCGATTTATCGATGGAGAGGAGCTTCTTTGAACAATATTTCCATGTTTAAAAAAGCGTTTCCGGAGGCAAAATTCATTTCACTTATACAAAATTATCGCAATAATCAGGACATTCTGGATGCGTCTTATTCGCTTATACAAAACAATAATCCGGAAAGGCTTGAGGCGCGCGAAAAGATTTCAAAGAAATTGCAAAGTGAAGTTGGGAAAGATGCAAAAGGTTCGGCGCAAATTTGGCATTTTGAAAATTATTTGCATGAGGCAAATGAAATCGCGAGCTATATTGAAAGTAAAATTAAGGAAGGTGCTAATCCTTCTGACTTTGCGATTCTTGGGCGCACAAATGGCTTATTGCAACCATTTATCGATGAATTAAAGAGCAAGCAAATCCCCTATTTTGCGCGTGCAAATCGTAGTGTTGTTGAGACGAGTGAGGCGCGGGATTTGATTTCGATTCTTCGCGTGATGATGGATAAAAAAGATAATACTGCGATTTTTCGAATTCTTCAGATTCCGGTTTTTGATATTCCGATGAAAGATATTTTTAATTTTATGAATGAACTTAATGCGACTCACGAAAGTTATTTTAATAATCTGGATGAATATGGGCAGAAAAATAAAATCGACGGACTTTGCCGTGTGTATACGATTTTGGATGAATTGATAAATAACGCAAATAGCAAACCTGTGAGCATGATTTTTGGAGAATTTTTGGAAAAATCCGGATATATAAAATTTTTAACGGATAATCTGAACAGAGAAAATGAGGATAAAATACACAATATCAGCGCGTTTTCAAAAATAGTCGGAGACTACGAACGTGAAAATAAAAATAATTATATCGGACACTTTTTGGATTATTTGGACTTGATTGAGGAAGCGGAAATTATTGAAAGCGAAAACGATTATGAGCAGGAAGAAGGCGTAAAAATACTCACGGTTCATAGTGCAAAAGGCTTGGAATTTAAAAACGTTTTTGTTGTGAATATGGTGAAAAACAGGTTTCCGGGGACAAATAGATCTGATCAAATTGAAACGCCGGATGCACTTTTGAAAGAACCTTTGCCAATGGGAGATCATCATAAAGAAGAAGAACGCAGACTATTTTACGTGGCTTGCACAAGAGCAAAAGAAAAGCTTTTCTTAACTTATAGCGATAAGTATGAAGGTGTAAAAAAATGGGAAAAATCGATATTTCTGGAAGAAATCGCAAAGGAAAATAAAATCGAGCAAAAAGATTTTGAACTTAAAACTGAAATCAATATTTCAAAGCCTGATTTTGGCGATAAAATTTATAGGCCAAAAAAGAAAGTCGGCGTTCACGTGAGTTATAGCCAGCTCGACACTTTTAATATGTGTCCGCTGAAATATTCATATAGATATATTATCAGCCTCCCAAGCCAACCTTCAAGCGCTTCAAGCTTTGGAACAGCAGTACATGATACGCTTAAGGATTTGTATAAAATGATTATGGAAGGGCAAGAGGTTTCGATGGAAATTCTAAATAATTTGTATGAAAAAAATTGGGTTAATTTGGGATATCAAAGCAAGGCGCATGAAAATAAACAAAAGCAAAAAGGTTTGGAAATTTTGACAAAATATTATGAGGCGAATTCAAAACCTTGGGCTGTTCCGGCGTTTATTGAACGTGATTTTAGCCTAAAAATCGGCCCATATATGATAAAAGGAAGAATTGATCGCATCGATGAAATTGACGATGGTGTTTTTGAAATTATTGACTATAAAACCGGCAAATCAAAGCGCGATCAAAATGTGAATAAAGATATTCAACTTTCGATTTATACAATGGCGTGCGAGGAAATTTATGGCATAAAGATCGCGAAAGCGGGCTGGTATTTTCTTGAAGATGGCGAAAGGAAAGTTCGAGAAAAACCCGCGGATTCGGCGAAAACCCGTGAAGAAATTATCGCGATGATAAAAAACATTGAAGAATCCGACTTTGCGCCATGCAAAGGCTTTCATTGCAAATTCTGCGACTATAAAATTGTGTGCCCGGCGTGGAATTAGATTTAAAAAAATCCCTAAACCTTGAAAATGTATTGGATTTTCCTTGCTTTATAGTACTGATAAATCAGTAGAATAAGGCTAGTCCACAAAGACATAGGAGACTTTATCTTGCGATAAAACCTGGTAAATCTTTCCGATATCAAATTAGTTATCTTGCGATAAAAAACTTAATATCATGTAGAGAGGCTTAGGGAGGAATCTCCCTTAACTGATTTGAATAATTCTAGTATAAGATATTAAAATAAATTTTAATATTTAGTATTTTGAATTAAAAGTTAAAGGAGGTTTCTCCCTAAGAAAAGATGAATTTTTATTTTTATTTTAAAGAACTTTTTTACTCTTCATGTAAATTATAGCACAAAATGGAAAATTATGCAAGGACATTATATTGGCCTACCGTACATCTCTGCTCGCTTGATCGTCATAGGTAAACCGCTTAAAAGAATATCCTTCGCGCACCCTTTGTTTTCTCCATGTCCACATAAAGAATTAAATAATTTTCTACAATAATCCAATGCAACCTCATCTGAATGCAATTCTCTTGGGCTTTTTTCGTATTCAAAACGCATTGACTTATAAACTGCATCTTCAGCATGCAAAAATTGAGCCATATGAGCTATCTCATGCACTATGACAAATAAAATATCTGTAATGTTCAGCGACACAGGCAACCCAAACTGAACCAATAAATCAATCTTAGATATGATACGAGACGGATCTATATAAAGATAATTTAGCTTAATTTTTTCAATTTTGGCGAAACTCGCCCTCATAATCATTCTACCTACCATTTTTTCTGGAATGACTATCAATTCCCTATATTTTATCCCAAAAGATGCAAAACACGTTGCTATCGCATTGACAATTATGCCTACAACCGCTTTTTTCTGCGGACTGTCCGGGCAAATCGCCAACACATCCTCTATCTTGTACCTAAGCTGCTCAACTAATTGAGCATTGTCGCTGCTTATATTTAAAGATGGTATTTTTTCTCTGAATTCACGCATAATCGCTTCTGCTTCAGGATCCCCATCAAAAACCGTAAGAAGCTCTCCGTCTGGACCTTGGCCAGCGTTATTCATCTTGAGATATAATTATTAAATTGATATTTATATTTTAACATAAATTGACTATTTACACAACCTTCCATTTCTACTTTTAAACTTCTTACAGATGAAGTAGAATTTGGCGTATGGAAACAACTTTACTTATTGTGATCGGGTTAATTATTGCCGGTGGAATCACCTATTTGATTTTGCGTGGGCAAAAAACGGATGGGCTTGAGATGCTGAATCAGAATGTTTCGGAAAATCTGAAACTGATGATGAGCCAAATGAATGAAACTCGAAGAAGCGTTGATGAGAGATTGAAGGAAAATGCGCTTGTTCTTCAGAAAAACAATGAATCTATGGGAAGTCGCCTTGATAATGCGGCAAAGGTCATTGGAAATGTGCAGAAAGAGCTTGGCAAACTGGCAGAGACCACAAATACGATGATTGATATTGGAAAAGATATATCTTCTCTTCAGGATATTTTGAAAGCACCAAAGCTCCGCGGTGGTATGGGCGAATTGTTTTTGGAAAATTTACTTGCGCAGGTGTTTATCGAAAAAAGTTCGTATTCTTTGCAATACACGTTTAGAAGCGGTGAAAAAGTTGATGCCGCAATTCACCTTCGCGAAGGCATGATGGTTAGCATAGACTCGAAATTTCCTCTCGAAAACTTCAAGAAAATGATGGAAGCGCAGAACGAAAAAGATGAAAAGAAAGCCACTTCATTCAAGAAACTGTTTTATACGGATGTTAAAAAGCACATTGATGATATCGCCAAGAAATATATTTTGCCGGAAGAAGGAACGCTTGAATTCGCTTTGATGTATATTCCTGCGGAAAATGTCTATTACGAAATCGCCACGAAAGATATGGATAATGAGAATAATTTGGCACAATATGCTTTGAGCAAGAAAGTAATTCCAGTTTCGCCAAACACATTCTTTATTTATTTACAGACTTTATTGATTGGGCTTCGAGGGCTTCAGCTTGAGAAAAATACAAAGGAAGTTTTGGCTCGATTATCGCATCTGCAAACGGATTTTGGAAAGTTTGCTGAAGAGTATGAATTAGTTGGAACTCATCTATTGCATGCCAAAAGCAGTTATGAAAAATCCGAGAAGAGATTGGGTAATTTTCAAGAAAAACTGGTTGGACTTGAGGGTGGACGCGATCATAAATCGTTAGTCGAAGGTGGTAGTGTAAAAAAATCGGAAACAGTAATTGAATAAAAAGTTACGATTTTGCGATTTGCCCTTTGAATTTAGAGGTTTTTCATTTAGAATACATTTGCTTTAAATACGTATTTTTATTTTATGTCTGTAAAAATCGCCGATTTGGCGGAAAAATTAGGCTTAACCAGCGCTGAACTTAAGAAAAAGATGAAAGAATCCGGCTTTGACGTTAAGCCACAAACTCGCGTCATCGAAGAAGAGACTGCGAAGCTTTTTGAGGCTGAATTTGGTAAAAAAACGGAAGCAAAAGTTGAAAAGAAAAGTGAAAAAAAGGCCGAGGCTGTTGAAGTCCCTGAAGCTGTCGAAGAAAAAGAACCTGAAAAAGTCGAGGAAGTTTATGAAGAAATTATTGATGAACAACTTGATCGTGAAATCATCAAAGCGCAAAGAAGAATGACCGCAGGCAAGGACATAAGATCAAAAAAGTCTGAAAAACCCTCTTATCAACAACCCATTGCGGCTCCACAAATAATTGATGGTTCAATTGAAATTCCGGATGTTATTTCTGTAAAAGAGTTTGCAGAAAAAACCGGACTTCCTGTCGCAAAAGTTATCGGAGAATTAATGAAGAATGGAATTTTGGCTAATATAAATCAGCAATTGGATTTTGAGACCGCGCAAATTATTGCGGATGATCTTAAAATCCAACTCAAAAGAAAAAGAACAAGCGCGTCTGCGGCAGATATTATGGAGGGAAACTTAAGTAGCCTTTTAAAAGAAGATAACAGCTCGGATATGAAAGTCAGACCTCCTATCGTTGTTGTTATGGGACATGTTGATCATGGCAAAACAAAACTTCTTGATAAAATTCGCTCCACAAAAGTCGTTGAAGGCGAAGCCGGTGGAATTACGCAAAAAATCGGTGCTTATCAAATTGAACATAAAGGCAGAAAAATCACATTTTTGGACACTCCCGGTCATGAAGCGTTTACGGCTATGCGCGCACGCGGAGCAAAAGTTACCGATATTGCAATTCTCGTTGTCGCATCCGATGAAGGCATAAAGCCACAAACGATTGAGGCATTAAATCACGCAAAAGAAGCTGAGGTTCCAATTATCGTCGCATTAAATAAAATCGATAAACCTGAGTCAAATGTTGAAATGGTAAAGGGACAATTGTCTGAATACGGCTTAATCCCTGAAGAATGGGGCGGAAAAACAATCATGGTGCCGGTTTCCGCAATCACGGGACAAGGCGTTGATACAATTCTTGAAATGGTTTTGCTTGTTGCGGACATGGAAAATCTTCGAGCAAATGCAAATCGTGAGGCGGTTGGAACCGTTATTGAATCTCATCTTGATAAAAGTTTTGGGCCTGTTGCAAGCATTGTTGTGAATACGGGAACTTTGAAAATTGGAGATAATGTCGTTATTGGCTCTGTTTTCGGAAAAGTTAAAGCTATGAAAGATTGGAGTGGCAAAAATATTATTAGCGCTGGACCTTCTATGCCGGCTTCTATTGCGGGACTTTCAAAAACTCCACAATCCGGAGATATTTTGCATACTTTACCTGATGAAAAAACTGCGCGTGAAAGAGCGATGCAGGTTGAGAATTTGCTAAAGGGCAAATCAACTGCAACTGGTCTAGGAGACATTATCAGTCAAATTAAATCCGGTGCCCTCAAAACTTTAAAAATCGTCTTGAAAGCCGATTCAAAGGGTTCACTTGAGGCCTTGAAAGAGTCGTTGGGTAAAATCCATAACGATGAAGTAGCTTTGAAAATTATCCATGGAGCAATTGGAAATATCACGGAATCTGATGTTGTTATGGCTTCTGCAAGCCAAGGCGTTGTAATTGGATTTAACACAATTGTCAGTCCACACGTCGCAAGAGTCGCTGAAATTCATGGCGTTGATATCTCGACGTATAACATTATTTATAAGCTTATTGAAGATATACAAGGCATTTTAACAGGTATGCTTGAGCCTGAAATTATTGAAACTATTCTTGGACAAGCGCAGGTTTTGCAAGTTTTCTTCAACAAAAAACAAACAACTATTGCGGGATGCAAAGTTATTAAAGATTTAGTTAGAAATAAGGCAAAATTGCGCGTTATTCGAGACGGAAAAGTTATTGGCGCAGGAGAGATTCAATCACTCAAAAAAGTCAGCGAACCTGTTAATGAGCTTGGTGAAGGCCAAGAATGCGGTATCAAATATTTTGGTGACGTTATACTGCAGGTTGATGATATTCTTGAAGCTTACATGACAGAGAGACGAAAAAAAGAATTAAAACTTTCATAATATGCGTTATTCAAAACTCTTTGGAAAAACAAAAAATCAAACCCCGCACGACGAAAATTCAATTAATGCAAAACTGCTTCTACAAGCTGGTTTTATAGATAAAGTTTCCGCCGGAATTTATAACTTTTTGCCGCTTGGACTTCGCGTTTTGAAAAATATAAATGAAATTATTCGCCAAGAGATGAATGCTGTTGATGGACAAGAGATTTTGATGCCGTGTTTACATCCGATTGAACTTTGGACAACAACCGGACGCGATAAAACAATGGATGAAATTTTATACAGAACTAAGGCCGGCGACAAGGAGTTTGTGCTTGGGCCAAGCCATGAAGAGACCGTCACTCCCCTTGCCCAAAAATTTACCACCTCGTATAAAGATCTGCCGTTTTCGATTTATCAAATTCAAACGAAATTTAGAAATGAACCTCGTGCAAAATCCGGATTACTTCGCGGACGCGAATTTGGAATGAAGGACATGTATAGTTTTCACACTTCAGAGAAAGACTTGGATCAATATTATGATCGCGTGAAAGATGCGTATCTTCGCGTTTATTCAAGATGTGGACTTACGGCTTATCCAATGGCCGCATCCGGCGGAGCGTTCACGCAAAATCTGTCTCATGAATTCGGAATTAAAACCGCTGCGGGTGAAGACACTATGATTGTTTGCAAAGAATGTAATGTTGCGCAAAATGCGGAAATTGTTGATGAAAAAAATAAATCAAAATGTACAAAATGTGGAAGTGATTTGATTGAAGAAAAAGCCGTTGAAGCCGGAAATATATTCAAACTTGGTACAAAATACAGCGAGTCTTTTAATATGAAATTTGTGGATGAAACCGGAAAAGAAAATTATGTGATTATGGGATGTTATGGCATTGGAACCACGCGTTTAGTCGGAACAATCGTTGAAGCGTCACATGATGAAAAGGGCATAATCTGGCCAAAAACGGTTACTCCATATCAAGTTCATATGATTTCGATTGGCTTAAATGAAGATATTTTAAAGGAATCTGAAAAACTTTATGAAGAGTTAATGGCGGCCGGAATTGAAATTCTTTATGATGACAGAAGCGAAAGCCCTGGCAAGAAATTCAATGATGCGGATTTGATTGGAATTCCGCTTAGAATTGTTGTAAGTGAAAAAACCTTGAAGGAAAAATCAGTTGAATTTAAGGAAAGAACCGGCAAAGAAGCGCGACTGATTTCGATTGAAGGCGCAAAACAAGAAATCCTAAATTTTTACAAATGAAAGTTCTAATTTTAGGCGCGAATGGAATGCTTGGCCATGATTTGATGGAAGTTTTTGGCGCGGATAAAGCAAATTATCAAATTTCCGGCACAGATAAAGACACGCTCGACATCACAAATTCGACTCAAATTGATGCATATTTTGATGAAAATAAACCGGAAATTGTAATTAATGCCGCGGCATATACTGCTGTTGATGACTGCGAAAAAAATGAGGATTTGGCGAACTTGATAAATGGCGAGGCTGTGCGACTTTTGGCTAGAAAATGCAAACAAATCGGCGCGACTTTTGTTCATATCAGCACGGATTATGTTTTTGATGGTGAGAAAGCCGGCGGATACAAAGAAGATGATGAAGTTGATCCAATGAATGCTTATGGAAGATCAAAATTACTAGGTGAAGATTCTGTGCGCAAAGATTGTGATAAGTATTATCTTGTTCGCACATCTTGGCTTTACGGCAAGCACGGCAAAAACTTTGTCGATACGATGATCGGACTCGCAAATGCCGGAAAAGTTCCACTTCGAGTCGTGAACGACCAGCGTGGAAAACCAACTTATTCAAAAGATTTGGCAAAACATATCAAACTTTTGATTGAATCTAATGCTGAATTTGGCATATATCACTTTGCTAATGAAAATGATGTCACTTGGTATGAATTTGCTAAAGAAATTTTTTCCGCTGCAAATATTAACGTTGAAGTTTTGCCTGTGACATCAGAAAAATTCCCAAGGCCTGCAAAAAGACCTCATGTTTCAACCTTGATAAATACAAAATTTCCGCTTATGCGTGCGCATATTGAGGCATTAAAAGATTACCTTGGCGCAAAATAAAATTTGGGCTAAACTTTACGCGTAAAAATAAAATATGAAAGGAATAATTCTTGCCGGAGGAAGCGGCACAAGGCTTTCGCCACTAACAAAAGTTACGAACAAGCATTTGCTCGCGATTTATAATAAACCAATGATTTTTTATCCTTTGCAAACGCTTATCGATGCCGGGATTAAAGATATTATGATTATTACCGGCGACGAACATGCCGGCTCTTTCTTGCGACTTCTTGGTTCCGGTGAGCGCTTTGGATGTAACTTCTCTTATCGTGTTCAGGAAGGATCTTTTGGCATTGCACACGCCTTAAGTCTTGCTTCGGATTTTGTCGGGAATGATAATTGTGCGGTTATTCTTGGTGATAATGTTTACGAAGATAATTTTGAAAAAGATGTTAAGAGCTTTAAAACCGGTTCGCGTATTTTCCTGAAAGAAATATCCGATCCGCAAAGATTTGGGGTTGCGGAGCTTGATGGCAATCGCGTTATAAACATTGAAGAAAAGCCAAAAAATCCAAAAACAAATTATGCTGTAACCGGATTCTATCTTTACGATAAAGATGTTTTCAAAATTATAGCCAATTTAAAACCTTCTGCTCGCGGAGAATATGAAATCACGGATGTAAATAATAATTATATCCAAAAAAG
Organism: Candidatus Peregrinibacteria bacterium GW2011_GWC2_39_14; assembly: GCA_000993595.1. Classification (GTDB taxonomy): domain Bacteria; phylum Patescibacteriota; class Gracilibacteria; order UBA1369; family UBA12463; genus UBA12463. Next base: position 5,428 of record LBWJ01000013.1, on the reverse strand, counting down.
CCTTATGCATGCCACGATTTTGAATGGCGAATGGACTGATAGCGGCACATTTGAGAGCTTGTATAAGGCAAATACGATTGCCCGCAAAATCTCGCTTGAAAAAGAAAGTTCTTTGGACTGCGAACACAATCCCAACGCATTAAAAAAGACTTCTGACCAGAAGATCCGATCAGAAGCCCTTTAAGATTTTTGAATTACTTACTACTACGCAGCTTTTTCTTCGTCTTTTCTTGTTGTGAAAACACTTGCGAATAATGCCTGTTTTCCAGCTTCGTCCAATGTGCCTTCATGAAATCCTTTCATCATTTCGGTTGGAGTTGCTTCCGCTGTTGTGCCAAAGTCACAACCATAAGTCGTTTGAATGATAACCATTTGTGCATCTCCGCTTGTTGTTATCGTTATAACTCCATTTGGATTATCAAACTCTGCACCGAAATCTTTCTCTTCAACCATGACAACATAGCCTCCACCTTTTAATGTTTCTAAGAGTTCTGCTACCGGCCTTCCTGTTCTTGTGGCAGCTTCAACTTGCTGAATTGCGTTTTCGATATCGGCTTGGTCAGGCATATAACCTGGTTCAACTGTAATTTTATAAACTCTAACTCCCCCGCCAGCTTCATCAACGCCTTCTGTCATTGGGTGTTGAATTTTAATCACTGAATTTGGTTCTGCCATAACACCTTGATAGAAATTCTGCCCTGCATCACCTGCATCGAATCTAAATCCAACTGTGCCTGCACCATCGTCTAAGATTTTCATACCCCCTTCTCTTACCATAGACTCTGTGCCGCCAAATACCGAAGAAATAGCGCCTCCTGCTTCAAACCATGAAGCTAAAGTTTCATCCATACATTCTAAGACCGCACCGTGAGTACCGTCTGTATTGCCATTAATCTCTTTTTCCACTTCTTGAGCAGTATCATCGCCATTCAAATCAGGTGTGCCAGTGCTATCTTCGCCACCGTTTGTGTCTGGTCTGTTCGTATCAGGCCTGCTTGTGTCTTCACCGCCGTTTGTATCCGGGCCATTTGCGCCATCTTCGCCGCCAACCGTGTCTGTGCATTGACCATTCTGGTCACAATTCACGAGATCGTCTACTTGTTCGCAACCTGCTACGCCAACGGCTGCTATTGCCGCTAATCCTAATGCTTTAAATGTATCCATATATTTTTGGTTAAAATTAATGTTTATTGATAATTATCTGCCTCTTATTCCTCTTCTAGGAAGCCTTACTCTTACTCTTACTCCTCCGACAGGTGTAACATCCCAGTCTGGTTGCGCTCCTGCTCTATCAGGCAATTTTGCAGCTTCAATTCCACCATGAATACCTGCGCTTACGCCACCCCCTAAGCCAAAATCAAGACCCAATTCTGCTCTACCAAGAGGGCTATACGTATGACCACCTTGAACATTAGGGCTGCCGCCTCTGAACTGAGCGGTAACACCGCCATCAACTCCCAAAGTAGCCGAGAGGAGATCTTTGACAAACTGTAGTCTCCCTTCTATGCCAGCTGTTGCGTCTAATGAATTTGTACCAATAGAACCTTCGCATCCTTCAACTCCCATTGAATCGTATCCATAGCCAACCTTGAAGACTCCTCCAAAGCCGCTTTCACCAGGCTGATGCCAATCATGAGCAACTTCAACCTGAGCACCAACGCCACCATCATATTCAGCCGATACTCCTACGCTATTTTTGCTTCCAGCATCCATGCGTTCTTCAAGTGTGCCTGTTCTTTTCTCTGATTTGTCTGCTCTATCTTCTACAGCACTCACTCTTCCTGCAAGTCCGTCCAATCTAGCGCCAATAGCCACGATACCTTCTTCAGCCTTTGTCATTCTTGCTTCTAAAGGTCCAATTCTTCCCTCTAAGTCTTTCTTAACAGCGCCTAGCTTTCTGCTTAATTGAGCGTATAATTCTGCGTTTTCCGTGTCTGCTTTTCTTAATTTAAGAAGTTGTGCTTCCAAATAATACACACGTCCTTTTAATTTTCTCATAGCCTCATCCGGTGTGCTGCATGCAACTACAGGGGCCGCTGAAGGGCAGCTACCACCGCAAGTGAGAGTTGTTGTAGTCGTTGCTGTACAAGTTGGCTGAGCATTAGCCTGTGCCTCATCAATAGCCAAGGCTGATAAAAAAGCTAAAAGCACTGCACCGGCTTTAACTCCCGGCATAAAACGTTCTGAACGTGTTTCTAAGTTACTCATAATAATTTTGGTTAAAATTAATGTTAGGAGAGTAATTCTACACCTTACATAAATTTTGTCAATAGAATTTTATTAAGCGCTGACTTTTGGCTTAAATTAGCCTTAGCTTTGCTTATTTTAGTCATATTGGAGAATTTATTTTTGACTAAATTGTCATATTTTTTACATAATTTTTCTGCGGTTAAACCTTTCAAATCTATAAATGATTCACTTAAGCCGGCGTGTGAAAGAACGCCTTTTACTTTATCGAAGGAAGAAAGCGCTAAAAATGGCTTTCCCGCTAGGATTGATAGAATAAGAGAGTGAAGTCGCATACCAATAACTGCCTCCGACCCCACAATTAGCTTATATATATGAGCAGAATCGTCGGTATAATTTAGCCGTTGAACAAATTTTTTATTCAAGAATGGCGCGAAGGCCAAGGAATCGTCCGGATTCACGTTGTGAAATGGCAAAAATGCGACGTGCAAGCCGTATTTTGCATGAATTTTATCAAAAGTATCTGATAATGCTTTAATTTGCATCTTCGAAAGGCCTTGCCTCAAAACCGCAAGCACATATTTATGCTTAATTTTCTGCACTTTATTCTCTCTTGGATTTTTTAACAGATTTTTTTCGTCCAAATAAAATGCCGGATCAGCTGTGACTTTAACTTTTGTTTTTGCCTTATCTATGCCTAATTTTTCAAGTTCAAGTTTTGAATTTTCATCGCGAACAGTTATACATTTTGCATAATTGCAAACCGCACGAGTTATTATTTTTGTTAACGGAGCTTTTAAAGGCCCAAAACTTTGTGCCATAATGAACACGGGTTTTTTGCACACATAAGCCGTTAAAGCCTGTATGCCCCAAATGATTGCCGCTCGCGGATATGAATCGTCAAAAAGTCCGCCACCTCCAAAAATAAATAAATCACAATTTTTTATTCCGCTTAAAGTGCGAAGTAATGATAACTTTAAAATGCCTTTAATAAGCGATTTTGGACCTGCCGGCATCAGCCTTAACGAGCGCACGCCATGCATGAGTTTTGTTGATTTTGGATCTGCGCTCAAAACTCTAACCTCGTGCTTTTTTAAATCTATATATTTCAAAATACCTTTCAATATCAGCTCATCGCCGATATTAGTTGCTCCGTAATTTCCGCAAATAATTATTTTCATTTCAATCTGAAGGTTAATCTATGAATTGCGCATGTGCCATGTTTAGAAATGGCTTTATAATGCGCTTCTGTGCCATATCCTTTGTGAGACCTAAATCCATACATTGGATACTTTTTTTCAAAGTCCATCATTATTTTATCACGAGTTACTTTTGCAATTATAGAGCCAGCTTGAATACACTTTACACGCGTGTCCCCTTTTTCAATTGAAACCGAAGGGGCTCCAAATTTAAAATCATCAATTCCATCGATAAGTAAACATTCGGGTTTGATTTTGTGCTTTTTTTCAATATCCTTTATTGCGCTTTTGAAAGCCATTAAAGTCGCATATTTTATTCCTTTCTTATCTATTATTTCATGCGAAACAATTCCAACTCCATATTCTAATTTCGATGTAATTATTTTAAATAATTTTTCGCGCTTTTTTTGAGAAAGTTTTTTTGAATCATTAAGTCCCGGAATTTTAATTCCATTTTTCCAAACCACCGCACCAGCAACAACCGGCCCTGCAAGCGGCCCCCTACCAGCTTCGTCAAGGCCAAAGATATATTTAAATCCAGATTTGAAAAGTGAGTTCTCCAAATTTTTCATCGAATTCATTGTACAGCAAAATCGCAGATTTGGAATTTCTTATTTGGAATTATTTGAAAAATTCGAACTTCTAATTTCGGATTTGTTTTGGATTTCAAGCTTCGATTTTCGGATTTGCAGCAGCTGCCTCTTCCTGAGCTTTCTTTGCAGCCAATTCGTCAATTGCTTTTTCGCGATCCAAGATTTCTTCTTGAGATAATTTGACTCCCAAGTCCTTTAATCTTGAAGCCTTACCTTGCAATTTGCGCATGTAATAAAGTTTTGCTCTTCTTACTTTACCAACTTTTTTCACTTCAATCTTTGTGATAGTTGGGGAATAAAAAGGAAATATTTTTTCAACTCCAATATGATCTACGATCTTTCTTACTGTGAAGCTTTTTTCAACTCCCGTTCCGCTGCTGACAGAAAGAATAACACCTTCAAAGGCTTGAACACGCTCTTTATCGCCTTCTTTGACCTTCTGTGAAACCTTAACCGTCATTCCGGATTTTAAATCTGGAATCTTCTTGTTCATGGAAATTTTTTGAATTTCATTTATTAATGATTGCATAGTATTTTAGTTTAGAATAAAGAAAAAATGCCATTTTATTATATCAGCGAATTCTATTAAATCAAGCAAATTTTTTAAATACGCTCAATTTGTTTAACTTAATAAAGCTTGTATGTCTATTTTCTCAGACACGTTCGATTTACCCACCGTGTAAATCTTCACTAGCATTCGACCTCACTCGTTTTGCTTTGCAAAACACCTTGGTCGTTCGGTCTCATGACTGTCTTCGAAAATATCCCCACAAGCTTTTCAAGCACAAAATAATTGCGTACCTTATGCTCTCATTGTGTTAAACGCTGACTTGCAAATTGTTAATTGCAATTATATTTGTCTTGTCCGCCAATATGTCTGTTATGAATTTGTCCTTACATTTAAGCCTATACAAGAAGTCGTCTTTTGTAAGAATGCTAAATTTAACAGGGCGCTTTGTCCCGACTTCATTATTAAGGACTTCGCTGAGTTTTTCCTTATCAATGTTTCCGACGATAAGAAGATCGATTGATGAAACCTTCTCTATAAACATACCGGAAAGCACAACCAAGTCGATTTCTCCGCATTTTGCGATTTTCTTTGTGATCGTGTCATTATCGCTCATTGATTTTAAGATAATTCCTTTCAACTCATCAAATATCAAAAAATTCTTGTCTACAATGTAATATTTCTTACGGTTTTTTGTCTTACTCTTGAGCAAACCGATCTTTTTCAAATTATCGAGTTCGCGTCTGATTGAATTAATTTGTTCGCCAAGTTTTCGCGTAAGTTCGCGTATGAAGTATTCGTCCTCCGGATGTAGAAGAAATAATGTGAGCAGTTTTACTCGAGTTTCTGATGTGAATAAGTGTTTTAACATGTTGTGTACACTAAAAAAATTGTATACATCTTTTATACAATCTCGCCGGTACTGTATAAGTTTTTTTTAC
>LBWJ01000012.1 GCA_000993595.1 Candidatus Peregrinibacteria bacterium GW2011_GWC2_39_14 | reverse complement strand
AGATGCGTTAAGACCCTTAATCCACAGAAAATGGCATCCGACAAACCAAATCTCTCTCTTCTCACGTCGGCAACTGGAAAAACTGGGGTCTTTTTAGAAATAGCAAGATTTGGCCAAATGGCGGCTTTTCCCTATCCAAAATTTTTACAAAAACAAATCTGCTTTATCGTTAACCAATTCAGCGTCTATCCCCCAAAGGTCCATCCATGTAAGTATTTGAGTATCTATTTTATCATTTATATCGGTAGCAAAACAAGAGGCAATGCCGGAAGAAGTCCCGGGAGTTTTAAAAGATAGCCTTTTGCCAACGACGCGTTCGCCGGCTTGTTCACGCAACATTTGAATTACAGCCTGTTGCTTAAGCGTAGGCTGGCGATCTTCAAGCGTTGCACTTATTCGACTTTGCGCTTGCTCTGCAAGACCCGTTAATTCCGCTTCCAGATCCGAATCCGTTACTTCCGCGTCTCTCAAATAAGCTGAAAAATCTTCAAGAATTTTAGGTTCCCTATAAGCGACTTTTGCTAAAACGTCTCTCAGCAACGTTGCGACATTGCCTTTATTTCTTAATAAAACATTGGCAATTATTTCACAAAAAGACTCTCTATCGGTATTGCGAGGCATTTGTATTCCAAAAAGCGCTTCTCCAAATACAACGTCGTCTGAGTTTATTAACATAATCATTCATTGTTAGACGTTAATAATAACAGACATTAATAATTATGTCAAACCTTAGACTTTGGCCTAAATCTTCCTCATTGGTGCCACCGAAATCGCAAGTTTCTTAACCCCAATTCTTGGATCTTCAAAAGCAACAGTTGCGACACCTCCGATAACATTCAGAACGATTCCTTTGCCAAAAGTGGCATGATTGATTTTATCGCCATCTTTAAATTCGGAGCCTTCTTCAATTCTTTCAACCGGCACCGGTTTAAACGCTTTTCTATCCATGCTGAATCCTGCGGAAAATTCATCAGAAGTCGCCCCAAAATATTGTTCCGCGATACCTTCGGATTCTTTTTCGCGTGAGAACATGCTGTTTTCCGGAATGTAATTTTTCTCAACAAGCGCTTCATCAAGATATTCCAAAAATTGCGAAGGAGCATTTGATTTATAATCGCCATATAAAAGTCTTTCTTGCGCAAACAATAAATACAAAACTTCCTTTGCCCTTGTGCAAGCCACATACATCAATCGTCTTTCTTCCTCAAGTTCGCCGGCTTCAATCAAACTGCGAACATGCGGAAAAATTCCATCTTCCATTCCCGCGATAAAAACATAAGGAAATTCAAGACCTTTTGCGCCGTGAACCGTCATCATCGTCACCGAATTTTCTCTTTCATCAAGGTTGTCGGCCTCTGCAATAAGTGAAATTTCCTCAAGAAATACGCGTAAACTCATGCCCGATTCAAGGCTGTCATATTTTTTCGCAACAGAAATAAGTTCGCGCACATTTTCAAGCGCCGCCTCGCCTTCCGCCGTATTATCATCAATAAATTTTTTATATCCGCTGTCTTCGATAACGTGTTTTATAACGCTCGCCGCATTATTTTCCGAATTTATTTGCTGCAATCTTTCGATTCCTTTTGCAAAGTTTTTCAAAGATTCTTTTTTTGCAGTCGGGATGTCTACGCCGCCATTTGAGCCGCCCAAGTCATTCGCGATCATTTTGATCGCTTCAAAAACCGTCACATCATTTTGTACAGAAAAATTTTGTATAGCTTCAATCGTTTTTGCACCGATATTTCTTGGTGGAACATTAATAATTCTCATCATGCTAACCGTATCGCTTGGGTTTGTAATAACGCGTAAATAAGCCACAATATCCTTGATTTCTTTTCTACTATAGAACTTTATTCCGCCAATTATTTTATATGGAATTCCGAATTTCAAAAATACTTCTTCAATCACGCGTGATTGCGCATGCGTGCGATACAAAACCACAAAATCGTTATATCGCGGATCTTCATAAGTCTGCAATCTCGACAAAATTTCTTCGGAAATAAGTTCGGCTTCATGCATGCCATTTAATGCTCTCCAGATCCTGATTTTTTCACCATCGGCGCGTTCAGTCCAAAGCTTTTTATCTTTGCGTTTTTTATTTTTCGAAATCACAGAATGCGCCGTATCAAGAATCTGTTTTGTTGAGCGATAATTTTGTTCGAGCTTCACAATTTTGGCATCAGGATAGTCTTTTTCAAAGTCCAAAATATTTTGAACAGTCGCCCCGCGCCATGAATAAATGCTCTGATCGTCATCTCCAATTACAGCAATATTTTTATATTTATTCGCGAGCAAATTCAGTAAAACATATTGCGCTTTATTCGTATCCTGATATTCATCCGCGGAAATATATTTCCATTTTTCCTGATAATAAGTCAGCAAGTCCGGATGTTTTTGAAAGAGTTCAACGGCTTTCATAATCAAATCATCAAAATCCATCGCCTGATTTTTATGCAACGCCTTTTGATATAAAGGGTAAAGTTCGGCTACAGCTTCTGCGAAAGTCGAATCCACAAAATCATGATAAATTTCCGGTCCGAGAAGTTGGTTTTTTGCGTTTGAAATTTCAGAAAGAACGCTTCGTGGAATTATTTTATGCTCATCAACGCCCTGATCGCGCATTATATTTTTCATCAAAATTTGCTGATCGGATTCATCATAAATAACAAAACCATCTTCAAAATCAATCATATGCGCATGCTGCCGGAGAATTCGCAAACATATCGAGTGAAAAGTTCCAACTGTAGGCATATCCGCAGATTCATGCCTTGAATAAGTGGCTTTTCCAAGAAGTTTCGCAAGTCTCTTTTTCATTTCTTCAGCGGCCTTATTCGTGAAAGTTACCGCTAAAATATTGTTCGGAGAAATTTTTCCGATTTCAATCATATGTGCAATTCGATGCGTGAGCACGCGCGTTTTTCCGCTACCGGCGCCGGCAAGAACGCACATCGGTCCATCAATGTGTATAACCGCTTCCTTCTGCTCTTTATTTAGATTTTCAAGTATGTGACTCATAGTGTATCTATTTTAGACGACAAAACTCAAAAACCAAAGGTCAAATATCTAACAAATTTCTGACACGGGGGACGGAGGCCGAGGGTGAATCAGATAAATTTTAGGTTTTGATTTTTCGAGAGCAAAAATCAAAACCTAGTAATGAATCGCAATCGGCGTCCCAACGTTTGTGAAGTCATAAACAAAGCTCGCGTCTTCAGGAAGCAGTCTTACGCATCCATGACTGACAGGTCTGCCAATGTGGTCAACAGCTTCTGTCCAAAGTGAGTCGTCTTTAAACCATTCAGTTGGAGCTGATTCATCCGGTTCAAGTTGCAAAATTCTGTGGCGAAGTTTCGCGTTTCCGAGACTTGGAAGAGCATGCAGTCCCGCACCTTTATAGAAGGTTTGCCATTTTGGCATAATATAAGGAGTGCCGCCACCGGCAATTCTAACTTGTTGTTTAAATTCAATTTTATAGTCTCCGGTTGGAGTTGGTGTGGCAATAGCGCCGGTTGAAGTTTTGAAAATTCTAATCAATTTATCTCCAATTCTTACATACATTTTTTGTTCCGATAAATCGACTTCAAGCGATTTTGGAGCGCTCAAATCAAGTTCGGAGAATTTCATAGAAATAGGGATGAGTTCCGCTTTTTTAGCTATATCTTCTTCTGATTCAGACGTTTCTCCAACGTGAAAATCAACCATGATTTCCGAATCCTTCATCCAGGTTCTATTCTCAATAACGAGCGCGAAAAATTCACGATAAATATCCGCTTCAAAAGGCGCCGTCACTTCAAATTCAAATGCCGCGATTTGTCCAGGATCAATTTTTTCATCTTTTATCATTATACGATTGCCGTTCAAAAATGCGCTTTGTCTATCGAGTGAACGAGTCGTTCCAAGGCTTACAATCGGCACATTTTGGCAATTTGTATTTTCTGAAAACCATGGAATATTCCCGGTATTTTCAAAAAATAAAGCCATGCGAAATTTTTGATTTGACGTAACTTTTAAGCCAAGTGTATTTTTGATTGGTCTAGCGGAAAAAACTCCTTGTGCAGGCATTTCAAACGAACACTCGGGGCTTCCGGAAAGTTCCAAAGCAGAATCGGTGCTTGGCGTAACTTCTGGAGTGACGGCCGGTGTTAAAATTGGAGCCGTAACAGTTGGTGCAACTTCTTTTTTATCTTTAGGTGCGACAACCGGTGAAGCTTCCAAAGTAGGCGCAGCAGGTTTTTTTGCAGTATCTTCATTTAAATCAACCTCAAGAACAGCAGGTTCAGATGTTATATCAGAATCTAAGAAGCTTGCCTTTGAATAGTTTTCAGATGGTCTGGAAATAAATCCAATCAATCCGCCTACTACAAAAAGGATTGTTACAACTGCTATTATTTTAAATATTTTTGATTTCACTTTTTGTTTATTTTTAATTTTAGTATACTAAATTATAATACAAAAAAACAGAAATGTCAAACATGAATTTATAAATAATTATAAAAATTCACCTTAACTAAAAAACAATTTTAGGATTCCGGAAGATTAAGGGTCAGGGGGAGGTTTAAAATATAAACGCTAAAACAAATGGGGATTTGTCGCCAGAACCAAGAACTATACTAAGTATACTACTTTATCAGCTTTTGCACCTCTTTTTGAAAACTTTCCAAATCTTTAAAATGTCTATATACGGAAGCAAATCGAATATACGCAACTTCATCAATTTTTTTCAATTTTTCCATGACGCCTTCGCCAACGGTTTTGCTTGGCACTTCTTTTCCGATTCCCGCCCATTCTTCTTCCAAATCGTTTAATAAGCTCTGGATTTGCTCATGTGTGACAGGCCGTTTTTCGCACGCACGCCAAATTCCGCGTTCCAGTTTTTCTCTATTATAAGGCTCGCGCGAGTTATCCTTTTTTATAATGATAAAGCTCGTCGCTTCGATTTTTTCAAAAGTCGTAAATCTATATTTGCATTTTTCGCATTCACGTCTGCGGCGTATCGATTTTCCTTCCTGCGTCTCGCGCGAATCAATAACGCTTGTATCGTGAAATTTACATTTTGGGCATTTCATGGCTGTATTTTAGCATAAATTCTTTGATATTCCCTCCCCGCAAACGAATCCGTCATTCCGGCAATATAATCTTTAATCACAACCGCACGTTTTTCGCCCTTATCAATCCACTTTTGAATATGCGGTGGAAGCGTATTCGGATCGCTGAAATAAGCCTCAAAAAGACCTTCAATTATTTTCATTCCGCGGTCCATTTTTTCACGAATTCGCGGCGACATATAAAATTCTTTCATCAAAAATGCACGCAATATTTCCATTTCTTTTTCCATTTTTTTGCTAAAACTCACAATTTCGCCTTTGAATTTTCGCACATCAGTAAGGCTATTAATCCCATGCTTTTTTATATTTTTTTCCGTTTGATTTATCAGGTCATCAATCATCAAGCTTATCAATTTTGATATGACTCTTGCACGCAAAACATTTCCTTCCAAGCCTTTTTTATACGATTTTTTGGCTAATTTAAGCGCACTATTCCACAGCACCAATTTCTCCAATTTCTCAATTGTAAATAGTCCAGCACGAATTCCATCGTCAATATCGTGATTCATATATGCAATTCCGTCCGCCAAATTCACAACTTGCGCTTCAAGATGCGGATAAGATTCAAATTCAATGCCGCGCTGATCATATGCGGTTTGGTGCTTAATCAAGCCATCGATCACTTCTCGACTCAAATTTAATCCCGGAAAATTCGGATAAAGTTTTTCCATAAATTCAACAGTTCTGCGGCTCTGCGCGTTATGCTCATAATTCATTCCAAATTTTTGCATTATTTTATTCAGCGCCTCTTCTCCGCTATGTCCAAAAGGCGTGTGTCCGAGGTCGTGCGCGAGTGCAATTGATTCCGCCAAATCCTCATTCAGCCCAAGAGTTCTTGCAATATCACGGCTTATTTGAGCCACTTCCATGGTGTGCGTTAAACGGTTTCGAAAATGATCGCCTTCATAAGCCAAAAAAACCTGCGTCTTTTCTTGCAGTCTGCGAAACGATTTTGAGTGAATTATTCTGTCGCGATCGCGTTGAAAACACGTGCGATTTTCATCATCTTTTTCTTTATAAATCCTGCCCAAAGATTTTGCACTTTTGCACGCATATGGCGCAAGCGTTTTTTCCTCATTCTTCTCGAGATTTATGCGCTTAAGAATCATGCCTTAATTTTAACCGCCTCCTCTTCCCTTTGCACTTGACAATCAGGCTTATTTATATTACTATAATACCCTATAAATTTAAATCATGACTGTAAACCCAGAAGCATACCAATCAGAGCTGGACGATACCGTGCACGTTATAGAAATAAGAGGCGAAGCTGGCAATGGTGCCGGTCAATTAAAAAAAGCATTGTTAGGTTTTGCAAGTTTATTTACTTCAAGAGCAAAGACTGCAGTAGGAGATTTGGAAGAAGTTCGAGATGCACCAATCATTGCGCCTTTAACGGACGGTGAAAAGAAAAGGCTGAAAATGCTATTTCCTGACGGTTTTGAAAATTCCAACTCAAAACAAAGAAATGTTGGAAACTGCTATTATTTGGCGGCTTGGCGCAATGTAAAGAAACATCAGCTTGGAGCAAAAGTGATCGCAAGTATGTTGGCAAGAGTAGAAAGAGCAGGTTGGGATGTAGAATTCCCAAACGGGCGAAATTTTTTAATCGGTGACAATGAAGAGCTGGGATATCAGATGGTGCCTGACGAAAGAGGGATAGAGCGCAAAAGAAAATCAGTTGATGGGCAACGTGGAGATGTTATTATGGAAAGAGCATTTGGAAGACTCAGAAAAGCTGAAAGAAATGTAGGAGGCGAAGCTGGTCAAATGCATACAATGGCAATAATTGTTGGAGGATTCTGTAGTGAAGTTTTTAAAGCATTTTTTGATGACATTGCAAAAGAAATAATAGACATAGGGTCATATCAGCCACTCGCAAAAACACCCGTTATTTATAGATATAAAGATCGAGCTTTAAATGCATTTAAAGAGCAAGCTGCGCATCCATCAAATTTTATTTTTACAGCAATTACGCCAAACGTTAAGACTCCATATTCTATAGAAAACACAAATCGTGAAAATGAATTTGATGACAAATTTTTATACTATATGGATCCGGAAAAAAGATTTCCATGTCGCCACGCTTATTCGATCGAGTCGGTTGATTTGCGTTCTGAAACTCTTGTAATTGTGAATCCTTGGAACACGGGAAGGTTGAAATATAGAATAACTTTTGATAAATTTTTTGAATATTTTAGTAAGCTTGAAGGCGTTGAATTTGATGAGCAAAAAGTAATTAAAAAATTTCCTGAAGTTGTTTTTCAGGGAGATTCGATTGATGTTGACGAGCCACAAGAATTAAAGCCGGGACTCAGATATTCAATAAGAGGATTGGGATACACAGTTGTTAGATTTAGCGGCGAATTAGGTCCAACGGTCATGGCACGCATAAATTCAGACGATGAATTGGAGTTGGAATCAAGCGCAAGAACAAAGCATAGAATAAAAAAAGGCGAATGGTTTATAATCTCAAAAGAATTTATGGCCGGGCACAGACGGGTCTCTATCAATCACGCAAGAATAAAATATCTCGGAGATGGAGAAGTAGAAATTCGCGATAACAATTCAACAAACGGTACAGCGATAATTGATATTAAACACGTAGATGGGTATGTTCCGTCGAAACGCCTTATGCCGGGACAAGAAGAAATTTACGAAATGCATAATAAGGATATTGAGATCGTTTTAGCTGATACGGTAACGCTTTTGTGTGTGCGTAGAGAAGGTAAAATATTGGTATTTCAAAAGGGCAGAGTTGCGCCAATAGCGGAAATGATTCCGGGGGACATGAGGATTATTGGATGCAAAGAAGTTCTTGATTTGAAAAAAAGAGTTTCAAGAGTGCACATCGAACTCCGAAATCTTAATGGGCATTTGTCGGTTCGCGATGTTATGTCAAAAGGCGGAACGGTCACAAGAAAGGTGAACGAGAGAGAGGAGGCGATTGCGTCTGCTCCCGATTCCGAACCTGAATAAATTGCCTCCGTCTCCTTGATGCCGGCGCGTGATATAATCATTCCATGAAGCTCTCAGAATTCATTCAGCGTTTTCTTGAAAATTGCGAAGTTGAGAAAAATCAATCTCCAAAAACAGTTCGCAATTATTCGCATTATTTGGGGAGATTTTTGGAATTCGCAGGAGATATTGAGCCAAAAAAAATCACGCTTGATAAGGTCCACGATTTTAGGCTTTTTTTAAATCGTATAAGGGATAGAGCGGACGGACAACTTGGCATAAAAACGCAGACATATCACATAATTGCGCTACGTGCATTTTTGAAATATTTGATAAAAAACGATATTGAAACTCTTGCACCGGAGAAGATCGAACTGCCAAAAATTCCGCAAAGAACGGTTGAGTTTTTGGATCACGATGAAATCGATCGCATTTTCAAAGAAGTCGACACTTCAAACATTTCCGGTTTGCGTGATATTGCGATTTTGGAAACACTTTATTCAACGGGTCTTCGCGTCAGCGAACTTGCAAAACTTGATCGCAAGAATATCGATTTCAAAACAAAAGAATTTATGATTCGCGGAAAAGGCAGAAAACCTCGACTTGTCTTTTTATCTGATCGCTCTGCGGAAAAAATTCGCACATATCTTGAAAAACGTGAGGATAATTTTGAACCACTTTTTATAAATTTCAAGCGCGGAAGCACTGCCGAAGACATTACTCTTGGCGAAAAACGTCGCCTCACAACCGTTAGCATTGAAAATATTGTGCGCAAATATGCAAGAAAAGCGGGAATTGTAAAACAGGTTTCGCCGCATACGCTTAGGCATTGTCTTCAAAAGGACACACGCATAATTTTAAACAATAAAATATGCTCAGCGGAGGAGTTATTTTTATCGAAAAATAAATATATTAAAAGTGTGGATTTTATTACAGGAAAAATAAAAGATAAAAAAATACTTCAAAGGTTCAAATATAAAACAGATAAACTCATAAATATACAAGCTGACGGTAGGGAGTTGATTTGTACGCCGGAACATAAGCTATTCACAATCGCGGAAGATGGAATACGTGAAATTCAAGCTAAGAATTTAAAAATTAATGACTATGTGGCCGGGATAAAATATATACCGAATTTTCCTGAAAATAGAATCCTTAAGCCTGATTTATGGAGATTGATCGGGTATATACTTGGAGATGGGGTTATTAATGAAAGATTTAGGGGTGTAAAAATTTACGATAAAGATCAGGAAAATTTGAGGTTTTATTCCAAAATTTTTAAACGCAATTTTCAGAAAGAACCATTTATCAAACAGCGTAACGAAAATTCATACGAATTGATTTTTTACTCAGTGGATTTTGTAAAATTCATTAGACGGTTTGTGCCACGTTCAATTTCAAAATATAAACGAATTCCGGTAAAGCTTTTTCAGGCAACATCAGAGGAAATTCGAAGTTTTATAGCAGGATTTTATGATGCGGAAGGGAATAACGGCGATAGTATAAGGATATTTTCTTCAAGCAAGGAGCTTTTAAAAGATTTACAAATGTTATTTATAAGGATTGGAATAAATACGCACATTTTAAAAAGAAAACGTCTTGTTAGGCTTCCACAAGGCAAAATAATATCAAATATAATATACACGCTTCACGTTTTAGACGCTGATGAAAGAAGAAAATTCAGGCATATGATCCCGACTTTAAAGAATAAGGCTTTAGAGCAGAAAAATATTGAAAAAATCGAATACGATAAAATTCCATCGCAGCCATTGATGAAATTGTTACTCGATACGATAAAGGAGAAAGGTATAACAGGGATGCACCAATATATGGAAAAAAAACACATGATTAAGCACCTTAATCGCTATAAGCGCTTGGCAACAACGAGATATTCATTATTAAAAATACTAGAAGGGGCGAAAAAGTTTAATAAAAATGGAGAATTGGATCTTTTAATAACAATAATAGGCTCGATATGTGAAGCGAAAAATGTAATATGGCTTAAGGTGAAAAAAATCGAGAAAACAAAAGCAAAAGAAGATGTATACGATTTTAGCGTTGATGAAACGCATAATCTTATAACGGATGGGTTTGTTTCACATAATTCTTATGCCACAACTCTCCTCCGAAACGGCGCAGACATCAGGTCCGTTCAAGAAATGCTCGGCCACGCCTCAATCACAACCACTCAAATCTATACGCACGTCACAAACGAGCGTTTAAAAGAGATACACAGGAAGTTCCATGTTTAGGCTGGACTTTTAGGTTATTTTATGCTAAAATATTAAGATAATTTTACGTTATCTTAAATGCTAAACGTGGAAGAAATAAAAACAAAAATTCGTCGAATTTTCAGTTCTATCTATATTTTCAAGTCGGAAGAGGTGGATGGCTTGCTTGTGAGAATAGATAAAATGTCCATTAAAGGGCTCGAGGAAGTCCTTAGGCTTGCTGAATCAATAAAAGAAAAGCAGGAAGAATTTTTAAAAGAAATGATTGAGAAAGATAAGGATTTTTTGCCGGGTCTCAAGGGCGTTTTGAAGAGTAATACAAAAAAGCTCATGGAAGCGGAAAGCGATAAAGATAGCGCCGAGGCCGATAAGCTTATTGAGGATTTTTTCGATAAAAACTAAATATGTTTGATATAGAAAGAAGAAAATTTGTTTATTTCAGCGGAGGTCCGGAAGGGGCCGATATATCCTCGGAATCCGTTAAAGGATTGAAGGATAAAAAAGAAGCCGGCGAACAGAAGGAACTGGACGTTGACTCTTTGGTTGCGGATTCAAATAAAATACTTGAAAAACACGAAGAAGAAATACATAAATTACCAAAAGATTTTCAAAATGCATTACATGATAACGTAGTCCAATATTTTCTTGCTTCAGCGGATAGATATGATGCCAATGCGGAAAAGGGCTTAAATAAAGCCGAATTCGGAAAATATAAAGCGGATATGCTGCAAAAATTGCAAGAAATTGTTAAGAAATATGCGCCAACAGAGGAAGATGAAAAGGAAAATAAGGAAAAAGAAATGGCTGCGCGCAAAGCCTTGAAATATGCGGAAAAAGGCATGGAGGCACAAGATACAAAAATAGAAGATGTAAATTTTGACGAGGCAAATCTTAGTTCTCCGGAGGGTATTCAAGGGGAATTTACAAAGTTTAATGCCCAAAGCGGAGATATGCGCAAAGAAAGCGCAGAAGTTTCGCAAAGCTTTGCGGCTTTTCAAAAAACTTTAAAGATATTTAATGAAAATAAAACATACATTGATCTTTTTTCAGACAGTCCTGAGCTTAAAATTCTTCAAGATAGGCTTGAAGGATTAAAGCAAAAATTTGATCAAAAAATACAAGAAGTCAGGAGTAAAAAAGATAAAATAACTGCATATGGCAGAAAAATAGAAGATGCTACGGCTGCTCTTAGGGGAGAAAAAATTAAAGAAAGAGACCAAAAATTAAAAAATATTGATGAGAATAGTACGGAAGCGGATAAGCAGAAAATGAAAGACGAGGTTAGGTACGGACAGCTTCAACAACAGCAAACAAAGCTTGGTGCGCAAAGAATTAATTTGGAAAAATATCGCGATAATTTAACACATCAAACTGAGGCCGTTGATGAAAAAGAAAAAAAGACACAAGTCGAAGCGGAAAGTTTAAAAACCTTTAATGAGCACCTTGAAGATGCTGTGGCGCAAATCGATCAGGCTCTTTCCGGAGACTTGCCTGAAGAGCAAAAAAAACAACTTGAAGAAAAAAAGAAGTCCATTTTGGATCGCAAAGGTGGTATTGATGATGCATTAAAAGGCAGTATCTCACAAGCAGATGCCGCATTAGATGCAAAGAAAGCGCTTGAAGCAAAGAAAATCGAAGCAAAAATGGGTTTGGACAATGTGAATATGTATTTGGAGAAGACGGTAAATCCGAGTATGGAAGACGTAAGTTCATCAATAAAGGAAATCGAAATCGCAAAACTTAAAAACGGTACGGAAAAAGAACAGGTTCAGGCGGAATACATGGACACAATGAAGACTATAGATGATATGGATAGAGCAGTCGCAGACAATGTCCTTGAAAATAATTTGGCAAATACGCAAATTTTGAATGGACTTGAACAGCAAAGAAAAGCTTTGGATAGTGTTGAAGTGGAAAAAGCGGGAGCTTGGGAGGTGACAGGAGGAAAAGTATTTAGCACAATTGGCGAAGGAATAACACTTTTTACAAAGGATCTTTTATGCGAAACGCTACTCGATCCATTTAGCAAAATGGTAAAAAGAGCTACGAAAGATATTCCGGGCGTGAACTTTTTAGTTGCGGCGGGATGTGCTGTAACGGTAGATCTCGTTTCAGGCGTAGTTGAAGGAACGGGCGAATTGATAAATGGCGTTAGTCAAATGCTTGCCGATCCGGTCAATACGGGTAAAGGCTTAGGCGCACTTATTGGGCGTAATCCGGCCACCGGAGAATGGTCTTTTTCCAATGCCGGCAATGCATTAAAGGAAATGGGTAAAGCAATGATAGCTTTGGAAGATTTTGAAAAAGGACATGTTGGGAAGGGCATAGGTAAAGTCGCGCTTAATGTTCTTCTGACTGCAACAGGTATTGGCGCAGCAACAAAAGGTGCGGAAGCCGCATCGGTCGTATTAAGAATTGCGGCAAAAGAGGCCGCAAAAACAGGAGTAAAAGTCGGGGTAATGACAACATTAAAAGCCGGAGCAATTGGAGGTGGCGTATTTGTAAAAGAGTTTGCTGTAGGTCTCTGTAAAATACCAAAAGGCGCTTTAATTGGAGTTGGTAAAGCCCTTAAATCTATTCCACAAATCGGTAAAGGCGCAGGCGCGGCGGCAAAGTTATACGCTGAATTAATAGGAGAGGGAGCAGGCAAACTAGAAGCAGGGTTAAAAGCCGGATATAAGGGCGCGGGTGAAACCGCAAAAGCGGTTGTAGAAGACGTTAAAGCTATACGCGAAGCAGGGTTGAAAGGAGCTGCGGAAGGAGCTAAAGATGCCGTAAAAGGAGCTTATTCCGGCGCTTTAGAGAAAGGGAGCAAAGCGGTTAAAGACATTAAAGCTATGAAGCACGAAGGAGGTTGGGCGAAAACCATTAAAGAAGGTATTGCAAATAAATTTAAGGAAGCGAGGAGGGATTTTAACGATAGAAAATTCAATGGTTTAGTTAAAGACGAAACAGGCGCAAAAATAGACATGGTAAAGTACGAAAAGGATTTTGCTGAATATGAGCAAAGCCTTTCAGAAATGGTAAAAAGTGGGATTAAAGAAGGCGATGCCGTAAAAGCACTTTTTAAAGAAAATCCTGATTTGGTAATGAAAGCATTCAGATATGAAAAAGCGGAAGCAAAGCTCGCAAAAGCACGAGAAGCAATCGAGGCAAGAATATATACAAAAGACGTTAGAGATTATACAAATTTAGAAAGTTCAGTTAGTAAGTACGGAGATGACTGCAGTGATATGCGTAGAAAATATAAAATTGATCCGGTTAAGAACGACGGGACGACTATGAGAATGAAAACAACAGGAGAAGCGCTCGAAGAAGCTAGGGGTAAAGCAGTGGCAGCAGGGACGACGAAAGATATAGAAGCTATAGATGGATTGCTTGCAATGGAAGAAAAGCTTGGAAGAAAATTAGACGCATTTAATGATCTTCATTTAAGAATAAAAAACAGAAGAAGTGAAAGTCACAGTTGGGCAGATGATGCCGATTTTAAAGCGCACGCAAAAGAAAAAGGTATAGATGATATTTTAAGGCTGGAGCCTGAACAATTAAAAGCATTAAAAGAAGAATTCCTTCAAAAAAACATGAAAGAATTTATTGAAAGATCAGGATTGGATATCAACATGGAATTAAAAAGAATGGACCAGTCGCTTTATAGACCTGAAAGCGGGATTAAAAGATGGGATATCGACGGGTTAAAAGCTATGCCACCGGGAGAAATACAAAGCGCGATGCATAGCCACTTGGAACAATTTACAAAAGGTAAAAATGCTCCTTTAAGCAAAGACGCCGCGAGATTAATGGAAGGACGACTTAACGATGTCATGGAAGCCGCATCAAAAGCGGGCGTTTCATCGGAAGACATACTGGTGATATTAAATGATAGCGCTGACAAGATGATCTATCAGACAATGGAGAGCTTCAAAAGACAAATGCCCGATCATGGTATACGCCATATATCAGGGAATATCAGAGTTAGTGAAAAGATTATGGACGCTTATGAAAAAGCATCAGAAGGAAGAATAGTGTTTACGGCAGAGGACAGATTGCAAATGATGCTTACGCAAATAAATCACGACATAGGATATACATCAGCAATAGATTTGAAGGGGTTTACAGGTACAAACGCGCATCCAATAATCAGTACACAGTTTTTGGAGCGAAGCTTGGGAGAAGGGGTGGAGGCAATGAACAATGTATATGGAGGATTATTTGGACCGGAAGGATATGGGCGTATGAAAAGCGCAATATTAAATCACGATGGGCTTGAAGTTCTTAGAGTGGCAGGAGCCGCAGAAAAGGAGGCTGCGTTCTTGAACGTAATTAAACTTTCCGACAATTTAGCATTATTTTCATTCGATAAATTGCCCGAAGTTTTTATGCGAAATCCGGATTGTGCAAAGTTGCTGGGTCAAATAGAGCAGGCCGTAAAGAATGGAAGGCCTGAGTTATTAGGGCCGTTAAAAAACCAAATGAGAACGCAAATTCTCGATATGCAAGTGAAGGGACTTGTATCAAGCAGTGAAAGTAGAGGTTTAATGCAAGCTGTGGACGAAGTGAATTCGGGAATGACTGCTAAAAAAAGCTTAGGTACGCTTGCGGGAGAGCATGGGGACGAGGTGGTGGCGTTTACAATAGGTAAAGATGGGGAGTTGGTACCAACGCTTCAGCTGAAATCAAGCCCGGCATTTGAAAAAATAGAAGAAGCATTAAAGACAGGAGATAGGGCTACGCTTGATGCCGGAACTCAGCAATTTATGGCAATCATGAAAGACTATGCGGAGAATAATAATTGTATAGTACAAATTGTAAATAAGGACGGAAGTATTCATGCTATCAAGCTTTACGGAAAAATGGATGATGCAACCAAAGCAGATGCTTTGGCAAGAGTGAAAGAGGCTATAAAAAGTGGCGAAACCGTGGAACTTGTAAAAGATGGAAAAGCTTTAATGAACGTAGATTTTGGGTCAACTGTAGAGAGAGGAGTTGCGGGAACAAAAGCGGGTTTGACGAAAGAAATAAGTGGAATCGATGCGAAATTGGGAAGAGGAATTACAGTAAAGGAAAGAGCGGCCCTTCTAAGGCAACGAGAATCGTTATCAATGCAATTGCATCAAGCGGAAACCTTAGATGTTGCAGAAGCTATATTGAAGAATACTGAGGAAATAAAGCAGTTAAAAACAGTTGGTGAAATTGAAGAAGCTCAAAAAAATGTTGTTAAAGCCAAAAAAGCTTATGCGGAAAATCCAACCGAGGCAGCGAAAGAAGCGTTGGAAGGAGCAAGAGCGGAGATGCTGGAGACTACTAATCGGTTAGTAGAGTCTTTGCCGGAAGACTTGTCAACGCGGGTGTCCAGAATTATCAACGAAGCAGGGGCCGAAGACGCAAAGCTGCAAGCTATAAGCGAAGTTATACAGAAGGGCTATGACACGGTATTTAATAAATACAACATCGCTAATCAGCTTGAGCGCGATTCAGTATTGCATCAAATACATAGAGTTGGAGAGGCTGATGATGCGCAAAGAGCAACGGGCGCGGGGTTTAAAATTTAAATATTAAATTAATTTTTAAAACAAAATATATATGGACGATAAAGCAAAAACATCACCAGACTCAACCCTATTAGAAGCGAAAATGCTGGCGCATAGAAAATTCGTAGAAGAATTAAAGGTGGATGATAAAAGACACGGAGGAGAAGTGGCAGCTTTGATAGAAGATTTAGCAGAAAGATATCCGGATGGATGGGAAAGCAAATTGGATGCAATTATAGCCGAGGCTAAGAGGCTGGAGGCGGGCGGGTCGGCAAAAGACGCAATGCTTTATTTGAGCGGTATAATGCACGAAATCGACATTCGAAAAACCAAAGAAAAATTGAGGGATAACGAGGGTGATAGGGATAGAAAGGTGGGGATAAAAATGGCTTTATATGATATGTATAAAGGTCACATAACTGTGAATGGCAGGCATTTTGCAAGCGTTGATAACGCTTTTGTGCCGGGTTGGTGGATGAGCGAACAGGTGGAAAGAGGAGAATATGACGAAATTCTAAGAAGAATAGGCGGAAGCAGGGAGGCTTTTACGAATGCTTTAAATCGAGACGCAAAGAGCGATCTTAATGCATAGTTAAAGGTGCATTAAATATATGTGCACAGGAAGTTTCATGGGTGACTAGTCTGCAATTCTTGTTATGGACTTGCCACCGCGTGGGCGCATGAACGGTGTTCCGCTTTTACTTATTTCTATGCTACCAGCTACATGATCAAGAGCATCGCCTTTATCATCCGCTTCAGGTTCTGATTGGTCGGCACCTGTAGCAACGGCACTAGGAGCTGCAGCCGCTACTTGTTGAAATACAAAGCGAAGTCCTGTTTCAAGATCGCCAAGCGCAGCATCACCGATACCCATCGCTCCTTTTCCTTCATTTCTGCTGACTCTATCCATAGCATGAAGATTTGCATCAGCGGCAGGTTTTAAAAGGAGACCTCCTGGGCCAACGTGCGCTACAAAAGAAGGTGCTGCAACTACTTCACCAGCTTTATAAGCATGAGGTCGAATTGTCATTCCGTCAGCTGCGTCTGGTGATTCTGTGTGGTTTGGTCCTAATCTTGTCATATTGTTTTTAGTTAAATTATTATTTCGAGGGTCAATTCTAGCACCTATTATATCATTGTCAAGCATTTTTGGACACAAGATTTTTTTCACAAAACAATTCATTAGATTTAAAGTCAAAAATCAGCTAAAATTCAAATTGCAGATCGTTCAAAAAGCGACAACATAATCTACAAAAACATTTATGATTAAATTTCAAAACATCTCAAAGCAAATCGGAAAAGCCAAAATTTTGTCAGATATAAATCTCGAAATTGATCCGCAAGAATTTTTGTGTTTGGTTGGACCGTCCGGTGCAGGAAAGTCAACATTGCTTCACCTCCTTTTGGGCGCAATCAAGCCAACGGAAGGCTCTATCATTGTTGATGAATACATCGTAAATAAAATGAAAGAATCGAGCTTGAGTGATTTTAGAAAAAAAGTTGGAATGGTCTTTCAGGATTATAAATTGCTTCCGCATAAAACGGTTTATGAAAATGTTGCTTTTGTTTTGGAAGTTTGCGGAATTCCGGATGAATATATAAGGCATCGTGTTCCGGAAGTTTTGAAACTTGTGAATATGCAAAATCATGCGGACAAATTTCCAAAAGAACTTTCCGGTGGCGAAGCTCAAAAAACGGCTTTAGCTCGGGCTCTTGCGCACATGCCAAAATTGCTTATCGCGGATGAACCAACTGCAGATCTTGATCCTGAAGCCGCGGCGGAACTCATCGATTTATTGCTTAAAATAAACAACAGCGGCACAACCGTTATTCTTGCGACGCACAATAAAGCGATTGTTGATAAATTGAAACAGCGCGTTGTGGTGCTTAAAGAAGGGAAAATTGTGAGTGATAAAAAATCCGCCGGTTATGACGACTAAACTAAAATTTTAAAATTCAAAAATACTATGGCGACATATAAAGAATCAGGAGTTGATATTTCACTCGGCGATAAATCCTCGGAAATCGCATACGCAGAGGCAAAAAAGACGTTCAAGAATCGCAAAGGAATGATTGGTTGTCCGCTCACGATGGATGGCGGATTCACGGGCGCGCTTGATTTCGGCGATTTTTATCTTGTGCAAAATGACGATGGAATCGGTTCAAAATTCAAAATTGCTGACGATATTGGAAAATACGATACAGCCGGTTATGACCTTGCGGCAATGGTTATTGACGATGCGATTTGTGTCGGTGCGGAATGCATCACGGTTTCAAACACGATTGATACGGAAAAAGTTGATCCTGTGAAAATCGGAAAAATGATGAAAGGTCTTTCCAAGGCTTGTGCTGAACAAAAAGTGGTTATTCCGGGCGGCGAAATTGCGGAAATCCCAAGTATGATAAAAGGTACGGTTTGGAATTCAACCGCTGTCGGAATCGTTGAAAAAAAGAAATTTATTGATTGCAGTAAAGTTCGTCTCGGCGATGCGCTTATTGGACTTTACAGCAAAGGATTCAGATCAAACGGGTTTTCGCTCGTTCGATATGTTTTGAAAAATGCATTTGGCGAAAATTGGTATGGCAAGAAATTTGATGCCAAAAAAACTTGGGCGGAAACGGTTCTTGAACCAACACAAATTTATCATTCCGCAGTTTTGGAACTCGTCGGTCGATACAAAAAACCTCGCAAAATTGACGTTAAAGGAATTGCGCACGTTACTGGCGGTGGAGTTCCGGGAAATACTTGCCGTATCTTTAAAAAAACGCATACAGGAGCTATTTTAGACAACCTTTTTGAACCTCCAAAAATGATGCTTGAACTTCAAAAATTGGGTAAAGTCTCTGACGAAGAAGCTTATACGGTTTGGAACATGGGTACGGGAATGATTCTGTGCGTCGCTCAAAAAGACGTCAAAAAATCTCTCGAACTTTTGAAAAAAGGCGGTGTCAAAGCGCAGGTTATCGGTCGCGTCACAAATAAGCCGACAATTGAAATCACGAGCCGCGGACATAATAGCAAAGGCAAAAAACTGAGCTTCAAAATCAGCTAAAAGGTCGCAATCCCCCCTTTCTAACACGTTTGACAAATCTATAAAACTGTAGTATAATTTTAGTAGTATATAAATAAACAAAAACAAATATGAACTCAACTTCTCCATATTCAAACGATAAAGTTTTGTGGTCTGAAGATGTAGCGGCATTAAACAAGGCGGATAAAGGGCATGTAGTCAATAAGCTGAATAGAGCCTTAACACAAGCTAAAGCGGATCCTCGTACAAACGAGCACCTTTTGACGCCGGGCACGATTGAACAGGTAGTCGCAGACGCAATAGAAGTCGGCGATGTTGATAGGGTGTTAGCAGGCATGACGGATGTTATTGGAACAAGGCTTGGAATGGCAGCCGGTTTTAATCAGAAAAGAGGAGAAGTTCTTAAAGCCATTGCTGCTTGGAAAACTGAGCATGCAGATGAATTAAAAAAATTGAAGAATGATTCACCAAGATTTCAGGAGAGCCTTATGCTCATAAAAGGAAGGCTTGAAGGGCTTAACAGAAGAGAATTCGCGACAATTGCGGAAGCAAAATTAGCAATGCTTCCAGTGGCAAGCGCAATTCGTACTAGTAATGCACGATTTATAAAACCAGATGAACCAGGGAGGTTACATAGATATACGGTTACAACTGCAAATCTATCGTTTGAAGGAAAACCATTCACGTTAAAATTATCAAGAGTCGGGAGCGAAGATAGTCCAACGAAAGTGTTAACTTTGGATTTTGAAACAAAAACAGGAGAAGGTCCCGATATTAATGCGCTTTGGGATATGGTGCGCAAAGACGAAAAAGAATAAATATTAGAAAATAAAATATTAACAAAAACAAATATGACTACTCAATTAGGCTCCGGTACATTTCTTTTAGCGGACGGTCCGGAAAACCCAAATAGATATTATCCAATATCAGAATCAGGCAAGGGCGCAGAGGCATTGGGCAAGGCGGATAAAGACGCTGTGCTGCAAAAAATGGACGAAGGACTAAGACGGGCTTCGTCATATCGCCCGGGTACCAGCAATGTAGATCTAGAGCTTGGAGGGATTGAGGAAGCGGTTATGCGCGCTGTAGAAATAGGTGAGGTGGACAGGTTGTTGGGTTTTATGACAGAAGCTGTTGGGAAGAAGCTAGGCGCAGCAGCCGGTTTTAACGAGAAAAGGGGGATTACTCTTAGAGCTATTGCTGAATGGAAGGTTCAGCATGCGGATGAAATTCAAGCATTAGGAAAGGATTCGCCACGCTTTAAAGCGGGTGTCGATTTTATAACAGGCAGGCTCAAAGAACTTGATGGAAAAAACTTTGAAGACATGGCAGACGCAAAATATATGATACTTAGAGTGAAAGAGAGTATTACCCATCATAATGATGTTTATGTAAGGCCGGAAAATAAGGGAAAGCAGGAGGGAAAAGTTGAAATTGCAAAAGTGACACCATTATTTGAAGGTAAGCCGTTTGAATTGACGCTATATAGAACGGGAAGCAGCTCAAATCCAACAAAAGAATTGGGGCTGGATATTGATGAAGAGATATTGAGCGGGATGAATAAGGCAAAAGAAGATGAAGAGTAGGCGTAGCGATTTGGCGCCAACTTTCTTGTCACAAATTTGTTAATTTTTTGTTAAGAAATTTTTATACGCCGTTCATGTGAGTGCGATAAAATTTTCGCATGGAAAAATATAAATGCATCTATCCAAGCGAATTTCCGGCGGCACTTAAGCATATTTCAGATCCGCCAAAAAAGCTTTACGTAAAAGGCAACCCTGAAGTTTTAAATAATATTTCAGTTGCGGTAGTTGGTACGCGCAGACCGTCTTTGTATGGTCGCATGCAGGCCGAAATTATTTCCGATTTTTTATCAAAAAATAATGTGACAATCGTTAGCGGCCTTGCAAAAGGAATCGACATTTTGGCGCATCTGCAAGCCATAAAAAACAATACGCCAACAATCGCGGTTCTTGGGAGTGGTCTTGAAAATATTTATCCGCAAACGCATAAAAGATACATTGATGAAATCGCAAAAAATGGCGCAGTAATTACAGAATACGAGCCGCTTGAGCCACCAATTAATTTTCATTTTCCGGAAAGAAATCGTATAATCGCGGCGCTTTCAGAGGCCACGGTTGTGATTGAAGCGCCCGAGCAATCTGGCGCAATAATTACCGCACACCTTGCTGTGAAAATGGGGAAAGAAGTTTTTGCCGTGCCGTCAGATGTTGATAGGCACACCGGAAAAGGCTCAAATAAACTGCTTCGCGACGGTGAGGCGCATCCGCTTCTTTCTCCGCATGAAATTTTGGAGAGTTTAAACATTCAAATTCAAATGCCATTTGGGGACGGAGGCACGCAACTTTTTGGATCCGGCCAGCAACAACTTTTGCCACATCTGACCGATAAAGAAACCAGAATCTATCGCACCCTTTCAAGAAAATCCGCTAAAACAATTGATGAAATTTCTGCATCCACAAGCCTCTCCGCGCAAGAAATAATGATTTCAATTTCATTTATGGAAATGCAAAATTTAATAGAGCGATACGGCGCGGGATTTATTAAGAAATAAATTTAAATTTGACTTATTATGCTTAATTGGTTATAGTTTTAAACCTAAATATTAATATTTATAACATGGGGACATCACCGGATTCACCGGATCCATTGGATCGACAAGCGGAAGGAGGAGGGGAACGAAAAGAAAGCCTGGAAGCTGCTTTTTTACGCATGCATCCTGGAGCTACGATTATGACTCGTGACGTCTACGGCCATTATTGTGAACCAGGGTCGAGTATTTATGCAAATGAGCGTACCTCAGCAGATTTTAATGCACGTATGGGGAGGGCAAGAGTAGGTTATTATTTAGATGCAAATACGCGAAGAGTTACAGAAGTAATTGAATGGATTGAAACATGTAAGGTTCGCGGACGCTTCCTGTGGGTTAACGATCTTTAAGCCCTTTACGAGTTCGTAACTCTAAATACTTCCGCCATCGTTGTAGCGCCTTCAATAACCTTCAAAATTCCATCTTCTTGCATTGTAGTCATGCCTTTTTTGCGAGCGATTTCAAGGATTTTAAAGGCCGCCATTTTATTCAAAATTGCTTCCTTAATTTCGTTATCAATTTCAATCATTTCGCAGACAACAACGCGTCCCAAATACCCCGTTTTGCTACATTTTTCGCATCCAATTGCTTCAACAAGTTCAGTTGGCACAGCCACATTCAAGTCCGGTCTTGCGATTTTTATAGACTCAAGATTTTTTGAAATTATTGCACGATCAGAATCGCTTATAGGTTTTTTCTGTACGCACGCAGGGCAAACACGTCTTGCAAGTCTTTGCGCGATAACAGTATGCAAACTTGGCGCAATCATAAATTCTTGAAGTCCCATATTCACCAAGCGTGGGATCGCTTCAATCGCCGTATTTGTATGTAAAGTACTGAGCAAAACATGACCCGTCAAAGAAGCCTGCGCGGCCGCATTTGCCGTATCAAGATCACGTATTTCACCGATCATTACAACGTCCGGATCCTGTCTGAGCAATGTTTTTAACCCTCCCGCAAAATCATACCCGCGCTTAGCATCAATTTGACTTTGAACAATTCCTTCAAGTCGGTATTCAATAGGATCTTCAAGTGTAATTATTTTTGTTTCCGCATCGTTAAATTTCGTGAGCAAAGAATAAAGAGTTGTCGTTTTACCTGATCCTGTAGGCCCTGTAACAAGCACCATTCCATAAGACAAATTTGCCAAATTATTCATTTTTTCAAGATATTTTCCTTCATATCCAAGCTCTTCAAAAGTCGTAAAATGCTTTCCACTATCAAGCAATCTACATACAAAACTTTCACCAAATTCAGTTGGAATGGAACTGACACGAACATCGATTTTGCGCTCATTAATCGCAAAAGCATATCTTCCGTCCTGTGGAATATTCGTAATATTTAATTTCATTTTACATCTATACTTCAACTGGTTTGTCATGTTTGCATAAGCCGCATTTGAAACATGAAAAATCGTATGCAAAACACCATCAATTCGAAATCTGATGCGCGTATCTTTTGCTCCGGGTTCATAATGCATATCCGAAGCGTTTGTTTTTATGGCACCAACTTCAATAATATTAAGCGCTTCCTCGGAAGTCATCTTCTCGACTTTTTCTTTTAAATCAGCCAAAACTTCAAGCTCTTTATCATAAGCTTGGCGCGTTTCTGAAACCGTTGTTTCCAGCTTTTTTTCTGTGAATTTTTTGTGATATTCATACATCTTTAACCCATCTACGAAACTGTCATCAGAAGTAAGTGCAAGATGAAGAATAAAACCCTTTGTTTTCAACTCGTCCATCAAAGCTTTCGTTTCAGCCTTTTCAGGATCAACGATAGCAAGGCGCAAATCATATCCAACTTTCAAAAACGGAATTGCAAAAGCATTTTTTGCAATGTCATAATCAACGATTCGAAGCAAGTCCGGATTGATCGGAGTTTTGCCAATTTCGACATATTCAATCTTGAGCTCTTTTGCGCGCTCTTTAATTTGTTTTTCTTTAAAATCGCGGTTTATCGAAGTCAAAACCTTATTTACGTCTTTATCATGTCCTTCTCCATGCTCGTGCTCAGACGCAATGCCAATTGAGGCGCTTGCAGGCGCGCTAGGCGCAGCTGCCGCAGGAACAGCCGCAGTTTGCGTCGAATTATCGCCGGTTGCGCTTGAACTCCCACTTACCGCGGTATTTGTCGCTGATATTTGATCATCAGGCATTTTTGTTTTTGTTTAACTTTATCCAAATATTATATCACAAAAACCCCGCTTATACAAGAGCTAAGGGTTGATTAAAGTCTAAACTAAAGCTCGAGTCCGTTACGCATATTGTGTCTTTCTTCGGCCCTAGGATCGAATTTTTCGCAACCCATTGGTTCAATTCCAACGCAAATCTTTGTAATAAATACAAAACGAGCGGCGATTTCAGCTATAAATTCACCGGTTTTCATAACACGATTAATAGCTCTGCAGGCGTCAGGGAAAAACGAAGTTTCTAAATGTTCAGGTCTCATATTAAGACAATTATCAATCTAAAGCCGACAAAAGGATATCTATAGAAGACGCCCCTTCATCGCGGAAAATAGTAGCATTAAGAATGGTCGCTAACGACGCAAGTCCGATTTTAACAGGTAAATTGAGGCATCTTTCGCCTACTCCAAGGCCTAGATCGATTGCGCATTTCGCATCAGCTGTTACGTTATCAACCGCAGCATTTGCTTCATCGCCAAGGCTTTTAATCGAGCCAACTAAGGCCAAAACAGCATGTTCTATGGGCTGTTCTTCGTCGAGTTTTTCATTTACAGCGGCCAAAACACAGGCAGTGCGAACATTCTCCACGATTTGCGCGCGTACATCTTTTTTTAAAGTAGGTAATCTTGAAGCGGCTCTTTCAGCGTCAAATAGGCAAGCGACTCTGTCGCCAACTTCGCTAGATCTAACCGCTTTTAATAGCGATTCTCTTAAAACTTCTTCAGCTTTATAATGCCTTGTATTTTCCATTGTAGTTTAGTTATTTTTTTCTGCAGGAAACACTCTTGCGGCAATACTTTTAGCAATATCAAAGGCTTTACCGGCAAGATGGTCAGCTACATCAATTATTACATAGCCGAATCCTTCATTTTCCACTACATGTCTGAGGTCATTTATTGGGGAATTGTTCATGTTTTTATTGTATTAATTTTTACGGACCATTAATTTAACACAACAAAAACTATATGTCAATACTAAATTCAACGAGCCAACTAAGAGTCAAGAGGTTCGGCCTCAGGCATTGGTTTGGCGCCAAGTTTTGCTCGAATTCCGCCAGATACATAAGAAAGTTCTTTACGAATAAGCCGTAAACCTTCTCTGCTCAAAGCATACGCGTTTGCCGCAGTCATTACAGCAGCAATAAGCACATGATCAACCAGATCCGGGTTGCGGTCTTCGCCTTCTGAGGGGGACGAACTCCCATTGCGTCTGTTTTTTGTCATGTAAATTTATTTTACGTTTTTCAACGCTTCAATAATTTGTTTTGCATCTTCTGCGCTAATTTCAGGAACGCCCATCAAGTCTTTTTCACCAAGGCCTTTAATCTGTTCTGTAAGCGAAAGATTTGCAGCCGCAAGCTTCGCAACGATCGCAGGATCAAGTCCGATTTCAGCGATATTTGGCAAAACCTTCTTTTCATCAACTTCAACTTTTGGAGTAATTTCCGCAATATCTTTGATGTCAATTTCAATGCCAACAAGTTCAGAAGCGAGTTTTACGTTTTGTCCTTGTTTGCCGATTGCTAGAGGCCTTTGATCAGTCGCAACATAAACCGTTGCGCGTCTGTTTGCATCGTCAATATTGATTTGGCTGATTTTCGCAGGAGAAAGCGCCGCTTTAATATATGATTCCAAGTCCGCAGACCATAAAATAATGTCCAGTCTTTCGCCGTGCAAGTCGTACATAACGCTTTTTACGCGTACACCTTTTTGTCCAACGCATGACCCAATCGGATCAATTTTTGGATCATTTGAAGAAACGGAAATTTTACATCTAGTGCCGGGGTCTCTTGAAATTCCTTTGATTTCAACAAGTCCGGATTTGATTTCAGGGACTTCAAGTTCCATCAATTTTCGAACCAAATTTGGATGCGTGCGTGAAATCAAAAGTTGAGGTCCTTTTGAAGTTTTTATAACTTTATCCAAAT
The DNA here is from genome assembly GCA_000993595.1 of Candidatus Peregrinibacteria bacterium GW2011_GWC2_39_14. Taxonomy (GTDB): domain Bacteria; phylum Patescibacteriota; class Gracilibacteria; order UBA1369; family UBA12463; genus UBA12463. The sequence continues at coordinate 54,752 of LBWJ01000012.1, read as the reverse complement.
ATAATTTGATTCTTTGGCCGTTTGTATATTTTTCACCCGGGATTTGTTGATCATAAGGGAGTCCGGTTGTGAGTTTTCCGTCCAAGCTGATATAAACATTTGTGCCATCAACTCTATGAACAACCGCATTGATAAGCTCATTTTCACGATCCTTGAAAAGTTTATACATAAGTTCGCGTTCAGCTTCCTGAACCCTTTGCAGAATAACTTGTTTTGCGGATTGTGCCGCGATTCTTCCATATCCGACAGGTGTGACATCAAATTTGACTTCATCATCGATTTTCGGATCCTTCTTGTATTTTTTGGCTTCCGCAACGGTCATTTCAAGTTCCGGATCCTCGACTTTTTTCACAACTTTTTTCACAACATAAACAATCGTATTGCCGGATTCATTGTCCAAATCAACGTCAATATTTTGTTCTTTGTTGCCATAATCTTTGCGATAAGCCGCGCGTATCGCAGCTTTAATCATGTCAATTACTTCATTTTTATCAATATTTTTTTCGTCACAGAGTTGGTTAACCGCCGCGGAAAATGCTGTTTGCATAGTATTTTTTGTTAGTTGGTGTCGCTTCGCGACGTTTTGTTTATTTGCGCCTGTGTTCGCTTGTGGCGAACGGCGTGTTATAAAAAACGCAAGATTATAACTTAATCTTGCTTATAACAATAGTTTAGGCCCATTTTTGCCAAAGGTCAAGCGCAAAGCCAAAAAGTCTAGGCAGTCAATCAATTTTATTTAACATTATTTTGGAATGTAATGTTTTTGTACTAATTTGTCCACTTTAAGCCATTTTTCGCTGGTTTTATCCGTCTCTTTTTTGATTTTCCAAAATTCAGGCGCCAGGTTTTCGTTTTCAATCAGGCCTGCGTGTGCAAGTCTTTCATGCGCCTTGCACAGAGGAATGAGCGTATCCGGGTTGTGTGCTTGAGTGAGTTTGAATCTTTCCGTGTGATGAAGGTATTTGTACTTTTTTATACACCCCGGGAATGAACATGTGCCGTTTGTTTTTTCAAGCACATATTTCTCTATTTTTACAGGTACGTATTTTTTTGCGTTTTCTTGCGGGATTGGTTTTTTGGCTTCTACTTGCGCTTGATAGACTTCCATGAGTTTTCGCATAAGCTCGTTCCAATTTCCTTGGCCTTTGAGCTTGCTCAATTGATCTGCTGTTTTCGAATCAAGTTCCATTGAAATATTTTGCATTTTTATTTCAGAAAATAAGTTTTGAAATTGTCCATTTTCCGTACTAGTACGGAATTTTTGTTCGATGATTTTGGCTTCTGTATACTCTTTTTTATATTCCTTAACATATGCCTCTAATGTGTTTTTGCTCATTTCCATGGCTTTTTCAGCCCAAAAATTTGCTGTTTCTTGAGTTGCAATTGAAACAACGGGCCTGATTGCGTTTATTCCTTTTTTATCAATAACCCATTTTAATTCAGGTTTATTTTCCACTTTCTTTAAAATTCGAAGCGCATCATCAACCGCATTCCTGCTCATTCCCGCCAGCTTTGCAGCGTATTCATAGATGCATGTGAATCCATGTTTTTTCCAAATTTTATGTTTTTCTATTTCCGGTAGAAGTAGTATGCATTTTCGCATCCATTCTTTTGCATTTTTGCCATAAAAGACGAATTTCTCGTGGAGATTTTTCTCGAGATTTTGAACCTGATTTTTTTGTGCGTTTTGCGTTGAATTAATCATGTTTTCGATGTTATGTGTTTAGTCATATTCTAGCGGAAACAAGCCAAAAAATCCAGCTCAAGAAGAAAAAATCTGTTGCGAAAAATATAGTGTCATATATACTCACTTTTGGGACGGAAAAAGATTTTATATTGCTATTTTTTCTCCGAATTTTTTATTATTAAAGTTATTATAATTGGAGCAATTATCACCGCAGGGAGTACGACGAAAGGCGTTGCAAGACCGGACATTTTAAAATTTCATTTCCTTAACATAGCTCAGGCACGCCCCTCCAGCGTCCGGCGGATCAACGAAAATCATTTTTACCGTAATCGGACTTGCTTCAGAAGCAGCTTTCAATTTTGTATATTCTTCACCCGCAACTTCTTTCATCCAGGGGCTGCTTATTTTCGTGCCGGCATCGCATCCAATTCCAAGCATGTGGTAGCCATCAATTAAGTTTATCGAGTTTCCGCTTTTAACTTTAGAGTCTATCCAATCCGTCAAAACCGGTGATGTCTTTCCTGAAAGTGCAAAAAACGCGCTATTTGTCATCTCGCCAAATAATTCTTGCTTTTTAACAACCAAATATCCAATAGCATCAGTTTCGCCTTCAAGATGATCACCGACAACTTTAAGCGTATCAATTATCGCACCATTTTCATTTGTTTGTGGCGGCACCGCACTATTTGTTTCAGTTTTCACGGCGTCGATTGCCGCATTCTCTTCACCTTTTTTCGTAAAAAACATTCCCACGGCGATTATTCCAATTAAGACGATTACGATAATTATCGAAACAATTTTGTTCGATTTATAGCCGCCTTGTCCCGGCTCTTTGTCGCATCCGCAACCTCCACATCCGCACTCCTGATCAGTTTTCAAATTTTTATTGTCCATATTTTTTTGGTTAATTAATTAAAAAGCTTGTCAATTATGTCATATACAGTTTGCCCCTTAAACCCCCTGGAAGTCAAAAACATTATTAATCGGGATTTTTGTTTATCTTTTGGAACGCGCGCCAAGCTTTTCATTTTTCTTTCCGCAAGATCAAGCGCGATTCCAGTTTCATCAATCTCATTTTCAGAAAAATATTTATCAATATCTTCATTTTTTATGCCTTTTTTCATGAGCTCAAATTTCATTCCACGCACTCCCTTTGGCTTTAATTTAAGCCGATTTTCAACAAAGTCACTTAAATATTCCGTATCATTTATATATTTCAGCTCCTTAAGTCGCTCAATAACTTTTTCTATAGCCGTTTCATTTGCCACCGCAGTTTTTTTTGCCGAATCTTCCGCGTCAGCGCCATTTGCATTTTCAGCCACATCGTCAATATTTTCGCCATTTCCCGCCGCACGCCCGTACTTCTTTAGTCGCTTTCTTAAGCGCAAAACCATCTCCTGACTAGTTAAACGCCTTATGCCAAGTAAAAACAAAGCATATCCCATAAGTTTTTCATATTGCCATTTTGCAAATTCGCCCGAGCCAGGCTCGCCCGCACCATATTTAGAAAAGTTCGGGGACCCCTCACTCACAGTCCCCGAACAATGCTTAGCCTTTTTACCAAATCTCTTATAGGAGTTCAACATGAAAATCTTTTTTAATGTTGACACTAGACGTTTTCGGTTTTGCCGCCAATCTTCATAGAATCAGCCATTTTCAGGATTTCCTTTTCTATTTCTTTGGAAAGCTTGGCATTTCCGGCAAGCGCCGCGATTGAATTATCTCTTCCAAGTCCAATTTTTTGTTCTTTATAGCTATAAATAGCACCTGCACGTCTTGTGATTTCATATTTTGTAGCAAGATCAAGCATGTCGCCAAAATAGTTAATTCCTTTGTTGTACATAATGTCGAATTCAGCCATTCTAAAAGGTGGCGCGACCTTATTTTTAACGATTTTCACGCGCACTTTTATACCCAAAATTTCCTTTGCATCGCCTGTTCCGGCGTCAATTTTACCAATATTTCGAATATCCATTCTGACAGAAGAATAGAATTTCAAGGCATTTCCACCCGGAGTCGTTTCCGGATTGCCAAATAAAATTCCAAGCTTCATTCTTATTTGGTTAATAAAGATAACCGAAGTTTTAGACTTTGAGATTGCAGCCGTGAGCTTGCGTAAAGCTTGGCTCATGAGTCTTGCTTGAAGACCCATGTGTGCATCGCCCATATCACCTTCAATTTCAGCTTTTGGCACCAATGCTGCAACAGAGTCCACCACGATCACATCAACTGCGTTTGAACGTACCAATGTTTCCGTAATCTCAAGCGCTTGTTCACCGCTATCCGGCTGAGAAACGAGCAAGTCCTTAACTTTAACTCCGATTCTCTCCGCATAAACAGGATCAAGCGCATGTTCAGCGTCAATAAAGGCCGCTGTTCCGCCATGTTTTTGTGCTTCCGCGATAACGTGTAATGATAAAGTTGTTTTTCCTGAGCTTTCAGGTCCAAAAATTTCAATAACGCGTCCGCGTGGTATTCCGCCACCAAGCGCAATATCAAGAGACATTGAACCGGTGCTGATAGTTTCAATTGCTATTCTTTTTCCTTCGCCCATGCGCATGATTGCGCCTTTGCCAAAGTTTTTTTCGATCTGGCTGAGAGCGAGTTCAATTGCTTTTTGTTTTCCACCGGACATTTCTGCCGCCGCATCATCTGCAGCGCTTTGTGAATGTTGTTTTGGTTCCGCCATAATGAATTTGTTTAGAGGATAAAATTATATATTTATTTTGTAGACCAAGTATAGGTGAGCGTATACTCACCTGTCAATAGAATTTTCAAAGTACGTATTTATGCGCATAAATAAGACAAACAAAACAAACGTGCACTAATTCTAGCACGTGTTTATTAAATTTTTCTAAACAGATCTTAACATTATTCTAAACTGTATTTTGTCTATTTTGCTGCATTTTCAACCGGCACCGGCTTTGAATCTTTTGCGACTTCAACCTTTGGCGCTTCCTCTTCTATGTGAAAGTATGTGGCAATGCTTTTTTCCGTTCCAAAAGCCACATTTTTAGTTTTGCAAATTCGACATTTATAAACATATTTTTTTCCAAACGCACGATCCGCTTGTACGATTTTCTCGCAATCTTTGCAGTAAAACACTATCCCTCCCCAGTTGTCTTCCTCTCTCGTCATACTAAATTTTGATTATTGATAATTGAATTTTAAAAATTGAATGTAAATTGTAAATCGAACCTTGTGTTTTACATGTTTGGGTATCTTGAATCTTGATCGACATTCTCTGATTGTTTCATTGCAGTTTCAATGTCAACAACTTTTTCTTCTTCAACAACATTTTCAGCAACATTATTGTTCAAACTTGTATGTTGTCTTGTTTCCGTAATATCAATCAATGGTTTTGATTCGGCTTTTGTATCCCATTTAATGTCAGTTTTTCTTCTTTCAAATATTCCACCAATCAGCATAAACCCAACACCGATAAACGCCGCAACCATTCCAAATCTAAATTCTTTCAGCATGATATTTACGCCAAATTTTGCATGAAAATAAACGGAATTCGCAAGAACGAGCAAGAATAGATCAAACGCTGCAACCATAATATGTGCCATTGGCAATTCAATTCCAAGTCTTGCGACTTTATCTTTCCATTTTTGAGAAATCATGGTCAAAACAGTCCCGGTTCCAAGCAAAAGCATGATGACTCCAATCAAATAAAGCGGACCTGTTATTCCAAAAAACCTGTCGCCGGTTTTAAACGCGTCAATATCCTGATACCAAGGCAAAAATACGCTTAAGGCTGTGATAAGCCCTCCAAGAGCGATAAGTTTATTTTCAAAAGGCATCTCGGATATGATTTGAGATAATCTTTTTGTAGGCATAGTAATTTTGATTAAATCCAAATAAATAATACCGTAAATCTAATTAAAGTAAAGATAGGGACGGAGGTAACCTTGTTCTGTTATAATTGCATCATGAAAATTGCAGTCGACTTTCGCGAAGCTTCAAAGAAAGATAAAACAGGTAAAGGTTGGTTTGCTTATAATTTGATGAAAAACGTTTTCGAACAAGACGCACATAATCAATATATTTTATATACCGATTCAACCCCATCCGATTTCCCAAATTTCAAAAACATCGAATTTCGCTTAATAAAAAGCAAATCCATATTCTGGCATCTAAAGGTTTTGCGCGATTTAAAGTGTGAAAAGCCAGATTTATTTTTAGCTTTAACGAGTTTTATAATTCCCGCACTTGCGCCAAAAAATTTAAAAACAATTATTACGGTTCACGATTTAGTCGCATTTTTATTTCCTGTAAAACACAATCGAAAAGCCGTTTTAATTGAAAAGCTAACTCTCAAAAAAGCGCTTAAAAAAGCCACAAGCATTATCACGATTTCAAAAAGCACAGAATCGGATTTGATAAAACTTTTTGCAAAAAAGATCAAAAATTTATCTGAAAAAATCACAATAATCCCATGCGCCGCATCTGAAAATTTCAAAAAACTTTCGCCGACCGAACAAAAAAATCTGGAAAATTTCAAATATATCCTTGGTGTCGGAACGCTCGAGCCGCGCAAAAATTTTGAAAAACTTATAGACGCATTCAACCTCATAAGTAAAACATTTCCAGCACTTCGACTAGTCATAATTGGCGGCAAGGGTTGGAGTTTCAAAAAGCACGAATCTGAGCGAATTATTTTCAAAGGATACGCTACCGAAAAAGATCTCATTCAGTATTATAATTCCGCAGAAGTATTTATTTTTCCATCTTTATATGAAGGTTTTGGAATCCCGCCGCTCGAAGCGATGCAGTGCGATTGCCCCGTTATTTCGTCAAACGTTTCTTCAATGCCGGAAGTCATTGGCTCTGCAGGTTTGCTCATAAATCCAAACGACGTGCACGAGCTTGCAGAAGCCATAAAATCTGTTTTGACTAATCAAGATTTAAAACGTAGACTAGTCGCAGAGGGGCATATTCAATCGCGAAAATTTTCATACAAATCGTCCGCACAAAAATTAATTAAATTATTCAAAAAAATCACATGAGCAGACTAATTAAAAATATTGGAATAATTGGAAAGAAAGAATTTATCGAACGTGCTGATTTTATAAAAAATCTGCAAAAAATGCTCGAATCTTGCAAGTGCAAACTTGTTTATACAAGTGAAGTTGCGGACAAGAAATTTCTTGAAAAATGCGACTTAATTTTGACGCTTGGCGGCGACGGAACCGTCTTAAAAGTTGCACGTACGATTGCCGGATTAAAAAGAAAACCATACATGCTTGGTGTCCACATGGGTAATGTCGGTTTTTTGGCTGAAACAACGCCTGAAGGCGTAGAAAATGATCTCAAAAATTTTATAAAAGGGGATTGCAAAAGAGACAGAAGAAGGCTCTTAAAAGTTGAAATTTTTCGTGGCACTCGTAGTGTTTTTAAATCCTACGCACTTAATGATGCGGTAATAAACCAAGGCCCATTTGCAAGGCTTTTAAATTTGAACATTCAAGTAGGCGACAAATTAATGTCGGAATTTCGTGGCGATGGAGTGATTGTCGGCACAACAACCGGTTCAACCGGTCACAGTCTTTCAGCCGGTGGCTCAATTATTCACCCAAGGCTCAGAGCTTTCGTTATCACTCCAATGATGTCTTCATCTCTTTCAATGCGTCCAATCATAATTCCGGACACAAGAACAATAAAAATCGAACTTTCAGGCAGAAAACCACTTCAAACCGAAGTTCGCTTAACCGTCGATGGTCAAGACTCATTTCAAATTCAATTCGGCGACAGAATCGTCGTAAAACGCACAACTGAATCAATCACATTTCTTCGCAGAAGAGACACAAATTTCTATTCCACTTTAAGGCACAAGCTTGGTTGGGGCGATACGATAAAATAATTCTACGTCGTGCTCGACGCCTTCACTCCCTTATCTTTTATGCTTGCCTGTCCTGCGGAAAGTCTTGCGATTGGCACTCTATAAGGTGAGCAACTGACATAATTCAATCCAATTTCATGACAGAATTTAACAGAATCCGGATCTCCGCCGTGTTCGCCGCATATTCCGATATCAATACCAGGTTTGACGCTTCGTGCTTTATTTACAGCCATTTTCATAAGTTCGCCAACACCTTCTTTATCAATAGATTCCGAAGGATCGCGTTCAAAAATACCTTTATCAATATATGCGCCCATAAATTTTCCAACATCATCACGTGAGATTCCATAAGTCGTTTGCGTGAGATCATTTGTTCCGAATGAGAAGAAATCCGCAATCTCAGCCAATTTGTCCGCAATCAAACATGCGCGTGGCAATTCGATCATTGTACCGATTTTATAATCAAAAGTTATTGCATCTTTGTATTTCGCAATAACATTAAGAACAAGCTCTTTCATAGCTTTAAATTCATTCAAATTCGCGACCAAAGGAATTTCAATTTCAACTTTAACGACCGCGCCTTTTCTGCTCGCTTCAATTCCGGCTTCAATAATTGCTTGCGCCTGCATTTCATAGATCTCCGGATATGTGATTCCCAAGCGACATCCTCTGTGTCCAAGCATTGGGTTTATTTCGTGCAAGCTGGAAATAACAGACATCAAATCATCAAAGCTAACATTCATTCTTTCAGAAAGTTCTCGAATTTTTGCTTCTTTTTCAGGTAAAAATTCATGAAGAGGTGGATCAAGAAGGCGAACGGTAACAGGCAATCCGGTCATCACTTCAAATATTCCAACAAAATCTTCACGTTGATAAGGAAGTAGTTTTGCGAGTGCTTTTCTTCGTCCCTCTTCACTTTTTGACATAATCATTTCGCGAACATTATCAATTCTTCCTTCTTGAAAAAACATGTGTTCTGTGCGGCAAAGTCCAACTCCCTCAGCTCCAAAATCCATGGCAACTTTTGCATCAAAAGGAGTATCAACATTTGTTCTAACGCGTAATTTTCTTTCTCGATCCGCAAATCCCATAATAATTCCAAAGTCTCCGCTGACACCGGCTTTAACCATTGCGACTTCTCCAAGGATCACACTTCCGGTTGCGCCATCAAGACTAATGATTTCGCCTTCATTAACAACAACATCACCAATTTTTACAGTCTTTGTATTTTTATCAACAGAGATCGCGCTACAGCCCGCAACACATGGCTTGCCCATGCCACGGCAAACGAGCGCCGCGTGCGATGTCATTCCACCCATCGATGTCAAAATTCCTTCCGCAACATTCATTCCGTGAATATCTTCAGGCGTTGTTTCTTTGCGAACTAAAATAACTTTTTCTTTTTTATTAGTCCAAATGACGGCATCATCTGCGGAAAAAACGACTTTTCCAGTACATGCGCCGGGACTTGCAGGCAAACCTTTTGCAACAACATTTTTCTTTGCTTTTGGATCGATTGTTGGGTGAAGCAAGCTGTCTAATATATAAGGATCAATTCGCATAACCGCTTCATCTTCACTAATAACACCTTCTTTAATCATTTCAGATGCAATTCGAATTGCAGCTTGAGCCGTTCTCTTTCCGTTTCTGGTCTGCAAAATAAAGAGTCTGCCATCTTCAATTGTGAATTCCATATCCTGCATATCGCGATAATGTTTTTCGAGTTTTGCTTGAATTTCAAGAAGTTGTGCATAGCTTTTTGGCATAACTTCAGCTAATTGATCGATTGATTGTGGCGTCCTGATGCCCGCAACAACATCTTCGCCCTGCGCATTCATCAAGAATTCTCCATAGAACTTCTTTTCACCTGTCGCAGGATTTCTTGTGAAGCAAACGCCCGTGCCGCTTGTGTCGCCCATATTTCCAAAAACCATTGCTTGAATATTCACAGCCGTACCTTTTATATTCGTAACTCTGTTAATTCTTCTATAATGAATCGCGCGTGAATTGTTCCAAGATTTAAACACAGCCTCAATCGCGAGTTTCATTTGCTTTAAAGGTTCTTGTGGGAAGTCGGTTCCAATGTGAGATTTTATTACTTTTTTATATTCGACAATCAAATTTTTCAAATCTTCGGCAGTAAGCTCCGTATCCAGTTTTACGCCTTTTGCGCGTTTAATTTTATCGATTTCTTCTTCAAAATGTTCATGATCAACTCCAAGGACAACATCAGAAAACATTTGTATAAATCTTCGATACGAATCATAAGAAAAGCGTGGATTTTGCGTTTTTAAAGCCAATCCTTCGACTGCTTCGTCGTTTAATCCAAGGTTCAAAATCGTATCCATCATGCCGGGCATAGAAATTGCGGCGCCACTTCTAACGCTAACCAATAAAGGATTTTTTATATCTCCAAATTTCTTGCCAAGCTTTGCTTCCAGCTCCGCAATTCTTTCATTTAACATCGCATCAAACGTTTCAGGCAAGGAGTTATTTTCAAGATAATAGTTGCACATGTCAGTCGTGATCGTGAATCCGGGTGGCACAGGCAAGCCAAGATTTGTCATTTCAGCCAAATTTGCACCCTTTCCACCAAGCAGAGTTTTCATGTCTTTATTTCCTTCTTCGAATGCGTAGATCATTTTTGAGTTTGTCATAGTGTGCTCGTGTTTAGTTAAATTTTTAGTAGACGAAACGCTCGCAGCCTTCATTGAGGTTGTGTCTTGTGTGTTTGTCATATTTTATATTATTAATAAATACAAATTTATTTCCAAACTTGGAACCATTTTTTCTTAGGAGCTTGAAGTTGCATAACTTGATGTTCAAGAAACATGACTTTGTCTTGAAGCTCTTTCATAAATCTTCCCGAATGTTCTCTTTCTCGCTGGTGTTGTTCGACTATGCCCGTTAAAAGTTTTTGAAACTCCATCATAGCTGTATAGTCGACGGAAAGTTCGGTATTGCTCTTTTCTATGACCTCCGTGCCCTTTTGACTAGTCGATTTTTTTGAAGTTTTTTGACTGGTCGTTTTTTTATTTTGACTATTCAAACCGATATTTTCTTGACTATCCGACTGACTAGTCTCGCGACTGGTCGTCTGACTAGCCGAAACAGTTTTTTTCTCTTTTATATTACTCTCTTCGCAGTTATACAATTTGGTAACATCCGCCTTATCAACCAGGTATACAAAACCTTGCGGAGTTTTTTGTCTCTTCACGCCGATCTTTTTTGCCTTAATTGCACGTCTGATCGTTTGTTCAGCCTTTTTGCTTAAAGATGCGGCTTCCTGAAGTGAAATAAAGTTCTGCATTTCATTTTTCATAAGTTCATTTTAGCGACTAGTCATTTGCCTAGTCAAACCTAAACTAATAAATTGGCTTGCCAAGTTGGACTTAAGCAAATAAAATAGGGTACGCACGAGAAAGGAAAGTTTATTTGGGTCATTAGCTCAGTTGGTAGAGCGGCTCCCTTTTAAGGAGACGGTCGCAAGTTCGATTCTTGCATGGCCCACCAAATAATAGCGAGTTTTACGGTCCGTAGTGAAGCGGACGCGTATTCAGCGTACGCGGAACGCAGAATGCTAAATGAGACCAGCAAAACCCTATCGCAAATAGCGCAGAGGCAAAGACCAGAACTATTTTTGATTCCGTATGTGTTTTATATCATTTATATATAAGATTTACATAAGAAGTATATGAGATTGATATAATTCCCATACGGATTTAAAAACGCAAAATGCAACAGGAGCAAAAGCGTTTAAAGCGTTTAGCATATTTAGAAATTAGAGACTTAGCGCACTTAGAAATTTGCTATTAATCTCCTTCGCGTCCAGCCAAAATTCCCCCAAAAATCAAAGCCAGCGCCGGCAATAAGAACCAATAATTATAAAAATTTATCAAAGTTTGAACAAGTGGGGATTGGCCTGTAAATGAGGTAATTGAGATTTTGTCCGCGCTCGCTGCTCCAGCAATAAAGCTTAATCCGGAAACATACATAAGAACAGTGCCAATAATTAATCCCGCGCTCAAGAATCCAAAAAATCCGGTCATCACCAATCGCGACGTTGTTGACTTTCCAATGTCGGAATTAACCGTAAATCCACCTCGAACCGACATGACAATGACGACGATAACGAACAAAAGTAATTTCACCATTGCAGCAGAGCTATCCGGTCCGCTCCCGGGTGATGCCGTATGTAATAATTTTATAAATGCTGCAGAGTGGCTGAAGTAAGCAGCAAAAAGATTGCCTGCCGCATCAGCGGAAAGTGCAGCAACATAAGTTCCAAGAATAATTTTTACAGTATTATTTTTTCCAATAATAAAACTATACGCAATGATTATCGCAAAGAACGCGACAATAAATAAATCCCATGACAAGGCTATATTCATAATGAGGAGGGTAAATCTTTATCAATGGTACTGCAATTGCGTGAACTTTGCAAATGTTCGCGCGTCAGGAATTAGAACCATCCTTTATCGCCAACCTTTACGCCGGTTTCTTTTGCAAGTTCGTTATAAAGCTCACGTTCGCGCTTAGAAAGTTTATTTGGAATATCAACGATAACAGTGACAAAATGATCGCCGCGTTCATTATCATTCAATTTTTTTACTCCGTATTCTTTAAGTCTGAAAACTTTTCCACTTTGTGTTCCCGCAGGGATTTTAAGCTTAATCAAGCCATAAAGTGTTTCAATATCAACTTCGCTTCCAAGGACTGCCTGCGCGATACCAATCTTCTTTTCGGTATTTATATCAAATCCTTCTCTATTGAATTTTTTACTTTGTGAAACACGCATTGTTGTATATAAATCCCCAAAATCTCCACCTTTTGTACCCGCTTCGCCTTTTCCGGAAAGCTTTATTGTTGTGCCATTATCAACGCCCGCCGGAATTCTGATTTTGACGTGCTCAACCACACGCATTCGTCCGGCTCCATTGCATCTCTTACACGGTGCCTTCGGTGTTTTGCCTTCACCTTGGCATTTGTCACACGTTTTTGACGTTGCGATTTGTCCAAGAATTGTATTGCGTACAGTTCGAACTTCACCTGTGCCATTACACTCGTCACAAGTAATTATTGGAGTCCCAGGTTCAGCCCCATTCCCATTACAAGCATCGCATTTCCCGATTTTGGTTATTTCAAGCTCTTTTTCCGTACCAAAAGCCGCTTCTTCAAATGTTATGCTGATTGTTGCTTCTATATCACTGCCGCGTCTTGGGCCTTTTCTTGATCTCCCGCGTCTATTTCCTCCTCCAAAAAACGTTTCAAAAATGTCAGAAAATCCTTCTCCGGAAAATCCTGAGAAATCAAATCCTCCACCACCGAATCCGCCTTGCGAGAATCCATCAGCGCCTCCAAAACCCGTTCCGGAAGTTCCACCGGTTGAATTTGGGTTATATCCGGGCATACTGCCATATTGGTCATAAGTTTGGCGTTTTTTCGGATCAGAGACGACCTCATAAGCCTGATTTATTTCTTTGAACTTTTCCTCAGCTCCTTTATCGCCCTTATGCTTATCAGGATGCCATTTCATGGCCATTTTTCTGTACGCGCGCTTAATCTCCTGCTCTGTAGCGGATTTTTGAACTCCAAGTGTTTCGTAAAAGTCTTTTGGCATAATTAAATCTTAATAAACGTTGCCTCGATAATCTATATCTATGATTTCAATTTCGCAACCGATTTGTCTTTATTTAAGGCTAATATTAAATCATCAACGTTAATGCCTTTGCCTTTATTGTCTCGGTTGACATTAAATATATTTCCTTTTTTAATAGAGCTTGTCTTGGCTTGTGAAGAAGTCATGTGATTTCACTTTAAAGGTGTTTTGCTACGCAAAACCTTTTATTTATATGGAGCAACCGCTTCGCTATTGCTCTGTGGTACCGCGTACGGGAATCGAACCCATGTACTCACCTTGAGAAGGTGATGTCCTAACCGCTAGACGAACGCGGCATATTTTTGAATGCAAAACGTATTATAGCGGAGCTTGGGCGGTGGTACAAGACCCATTTTATATCGCCATACATTCAGGTATTCGCAACTCCTAATTTTTACTATTTTTGCCATTATCATACATTTACAACATATCCTCTTAGCTTGTCACCTGATTTAGTGAAACATTTTGACATATTCGTAGTTTCTAGATGTGAAGCCGAAATTCATCACAAGTCATTTCCAAACCAGGTAAAACGAGATCAGACCCAGATCACTTGTTATTGACTTACAGATGAGCTTTGGCTACAATATCCGCGAACTGTTGAAGTACCATAGAAACAACGAAAATTAGGCTTACAAATCACAAAAATTCCCTTTCTTATTTTATATATAGGAAGGGCTACTATAATGAAGTACTTTGAAAATTAGGCAAAACAAACGAAAAGTAGTACAAGTTATGATTGACAAAAACTATAACTATGGTTTTATCGGATACATCAAAAAGCTCAACAGCTTCAGGTTGTCCGACGAAACTTTTTATATATAAGTTCTTACTTTATTTATTATTTTTTAACCTTATTCTACATGGATATCCCTGTTGGTTTGCGCATGCTTCGCAAGGCCGTTGCCGGTCTTAGCGTAGTTGCAATCCTTCTGAGCTTCGTGGTGGTGTCCACAGCAAGTGCTGCATTCAAAGATGTGAATAGCGGCGATTGGTTCTACACATATGTGAACCAGCTTGTTGAGGATGGCATCGTAGATGGTTCAAAGGAGTTTTTCGGCCCAACTGTAGCGGTCAGCCGCGCAGAAATGGCAAAATACATTGTCTTGGCAGCCGGTTTCACAGACAAAGATCTCGTGAATCCTGCAACAGCATCTTTCAAAGATGTTCCAACGACACATGCATTCTATAAATACGTTGAAACAGCCAAAGCACACGGTTTCATCAACGGTGATGGTGGTACAGGTCTTTATCGCCCTGAATCAACATTAAACCGCGCTGAAGCTTCGAAAGTTTTGGTTAACGCATTAGAGCTTCAGACAAGCACAGCCGGTGGACCTCATTTCACAGATGTTAAATCTGGAGAATGGTTCTACTCATTTGTCGAAACATGCTACAACTGGTCAGTTGTAGATGGTGTTTCAGCAGGTGTTTTCAAACCAGCTGACTTGCTCCAGAGAGCACAGGTTGCAAAAATGGTTGTCTTAGCACAATCACCAGTTGCAAGAGGAGGAGTTGTTCCTCCAGTTTCAGGAGTTGGTTCATTGACAGTAGCTTTATCAGCTGCTTCACCAGCCCCAACAAATCTTCCAGACGGATCAGCGTACAACAATGTTGCTGCATTTGACTTCACAGCACCAGCTGGAACAGATGTAGTCATCAAAGGTCTTATGCTTTCAAAAGGCGGATACGTTGCAAACAGCAACGTCTCAGGCATAAGCGTCTGGGATTCAGCCGGAAAAAGACACGGCAATGTTATCTCAACTTTATCAGCAGAAGGTCAAGCAAACTTAATGTTTGCCGCAGAACCAATCACTGTTAAAGGTGGTACAACAGAAACAGTTACAGTAAAAATCAATCTTAGCTCAACAGCAGGAGCAACAGCCACAACTGTTTCCTTCGGCTTAGTCGCAGCTACAGATGTTACATCAACAGCAGCAACAGTTGACGCAGTATTCCCATTAACAGGTGCCACATTCGGTATCGTTGATGGTTCGAACTCATTGGGTTCAGTTACACTCGATGAAGAAGCTTTAAATGCTTCAGGTGTCACATTGAATGTCAATGATGCTGACGAGCAAGAAATTGCAAAATTCAGCCTTCAAGAAACATCAAGCAAAGAAGATGTAAAGCTTGCAAGCCTTACACTTTATAACTATGGAAACGCTTCATCTACAGATTACGCAGACGTTCAATTGGTCTCACAAGACGGAACAGTTCTTTCAACTGTAAACGCCAATGGCCAATACGTCACATTTGACTTGTCAGCAGCTCCTTACCTCCTTGCAAAAGGACAAAAGAAGACGTTCACAGTCAGAGCGAAAATCGTAAATGGTGCTACAAAAACAATCCAGTTCGTTGTCTATAACGATTACGATGTAACCGTTACAGGAGCTCAAACAAAAGCAAGCTTGCTTGCAATTGCCGGCTCAAACGACACAGCATTCCCAATTGGTAATTCAACAACTGTATATAACAAGGTAACAATCGGTTCAGGTTCATTGACGTTCGGAAGAGATGTCACATCTCCTTCAACAGCAGTCACACCTGGTACAACGAACGTTGTTCTTGCTAAGTACTATATGAAACCAAATGGAGAAGACATGGAACTTCGCCAGATCAGCTTTGGCTTGGATCAAAATACAAGCTCAGTTGATTTGACAGGAACAGTTTATGTCAAAGTCGATGGTGCAACAGTCTTCAGTGCTCCTGCGTCTGATTATGTAGACGATGGTACTGTACAGACAGAAACACTTTCAACATATCCTACAATCAAAGCAGGAAAAACAGCATATTTAACATTTGAAGTCTCAGTATCATCAAGCGCAACTAGCTCAGATGCATACTTTGTAAATGCAGCTGACGTCATTCTCGTCAAGAGAGTGATCACAAACGATCTTACAGCTGTAAAATCAGGACACCTTGATGTCACGACTCTTTCAACACCAGTCGCAGCATCAGCAGTTCCAGGTTCAAACAACTTTGTATTCGCAAAATTTGAATTGAACGCACAAAACTCAGGTGAAGATGTCAAAGTTTCATCTTTGACAGTCACGGACACATTGGGCGCAGGTTCAGATTATTCAGGCGTTACAAACTTGCAGATGTACGATGCAGCAGGAAATGCTCTTCCAACATCTTCAAGCACTTCAACAAATGCAGCAACAGTTGCATTCAACTTCACACAATCACTTCTTGTCACAAAAACAACACCGGTTGTTTTGACATTGAAGGGTGATATCGTTTCTGCAACAGGAACATCACACACGTTCAACATTGCAGCAACGGATGCACACATTACAGCAGTTGGTGCAACAACAGGTAACTCAATCACAGGTGCAAACCTTGATGAAGCTGGTTCAGGTCAGGCAATGGCAGTCACGACAAACGGTGCGCTTACAATGTCGCTCGTTTCCGGTACAAATGCCACACCTGCACAGAATCAGTTAGTTACACTTGGTGCAACAAATGGCACATATTTGGCATTCAGACTTACAGCTCAATATGAAGCAATCAAAGTTACATCATTCAAAATCACAGCGACAGGTACAGCTTTGAACCAGAATGATGTTAGAAATATTGCTCTTTATAGAGGCACAGATACAACGCCATTTGCTACAGCGGCACAATTCTCTTCATGCGCAGCAAACGTTTGTACATACACATGGACAGTTTCAGAAAACTTGCTTCCAGCACCGGTTGATCCATCAAGCCCTGTTACAGTTTATGTTAAAGCAGACGTAGGTGGAGAAGGTATTGCAAACCTTGGTGATGATTTCTACTTCAGCGTCGCAGACGTTGATACAGACTTCGTAGCAAAGGGTGCAGCAACAAATACAACACTTGGCGCGGGAGATAAATCAGGTACAGCATCTCCATCATCAGTCAAGTCTTATATTGCTCCATTCACAGTTGTAACATCAGCAGACACTCCATCAGCAGGTTCAACTGTTGAACAAACAGTCGCAGCTGGTACAGCTGTTGGTCGCTTCAAGGTAACAAACAATGGATCTGCACAGATCACATTGACAGACGTTACATTCACAAACAATGGATCGGATTCAGGTACGCTTGATACATACGATTTGTATGCTTCAAACGAAAACTCAAATAACTACAATGGAACGGTCTTAGCGAATGAAACAGTCAACTCAGTTGCATTCGGAGCAGGCGCAACAGATGTAACAATCAACGGTGGAGCATATAGATACCTCACGGTATATATTGGCTCAGTTGTTACGGGTCTTACAGCAGGTGATAGCTGGAATCTTTCCATCGCATCACTTGGAGATCTTAAATATAGCGTTGCAGAATCAGGTCTTGGCTATTCAGGAAATCCAGCCAACGACAATGATCTCGGCGATACATCTACAGGTCTCTACGTTGACGGCAAACCAGTTCTCGGCACAATCACAAAGAAATAATTGGTTAGCTCGATACTCTGATTAAGAGAAATTAGCAAAAAGCCCCGCGGAAACGCGGGGCTTTTTTATGTAAATGTGATAAAATTCAGGCATGAATATGTTTGTCAAAATATTTAAAGCCTTCAATGACGCCAAGGTCAAATATCTAGTTATTGGCGGTGTCGCGGTAAATTTACATGGATATCCAAGATTTACAGGAGATCTTGATGTTTTGCTTTTTCTTAACAAGGAGAACTTGAGTAGAGTTGATGTCGTTATGAAAAAGCTTGGATATAGCGAGAGATTGCCTGTATCTATAATGAATTTGAGCGATGGTGAGCAGGTTAAAAAATGGGTTAAAGAGAAAAGTTTTAAAGCTTTTACTTTTAATCCTCCCGAGCACGAGCTTTTGCAAATAGACGTTGTTATAGAGGAATCATTAAAGTTCGAACAATTTTATGGAAAAAAGTTAATGAAGGAATTTTCGGGCGTTAAAATACCGGTCGTTTCACTTGGAGACTTGATTCAAATGAAAAAGAAAACCGGTAGATCGAAAGATGAAGATGATTTGCAGGTTCTTAAACATCTAAGTCAATTATGAAAAAATGTTTAAAAATTAGGGATAAGTCGGATATTGACATTGAAACCTTAAAAATTTGGAAGAAAGCGAGCACGAGGGCCAGGCTTGATTGGCTGGAGTCAGCCTTTAAATTCGGTAAACATTTTGGACTTAAAAAGCGTTGATAGCGCTATAGTTCGAAACAAATCCCAAGCTTCAAGCTAAGCTTTTAGCTTTGACTTTTGACCTAAATTCTGGTATAATTTTAATAATAAAACAAATAACAAAAATAAAAATGGAACATTCTACGCATCATCATGCTCACGTTGTTGAGCATCAGCATCCTGAAAGATATGCTTACTACAAGAGTAAGAAATTTCTGATTGCTATGCTTGCCGCAGTTGTATTAATTGCAGGGCTTGTTATGGCTGGAGAAAAAGGACTTCTTAAAGGCCTTTTATTTAGCTCAGGAAGCACTGTTAAATCCGTGACGATAGAAAGTGTCACTCCGGCGCCTCAAGAGGTCGGAAGGGTCAAAATTACGAACGCAAACGGCTTGCCTGTTTCATTTTCTTCTTTGAAATTGGAAGACGGTGGAGCTTATGCGAAAGGCGCCGATTATAAACTTATTATCTCAGAAGCAAATTCAGAAGATTATCTTTCTGTAATTGGCCAAACAGAGCAAAACGGTTCACTCGAATTCAAATTGAACGTGAACGTTGTTGTTCCTGCAAAATCATATAAATATTTGATTGTTCAGTTGGTTAATCCGGATATGCTTCCACCAACAACGAAATATGATTTCAAAGTTACGGCTGTTGGAGAACTTGAAGTCAAATAACCAATAATTAATTTACGAAATTTACAAAGCCTCGAAGAAAATTCGGGGCTTTTTTAAAAATTGAAACTTGAAAATTGAATGTAAATTGATTCTTGTATCTTGTAAATTGCTCCGTCACGTTCCCTCTTCCCACGAATTTAAATACTTAACCTGTTCCGCAGTCAATTTATCTATTTTTACATCAAAAGAAGCAAGTGCGATTTTTGCAATATCGTCATCGATTGAAACAGGCAGTGTATGAACTTTGCTTTCTAATTTGCCTCGATTCTTTGCTAAAAATTCACACGCGAGAGCTTGTCCGCAAAAACTAAGTCCCATAACTTCGCTTGGATGGCCTTCTGCGGCCGCCAAATTGATAAGCCTTCCTTCGCCCGCGAGGTAAATCACGCGTCCGTTTTTCAAAGTATATTCATCAAGATAAGGTCTGATTCTGCATTTTTTTGTTGCGGCTTTTTCCAATTCTTTAATATCTATTTCGCAGTCAAAATGTCCGGAGTTAGCCATGATTGCACCGTTTTTCATCTCTGAAAAGTGCTCTTTTGCTATCACATGAATATCGCCTGTAACAGTTATAAAAATATCGCCGAGCTTGCACGCGTCTTCCATTTTCATCACACGGAATCCGTCAAAATAAGCTTGCAGAGCTTTAAAATGGTCGACTTCGCAAACAACAACATTTGCGCCAAGTCCTTTTGCGCGCATGCTTGCGCCCTTTCCGCAATCTCCATATCCGACAATAACAACTGTTTTTCCCGCAAACAAAATATTTGAAGCGCGAATTATTCCATCCAAAGTCGATTGTCCGGTTCCATAATAATTATCAACCAAATGTTTTGTTTTATTGTCATTCACCGCAACAACAGGATACTCAAGAGCTTTGTCGCGTTCCATTGCGCGAAGCCTTATAACGCCCGTTGTAGTTTCTTCTGTTCCGCCAATCAATTTTGGCAAAAGTTCTTTATGATTTTTATGAATTTCACTTACCAAGTCACACCCATCGTCAATTGTAATATCCGGCTCTCCTTCAATTACATATCCCAAATATCGATAATAATCTTCACGCGTTTCGCCTTTATACGCATAGACATTTACGCCTTCTTTAGCTAAATATGCCGCGACATCGTCTTGTGTTGAAAGGGGATTGCAGCCGGTTATAAAAATTTTCGCGCCACCGGCTTGTAAAGTTTCAACAAGCATCGCGGTTTCTTTTGTAACATGCAAAGCCATGCCGATTTTAAGGCCTTCCAAAGGTCTTTCTTTCGCAAATCTTTCTTTTATTTTCATGAGCGATCCCATGTTTTGTCGTGCAAAATCAGCATTTAATTTTCCTTGATCGGCAAGCGACAAACTGCAAACTTCAAACGTTTTTCCTTTATCCATTTTTATGATTTATAAATTTTTAAAATTATTTCGAAGCCGCTTTAAGAGCCGTCGTTCTATCCGTTTTTTCCCATGTGAATTCTTTTTCAGTTCTTCCAAAGTGGCCATATGCCGCGGTTTTTCGATATATCGGTCGAAGTAAATCAAGCATCGTAACGCTTCCACCCGGCGATAAATCGAATACTCTTTTTACACCGGCAACAAGCTTTTCTTCGGAAACTTTTCTTGTGCCAAAGGTGTCGATATTTATACTTAAAGGTTCCGTTCCGCCAATAACATAAGCAAGTTGGATTTCGCATTTATCAGCAAGTCCTGCAGCAACAATATTTTTCGCAATGTAGCGAGCCATATATGCGCCTGATCTATCGACTTTTGTTGGATCCTTTCCGGAGAAGCATCCGCCGCCTGTGTGTCCCATTCCGCCGTATGTATCAACAACTATTTTTCTTCCGGTAACGCCGCAATCCGCAACAGGTCCGCCAATAACAAATCGTCCGGTATTGTTGATATAAAATTTCGCGGTTTTGCTTAAAAATTTTCCACAAACAGGCTTAATCACTTCTTCGATTATGGCTTCTTTAAGCTTTTTATCGGTGACATCAGGATCGTGTTGAGCTGCAATAACAACCGAGTGAATTGAAACGGGTTTGCCGTTTTTATATTCAACCGTAACCTGCGTTTTTCCATCCGGTCTAAGCCATTTTAATTTTTTGCTTTTGCGAACTTCCGCAAGTTGTTTGGCAAGTTTATGTGCTGTAATAATTGGGAATGGCATTAATTCCGGAGTTTCATTTGTTGCAAAACCCGTCATCATACCTTGATCTCCGGCACCTTGTTTTTTCGTACCGGTTGTTCGAACACCTTGCGCAATATCAGGCGATTGTCCGTGAATAGTATTGAAAACCGCAAGAGTATGCCAATCAAAGCCATATTCCGCATTATCATATCCAATATCACGCACAACTTCACGAGCAAGATTGTTGATATCAACCCATGCGTTTGTCGTGACTTCTCCGCCAACCATAATAAATCCCATTCCTGCAAAAACTTCGCACGCAACGCGTGCATATTTATCTTGTTTCAAAATCTGATCCAAAACTTCATCTGAAATTTGGTCGCAGACCTTGTCCGGGTGTCCTTCTGTTACGGACTCCGATGTAAACATAAAATTTTTCATATATAAAAATTATTTATTGACGCGATTAATTCTAGTACAGCGGCAGAAGATATAAAAGCCAAAATCATCCAAGTTCTTTTGCGCGTTTATATGCATTTTTTATAGCCTTCTCAATAAGTTTTCCAAATTTACCTTTTTCCAAAGTTTTTATAGCTCTTTCAGTTGTTCCTTTTTTGGAAGTAACGCGAAGGCGTAATTCCTTTTCAGTTTCAAAATTTAATGCGCTCATTTTTGAAGCACCAAGAAAAGTTTGGATAGTCAATTTACGCGCAACCTCTTCTTTAAGCCCTAATTTCACGCCAGCTTTTATCATATTTTCCATAAAATACCAGACATACGCAGGACCGCTTCCGGAAGTCGCAGTAACTTTATTTATATCGCTTTCATTTTTCATTTCGATCTCTTCACCAATCGCTTTTAAAATATTTTTTACAGATTCTTTTTGCTTTGGGCTAAAATTTGGAGCAATCCAAACAGACATACTTTCATTAATCAACGCTGGTAGGTTTGGCACCACACGCGCAATAAATTTATGAGAAAGTCCTTTTTCGATTGTTTTAATTTTGACTCCCGTGGCAATCGAAACAACAATTGCATGAGCGGGAATTTTGCCTTTTAATTCGGCTAAAAACGGTTCAAAATCTTGCGGTTTTACAGCCAAAATCACAACATCAGCGCCCTTAACTGCCTCAATATTATTCATTACAGTTTTTATATTTGTGCGCTTTTTTAATTCGGTTAATTTTGCGGAATTTTTGTCGCTCACAATAACTTCGCATTTTTCGAGTTGCTTGCTTATGCCTTTCGCAAAGGCTCCGCCCATATTTCCTCCGCCAAGAATTGCAATTTTCATTTTATTTGTCATTTAGATTTTATTACTTCCTACACTGCCCACTCCCATATATTTTCCATTTATAGGTAGTGAGTCCTTCAAGCGCAAACGGTCCGCGAACGTGCAGTTTTTGGGTTGAAATGCCAATTTCCGCGCCAAGTCCGAATTGCGCGCCATCTGTAAATTGCGTTGTTGCGTTAACATAAACGCACGCCGCATCAACTTCATTCAAAAATCTTTCCGCAGATTTTTTGTCACTCGTGATAATCGCTTCGGAATGGCGGAGTGAATGTTTTTCAATGTGTGTAAGCGCTTCGTCGAGGTTATCAACAACTCTAATCGCCAAAATATAATCCAAAAATTCAGTGTCAAAATCCTGCGCAGTTGCGCGTTTTAATTTTGTATATTTTTCGTTCAGAATTTTATGCGCTCTTTTGTCCGCACGGATCTCAACATCGTGCTTTGCAAGTTCTTTAGCCAATATCGGCAATAATTTTTGTGCCGAATCCTTGTGAACAAGTAGTGTATCGAGCGTATTGCAAATCGAAACTCTGCGCGTTTTTGCATTAACAGTAATCGCCACCGCCATTTTCAAATCAAACTTTTTATCAATATACGTGTGTACGACGGATGCGCCGGTATTTATCGCGGGAATGCTCGAATTTTCAACCACAAAATTAATCAAACCTTTTCCACCGCGAGGAATCACAACGTCAATTAAGCTCTTCATCTTGAGAAAATCCGCAATCGAATCTTTTTCAACGGAATCAACGAATTGAACAATATTCTCATTTACACCAACGGATTTTAACGCCGCTTTTATTGCTTTTATAATCACGCGATTTGAATTTATCGCTTCTTTCCCGCCTTTTAATATAACGGCATTTCCGCTTTTCAAAGCCAAAGTTGCGGCATCAACCGTTACGTTTGGGCGCGACTCATAAATCATCAAAATCACGCCAAACGGCACAGACACTTGTTGAATTTTTAGTCCACTTGGTTGTTTGCGCTTGCTCAAAATTTTTCCAACAGGATCAGGAAGAGAAACAACGTTTTTGATATCACTGCAAATTCCGGTTATTCTCTCTTTATTCAAAAGCACGCGATCAACCATTGGGCCAAGTCCGGCTTTTTCAGTTGTCAAAACATCTTTCGCGTTCTCTTTCAGGATTTCTTTTTCATATTTTTTTATGAATTTCGCAATCGCCAAAAGTGCTTTATTTTTTTGACTAGTCGTCATTAATCCGGCACTTTTTGAAGCCATTTTTGCCGCTTGTGCGATTTTTAGTGCGTCAATCTTCATATGCGAATTTTTATTATTTTAAAACTTTTTTACCAAAATAATTTCCGTTATTTCCAAGCATTTTTTCAATGCGCATAAGTCTGTTATATTTTGCAACTCTTTCACTTCGGCAGAGCGACCCCGTCTTGATTTGTCCTGCATTCAAAGCAACTGCCAAATCCGCAATTGTCGAATCTTCCGTTTCGCCGCTTCTATGCGAAATGACATTTCTCCACCCTACACTTTGAGCCATTTTAATTGCCGCAATGGTTTCCGTCACGGTGCCGATTTGATTTAATTTAATTAAAATTGCATTCGCCATTTTTTGGTCTATACCGCTTTGCAAACGCTTAATATTTGTTACAAACAAGTCATCGCCGACAACTTGAATTTTATCGCCAAATTTTGCGGTGAAGTTTATAAATCCTTCAAAATCATCTTCCGCAAAACCATCTTCAATCGAAACGATTGGATATTTGGAAATAAGCTCACCGTAAAAATCGGAAAGTTCAAAATTTGTAAGTTCACGAGCCTGTCCGGCAACTTTTAATTTATATTTCTTGGAAGTTGCATCGTAAAATTCCGAAGAAGCCGGGTCCATTGCGATATAAACATCCTGTCCGGGCTTATATCCTGCCGTTTCAATTGCTTTTACGATATAATCCAGAGCGTCTTCGTTTGTGCTTAATTTAGGCGCAAAACCGCCTTCGTCACCAACGCCGACGCTAAATCCTTTTTCGCTCAATAATTTCTTGAGAACATGAAATATTTCCGATCCCATTCGAATTGCTTCGGAAAAATTCGGAGCGCCAAGTGGCATAATCATAAATTCCTGAATTTCAAGTCCGCTATCGGCATGTTTTCCACCATTCAAAATATTCATCATCGGCGCAGGAAGAGTATTTCCACCTCCAAGGTATTGGAATAACTCAACGCCATTTTCATTCGCAGACGCGTATGCCGCAGCCATAGAAACGCCAAGGATTGCATTTGCGCCAAGCTTGCCTTTATTTTCCGTTCCATCAAGTTTAATCATCAATTCATCAAGACCTTTTTGATCAGATGCTTCAAATCCTTTCACAGCCGCATCAATAGTCATATTAACGTTTTCAACCGCTTTTAAAACGCCTTTACCGGAATATCTCGATTTATCACCGTCGCGAAGCTCAACGGCTTCATGTGCGCCTGTTGAAGCGCCACTTGGCACCATTGCCTTTCCATGAGATTTTTCAGTTTCAAGCTCAACAAGCACGGTTGGATTTCCGCGAGAATCAAGAATTTCGAACGCTTGTACCTTTTTGATTTTTGACATATAAAAATGGGTAAATTTTATAGCTCAACTTTACCTTTTTGTGTCACTTTTCGCAAGGATCGAATCTCTAGACTTTTTGGCTGATTTTAAGTATTATCATGGCGCATAAAATGAAAATCTAACAAAATACCTTATGGATATTACATGGCATGGCAGAACGTGTTTTACAGTCAAAAGCAAAGACGGATCAGTCGTTTTGGATCCGATAATCGCAGATGGATTTAAAGCTCCAAAATTAAAAGCAGACGTTGTGCTTATCAGCAAACCATCAGAGGATGGTAAATACGAGCCGGTTGAAGGCGAGCCAAAATTAATTGATTGGCCGGGCGAATATGACGTTAAAGGAATCCCGATTTTTACGATTGAGGCATGGGATATTCCAAAGAGCGAAGAAGATAAGGGTGCGCCAAAAAATGCAGTTAATGTTTCTGTTTTTGAGCTTGAAGGAATCAGATTTTGTCATCTTGGATATCTTGGACATAAGCTAACCGACGACATGATGGAACATTTGCAAAATATCCACGTTCTTTTTGTGCCGGTTGGTGGAAAATACGCAATGGATGCCAAAAAAGCCCATGAGGTTATTGAAGAGATTGAGCCAAATGTTGTTATCCCGATGCTTTATAAGTTTGATGGCGAAACATTGGATGTTGATCCAATTGCGAATTTTCTGAAAGAAGAAGGTGTCAAAAATCCGCTTGAACTTGAAAAGTATTCGATTGCATCAAAAGCCCAGCTTCCACAAGATCACACGGATTTTGTTATATTAAAGCCGGCAGCATAAAATTAAATCGATTGTCGCACTTTTAGCGCTTAGGAGACGCTAAAACCAATGTGCGAAAATTGAAAAGTGAAAATTGTAATTTGAAAATTATTTGATAATTGTAGGTAAATTGATTCTTGATCATTTCATCATATGGTCCCATAGTTCAACGGATAGAACATCGCACTCCTAAGGCGAGGATGCAGGTTCAATTCTTGCTGGGACCACCAACTACATGCGAGAAAAACGGTTCGTAGTGTAGGATATGCGTATTTAGCATATCCGGATTGAAGAAGAAAAAGAGAAGAAATTAGTCGAACGAAGTGAAGACTTATTTCAAGCTTTTTCAGTTTTTCCCTTGTGCAAAATAGCGAGTTTTTCATAAAAAATTTAACAATTTGTTAAGAAAAATCATTGACAGGGTTTATGGCATATAGGAAAATGAAGACGTCTATCCACCAAGAGGGCTAAGTCCCTCTTTTTTCGTATATAAATTTTCCAAGACGAAAGAAAGGGTTTGCGTATTTATAGATGGAAGTAATTTTTATCACAGGCTTATTAATTTGCTCGGACATACGATATTCGGTAGTTATTTGGAATTTTTAGAGAGGATAATCGGCAAGAATCAGACGTTAGCAGAAGTAATTTATTACATAGGTAGAATTAATCCAAATACAGGCCTAACAAAAGAAGCTAAATCAAAAAGTAGAGAGCTGTACGAAAAGCAAGAAAAATTCCTTAAATGGTTGAGTAAATGCGGTATTTCATATAAATTGGGATATTTTCAGAAAGACGGGAGAACGGAAAAGGGAATCGACGTTAAAATAGCGGTTGATATGATAAGGCTTGCTTATGAAGATAAGTACGATGCGGCATTTTTGATTAGCGGAGATGGGGATTTGGTTGATGCTGTAAATTTAGTAAAAGTTCTTGGCAAAAAAGTTTATAACGTTATTTTTTACAAAGACAAAAGTTTTTCATATAGATTAAGGCAGGCTTGCGGAAAATATTTTTATATAGATAAGCAGATTAATGATTTTGCGAAGTTACTTCTTCCTCACCAAAAAATACAACCCAATCCCAATAACAACGATCGGGAGAAGCATGTGTAGTGGCATGAAGATAATCGGGAAAAACACCTGCGCCAAAAGGATAACGCCGATAACCAAAACGATAATTCCAAGAACGTTTTTTGAATCGCTCCACCAATTTTTCCCGTGCTTTAATTCATGCGCGATTTTTTGCGCATTATGACCGATATTTTCAATGAATTTTTTTGCCGCATGTTCACGATCGCCCTCGATTTGTTCAGTTGGATCTTCGGGAATAATAAGCGCCAAAGCAATATAAAACAAAATCCCAATTCCACTCAAAGCAAGGAGCAAGAACAAGATTCTTATAAGGGTCGCATCAACATTAAAATACTTCGCAATTCCGCCGCAGATGCCAAAAAGTACGCGATCGGACTTGGAACGATATAATTTTTTAGTTTCTTTTTTCATATAATTATTATACATGAAAATTGCCCCGTCTCCATGGGCTTTACTTCCTCCCCGTTTTATAGTATAATATATATGTAAGTTTAGAAGCTTGGCTTCGTCCACTTCTACTTACCGGCCTCTCACAAGGGGGTTCGCCCCCGACCTATAAAGTCGGGGTTTTTAATTTTTGGAAGGCAAATCAGCAGGCGCGGATTCATTACTTGAAGTAGCTGGGCAATTGGCGCTGGAACGTGCTTCGTTGTAATAATAAGCGGCAGTAGCGCCGAGCCCAAGAATGATTGCAGATAAAACAACAGCCATGCGCCTATGAAAGCGCTTCGTTGCTCTATTTATTGCATCAACGGTAGTATGGATATCATCAGTAGATTTTTTTAAAGCCATGCTCATTTGCCAAAGAGAAAGAGAATCAAATAAAGCTCTGGGCAATGTCTTATTTGCATAAAGCATTTCATCGGCACTCCTCGTTAATACAACATCATGCAACTCCAGTAAATATTCGCTTATCGAAAAAATAAAATTAGAAAATCTTACAACTTCTTCGGGAGAAGTGATTCGTTTTTCTAAGCTGGCAATAAATTGTTCGAGCTCGTCAAAAAGAGTTTGCAAGGTAGCGGTATCGCAAGTGGTAAAAGATAATTTATCAAATTGGCGTATAGCAAGTTCGTCAAATTCTTTTTGCAGTTCGTCCAATAGTCCTGTTCGTTCTGCGCTTGGCGGTGATGTTTCCATATTTATATTTTAAGGAAATAATAATAATTTAATAATTACAATAAGTAAAGATTTAATGTGAATATGTGACTTATGCGGTTTGAGTCCCTCTTGAAAAACTGCCTCCGTCCCCGTATCCTCTGATTATGAAATTTCTCGTTAAAACATTTGGCTGTCAGATGAACTATTCGGATTCTGAGCGTTTAAAGAGCGTTCTTGAGCATCTGGGATACACGGAAGCTCAGGATCCAAAAAAAGCGGATTTGATAATTATGAATTCGTGCTCGGTTCGTCAGCATGCGGAGGATCGTATTTTTGGTTTCGCGCTTCAATACGATTTGATGCACCAAAAAAATAAGAATTTCAAAGTCGGCCTCACGGGCTGCATGGTGCGAAAAACGTCAACTCGCAAACAAGAAAAAAATGGCGAAAAAGTTGATAAGCTTTTAAAGAGAATTGCATCTATAGATTTCACGGTTCGTATTGAAGAGATTGCAAAACTTCCGGAAATTCTTGGAATAAAATCCGCAAAAATTAGTAAAGAAAATGAGAAAATCGCGCCTCAAGAACTCCAGAATTATTTTCATATTGATCCAAAACACACATCAAAAGCGCAAGCATTTATTCCGATTTCAACGGGTTGCGATAAATTTTGCAGTTATTGCATTGTGCCTTATGCGCGCGGTCGCGAGCATTCTCGTCCGATGAAAGACATTCTTGCGGAAGTAAAAAATCTTGTTGAAAAAGGATATAAAGAAGTAACGCTTGTTGGGCAAACGGTCAATTCATACGGACTGAGTGTTGCGGATAAAAAGACAAAAGAGTTCGCATCGAAAATTGCCTCCGTCCCCCTGTCAAAATTGCCTACGTCTCCATTCACCCGCCTTCTCCAAGAAGTCGATAAATTTCATGCAAAAGGGCTTAAGCGTGTTCGTTTTACTTCTCCGTATCCGCTTGATGTCGCCGACGATTTTATCGATGCTATGGGTAAATTAAAAACCGTCATGCCATATATTCATCTTCCGATTCAATCAGGTGATAACGAAACTTTGAAAAGAATGAATCGCAAATATACGGCCGAGCATTACACTGACATAATTAAGCGCATCAGAAAGCGTGTTCCGAACTGTTCGATTACAACGGATATTATCGTTGGTTTTTGCGGCGAAACAGAAAAACAGTTCATGAATACGTATAAATTATTCAAAAAAATAAAGTGGGAAATGTGCTATATCGCAAAGTATTCTCCGCGTCCCGGGACGGTTTCCGAAAAGCTGTTAAAAGATGATGTGCTTGCCAAAGAAAAGGCACGCAGATTTCATAAATTAAATGATTTGCTTCGCGAAATTGCATTCGCAAGAAACAAAACTTTTGTCGGAAAAACAGTTGGCGTTCTTGTCGAATCTTTCAAAAAAGGGCTTAACACAGGCAAAAGCGAGCACTTTAAAATCGTGCAATTCAAATCCAAAAAATCCATGGTTGGGCAAATCGTGCCGATTAAAATTACAAAAGCGTATGAGTGGATTTTGGAGGGGAAAGCGGTCGGGCGCATTTAAGTTTATTTTGCAACTAAACTATTTTACATTTTCCAAATATTCTTTTTCACCTTGCACTGCCAAGTTTGATAATTCTTTTAATTCTGCGGCAAATCCACTTGATGCATCAGCAAGCGATTTTCTCCATTCTTTATATTCGGGAGCCAATTTCGGGGTCATATGATATTGGATTAATTCCAAAAATTCAGCGCGTATTGCACCATAAGTTTCATCAATTTTTTCATAATTAAAAACCCATTTACCATCAGGGCTTTTTGCAATTAAACCGGTGCGCAAAAATATTTTTACATTCACGATTCCTTCAACGGCATAATCATCAGATTTATCAGGAATATCCAAATATCGCAAACAGGTTCGAGCGTGACCGACCATCATTTCATTCATAATGCGAGGTGAAATATTTCGCTGTTTTAAGGCTAAAATTGCAACCCAAGAAGATTTTACTTCTTTAAAATCCTTTACCGTTCCCATGAAAGAGTGTCCAACTTCATGTCCGCCAAGACCTTGAACAATGTATTGCCCTTTTGAAGTTTTATCTTTCAAAAAATCCATGGAATCTCCAAAAATCTTTTTTGCAACAGCAGCGCTCAATTCTTCTCTTTCAAAAGTTTCTTTGGAAAAACAATAAGATTTTGCGCCGTATGAATCTTGGATATCATCATATCTAACACCTCCTTGACCGGATCCCATAAGCCTTAAAGCATCTCCGGCGCCTGCGATTGTAGCGGCAATTGAGGCATCGGATTTTGACATGGCAATTAAAGAAGGTTCCAGTTTTTTCATTTGTCTTTCGTTCAAAACTTCACCAGCAATTTCACGCATAGAGACGGCATTATCACGGCTCATTTCTCCCATCATTTTATCCTCTTCCAAAGTCGTATTTTGGACTATGATCCTGATATCAGGCATAACTTTTATTTTTGCAGGATCGATAAAAGTTGCATAACCGGATTCAATTTGATGTACAAGTTGAATACGGCCTTTTAATTGGAGCCAAAGCTTATCAACTTCTTTCCACATATTAACCGATTTCCATTCTCCATCATCTTTTATGCTTTCGTCGCACAATAAAGCGGCTTTATATGCTTCCAAATAAGCAATCATTTTTTGTTTGTCCAGTCCTCCGCCAAAGTCTTTATCTTGATGCTGTCCAAGTACGTCGATTAAATTTTGGAGTTCTGCTGCATGCGTCTCAACATTTTCTTTAAAAGCAATTGCATAAGGAATGCTTTTATAAACACCTTCGCTTTCTTCATGAACAACAGCATAAGGATCATCAAGTCCATTTTCAGTCAAAAATTTTTCAAATTTTCCACCGCGATTTTTGAATCTTTTCATTAATGAGTCCGGATATAGTTTTTTATTCCAATCTAAATAAGCTTTATCAATCGGGGTTGTTGTTTTTAAAAGACCGACTATTAAGGTTTTTTCAGCAGGGCTGACTCCAAGTCTTTCACCGTGCGTTTCAAGAGATTTTTCAGTTATTTCTTTTATCATTTCATTTTTGATTGTTCCGAGTTCAAGTGCAGCAAGATACAAATCAAGTCTATCTTTATAAATCATTGCCAAGGGCTCAAAATCGCTTACTTTTATGGCTTGAATTACGTTTTCGCCGTATTCTTCAAAGTTTTCAGCGAGAACTCTGAATCTAGGGGAATCAATGAGTGCATTGATTTCATCCTTTATCGTTTCGAAGAAGTCAGGCAGATTATCACATTTTTCAAGCCTTTCAATTATTGCGCGCTCATCAGAATCTTCCATTACAAGATTCACTCTGCTGGAAAAGCCAGTGGACAATGCGGCTAAATGACGCGACTCAGCTGTCACTTCAGGTGTAGCCTGCAAATCGGTTTGATCACGCTGAACATCGCTATTTGCGCCAGTATCAACTCCACGTTTTTGGCTGTTATTAGCCATTTTATTTTTGAGTTTTATTTGTACGTTTTAAATCGATGGCTTTTTTATTATTTTCAATTTTTTTAAGCGCAGCCATTTTTTTTAAAACTTGCTCGAATTTGTCGAGATGATTTTTTAACATATCTAAATATTATAGCATATTTTAGCCAAAAAATCCATGCTGAAAATGTGATTTATTCATCCAATCACAGCCTTGATTCTCCTTATCCCGGAAGCAACCGCTTCTTCCTTCAGGATTTTGAAACTTTTTAAATCACCGGTGTTATTTGCATGAGGGCCGCCGCAAATTTCTTTGCTGAAATCGCCCATAAAATAAACCTTAACCTTATCGCCATATTTTGCGTCAAAAACGCCGATTGCGCCTTTATTTTTAGCTTCATCGACAGTCATTTCTTCAAAGTGAATAGGCAAATTCGCCTTAATTTGTTCATTCACAATCGCTTCAATTTTTGCGAGCTCTTCCGGCGTTACTTTTTGAGGATGCGAGAAATCAAAACGAAGCCTTTCCGCGGTTATGTTGCTACCTTTTTGATAAACATGATCGCCAAGAATTTGTCTTAATGCCTTATTTAAAAGATGAGTCGCAGTGTGTAATTTTCGAACTTCTTCGCTGTGATCTGCAAGTCCTCCGGCAAATTTTTGCAAAGCTCCGGCACGTGACATGTCTTGGTGTTTTTTATATTCTTCGTCAAAAAGTTTTCGATCAACTTTTAGACTTTTTTCCTTTGCGAGCTCTTCAATTAATTCGATAGGAAAGCCATAAGTTTCATATAGATTAAATGCAACATCGCCGGGAATTGTATCCAGTTTTTTCTCAAAAACCTCAGGAAGAATTCTTTGAAATTCTCTTTCTCCACGAACAATTGTATTCGCAAATTTTTCTTCTTCTTTTTGGAGTTCGCTTAAAATTCTTTCACGATTTTTTTGAAGTTCAGTGTAATAATCGCCATAAACTTCGATGAATATTTCTGCAATCTTGTCTGTAAAATTCTCATTTATTCCAAGAATTTTTCCGTGCCTGATCGCGCGTCTTGCAAGTCTGCGAACAATATAACCTTGGTCAACATTTGAAGGTGTGACGCCAAGATTATCGCCCATAATGAACGTCACAGCGCGTAAATGATCAAGGATAATTCTTTCACTTTTTAAATTAGATTCAGTTTTTTCATAATTCGCAAGGATACGTAATTTGGTCATTGCGTCAGTAAAAAGCTCTGTTTCAAAGCACGATTTTTTCCCCTGCAAAATTGCGAAAGTTCTTTCAAATCCCATTCCGGTATCAACATTTGTTTGTGCTAAAGGTTCGTATTTTCCTTCTGCGGTTTTGTTATATTTCATGAAAACATCATTCCAAATTTCAACCCAATTTGCGTCATCAGGATCGAATTTTTTCGGCGCAGAGCCTTCACCAGTCCAATAAAACATTTCCGTATCAGGGCCGCATGGACCGGTTTTTCCAGCAGGTCCCCACCAGTTATTTTTCTTTGGTAAAAATGCAATTCGCTCATCGGAAATTCCAAAAGATTTCCACGCGTTTGCGGCTTCATCGTCACGCGGAGCATCAGAGTCTCCCGCGAAACACGAGAAAGCAAGATTTTTTATATCAAATCCGAGTCCGCCTTTTTCATCAGGCAATGTCAAAAAATTATAACTAAATTCAATCGCTTCTTTTTTAAAATAATCACCAAGTGACCAGTTTCCAAGCATCTCAAAGAATGTGCAATGAGTCATATCACCAACTTCATCAATGTCATCTGTGCGAACGCATTTTTGCACATCGGTGAGCCTTTTCCCGGCAGGATGCGGTTCGCCAACGAAATACGGCACAAGCGGATGCATGCCTGCGGTTGTAAATAAAACCGTTGGATCATTTTCCGGAATTATCGACGCGGACGAAATCTCTTTATGTCCGCATTGTTTCACAAAAAACTCGATATATTTTCTTCTTAATTCGTTTGCTGTCATAGTTATTTTTTAAGCAAAAAGATTATAACACATTTGATAAATTTTGGAGCTGAAAAATAGATATTCTTAAAGCTCAAAATTTGCTAAACTAATCTCATGGGAAAGAAATCCTCCTCAAAAAAAATACACAAAGGGGAAATTCCTGCAAAGCCTGCGCATCCGCACAAAGAAAAGCATTTCAAGAAGATTCCAATGCTCGGTATTGTTTTGATAAACGTAATTGCAGTTGTTTTTGCAGGGTTTGTTATTTGGAAATATATCAGCATGGTTGTGCCGATTAGCAGTTTGCTTCCTGAGGATAAAACGATTGCATATACTGAAATGAAAATCGATAGCAGTGACAAAGAAGTTCAGGCTTTTTTCGACATGATAAAGTCAAATCCATTAATGCGAAAAGAGCATTTAATGGCACTCGCAGAGGATTTCACAGGCGAAAATTTCAAGAGCTCGATTCTTCCATGGCTTGGCAGAAATGCGGGAATTGCGTTGATTGGAAGCTCGAAAAATGAAGATCAGGCAAATGTTCTTGTATTCGTTGAAGTAAAAGATAAAAATCTTGCCTTGGAGTTTTTCAAAAACATGGGACTTAGATATAAAAATGACGCGCTCACGGAAAATGAATACAAAAAATACACGGTTTATTCATATAAAACCGGCGAAGCATTTTCATTCACATTCATTGGAAAATACGTTGTTATTGCGATTTCCGAGGATGCGATGAATGATTTTATAGATGGAATTATAGGTTCAAACAGACTCGCATCAGGTTATGAAGTCGATTTTTCAAGGACTTATGTGAATCCAAAACTGATTTCAAAATTTTCAGGATCGCAAGACACGAATGTGAAGAATAAATATTTGATTACGATTTTTGATCCGTTAATTACGATTTTCAAAAATACATGGATTCGCGCAAATGTTAAATATGGACATGTAAATGCCACAACTACAACGGAGCTAAAATACAAATATCAAAAAGGTCCAAGCTATGATGCTGAACTTATTTCGTATTTCCCATCAGATATTAAATTATTTTATGGCGGTTCAAGCCTTATGAGTCAAATTGACAATATAAGTTCCATGGTTGAACAAGAAAATGCAAATCTTAAAAAAACCATGAAAGAATTAATCCTTTTCCAAATCAAAGATACCTTTGGTGACATTTCCGTTGAAAACGACATTCATCCGCTTATACAAGGCGAATACGCGTTTGCAATTTCAGATAAAAATGACATTATGTTTGGAATAAAATCGGGAAAAGTCGATGAAAATAAATTGAAATCAATGATTGTCGCAATAAGAAAAAGTCCGTTTATGAGGCGAACAATCAGGGACGAAAATAGTGTTGCGGTTCAGTGGAACGTTCTTTATTCCGCAGACGCATATCGTGGGATGAAAACATTTGGCGTACAGCTTGAACAGGCAAAATGGGGCATATATACGGCAAATGTTAATGATATGCTTTTTGTGACTTCAGGCTTGGATTCATTAAAAAAACTTATCGATACATACATTGATAGGCAAAATACATTTGCAGAATCGAACGAATTTAAGAATGGTCCGGAAAAAGTTTTAAGCGGTGCGGACGAAATTTTTTACGCAAATTTATACAAATTTCCGGATTTCATGGCGAAGATTTCAGACTATTTAACGCCAATAAAGGTGGTCAGCATTGGCAGAGAATACGAAGATTTTAAGATCATATCAAATTGCATTATTTTGGTTGAATAATGGAAAAGAAAATACACAAATATTTCGGCGCGGTCTGGATAGGGGTTTTTGGCATAATAATCATTATTTTAATAAATTCCCTGAACTCATACGGACGTGGAATGAAAATTATTTCGCATGTAAAAGAGTCTTCAACGGGTATTTATAAAAACATGGTTGAAGCGGGTAAGCTTGCGGAAAAATCAGATTTTGATTCAGCGAAAAATTTAATATCAAAAGCGGAAAATGAATCCGAAAAAATCAATCAAGATTTGTGGTTTTTGAGCGGAGCTGAAGGGATACAGACTATAAAAATCGGTAAATATTTAACATCAGCGGCAACAAATTTCTTAAATATTATAGAGGGCATAAATAGCATTGGGATTGGTTTTATTGATATAAACTCAGACAGTCCAAAAGCATATCCGATCAGCAACAGAATTGCGAAAATAAACGCGGAATACACTTCGTTTATCGAGAACATTGATCTGGCGGAGAAAGCATTAAGCCCCGCAGAGACATCTTTTTTGCCTAAAAAATTTGAAGAAAAGATAAATACTTTTAGCGCACAAATTAAAAAAATAAAAAATTTAATGCCGGATACGCCATCATTCGTGAAAGGTTTGTCTGCAATTCTTGGTGAAAATCAGAAGCAAACAATTCTTGTTTTATTGCAGAACGATGCGGAATCAAGGCCTACGGGTGGATTTATTGGTAGCGTTCTTTTTACGGAAATTCAAAATGGAAAAATCAGTTTTAAATTTCAAGATGTCTACGATATTGATCGCGGATTTAAAGAAATCGTTGAGCCACCGGCGGAAATTAAAAAGCTCACGGATAAGTGGTTTTTTCGGGATTCGAATTATTCGCCCGACTTCAAAGTCTCTGCAAAAAAAGCGATTTGGTTTTATGAAAAAGAGACCGGCGTTAAGGTTGATACAGTTATTGCAATCAATCAAAGTTTACTCAAAAACATTCTTGAATTAACAGGCGAAGTTTGGGTTCCGGGGCTTAATAAAGCCTTAAATAAAGATAATTACCAAACCGTTCTTTCATACATTATCGAATCAAAATTAATGGGCGCATTCACTCCAAAAAAGATTTTAAAAGACTTTGTCGAAGAATTTAAAAGTGCAATTTTCAACGTGAAAGATAAGAAAAAAATGCTCGGAATCATCATGAGTGAAATTGTTAAAAACAACATTCTCGGATATTCAGATAATACGGATATACAAAGCCTTTTTAGGCTCATCGGCATGAACGGTGAAATAATAAAAACACGAGAAAATGAAGATTATTTTAACGTGGTTTCTGTTTCAATCGGCGGAAATAAATCCGATGCGCACATTGATCAAAGCGTTACTCACACGACTTACGTTAATTCGGATGGCGAAATAAATGACGAAGTTTCAATCGAGCGTTTTGATAATTTTAGCAGGCAAAAAGAAGAAGAAATAAAACAGACGCTTGCGAAATTTGGCTATAGAAACGTGCCAAATTGGGTTATGGATATTTTTGGTCGCAGTAAAAATAAAGCGATTTTTAGAGTTTATGTTCCAAAAGGCGTAACTTTAAAAGACGAAAATCTTGGCATCGGAATAAAAGATGTGAAGAAATTATACGACGCGGATTTGGACAAAGATTATTTTTCATTCATCATGGAAACGCATCCGGGACAAACAAAAAAAGCGATTTTAAGATACAGACTTCCTTTTAAATTGGACTTTACACCGGCCGCGACTTATCGGCTTACGGTTCAGCGCCAACCGGGCTTGATTCAGACGAAATTTACTAAAAAAATGTTCGCCGAAAAGTCATTAAAAATTGCGGATCTATATCCAAAATTGCAAGAACCAACCGAACTTAAGGGCTACAATATGTTTTCAGCTTTAATAATTGAAAATTAATAATCGAAAATTATTTGATTATTGTAAGTGAATTGATAATTGGCTATTGCAGTGCAATTGCCGCCTGTTTCAGATACATCAAAAGGAATTCCGTATCAAGATTTTTGAGCTTACTTTTATCTTTAAAATAAGAGGAAACATATCCGTTTAAATGGCCTTTAACGCCGAGTGGCACAATGACAACCGAGACAAATCCGTTTTTTCGCGCAAGATCCGGAGATGAATAAATATTTTCTTTTTGTATGTCGTCGACAATAATAATGCCGCCTTCTTTTATCGCTTTTTCAACAAGACTCCCTTTATATGCCAGCGGTTTTTTATTATTCCATTCAGATCCTGCGCCCATTGTATATTTAACGAAAAATTTATTTCTATCGGTGTCGTATAGGCGAATAACGCATGCGTCCGCCTTCATAAATGCGCTAACTGAATTTGCAATCAGCGTA
This sequence comes from Candidatus Peregrinibacteria bacterium GW2011_GWC2_39_14, assembly GCA_000993595.1. Lineage (GTDB taxonomy): Bacteria > Patescibacteriota > Gracilibacteria > UBA1369 > UBA12463 > UBA12463. The sequence goes on along the minus strand of LBWJ01000012.1, from coordinate 17,301 downwards.
TTCAAATCATCATCCGGCATATCAACAGCCATAAAATTTATAAGATCATTCAGGTAATCCAATTTTCTTTTTATGGTCCCGGTTTCGCGATAAGAATCCTGAAGTAAGCTAAAATATTTTTCCGATTCTTCTTTATATTTTTTATGAAGAGAGCCGATTTTGCTGATATCTGTCATCGTAATCATTCGGCAATCATTAAAAACTTTTGTGGCTCCAATAAGAACAGGCACCATGTTTCCGGATTTGGAATTCACTTCAATCGGACGTTCGGGCGTATCGCCGCGCAAGCCCTTTTCAACTTCTTTTATGTAATGTTTTTTATTATTTTCATTAAAAAAATCAAAAACACTTCTGCCAATACACTCATCCGGTTTTGAGCAGACGAGCTTTATAAAACCCGGATTTGCATAAATGATATCGAAATTTTTATCTTCAATAATCACCGGTTCGCTCATTTCATCAAGCAACGATTTATATTTTGCGGATTCTTCATGCGTCACAAAATAATCGTTGAACCGGTTGAGGAGGTTAAACTGATCTGTTTGTATTGGATCAACCAATAATTTCTTGTTTAAACTATATTAATTCTACCATAACCGGTCTTGGTTCAATAGCGAATAAATATAACATCTATTTAAACACTCCAAAAGATCGTGCTACAATGTTATTGCGATGACAAAAAGCTTAAAAATACATATAGACTTAATCAATGAAAATCTAGCAACTCTTAAGTGTAAATTTGGGGTTAAGAGGATAGCTATTTTTGGGTCTGTTGCTAGGGGCGAAAATAATAAAAATAGTGATATTGATGTTATGGTGGAGCTGGATCAGCCGATAAGTCTTTTTGCATTTATGGAACTTGAAAATTACCTTTCCAAAATATTGGGCGCAAAAGTTGATTTGACAACAAAAAAAGCCATCAAGTCGACAATAAAAAAAGAAGTTCTTAAGGATCTTGTGTATGCCTAAAAGAGACATATTTTTGTATGTAAATGATATTTATTGCTCTTGCAATAAGATTTTAAAATATACGAAAGGATGTAATTTTGCGAAATTTAAAAAAGATGAAATGATAATAGATGCCGTCGTGAGAAACCTGGAAATAATAGGCGAAGCGGCAAAAAATGCGCCAAGTAAGCTAAAAGAAGGTCATAAGGAAATTCCATGGAGGCAAATAATCGGAATGAGAAATAAGGTGACGCATGAATATTTCGGCATAGATAGCGAGATTCTTTGGGAGGCGATAAAGGAAGACATCCCGGCCTTAAAGGAAAAAATAGCAAAAATTAAAAAGACGTTTAAGAGGCAGGTGCTTTTTTAATTCCGGAGCCGTCCGTCGGAATTAATTCTTTAAGGAATCGGCACAGCTTCCGCTAAAGCCTTCTTCTTTTTTGATTTTCTATAAAAAATAATCCCCATAACAATTATCCATACGGCGATTATTATCATTAGGTTTTTGAAATTGGTGATTTTGAGTATTTGCGGACCAATAAGGTAAATCATCAAAGTCCAAAAGCTGTTCCAGATTAAAAAAGCCAGAAAAGAATAAATCAAAAATGTTCGGGTTTTTAAATGTAAAATTCCCGCGCTGGTTGCTGTAAGCGAGCCTACGTGAGGATGAAAATAGCTTATTAATATGATTTTTGGACCATATTTTTCCAATCTTTGTTTCATTCTTTCTATCTCGGATTTGAGTCCGAATTTTAAAAGTAATTTATACCAACCATATTTTCCAAGAAGGAAATTCAAAATTGAAGTTAGGAAAAAGCAAAGCGTAATTAAAGCGACCGTTAAAGGCACATTTTGATGTCCGGTTATTGCAAAAGTTGTTCCCATTATGATTACGATTGATCCCGGAAAATACCAGTTTACAACCAAAAGCCCCTCCATTAAAGAAGCGATAATAATCACATAATAGCCATGTTCATTGTAGGCATTTTGCGCATAATTAATTATTTCCGCAAAGGTTGGCAATCCAAAAAATTGATATAAAAGTAAAAACACCCCCATAGCTATAAATAGCCCGATTGGGAAGGATGCATATTTTAAAAAGTTTCTAAAATTATTCATTGGTGAGGGTGATTCTGGAGCCGCCTTTCGGATTCGAACCGAAGACCTACTGTTTACAAAACAGTTGCTCTACCAGCTGAGCTAAGGCGGCATAGTGCAAAAATATTAGCACGGCGGTAATTGCTGCGCAATATATTTTTTAAACTTAAAAATTGTAACTTGAAAATTGAATGTAAATTGTAAATTGAAGCTTGATCATTTCCTAAAGTAGTCATTCGCCGCGGTATCCTCATATTTAAATAGCACCAAACTTTTATCAAGATAATTGCCATATTCACCGGTTTCTTTCATATGGTCGATGATTTTAGCTTGTAGCTTTTCAAATTCCAACTGACTATATTTTTTATTAAAAATGCAATATTCGTTATTTTTCACAGAGATGCATCCAAAAAGATATTTTGAATTTGCGCAAAACTCACAATACTGCATAAACTTGCCATTTCCGGCAGTATTGCAGAACCAAACCATGTAGTTATTATAGAAGCCAAAAGAGTCGTAGCAAAGCTCGGAATTTTCCATATAATTAACGTCCTGACAATCTTTGCAATCCATAACTTGGCCCAAATAAGCGCAATCTTCACACCTTTCCGCGTTAAAAGATTCAAAAACGTTTTTGCAATGGAACAGGTAATTCCCAACAACGTTTTCATTATGCGCGCCAATCATAAACTGCCTTGGCATACGCATTTTTAGCATTTCAAAATTATTAAAATCAAGCGAAGAAGGTTTTTTTAAATCCATATTTTTTATTCGCACAAGATATTCTTCTTTTGAATAAGGCTTATTAAAAATGTGATAAGAAGCGCCCCTTATTCCAACGCAAAAAACGCAATCATGACAATTTTTGAGATCATATCCATATTTGCAGTCGCGGCAATTTTCAGAATCTTGAAGCCAGTCGCAATTGTATAATTTTTCACTATCAATGCATTCATAGCAAAGTTCTGAGTGCCTCAAAATTGTATTATCAACACAATCCTTGGAATAATAAGGCGAGCCATAATAGCAATCTTCAACAACAATTGAGCCATAAACAATGTAGCAATTTTTCGCGTCGCAACAATAATTCGCATAATCGCTATTTGTCACATTTTGTGCATTTAAAGCCATTCTTGGAGTTTTATTTTGCAAGATTTTAAAGTTTTCCGTAAAAGTTTTTTTAAAATCAAAATCCACGCCAAAGGCGAGTGGGTCCCACGCATCGCTCCACCAAGCCTCTTTTTGATAAACCGGAAATAGCGTACCGGCAGGATAAGTGCTGATTATATCTTTTCCGGTTAAATCACATTTTCTTTTATGCAGATGGCGTTCATTTCGAAAACTCAGTCGCAACTTTTGGCGATCAAGCGGATTTTGCAGTTTTGGTGCGGGTAAATTGAATCGTTCGTGGAAAAGTTGCATGGAAATATAAATAAATTCGAGAGAATTATAGCATACGACGGTCGCATCAAACCTGTTGACCTTGACTTACCCAAAAAAACTGTTAGTATAATATCCAATACTTAATACAATAAGTCGAAATGAATAGATCGAACGCTAAAAATTCAGGACAAGATAGCCTTAAAACCGTAAATGAATTTATGCTCGTAAGAGCTTTTGGATTAAAGCCGGAATTAGAAGTTAAAGTTGTTTTTAAAGGCAGAGGTGTGCCGCGAGAAGGTATTGTTTGCGATTTAGTTTATAGGGATGGTGTATTTTCAATTAATGTTCCGGGATTGGGATACTCAAGAACAGTGCGTTTGAACGGAAGTGCTGCATGGGCTGACGTTGAAATTCTTGGAAGTGAAGAAGCGATTGCACAAGCCGTTGTTGACGCGGATGACGTGGAAAAAGCAAGAGGCATAATGGAGGCTCCGGATTTTTGGGGCGATGCGCCAAATGGGCCGAATACGCGAGAAAGGGTTAGGAAAACGTTAAGTCCTGATCAAGCTTTTTTCGATGAATTCACAAGAAATATATTTCCAGTGCTAGATCCCGCGACGCCGACAATAAATAGGGGATATGTAATAACAGAATGTCACAGGATGGACAGGAAATTCGGGAGGGATTGGATTGCTTATTTATCCAGAGTGACTCCGTTTGATGGTAAACTGAGAGATGAGTCGTGGACAGGGTTAAGAATTACAGATCAAATAGCTGAACAGATGTGGGGTCTTTTTAAGCAAAAATTTTCTATCGTAGGTGGTTTGAATAAAAGAGTTCATGTTGATTTTGCAGCATCACCTAGCAGGAATATGCTAATTATTCAGTTCAAATTTATTTAGCTTGCACAAGGGAAATGCTGAAAAAACTTGAAATAAGTCTGCGCTACGCTTGACTAATTCCTACGTTTTTTCTCCTACGTTCCGAGAACGCTAGATACGCGCTCTCTTCACTACGGATCGCATTTCTCACATGTAGCTGGAGCCGCCTCCGAGAGTCGAACTCGGGACCTGCGGTTTACGATACCGACGCTCTACCAACTGAGCTAAGGCGGCAAACGGCGCATCCAAACTATACCTGATCATTTTGCATGATGCAGGCACTATTTTATAGCAAAAGCTTTGAAAGCGCCAAGTGGAAATCTTTTATTTGAACAGAGGGCTTTGTTCAAGTTGCATAAGATTTTTTTGCACCGCTATTCCAAGAATGTTTTTTCGGCCATATAAAGACCTTTTCATCCTCTTGAATAACGGGATCCTGATTGTGTTTACTGGTTTGAACATGTTATGTAAATTTAATTTTTATACTTTCTAATGATTCCGGTGACAACACCCTGAACTTGAAGTTCATTCATCGGAATCAAATCGTGATATTCTGGATTTTCAGCTCTTAAATAAGTTATGCCATTTTCCTTAACAAGCCTTTTTAAAGTATTTTCGTTATCAATAAGCGCAACAACGATATCGAAAACATTTGGCTCAATGGAGCTGCAAACGATTGCGGTATCGCCATCCATAATTCCGGCATCGATCATGCTATTGCCCTTCACTTTGAGCAGCCAAGATTCAGGTTTATAAACCAAATCTTCGCCGACATTTACGTAGTCCGTGACGTATTCTTCTGTTAAAACAGGGCCACCCGCAGGGATCATTCCAAGAACAGGCAATTTGAACGAACTGACAACATTTTCAAACCTTTCGCGAACGCTATTAAGCATTTTTATTCCGCGAGGGGTGCTATCTTTTTGAATATAACCTTTTTCTTTAAGCGCATGCAAAAGCTTTAAGATGCTATTGTCTGAACTCACTTTCATTTTTTCACGCATTTCGCGCAATGTTGGACTGCCGCCATTTGAAATTTGATATTTTTCTATGAAGCGAAGAAGTTTGCCTTGTTTATCTGTCAGTACTTTTGAGACGCTTCCATTTGTCGCTTGGATTTTAGATTTTGTCATTTTTCTAAATGGTTAATTTTTAGTACACCAAGATTATAGGTGAGGGTATACTCACCTGTCAACAGATTTTTCACGAATGTGAAAAATCGCAAGTCTAATAGGGCAGAACATCGAATTATTGAGAAAAATATATCGAGAGACAGAATTCAAAAACTACCCAAAATAATCCGAAACGCTATTTAGAAATCAAATAATTCTACCTTTTTCTGAAGCAAAATCCTCCCCCAAAAATTATATTTATTCACCGCAATATTATATTCAACCGCCGCAATCTGAACCGTTTCATTATTTTCTGAAAAAGTATTTTTAATTTCCAGGAAATTCAAATCATGCATCATTTTTTGTGACTTTTTTCCGTGCGAAATTATTCTTTTTATCATGAAATTCATTTCTGCAACATTCTCATCCGTAATCTCAAAATAGGCTTTCTGACGCGCTTTAACCGTCTCAATAAATATTTTTTTATTCGCCGGAAAATGCTTTCTAAAAATCTCAATCAGCGCAGGGACAGCATCCTGCCTTCTTCGGAGTAGAAAATATAATCTTAACCAATTTTTATTAACATCTTTTTTCAAGTTCATGAAAAAAACATAAAAAATAATGGCCAAAACAAGCAGGACAAAAATGCAAACGCTAACAATTAAAATATTCATAAACATAGAATTATTATTCCACGGGGTTTGCTTCTACCGCAATCTCTTTTGGTCGTTGCTTTTCTATGAGCTCTTCTCTTGCTCTCATTAAAGCCCTGAAGTGGAATTCAACGTTTGGCACGTCGCGCAGAATCATTATCGCCGAAGAAGATGCAAAAGTTATAACAATGTCTCCATATTTCAAGAAATTTTTTATCAATCCTTCTTGATCCTCCTTTACTTCTTGGATTGTTCCGATATCTGCAATTTCTTTTAAATCTTTGATGTAAACTGATTTTGAAAGCGCAAGTAAACGTCTGTCGGTTAATATACAAATGGTCAAAAAATGATCAAGGATTTTAATGAAAAACCAATGCGTATAAGCCAAAAATATAATTAAAGAAAAAGTTGTTACGAAATAATGCAATGAAGAGCTTATTTTATACAGATCATAAAAAACTATCGCTGTAATTGCGCCTGCGACAATTGAGCACATGAGAATAAATATCAAAATCGCGGGGATCATATAAAGCCAATGTTTTCTAAAAAATAAAATAAAATTTTCATCAGCCAGTTGGCCTTTAAAGACTTTATCCTTATTGTCAGCCGGATTTTCCATCATACGTAAGTTAAATAGGTTAAAGTAAATGAAACAGCGGCAACAAAGATTATGGCAAAAAGGTAAATTGTCGAGACTTTTTTTATTGATATAAATCTAAAAAGCAGAGTGTATTTTGACTCCGGCAAATGGTTTCTTTTCATGCAACCATAATGGATTCGAAGTATCGTAACTATCGCGAATCCTATTGATATGATATTGAGGACTATGATGGTAAGCCAAGTAAGCATGTATTACATTATTATCCTTTTATGGCTTTTGCACAAGCAAAGCGGCAATTTTTTTTGAAGCATTTCTACAGAATTCTCCAAACAACCTTGTTGCGGTGCTCATATTTTGAAGTCGCCTTTTATCGCGCATTAAAGGCGATATTTTTTCAATCATTAATTTTGGTAAATCTTCACCCGGATAGATCACTTCGCTTGCACCAATCGTTTTCATAAAATCTGCATTCGTAACTTGCTCTCCGCGACTTATTTTTGTTCCAAGGGGTATAAGCAAACTCGGCTTATTTAAGGCCGCGATTTCACAGACAGCACTTGCACCCGCACGTCCGACAACAAGATCGGTAATCGCATAAAGATGAGGCAATTCTTTATCCGCATATTCAATTTGATAATAATTTTCCAAATGTTTTTCAACATGTTTTATGCCAATTTTTCCGCGTCCTGTTATGTGAATAACATTAAAATTTTTCAAAAGTCTTGGCAGAATTTCCCAAACAGCTTCATTAATTGAAGTCGCACCAAGACTTCCCCCCCAAATCATAATCGTTGGCCTATTATTTTTGATTTTCGTTATTTCATGGCCTTCTACAACAGATCCTTTAAAAATCATTTTCCTTACAGGCATGCCCGTTGTAATTGTTTTTTTCGGATTTAATCCTTTTGTTTCCGGAAAAGTAACACAAATCTTATCCGCGAATCTTGCGCAAATTTTTGTCGCCAAGCCCGGGACACTGTCTGCTTCATGAATCACAACTCGAATTTTAAGCATTCTTCCGGCAACAACAACGGGCACAGAAACATATCCGCCTTTGCTAAAAATCACGTCAGGTCTAAATCGCCTTAAAATAAAATAAGATTGAATTAGCCCCATCGGAATTTTAAACAAATCTATAAAATTATTTATCGAAAAATATCTGCGAAGCTTGCCGGTATAAACGCCATCAAAAGAAATTCCGGCTTTTTCACATATATCTTTTTCAGGCCCTTTCTTGGAGCCTATATACAGAATTTCGCATCCCGAACAGATTTTTTTAACCTCTTCTATAATTGCTATATTTGGCAGGATGTGACCCGCTGTGCCTCCACCCGTGAGAACTATGCGCATAATTTGATGTTGTGTATGTAGAAATATTTACCAAAATTCCAACGCCGATCAAAGTCGCAACAAGACTTGATCCACCATAGCTTATAAATGGCAGTGTAATGCCTGTTACAGGGAAAAGTCCAATATTAACCGCAATATTTAAGAACGCTTGAATCACAACCCATGCAGTGATTCCTGATGCGGCAAGCATGGAAAATGTATCAGGAGCCCTTGCTGCAATTTTAAATCCGCGATATCCGATAACGGCATACGCAATAACGATAAAAATAATTCTCATGAATCCCATTTCTTCGGCTGATGCCGCAAAAATAAAGTCATCTGAGGCTTGCGGAAGCCAATATGATTTTTGAATTCCTTGAGTTAAACCTTTGCCGAAAAATCCGCCACTTCCAACGGCGATATTCGCTTGTTCTGTTTGCCAGCACGAACTTTCGCTACAAACTTCTTCACCGGCACCCATAAAGGTTGTGAATCTTTCACGAATGTGCGGTACGGCAACAGCCAAAAGCAGTCCAACAAAAATAGCGGCCGTAATTCCAATTGCAAGATGCCGAACTTTCGTATCCGCCAAAAAATACATTATGGAGGCAATGCTGACGATGATAACGACGCTTCCGATATCCGGCTGAAGCATGACCGGAATAACAATCAAAAACATGACTACAATAAACGGTAGAAATCCATATTTAAAGGTTTTTAATTCCATTTTTTTATCTTCCAGCCACCGCGAAAAATAAAGAATCATGGCAAGTTTTGCGAACTCGGTTGGTTGAAGAGATGTATAGAAAATCGTAATCCAGCTTTTTGCAAAAGTATTATTTGATGAGCCAAAAATCAAAACAACAACAAGAAGAGCAACAAGTGCAATAAAAACTCCTGTCGAAATTCTTCTCCAAAATCTGTATGAAATTTTTGCAAAAATAAGAAACGCGGAAACGCCGATTAAAAGCCTCCATAAATGTCTTTTGAACAGCAGGTAACAATCAACATTCGGATCATCACAGCTTGGATAAAGAATATCCGGCGCAGAAAGTTGTATTGATTTTGGCACGCCAATACTCGTGATCATTACAAGCCCAAAAAGAAGCAAAGCCCCGATTGTTATAAGAAGCACTGTGTCCGCTTTATGACCGATTTTCATATGAAAATAGTATGCGTTTTCGAGGGGATAAATGCCATTGACAAGGGAGGGAAATATAGTAAAATAGAAGCCTAATAATTAACTAAATTAAAATATGAGCGAAGATAAAAATGAATTTGGACGAGCCGATATTTTTGGAGCAGGCGAATATTTACAAAGAAGCGATGAAAGCATGCTTTTTGATACAGCTGATTGGGATGAAATGGGTGACGGAAATATTGATAATATCAATAAATTTAGGGCGGTTGAAGGGTTAAGCTTTATTGAAACCGGCGCGGCAGTTGTTATTGGGAAAAGATTGCACGCTTTGCACGATGCGCTTGCTTTGGTTGATAGTGGAAGAGGGTATGATGGAGACGTTAGAGCGGTTTTAACGCAACAGATTAGAGAAGAAAATATGGCTATATTGCACGCTTTGCAAAAGAAAGCGGGACAATGGGTTTTTGATTTGATGGAGGAAGAAGCGAGCGGGCCAGGAGACGTGTCAATAACTCATCCGGAGACAGTGGAGAGATTAAGCAAAGCATTTAGACGTGGAATGGACGAGAATGCAAAAGGCGGACACAGAGGCAAAAAAGGTGGAATATTGATATTTTAATATAGCGCCTTATACAAGCACTTTCCCGCAGGCATTTTGATTTCTTTTGTGTTCGGTTTTTTATTCGTGAATTTTGCGGGGGCGTTTTTTATTAGTGCGAACGGAATTTTTTCATTTGCTTCGCCGATGTACACGCTTGCGGAGCAAGCAAGTGCGTCAGCGATATTTTTGCTCGTTGTTTTTAATTTTTTTCCGAATAAATCTTTTTTTCCACGCAGGTTTTTTATGCCTTCAAATCCGGCATATCCAATTGCAATTGCGGTTACACCGGCTCTAAGTGGAGCAATGAATGAATCCGAAATAACAATTCCGCAATTTTTCACGTCAAATTTATTTTTTATTTTTTTCAAAAATTCTTCAGCGGATTTGTATGAATTTTTTGGCCACAAAACTGCAAAATTTTCTTGAATATTTGAAGTATCTATCCCTGCGGATGGGGCAAATATGCCGTCTTTTACAGTCAAAAACATTTCGCCGGGCCAAAGTTTATCGGCTTCTTGGATGACGAGTTCCGTGAATCTTGGATCGGACTTATACGCCGAATATCTTTTAAAATTTAAAGATTTTGCGCGTTTTCCGGGTTTTATTTTTCGCAAATCAATAACGCGTTTTTCTGAAATAGACGCGACTTTTGATGCAATAACAATTATCGAATTTTCGCTGACCTTTCCGCTAAATTCGTTTCCAGATTTTTTCAATGCACGACAAAAAACATCAAACAAATCATCGCCGATTTTTATTGTAGGAGAAGAGATTGGTAAAATTTCCATATTATTTTTCTTGCGGAGTTTCGTGCTCAACAGCCATAAAATCCTTGCCCGAAGCGCTGGCAATTAGGCCGTAAACATAAGATAAAATGCCGTGTGAAAGTCCCATGAAAATCCAGATTGAAGGAAAGATTGCGAACAAAAATACAGTTGGTGTATCGGAAAATTTGTTGATTGCAAGAAGCGCCGCGGCACCAAAAATAATTGCGATAATCGTGCTATAAATTCCAACAACCGCATATTTTGGATTTGAAACAATCTCAAGAGCAAGAATGCTGGATTGTCCGCTCAAAAACACTTGAACAGCAACCGCATACATCAGATATTTTATATCAATATTTGCAAGGACAACATAAAGGGGGATCATCAAAACAAAAATTAAAAGATTGATGTATAAAATTTTAATTATTGCTTCGGTTGTGCGGGTATATTTTTCTTTCTCGGAAAATCCCATAAGAAATGCGCCAACAATGTTTGTGGCTAAGATTGCAACAAAAATCATTGCCATGAAAACGAAAATGAACATCGGATGGACTTCATCGCCCGTTAAAGAAGTCGTTGGATTGATCATCGGCTGAATGTACGTGGCGGTCAAAACGTACGTGATGAAAAGTATTAAGGTGCCGGAAATGCCTGCGACAAGCCCTGCGACGACACGCATTATTAACGATTTTATGGAAGGTTTTTCAGACATGTTTTTTAGTTTTTAAATTTTTTAAGCTCTTTTAATTTTATCATAAAATACGATTATTACCAAAATTCCGGCTGTAATAAAAGAATCCGCAAGATTGAAAACCGGCCAAATCCAAATTGAGATGAAGTCAATCACTTGTCCGGAAATTGTTCGGTCGATGATGTTCCCAAGTGCGCCGCCAAGAGTTATTGAAACAGCAAAAATCGCGAGGTTTTTTGATAAATCAAGAAATTTATATGCGGCAAAAACGCCTGCAATTACAAGAAAAATCGCAATTGTAATCGAAATATATGCCGGAATCGGAATGCTAAAAGCAATTCCTGAATTTCGGTAAATTAATTCCGGAAAAAATCGCGTCATCAAGGACTTTGAAAGTTGGTCGAGGAAGATGGCGGCGATCGAAATTGAAATTATCTTCGCCGAAATTTTGAAAGTTTTTTTATTCACGAGGGTATTATAGCACGCAATAAACGATAAATTCCGTAATATTTTCTTGAAACATTACAAGAATTTTTTATAAACTTTTTTTTAAAAAATGGCTTATTTATGCCAAAATTTGTCGGACTTCCCGCCCCGGGGCGGTATTTTTTATTATGCAATAAACTAAGAGTTTCGTAATAAAATCCTGAGCCGGCTCAAGGCGGACTGAGCTTAAAATTCTACGAAAAACATACGAAAAATCCCCGCCAAGACTGACGAGGATTTGTTTAGCGGTACCGATGGGAACTTAAGAACTTACAACTATTTTAGCATCAAAACTATACAAGCTCAATATCGCAAAAATCTGTTTATGAATTTGTTAAGACCAGTTTAGAGAGATTTAATCTTGATATGATTTAATATGCATCGACCGGCAAAGAAAGGGCCTAGCAGGTTGCCACAGGAACTTAAGAACTTCCTAAGACGGGTTCGATTCCCGTTGGGTCCACCCTTGCCGGTCATTTTTTATGACTTTTGACATTCATTTGGAACAATTTGGATTTTGAGCTTTGTCATTTTTCTGCTAAAATTCTAGCACAAATGGCTTATTCATTATTCGACATCGCAGGTCCGGTTATGATTGGTCCAAGCAGTTCGCACACCGCGGGAGCTGTGAAAATTGGGCAGTTTGCTCGAGCGGTTTTTGATAAAACTCCTTCAAAAGTTACATTTTATATGCACGGATCTTTTGCGACGGTTTCGGCGGGCCATGCAACGGATAAAGCTCTTATGGCCGGAATTATGAAATTTAAAACGAGTGATCCGCAAATAAAAAATGCGCTTAATATAGCCAAAAAACTTGGCATAGCATATAAATTTGCAAAGACAGATTTGGGTCCGGAATTTCATCCAAATACTGTGAAAATCGTACTTGAAGCGCCGGGCAAAAAATCAATGGAAGTTATCGGTTCGTCGATCGGTGGAGGTAGTGCGAGAATTGTAAAAATAAATGATTTTGATGTGGATATTAAAGCGATTGCAGGTAAATATAAATATCTCGTGATTTCGCACAGCAATGATTCAGCCGTTTTGACAGAAGTTCTTCAGAAAATAACAAAATTCGACAAATATTATATTGCCGGAATTCAATCCGCGCATATTGATAATCACTCGCTTACAATATTGAATCTTGAGGGTCGCGATTTAAGTTTAAAACAAGTTCTTGAGCTAGCGAAAGTTAAAGGAGTTGAATTTGTAAGATCATTAACCAAATTGGACTAATGAAAAGATTTGTTTTTCATACAGGCGCGGAATTGCTTAGACTAGCCGAAAAGTACAAAATGCCGATTTCAGAAATCGCATTAAATTATGAACAGGGGGTTTCCGAAAAAACCGAAAAAGAAGTTATCGCAAAAATGAAAAGAAATTTGGACGTTATGCGTGAAGCGGTTAAATCCGGACTCAGATTAAACAAAAAATCATTCAGCGGAATGTCCGGCGGAAACGCAGGCAAGATGCTAAAATATGCGGGATCAAAATCCAAAAAAATCACCAGTAAAGCACTGCTAAAAGCAATGGCATATGCAATTGCATGCGGCGAAACAAATGCTCAAATGGGCAGAATTGTTGCTTTTCCAACAGCAGGAGCTTCCGGAGTTATTCCTGCGGCGGTTTTGAGCGTCTCCGAAGAATTGAAATTGAGCGACGAAAAAATAATGAAAGGACTTTTCACGGCATCTGCGATTGGGCTTATTATAGCGGAAAATGCAACCCTCGCAGGAGCATACGGAGGATGTCAGGCGGAGATTGGTTCCGCTTCTGCAATGGCTGCCGCCGCGATTACAGAAATGCGCGGTGGAACGCCAAAACAATGTCTTGATGCCGCATCTTTGTCTTTAAAAAACATGCTCGGATTAACATGCGACCCGATTGCCGGACTTGTTGAGGTTCCATGTGTAAAAAGAAACGCGATGGGCGTGACGAATGCATTTTCGGGTTCGGAAATTGCGCTCGCCGGAATTGAAAGTTTTGTGACATTTGACGACGTTGTTGAAGCCATGAAAACAACCGGTGAAATGATGCCTTCCGCATTGCGTGAAACTGCGCTTGGTGGCTTGGCGCTGACGCCAACAGGCTGTCGCATTCGTGCAAAAATCGGACTTCCTCCAATAAAAAGTGCGCATTAATATGCATTATAAATAAACTTTATGTTTAAATTTGGAGTTCTCGCAAGTACCAGAGGTACAGATCTGCAAGCCATAATTGATGAAATGAAAAACGGAAATATGCCCGGAATTGAACTTGCGGTTGTTGTTAGTAATAAGGCGGACGCATTTGCGATTGAGCGCGCAAAAGCGCAAGGGTTTAAAGCGGTTTTCATAGATCCAAAGAGCTTAACACGTGAGCAATACGACGAAAAATTAGTTGAAGTTTTGAAGGAAAATGGAGTCGAACTCGTTTGCCTAATCGGATATATGAAAATTCTTACTCCTATTTTTGTGCGGGCTTTTGCAGGAAAAATTGTGAACGTTCATCCGGCGCTTATTCCAAAATTTTCAGGAAAAAATTTCTTTGGCGCAAGTGTTCATGAGGCTGTTTTGGCCGCACACGAAACCGAAACTGGTTGCACTTTTCATTTTGTGACCGAAGAAGTCGATGGTGGTCCGATAATCCTTCAGAAAAAAGTCGCGGTTGATTCTTCCGACACATCCGATTCACTTAAAGAAAAAGTTCAAACTCTGGAAAAAAAATATTATCCGGAAATTGTTAGGCAGTTTGCGGCGGGGAAATTCAGCTTAGAGAATGCGATAATTCAGGCGGAATGAGATCGGTATTGACTTAAATTGTGGGTATTGTTAAAATCAACCTCCAGAATTTAATAAATAAAAATATGGCAGGACGAACCCAGGATGGCACAGACAGAACGGGCGATGAAGCGGATGAAGCCGTAACGAGTGGCGCTTTAGTTGAAATAGATACAAAATTATTAAGCGTTGAAGTGGAAGCGTTTGCGGACGACAATGAATTAGCTCTTTTTTTATCAAAGCAAGACAATAAACCCGATGGCGTGCAAGGAGATCAAGGTCTTGCAAGATTTGAATCTTTAAAATTAAAATTGCATCAGGCCGGATATCGAATCGGAATTGGATTAAAAGGCGTTTCAGCAGGTAACGCAATCAGCATGGGAGCGGTGTTTTGCGAGGAACTGCATGCCACATTAATTCCCGGTTGCGGAGGAATGAATATTTACGAAGATAGATGGCAAATAATAGAATTGTTAATAAAAGAAGGCGCTTTTTGCGTAGGATTTAAAGAGGGAGTTGAAAAAGCGCAAGCGGCAGCGGAATTGGGCGACGCTTGGTTTAGGATTGATGTTCCAAAGCCCGATGGAGAATGAATTTAAAAATAAAACAATGAGCGATCACGACAATCTACCGGCAGTCATCGAAAATCCAGACTGGTTTGCAAGTGAAACGGAAATGGGTGCATTCAGGGTAGACAGAGATAAAAGCGCAAATTTAATCGAAGAATATAAAGCAAGCGGGAGGAGGGATCTGCTGGATGTTAGCGTTTGGTATAAGCCATTCATGAGGCCAGTTGAAGCAAGGGCGGAAGAAGTGAGAATGCAACTTGGAGTGATAGATGCGGAGGATTTTCCATGCTTTGACAAAGAATGGGACGATATAAGCGATGAAGAAATTCGTCGTTATTTAGACAGCGAAATTAATAATGGTCCCGCACAATTGATATATGAATGCATTGAGGAAGTATCGACGAATTTTAATGGGACAACGCTGGATGTGTTAGACGCAACAGTTGAGAACGCATGTAAGATAATAGCGAAAAAGTTAAAACAATTGGGCGGGAAAATACAGCCGGCGGAAATTATTGAAATAGCTCAAGGGCTTGAAACAAGCTATTTTACGTTAATAAAAGAAAACGGGATAAAGGTGAAACAAGGTGCACTTTCAAGGATCGGAGGTGCAAGCAGAATCGCAGAGACGATTCACGTTTATTACAGGAGGAAAGATTAGTCATTTTTTGAGCTTACGCGAGGTTTTTCGCAATCATCGTTAATGCCCGCTATGAACTCCCGCTTTTGCATTGTTAAAAGCGCTTTTTCGTGCTATAATATTAAGATTTATATAAAAATAAAAATTAAACAAAAACAATATGAATACTACACCTACAGGTGCTCCTGATAGTGAGCCAAAAATGACCGTTGTTCTTACGACATTGGATAGAAATGAATTTGAGAGGGAAAACAGTGGGGAAGCAAGAAAATCGGCTGATTCTATACAGCGAGATGGTGAAGGGATGGTTTTAGTCAAGAGAGGCGGCTTTAAAACGTTGTACGGACCTGATGGCAAGATAATGCAAAGATTTGCAGGTAATTTTAATGAATTTCTAACTCAGCAAGAGTATGAGGAATTTATTAAAGATATGATGAGCCACATGTACGGCCCAAGTCATAGTGATACGACGAATTTTAGAGTGAAATGGTATATAGAAAATAATATTATTCCAAAGCAATACCAGCCAATATATTGTAGAATATTTGAATATGAAATCGATCAAAATGTAACAGTACCCAGAGCACTTATTTTTAAAAGAATTGAAGATGCAATATTGGTGGCAGATAAAAGCGTTGTTGATGCACTGAAAGGAACTCAAGGCAAAGATGTAAATTATTTCGACGTATATCAAAAAGCAAAAGACAAAGACGAGGAAGTCGTTTTCGTTGGTTCAAAGTTTGATTGCATAAAGAATAAAAAGGCTTTTCATGTACCGTCAGAAGGTGGATACATTGATGTTTTGGATGCTAAATTTACAAATCCAAAGCAATGGACAACGGAAGTGGTCAGGCCTGAAGAGGTGCAAGAACCAATCACGGGCATTGGCCTAGATAATAAGGAAAACTTTTTGCTCGTTGGATGTGGTCACAAATTATATATTTATGATTTTCAATCCAGACCGCTTGAGTTATATGGAGAAGTATTTGAAGATGCGGACGTTAATTTTGAAGGCACGTTATATTGCGAAGAAAATGGTGTTGATCAAAATATTTTAGTTGGAGCAAGCGATGGAAGCCTTAGAAGGATATCTACAAACTTTAATTTATTCAAAAGTGGCGCGGAAAGAAATGCGGCTAAGGCCGATGAATCCAGAGAAAAAGCCAGAGCATTAAAAGTGGCCGCACAATTGGGACATCTTGAGGCTTTAAGAAAAGCCGCTGCCAGCGGAGCAACTGCTTCTACAAAAGTGGCGAATATCGTGGTGAATTCGCCTATGGTTCAAGAACAGGCTCGACAAAACCTCGAAACTTTTCAGCCAAAATTGGACGCGGCGACAACAATCGCCGGAATTCAAGAAATAAGAAAAGAAATCGCAGAATATAAAGACGTGGTACGTATCGCTGTTACTGACACGGAAGTCGTTGAAGCCATGTTTAAGCCATTAATGGAATATGTCGCGCAAAGAGAAATTGATATTGTTACGCCCGAACTTATATCCGAAAAAACCAGAATTGTGGTTGTTGCAAATAGCGTTGATGCCATGACTGTTCCGGACGTTTTGAAATTGAAAAGCAGAATTGATTATCTTAGAACAAATGCAAATTTACCGGGAGTCGAAAGGTCTCTTAAAGGCGAG
>LBWJ01000011.1:36000-210861 GCA_000993595.1 Candidatus Peregrinibacteria bacterium GW2011_GWC2_39_14 | reverse complement strand
CTTTGGAAAACGGATGATTTTCTTGCCTTGGAAATTGCTCTGTTTTCTTCGCTCAGATGCCTTTATTTCGGCTTTTTCAGGCTGATAAACATTGCTCACTCTATTTCTTTTAAGTTCGTCTGAAATAGTGGAAACGCTTCTGTGCAACGCCCTGGCTATATCTTGAAGAGAATAGCCTTTGTTTTTTAGAATATATATTTCTTGACGATCACTTTTGGAAAGATGTGAGAACTTGTGTGGATTTTTTTCATATCATAAACATATCAGAGTGTTCGGATTCAAATGGGAATTCAGGGGAGTTGATCATGGCAGGAGGGATGTTTTACGAGGTGCGCTTGGTGCAGGCGTGACGTTGGTTTTTGGCCGTAAGGGCGGTGATGCTTTTGATAAACAAGGTAAAGAAGAAAAAGTTGAGAGAAAAATGCTTGATTCATTTGATGATCTTAAAAAAAGTCCGGAAGATGTTTATTTACTTCTTTTTGAACCCGACAATAGGCCCGGTGGAGCTGATGATTTTATTGCTGATGGAGCTAAGGCCGTTGGTTATGCTGGGCCAAACCATTGGCATTCAGAAGTAATGTATTTTGATCAGGCTAAGAGACAATGGATGGTTATGGGTTGTAGGCCTCCGACGTGTACAAAAGATTATCCGCTTGGTGATTTATTGAAAAATCCGGCTTATAAAAATTGTCCGATAAACATAAAACATGCGAAAGTTCCTGTTGATAGACAGCTTGAAGCTAGAAAATGGTTTACAGAGCATTTGCAGGGTGAAGTTTATAAATTGAGTGGTCCGGATAAAACGAATTGTTCCGATGCTGCCGCTGAACTTGCAAAAGAGGCTAAAATGGACGGCGTTGAGAAGATTGAAGTTTTGACAAGGCGCAGACTTTTAGGTATTCCGGGGTTGAGTGGGTTTTTGCAAAAATATCAAATTGGTAACTTGGACCAATTTTTACGTAGAGATGATCTTCTTTTTCCTGATGAACTTGAGAGTTTAGGCAAATACGTTGGGACGATTATTGTGCGCTGAAATAGAAATTAGGTATTTGAATTTTCATAGAGATTAGAGTACTTTTTTTATATTGGCCTGTGCGGCTTTGCCGCGGCCTGTTAGGTAATTTATTTTTTATGCAATTTGTTGCGGATTTACATATTCATTCAAAATATTCTCGTGCGACGAGCGGGAAAATGGATTTGGAAAATCTTTATAAATGGGCGCAAATGAAGGGAATTAAAGTTATGGCGACCGGTGATTTTACACATCCGATTTGGTTTAAAGAGTTGCGGTCAAAATTGGAACCTGCGGAATATGGTTTGTTTAAGCTTAAGCTTGAGATTGAAAAAATGCTTAAAGATGATGTGCCGGAAAGCTGCAGAACGGATATGCGGTTTATGCTGACGAGTGAGGTTAGCAGTATTTATACGGCGCTTGGAAAGGGGAGAAGGGTGCATAATTTGATTGCTGTGCCATCTTTTGAAATCGCGGAAGAAATAAATAAAAAGTTGAGTGCGGTTGGAAATTTGATGAGTGATGGAAGGCCGATTTTGGGTTTGCCGTCGGATAAACTCGCTGAAATTGTTTTTACTGTTTCGGAAGAAGCCGTGCTTGTTCCGGCGCATGTTTGGACTCCTTATTTTTCTGTTTTTGGATCAATGTCCGGGTTTGATTCGCTTGAAGAGTGTTTTGGGGAATGGACTGATAAAATTTTTGCGATTGAAACGGGGCTTTCTAGCGACCCTGCAATGAATTGGCGGTTGACTGCACTTGATAAAGTGACTTTGATTTCGAATTCAGATTCGCATTCTTTGTCAAAGATTGGTCGTGAGGCGAATGTTTTTGATACGGATTTGAGTTATACGGCGATTTGGGCTGCGGTAAAGAAAAAAGATCCGAAAAAGTTTTTGTATACGATTGAATTTTTTCCCGAAGAGGGAAAATATCATTTTGATGGGCATGCGGATTGTCATGTTTCTTTTTCGCCGGATGAGACGCGAAAACATAATGGGATTTGTCCTAAGTGTGGCCGAAAAGTGACGGTTGGGGTTTTGAATCGTGTGGAAAAATTGGCTGATCGAAAAGTTGGATTTGTGCCTAAGAAATATATTCCTTATAAAAATTTGGTTTCTTTGGATAAGATTATTGCGGATGCAATGGGCGTTTCTGAAGCAAGCGTGAAAGTTCAGCACGAATATTTGAAATTGATTTATGCGCTTGGGAACGAGCTTAATATTTTATTAAAAACTTCAATTAAAGAAATTGCGAAAATTTCGATGCCAAAAATTGCGGAAGGAGTTTTGAAAGTTCGTGAAGGTAAATTAAAAATTGTGCCGGGATATGATGGAGAATATGGCAAAATTAAGATTTTTAGTGAGAAGAAACCGGAGGGAGCGGTGTCTGCGAAGGCAAATCGGAGTTAGATTTTCGAATTAAGATGAATGCGATCATTCCGGTGCCAACGATTGTCATGATTGCGGCGAGCATTTGTTCGAGCGAAAATATTCCAAAAATTGGTGTTTGATCAGGTGCAATTTCACGGAAGAATTCGGCAATAAAACGGAAAATGCCATATAAAGTTGCGAAAAGCCAAGTTAAAATTCCGGGTTCCATTTTCTTTTTACGTAAGAAGAATAGAATCAAGAAAAGCACGATGCCTTCAAGTAAAAACTCAAGAAGTTGGGATGGATATCTGCAGCGTCCCGGATCGTCCGGAAAATACATGCAAATTGCGGATTTTGTGACTTTGCCGTAAAGTTCGCCATTTATAAAGTTTCCGATGCGTACGAATGCGATTCCGAGTGGTACGCATGGGATTATTAAGTCCATGATTTTATAAAATGAGATTTTTTCGATGCGGCTGAAAATATAAAATGCGGTGACGAATCCGATTACGCCGCCAAAGAAGGCCATTCCGCCTTTCCAGACTTTAAAAATTTCAAGCGGGTTTGCGAAATAAAAAGATTGATATGACGTTAAAACGTGTCCGATTCTGCCGCCGATTAAAACGCCAAGAAGTGCGGCTAAAAGTAGATTTACAAGGAAGTCTTTTGATAGATAAATTTTGCGTTCTCCAAAGAATTTTTTGATAAGTAAAATTCCGAACGTAAAAGCTAAAATGTACATTAAGCCATACCATCGGATTTCGAGGGTGCCGAGAGTTAATAGGACTGGGTTGATGTTTGGGTATGGGAGCATAATTCTTTATATTTTTTTGCAGCAATCCAATTCTTTTGAACTGCAAAGTTTTTTGTATAAATATGAGCCGATTGGAATTGGGGCGAACATTGAAAGTCCGCGGAACAAAATTGTGATGATTACGGCCATTTCAAGAGGTACTCCGAGCGCTGTATAAAAGAAAACCATGCTTCCTTCAAATATGCCGATGCCGCTTGGGATAAGTGAAACAAGGGATAAAACTTGTGCCAATACAAATCCAACCATTGCTGTCCCGAATGTTTGATTTGCGTGGAACGATCTGAAAAGGAAATATATCGTAAATGAGTTGAGGATGAACATTGCGACTTGCCAGAATGTAGGCCAAAATAAGTATTTGATTTTTGACTTTAAGACGTCGATTGCGCTTTCTATGTCGTTTTCTTGTAGATCTTTGCTGTGGAGCATGCTTTCATCTTTATTTCCTGAGAATTTTGCAAAATTGCGTTTTAGCCATGCGATTGTTTTGTGGAGCTGGTCGTGGTTGCCCAAAAGCCAGCCTACAAGCACCGTTATAACTATTACAAGCACTATTCCAACGATTGTGCCCCAGAATAAGAATCTTGTGACGTTATGTGTCGTTGCGAGATAGAAAAGTCCTGCGAGCATTAATATAATGAGTGACGCGTAATATGTGAAAACTTCAAGAACGACGACTTGTAATCCTTGCTTTGGGACGATGCCTTTTTTATGCAGAATAGAGACAAAAAACCAGTTATTGCTGATGCCGAGAGAGGGGATTATTTTTGATAAAAATAGCATAACGATCGAGGATTCCATGAGTTCGCGAGTTGTAAGTACCTTTTCAAGTTTGAATATTTTGAGGATTCCTTCGTATGTATATGCATTGCAGAGATATGTGAAGATTTGCGTGATGATTGCGAGGAATATCCAAATCGGTCCGCCTTTTGAGAAAAGCTGGAGCGTATATTTGATTTCATCGAATTTGAACCATAAAAATACTACCACTGCGGCCAGCAGGATATAGTAGAAAGATTTTTGTACGTATGAGATTGTTTTTGCGATCATACTGTTGGGTATTCTATCATAAATTATTATTTTTGAGTAGCCTTTTAGGTTTGCTATGATTTTCTCCTTCACGCTCATCTCGCAGACAAAATCCGATTCGGTTTTTATGCAAAAATCTACCCCCAGCCCCTTTCAGGGGACGATTTTTGCTAAACCTCATCTTGATTTTGTTTCTGCTTAATTCGACGTTCACTCAAAAATTTATCAAACCTTAAAAGTTGTTACAAAAATATGATTCTTATGCTAAAATCCGGTGTATGGAAGTGAAAAAACTTGAAATTCGGGCGAAAATAATAAAAGCTATTCGGGAATTTTTTTGGCACAATAAATTTATCGAAACGGATACGCCGATAATGGTTGCGCATCCTGGAATGGAGCCATATTTGGATCCTTTTAAAACGCAATTTAAAAGTGAAAGGGGTGAAACGCAAGATATGTATCTTATTACTTCGCCTGAATATGCGATGAAAAGGCTTCTTGCCTCGGGATTTAAAAATATTTTTCAAATTACGCATACGTTTCGAAATAAAGAAGTGAGTGCGACGCACAATCCGGAATTTGCGATGCTTGAGTGGTATCGAACAAATGCGGATTATAAAGATATTATGCGCGATACGGAAAATATGATTTTTGATGTTTGTAGGCGCGTTTTTAAGAAATCAAAAATAAAGTATCAAGGAGTGGAGATTGATTTGAAACCGCCTTTTGAAAGGTTGAGTGTTGTAGAGGCTTTTAAAAAATATGCGGGAGTTGATAAAAAGACTTTGGAAGATGAAAAGTTGCTTAAAGTTATAGTTATTAAAAAGGGCTATAGTAAAAGCAAAACCATGGATTATTCTGATGCATTTTTTCTTATATTTTTGAATGAAATCGAGAGGAAATTGGGCGCAAAAAAGCCTGTATTTTTATATGATTATCCTTTGTGTATGGCTGCGCTTTCGAAACAAAGCAAGAAAGATAAAAAATACGCGGAAAGGTTTGAGCTTTATATCGCCGGGCTTGAACTTGCGAATGCGTTTTCCGAATTAATTGATGCAAAAGAGCAACGTGTGCGACTTGAAGATGAACAGGAAATGCGAAGACGTCTCAAGAAAGAAGTTTATTCGATTGACGAGAAATTCATTTCTGCTTTAGAATACATGTCGGAGTCGGGAGGAATTGCTCTTGGCGTCGATCGTCTTGTTATGCTTTTTACGGATTCTACGAAGATAGACGATATTATGTTTTGTGGAGAAAAGTTCATTAAGGAATAATCAATTAAACAATTATCAATATGCAAACATCAGACTTTAGAAAAGGAAATGCGGTGAAATATAATGGTGAAACTTGGCTTATTTCGGATTTTCAATTTGTTAATCCGGGTAAAGGAACTGCTTTTACAAGAACAAAATTGAAGAATATTAAAACCGGAAAAGCGCTTGAAGTTTCTTTTAAATCCGGTGAAAGTATTGAAGAGGCCGATCTTCAATATCGAAAATGTCAGTATATGTATAACGATGGAACGGATTATAACTTTATGGATAATAAAACTTATGATCAGTTTACGATTACAAAGGATTTGGTTGCCGAATATGCTGATTTGATGGTTGATAACTCGGAAGTTACGCTTGTTTTTATTGATGGTGTTCCGTGTTCCATCCAAATGCCTCCAAAGCTTGATTTCAAAGTTATTGCCGCTCCACCGGGAGAAAAAGGCGATACTGCAACAGGCGGTACGAAGCCAGTTACAATTGAAACCGGTGCGACTGTGAACGTTCCTTTGTTTATTAAAGAAGGAGATACGATTCGCATAAATACGGAGACGCATGCGTATGTTGAGAGGGTGCAGCAGAAGTAATTTACAAGATTCAAGAATCAATTTACATTCAATTTTCAATTTTCAATTTTTAATTTTCAGGCCTTAGTTGGCTGAGCTCGTTTGAGCTGGACAACATTGATTTTATATGTATAATATAATTCTATAAAATTAAAAGCCGATTTTGTATGGCTGATGATAGAAAAAATGGGGTACCGGGAGATCTTAGTGATGACCTTGGACGCTGGGACGCTGACGATCTTGCTGCGTGGAGGCAGTTGGACGACGCTGAACGTGCAGATTTGACTAGAGAATTTTTAAACTTGGCTGAGGAAAATGAGGTTTATATTCCAAAAGACGGGATGCCTGTTTTTGATAAAACGGACTTGTGGTTTTTCATGGAAAAATATCATCAAACTTCCGATGGTGGAGCGCGTAAAGAACTGTTTAGGCAGTTTTTAAGCAGATACGGTGCGGCAACTTTTAATCTTGATAATTTGGACGAAGTAAAAAAAACAAGAGGTTATCGATCAGTGGATCAGGCTGCGGTTTTGAGCTTAGTTTTGGCTGTAGCAAGACAATATAATATTACATTGCCTAAAATTCAGGTTTTAGCGATGACTCCAAGGCGAGTTTTGGTTGAATTTCTTGATGAATTTTTTGATATTCCGGAAGGGTCGGATTGGAGGGAAAAAGTTGGTCTTATGGATGCTACTTTTTGGGCAAGTAAAGTTAAGAATGGCCCTGAGGCCTTGCTCGAAATGGCCAGGGATCCGCTTGCGCCTAAGGCTTTTCAGGATGGGATAGCGAGCGGAGTTAGAAAGACTTTGGCTGAACTTGAAGGAATGCATAAACGTGAAAATTTATTTGTAGATTTAGATCCACGTAATCCTGAATTTGCACGTGAACTTGCTACTGAATCTTCGATTTATGGGATTTATCCTGCAATTCAGGTTATTGGCGCAAGAGGACTTGTTGATCGCGAGATTGCTTCTCTTAAGCCTATTGAATTAAAAAAAATACCTTCTGCAAAGGCTTTTAAAGTGTGGAAAATGTTGTATTTGATGTATCAAGCTGAAGTTGATGATTCTGCCAAAAAAGAATATTTATATAAAGAATCTTTACGGGTTTTGGCTTATGCCGGCTCTGTTTCTTCGCCCGAGTTTCCTTGTATGGTTTTTGCTGAAGCTTTGAATTCTTATGGACAAGAAGGCGCTTCAAAATGTCCAAAAGAATTTGAGGCGGTTTTGCAAGTTGCGGCCATTAGCAGTGAAAAAGTGCAGTTTTTTGACGCGCTTTATAAGTTTAAAAAAGATCGTGGTGAAATTGGTGACTTGATCGATTTTCTTACGAAAAATATTAAGAATATTTTTAAAACTAACCTTCTTTATAGCGTTAATTTTCAGGCTATTTATTTTGGTGGCGATGCTGTGAATAGAAAATTTAGAGCTCTTTATAACGAGTCTGCTGTTCGTTATAATCCAAATT
This sequence comes from Candidatus Peregrinibacteria bacterium GW2011_GWC2_39_14, assembly GCA_000993595.1. Lineage (GTDB taxonomy): Bacteria > Patescibacteriota > Gracilibacteria > UBA1369 > UBA12463 > UBA12463. The sequence continues at coordinate 203,335 of LBWJ01000011.1, read as the reverse complement.
TTATTAACATGGTTAATTATATTCTTGTGCATTCGTTGCAAGGTAAAGGGGATTATGTTGCTGCGGCGAGTCTTATGAAAAAAGGCTTGAGGCCGTATGTTAAAAATAATGCTGAAAAATGGGACGAAGGAGGCGGAGAAGCTGGAGATTATGAAGTTGTCACTTCAAATATGGTTTGCATTGAAGAAAATTTTCGAGCTTTGATTCCTTCTTTTGGGCTTGAATATAAATATTTTGAAGATGGGGCGAAGATTCCGGATCGTGACCGCATAATGCATTTTAATCGTATTATGAAAAATGCAAAAACCGGTGTTGATGCTTCTTTTGAGCATTTGAAAATTGTTCATGATGATAAAACTATAGGTATTGGTCGTTATGGTTATTTTCTTACTGTTTATTTTGATTATTTTTTGATGCACGAAGGTTTTCCGGTGGGTCATGCTAAATTTGTTTCATTGTATAAAAAACTTAATGAAGCCGGATTTTATATTCCGACCGAGCTTGATAATGTTTGTGCTGCAAGATGTATGGAAACATCTTTTCTTTGCGGACATTATGAGGAGCCATTGGAATATCTCGAGCGCGATACTGCTGAGCGTGATGGTGCGGTTGTTTTGCGCGGAGCGGCTTATTATGGGATGAAATCGTGTTTTAAGCTTGCTGAAAACACTGAAGGCGTTGAAAAGGAAAAACTGATTAAGAAGGGGCTTTCGATTATTTCAAAAAGCTTACCGCAATTTGTTGGGACTGAGTGGGAAGATGAGATTTGGCGTGAATATATTTTGCCGAATTATTTTGATTATCTTGAAGTTGCAGGAGGTGTTTCGACTTTTACATTTGCTATGCCTTGGAAAATTTGTGGTGAAGATAGAGACTTTGCAACTGAAGAAGTTTCTTTTACGCATGAGCGAGCGGTAATCGTGTTACATATGATGTTCTCTTCAGGTAGGACGGTTGCTTCAATGTTTTACGATGATCCTTATTTTAAAATGTTAAGAGGTGGCGTTAATGAGCTTTTGTCTGATCCAAAAATTGGTCCGGTTCTTTTAGGTGTTCACAAGAAGGCGATTGCCGGACTTATGAATCTTGGACGATATGAAGATGCTCTTGAAGTTGTTCGTTCCATTCCGGATTTTGAGAGTGATGCTTATTTTCTTGGAAAAGCTTTTGTTGTTATGAGTAGGCCTGATGTTTGTTCTAAGTTGAATCTTTTTGGCGAACTTTCCGGTTTGGTTGCAAGGCATCCTGAATTACTTGTAAGCGGTGGGCAAGAAAGATTGGAAAAACTTAGGGCCGGCCTTGGAATGGATAATTATATTGTGTGTAATGCGCCCGATGCTTTGTTTGATTATTTGCCTGATTATGAAAAAGTATTTGGTGCCGGAGCTGAAAAACATATCTTTTTGGCGAGAGAGATGGAGTCGATTTCGAACTTGTATCATGACTATTTGAGTGGTTCTGATTCGAGTTCTGATTCGCCAAACAAGTACATTGAAGCGCTTTCCGCCGCTTCCGGTCAGGAATTTGATGTTAAGAGTGAAATTTTACGTAAAATCGGTTTGCGAAGAATCTCTTTTTCCGTTAATGAAAGTGGCGTTTGCGCTGAATTGATTTTTGAAGTGGATGCGAAGAAAAGGCAATTTAGAAAAATAAAAATGATGTTTGATCGAAATTTTAATATTATTCAGCCTGCTGAAGATTTGTCTTATATTGGAATTGATAATCGAATGTATTATTTGCTTTTTAAGTCCGCAATGTATGAGGAAATTTATAGTATATGCGAGAATGATTCCAATGGATTTACGGACGAAATTTTTAATACCGATTCTGCGAAATGGTTTGATTTTCAAAGAAGGTTTGTGCAATATGAGCGTGAATTTGGCGTTGATGGTAGCGAATCCGAGACTTTAACAAGAAATAACCTTGAGATCGTTTCAATTTTACAGAGATATCTTGGGAAATCTACGATTGAAGGCATGCCAACTCGTGATATTGATCATGGCAATCAGATTGTGAGCTACAAAGACGCTATTGAAAGATATCGTGATACCGAGGACCCAACTTATTGTTATCGTTCCAGGATTGACCCTACAAACGTACTTTCAAAAGAAGGTTTTGTAAGCCATATTGCTTTTTATAATTCTGATATTGGTGCGAAGTTTTTGAAAGCTTTTGGAATGTCTGATGATTCAATTGAAAAGCTTGGTATGCCAAAAAAAGAGAAAAACAATTTTATTGGTTATGTTGAAGTTGTATTTTATTTTCCCGGATTTGGTGAAAAAAGATTGTCGTGTGCTTTGGATGGAAATGGCGATCTTTTGATTTTTGGAATAAAGCCCGATTATGTTTTTTATAAGGCAATTCATGCGGCTGTTCTTGAGGCGTTTGCGCTTAAAGTTGCGCCGGAAATTAGGTCTATTTCCAACTTTATGTTTGGCGATGAAAGGCCTGATGTTGATAATCATTATTACAGTTCTATCCCAAATAAAACTCCGGTTGATGCCGAGGCGACAATTGCTAAAAGAAAAAGAGCTTATATTGCTATGAGATATGTTCGCAGTAGGGAAAAAGATTTTGCAAATCCTTCTACGAGAGCCGGCGTTTTGGATGATCTTATAAGTTTGCTTGGCATGGCAGAGCTTTGTACTGCTCCAATTGATGATTGGCCACTTCATTGCAAGGGCGAAGAAGGCATTTATGGTCGTGTTTTTAAACTTATTTATCGTAAAGACGATGAAAATTATATTGATGTTGATTTGCTTTCCGGCTTGCGTTCGGACTTTGATTTGTCTTCACTCAAAACGGTTGAGATTAAAGGAAAAAGGTGCGCTTTGATTGCGTCTTTGCCGGTTGAGCCTGTTGATATAAGAAAATTTGTTGGCGATGAAATAAGGATTAGAAGTCTTGGCGGGAGAACTTATAATTTGCCGCTTGGGCAGCCTGTTACTTACGATAATGAAGTTGAATTTGATGGAAGTAATTATTACGAGCTTATTCCCGCGAGCTATAAGCGAGGCAGTGTTGTTGAGAAAGACGGTAAATTATTTAGACGAAAAAAGCTCCCACCTTGTCATAGAATTGCTGTAGCCGGTAAAGAATATTTTCTCTTAAAGCATGAGATGTCAGATGAAAATCTTGTTACGTATATGAAGATGGTGGATAAGGGGCTTGTTAGAGAGGATATAGATTTTTCTTCAAGAAAATGTTTGTATTCGATTTTGTATGACGAAAATACCGGGAAAATTTTAGGCATGACTTTTGTTGGATTGGCCGGGAAGGGTAGTGATAGTGAGTACGTTGACCCAAGATGTAGACTGTATTCAAGTCGTAACAAGAGTGGTTCTATTGGTATTTTTGCGGATGCGTTTTTGGAAAGTGATATGAAAGAGCGTATGCCTGGAGTAAAGTTTGCGGAAACGCTTATTGAAACAGATGTGAATCGTGGATATAGGCAGGGACGTTATTATAAACTTGCAAGATATCTTGGTTCCGGAAAACTTGATCCAAGAAAAATTATGCAAAGTTCTGTTTTGGAAGAGATGAAGTCAAGGCTTTCCGGAAGTGAATTTGAGGTTATGAAAGGCGTTCTTGAAGGTCAGATATCTCTTGATGATGCTGAAAATGTTGCGCCTTTGGTTGTGGATGGAGAGAGTGGGACCGCTGAAGTGGTTGCGGGTGGTACTGCTATTGTTGAGCCGGCGAAACCTGCGCCAAAAAGACGAGGTAGGCCACCAAAAAAGAGAGTTGATGAAGGTGGCGGCGGTGGCGCCGTAGCGGCCGTTGAGCCTGAGCTTGATGATGACGCGCAAGCTTTGAATGAAGCTGAGGACAGGCTTGCTGCTAAAAGAGCATTGGATTTAAAGGTTGGAGGTAAGAAATACGTTGTTGATCAGAGTGGAGTAATTGACGTGAGTCGTTATGGTGGACTTTTTGGGCTTGATCTTGTTGCTGTTTCCGAAGCTGATGCGGATTATTCTCGTTATGCTGAAGTGTTTAAATTAAAGCCTGATGAAGCCTTGGTTTGGGTTAATAAAGGCAGTATAAAAGCTAGGGTTTCAAAAGTCAGAAAAGCCGCTTTAAAGGAAAAAGAATAAGCTTTGTTTGGTGAAAGTTTTACTTTGTCGATTCCACGTATTTTTGGATCATTTCAACAACTTTTTCGTATGTTGCGTTTCTTTTGGCGGGATCGCGTTCCAAAGTTGTTAATCTGAAGCCGTAATGTTTGCTGAAAAAACTGGATGCCGGAACAACGCAAATTCCTGTTGCGGCGAGTAAGTAATATACAAATCGTTTATCCAGTTTTAAGCCCGGTTTTGAGGTTATTTCTTCAACATATTTTTTGGCTTCCGGACTTTCAATCGGCAATGTTTGGCGATCGTTTAAAACACCTTCTTTAAAAAGTGGCATCATATAAAATGCGCCATAAGTTGGGTTTACTTTTAAATAAGGCGATTTTGAAAGTGTTTCGGCGATGTATCTTGAATTGTCTTCAAGATGCGCGTTATATTCTTTATTCCAATCGTCAAATTTTGGATGCTCATACATTTGTTCCAAAATCATTTGTGGAATTGTTGTTGAGCAAACTTCAAGAAGAATGCGTTTTTTGACAGCGTCGCAATATTTTTTATAATCCGGATCAAGATCAATGCCGTGGAATTCAAGCCATCCGCAGCGACCGCCCGGCCAAGGAACGTCTTTTGAAAGGCCGCGCATCACAACTAATGGCACGCGGTTATTTGCGATTTCAGTTATTTGTTCGAATTTTTTTCCAAAATAAACCATGCGGAAATAAACTTCATCCGAGACGATGAAAAGTTTGTATTTTTCAGCGAGTGCGACGATTTTTTCGAGAGTTTCTTTTGAATAAACCGCACCTGTTGGATTGTTTGGATTTATGACAAGGATTCCAACTATGTTTTCATCCACCTTGATTTTGGCTTCCATGTCTTCAATATCTGGTTGCCAGTCATTATTGGGATTCAATTGATACGAGACTGATTCAAGATTTGCGTTGAATGATTCCATCGAAGCGTGCGTTGGATAAGAAGGAGTTGGTTGCAAAATGCGCTTTCCATGAGGTAACATTTCATAAATTGTGGAAATTGCCGCGCCAAGACCGCTTGTAAAAAGCACATATTCATAATCCAAATTTGCGGAAGGGGAGAAGCGTTTTGCGTATTTGCAGACCCATTTTCGAGCTGGTGGGTATCCTCGTGAGTGCGTGTATCCGAAAATTTTGTCGCCTTCTTGCTTGATGGCGTCAATTAAAATTTCTTTTAAAAATGGAGGTACAGGCCATCCTTTTGCAACAGGATCACCAATGTTTTCACCAACAAATTTGAAATTTTTGTCTAATTCTTGAATCTTTTGCACAACATCAACGATTTCACGAATTTCGTAGCGCATTAATGTCGGCCTATCGTCTGAAATTTTTTGTCGCATAAAAATTGGGGTAAAGATTACCCCAATTATAGCTTGTGAATGATGCTTCGCAAAATGGAATTGCGGAAAGCTGCTTATTAAGCGACTGACGTTTGTTCGGCGGCGATTTTTTGAAGTTCGGCCATGTAAATAGTTACGTTTTTTAACATTTCTTGAAAAGCTCTTTCATTGAAATGTTTTTCGCAAAATTCATATGCTTCACCGCTTACTTCACCAACTTCGCGTGCTAATGGTTTTCCTTTTGTCGAGCTGAATTGCCTTTCTATTTCTTCAATCATTTCTTGTATAGTTGGGCGTTCTTTTGTTGTTGGGATTGAAATGTTGCTTAGAGTGTTTCCTTGTTTAAACGTTATGTATCCGATATATCCACGCGTATTTCGTCCTTCAGCTATTGCTTTGACTTGTTTTCTTGCTTCTAATTTTGTAAGTAGTTTTGATGTTTGTACGAGAAATTGTTCAAATCCTTCTAGTTTTTTCTTTTTTGCTTCAATTAAATTAAGAGCGTTTATCATGTCGCTTCCGCCTGTTATGCTATCCCTTACTGCGTTTTCTGCGGCATTAAGAGTCCTTAATGCGAATTGAACTTTTTGGATTGTTTCGCCTAATCTTGCTATCCCTTGTTCCATTTTTTCGTATATCGCTGGATCACTTGGGATTTCGCCGTCTTGAGGTATTAATGCCATTATTGCGTCGAGTTTTGCTTGTATTTCATCAACGCTGATTATTCCTAATGTTTGGCTGTGTCCTGTCAATAATGTTCGTGCTGCTTCGCTTGCATAAGTGGTAACGGCTCGATTTAAATTTTGATTAGGTACTACATATTGTCTATATTCATCGCTTTTTCTATATGTCGCTAATTGTTCAAGGAAATCGACTTGATTGAAGTATGGAGCGAGCTTTAATGAAGATATTGAATATTCTGTTGGATTTTCCGGGTTTACATAAAATATTGTTCCGGTATATGGCGAAGCTTCTTGTGGCCTTTTGTTGTTTATTTGAGTTTTTGCATTTAACTTGGTCGTGAGCGCTGCAACTATAGCAACGGCTTGTTTCAACGACTCTTTTAATTTGAGTTTGTCTTTAAGCGGCTCATCTGAGATGCCGCGTTTTGATTCAGGCGTTTGAGCTGCTTCGACTGCTTTCAATGCATTTTGAGCCATTTGAATTACAGGGAATGCTGCATATGTTGCGTTTGCGACTTTTGTTAGTTCTTCCGGATTTTCCGAAAGATCAGCGAATTCAGGCAATTCTGTTAGCGTTTTATCTAGTGCAGCTTGTGCTGATTCTACAAACCTTTGATTTGGATAAGCTTCTGGATATTCATCGCCTATCAATACAGGTTCGTCGTTTTTTGGTGTATGCATAATTATTTGATTTTAATAATAAAGGAGGTAATTATATATATAATATGGCTTTTTGTCAATGGTAATCGGTATGCGTGCGTTTTTAGTATAACGAAGCCGTATAGCACTCATTGCAATATACGATTTCCGGTCGATTTGGAGCGTAAACGGTTTTAATTGGAGTTTCGCATTTATCACATTTGCGATTAAAAAGATGGTGCGGATTTCTTTTGGAGAATTTGGAATGATGGCGACAATTTGAGCATAAACTTGGAGTAGGGAGGTTTAATGCTTTATAAAATTTGAGTTCTTGCGGGATTGTTTGAAATGGCTTTTTGCAGGAAGCGCACGTTAAGGCATCTGGTAAATTTTTTGGCGCGGTTTCTTTGCGCCATTTATAGCCAAGTTTTAAGGCTTCGACTTCGCTAAGCGGGTAATATTCATTTGCGATTGTGTCGTTATATGGGAAAGTTGAGTATTTGATTGGAAAAAATTCGCCCCATTCTTGAGTTTTTGTCATGTGTTCGATGATGCGCGGCATAATTTTTTCATATTCTTCTTTTGTATATTGCTTATTCAAAATACAATATTCGTTGCGTTTTAAGCCGATACATCCGAAAAGATTTTTTGAATTTAGGCAATAATAGCAATTTCTTAAATTGTTGTTGCTGATCCAGCAGAGGATGCAATATGCCAAATTATAGCTTCCAACAGCGCTTGCGACGGATTCGTAAATCAATTCGCCTGTGTTTACGCCTGTGCAGTCATAACAAAATTTGTTGTTTTTTGGGCCATTAAAAACCCACTTACATTCTTCGTCGTTGTAACAGTCGTAACATTCTTCGCAGTTTTTGCAGTTTGTTAAAAAGTCGCCGGTTGAATTTTCCGATTTTGAAATTTGTGCGAATTTTCGCGGGATTTTTAGAGATAATTCGTATGCGCGTTTTGCATATTCTTTTATTTTTTCTTCCGTGAGCGGAAAGGCTTGTTTTAGGCGTTTTTCGTATTCTTCTTGCGACAATTGTTCGTTGAAAAATACGTATTTTTTGTGGCGCAATCCGGATGAGCCAAAACAATATTCGCAAGATTTGCAGTCAAAACAAAAGGCGCAGTCAGAACATTGCATGCAAAATTGTGAATAAAGTGTTTTATATGAATTTTTGCAGTCCAAACATTCATAGCAAAGTTCGCATTTTAAAGCGCCATAACAATCAACGCAGTTTTTGCATTCCCAAATGTAATCGACGTAATAACAATCTTCGCAGTTGTCTGAGGCAAAAATCAGGTAGCAGTTTTTTGCGTTATCAACGTATTGGCCGTAATCTGTGTTGGTTGTGTTTACCATCGCAAGAGCGGGGAGAGTGATTTTATGAAGCAGTTCATTGAATTGCTCAAAAAATGGTCGATTAAAATCAAAGTCGCGACCATGCTTTGCGTTATCGACTTTATCGGAATACCAAACTTCAAGTTCGCATGCGTGATAACCGGCATCCGGATCAAATACGCTGATTATTTCTTTGCCGGTTTCAGAAGAAATATTTTTATATAAAGATCTTTCGTTGCGCCAAGCCATTCTTCGGCGTTCGCGTTCGCTTGGGCAAATCGTTGGAGGTGGAACATTCATTTTGCGATAAAAATCCAGATCCGCATCTGTTATTTCAAAAGGCTTGCCTGTAATTTTGCAAATTCTTTCCATTTCTTTAAAATTTACGCTAAAATTAAACCATATAACCTTCTTACATGGCAAACCTTGACTCCGATTCACCAAATGTTCCCGCTTTTATGCGAAAAAAAGGTATCGCAAGGGGCGTTAAGGATAAGTTGCTTAATACTGCTTATGACTATAAACAAAAAGGTCTTCTTGAAAAACTTGCGCGTGATGTTTCGCGTGAGAATCCGATAAGACATGCAAAAAGAAGGCCGGATAGCTTAGTTTCTATGACACCAAAAAAGAAGAGGGTTGCGAGAGCTAGTGTAAAGCGCACTTCGCGCGTTAAAAAAGTTGAAACTTTCGAAGCGCCTTTACTTGATTTTAGTAACATTGGAGGTAGGGCTGATTTGAAGAGTTTTTCGCTTGAGGATGCGACAGATGGATATGGCGAGGTCAGTGCAAAGCCAAGAAAGAGTGAAAGTTTGTTGGGCGATTTTGAAGATTCAGATAAGCTTGTGCGAATTGTACCGGTTGGAATGATTGAGGATTATTTGGGTAATATTGAAGTTGGAATAATTGAGCTGGATGCGGTTTTGCGACATGGGGAAATTATTCAAATTGAATGTGATAATGGATTTTTTCAGCAAAAAGTTGATTCAATGCAAATAAATAGAAAGCCTGTAAAAAGAGCCAAGAAAGGGGATTCGATTGGGATAAAAATGCTTTCGGCTCCGAAAAATGGAGGCCTTGTTTATAAGGTTATTTAGACCGGAGACGGCAGATGGCAATATTAAGAAATATTTTTATAATTGTGTAATATTTTTAATCCGCGCGGAGTAAAAATATTACGGAGTTTCCGATTTATTGTGTTATATGGATTTCCGTCACGTGACAGAAATCGCCTCCGCCCCCATTCCACTTGACTATTTTGAATTTATCATTATAATAGTTGAGCTTTAATTATTAAAATAATAAAATATGTCACAATTAAAAGTTAGAGATTTGATGGATTTTAGTTCCACCATCCTTGACGATGATGTTTGCGGAGCCTTCGTTAGAGCCGTTAATGCATCGAATCGCAATGGGGGTTTGTTTAACAGCTGAATTAAAGGGTCATTTGAATGGTGCTAGAGTTGAATTAGTAAGGTTTTTAAAAGAACAAGCAATGCCACCAGCTTCACCTTTTGCAAATGAAGAAGAATGGGTGTCTGGTGTTAATTCTGCTCTTGCTGCTTAGTTCGTTATTGCCTAATCTATTTCGTATTTCAATGTAACTGTAATCGTTGTTTCTTTTGAGCCTGCTTCGATTGCAGGTGCTGGGACTGCGCTGTCTAGCATCATTTTTGATGATTCTGCTCTGCCGCTGCTATACATTGGATAAACTGGGCTTGAAACGCCTTCTTCAATTGAAAGTAATTTCCCGAGTGAAAATCCGCCGGCGTCTGCAATTTGTTCTGCTTTTTTCTGAGCTTTTTCAATAGCTTCTTTGCGAGCTGCGTCTTCGGCTTGAGTTGGGTCGTCGAGCTTGAAAGAAAGTTCGGAAACTGTGTTTGCGCCGTTTTTTACGACTCCGGCTAAAAGATCTCCGATTTTATCAAAATTGCGAACTTTTACGCTGACAGATTGTGTGATCGTGTAGCCTGTTATTTCTGATGGAGGGCAAACGCCATTTGTTTTGCATTCATAATATTGATATCGAGGTGAAAGATTATAGCTTTCGGTTTTGATATCTTTTTTATCGACGTCGTTTGATTTTGCGAACTCTATGGCTTTATTTACTTTTTCCGTATTTGTTTTTTGGAGATCTGCGACATTTTTTCCGCCTTCTGTTACGACGCTAAAATTAAATTCTGCGACATCCGGGATCGAAACTGATTTTCCTTCTGCGCTGACCGAGAAATTTCTGAATGAAGTTGGTTGGATTGATTTTGAATAAGAGTTGACGTAGCTAACCGTTCCGTAGCATAGGAATGCGATGAATACGACTAGTGCCAGGCTTTTGAGATTTTTCATTTTTTCGTCCATGTTTGTTTGGGTTAAATGTTTTTTATATTATATCTCTATTTTTGAGAATAAATAACTTCCGATTACGAAAATTATCATTGTTACGCTTGTTAATACGACAAAGTCTAAAGCGATTCCAAAGTGTGCGGTATTTAAAAGAGTTCCTCGAAGTGCGTCAACGCCATATGAAAGTGGATTTATTGCGGCAATTATTGTGATCGTTTTTGGTAAACCTTGAAGCGGGAAAAGTGCGCCTGATAAAAAGAAAAGTGGCATTATCAAGAAGTTTATTATTAATTGAAATCCATGCATATCTTCCATTTTGGATGCGATTGCCGTGCCGAGCGCTGTGAACAGAACTGCAATAATAAACATAAATATGATTGCGACTCCAATGTACACCCAGTTTTCTGGCCTGAATCCGATTGCGATTGATAAGGCGAGGACTATTATGCCTTGAATCGTTGCGGCCGTTGCGCCGCCCATTGTGCGTCCGATCATGATGTTAAAGCGCGAAACCGGTGCGACGAGAGTTTCTTTTAAGAATCCAAATTGTTTGTCCCAGATGATTTCTATTCCGAAAAATATTGATGAGAAAAGGATGCTCATTGCGATTATTCCCGGTGCGATAAATTGGATGTAGCTGCCGCCGCCGGCTTTTTCATAGATTGGACCAAAACCAAATCCAAGCGCGACGAGGAATAATAAAGGTTGCGCTAATGATCCGATTATTCTGGATTTTGATCGGAAATATCTTTTTAGTTGTCTGAGCCAAAGTATGTAGATTGTGTTCATAGTGTTATTTTTTTGTCCAAAGTTTATGTACCATGCGCATTTGGTCTTTTATGCCACCGGCTTCGCTTCTTATTTCCTTGCCCGTTAAAGCCAAAAACGCTTCTTCAAGAGTTTGCGCATTTGTTTGTTTTTTAAGTTCTTTTGGTGATCCTTGTGTGATGATTTTGCCATTATCTATGACTGCGACTTTATCCGCAATTTTATCAGCTTCTTCCATGTAATGAGTTGTGAAGAAAACTGTGATTTTTTCCTTTTCATTGAGATCTTTGATGTAGCTCCAAATGTGATTTCGGGTTTGCGGATCAAGACCCAAGGTTGGTTCATCCAAGAACATGATCTTTGGATGATGAAGCAGTCCGCGAGCGATTTCAAGCCTGCGTTTCATGCCTCCGGAAAAGTGTTTTACATAGTCATCTTTGCGATCCCAGAGTTCAAGAAAATTCATAAGTTCAATTATGCGGTCGTGTCTTACGTTTTTTGGTAAACCATAGAGGTATGCGTGCAATTCCATGTTTTCAAAAGCCGTTAATTCGTCATCAAGGCTTGGATCTTGGAATACGATTCCGAATGATTTTCTGACTTCGTTTTGTTGTTTTGCTGGATTAAATCCGTTTAAAGAAATTTCACCGCTTGTGGGATGAAGCAGGGTTGTCAGCATTTTTATTGTCGTTGTTTTGCCGGCTCCGTTTGGGCCAAGGAAAGCGAAAATCTTACCTTCTTCAACTTCAAAGGAAATATTTTTTACAGCTTCAAAGTCGCCAAATTTCTTAACCAGATTTTTAACTTCTATTATATTTTTCATAAATTTTTTGTTTGTATCTTATTATATATGTTTATACGTTTTTTATAAAGGAATTGGTTCGTTTTAATTTTTGAGATATCATTTGGTTATGAAGAAGTGCAAACAATGCGAAATTGATTTTGAAATTCGCGATCAAGATATTGTATTTTATGATAAGATTTCGCCGATTTTTGATGGGCAAAAATGTTTGATTCCCGAGCCAAAATTGTGTCCAAAATGTCGTGAGCAGAGACGGCTTGCATATCGCAATGAAAGGACTTTATATAAGCGCAAAAGCTCGCTTAGTAATAAAGATATTATTTCTGTTTTTAGTCCGGATTCAAAATATAAAATTTATACCAGCGAAGAATGGTGGAGTGATTTTTGGGATCCGCTTGCGATGGGGCGTGATTTTGATTTTAGTCGCGGATTTTTTGATCAATTTTATGAACTTGAGCTTGAAGTTCCGCGTCCACCTTTGATTAATAATAAAGCTGAAAATTCGGATTTTTGTAACTTTGCTGATGGGAATAAAAATTCATATCTTGTGACTTCTGCGAACTGGAATCAGGACTGTTATTATGGCTTTCTGATGGTTAAATGTCGCAATTCCGCGGACTGTATTTGGTGCACGGACTGCGAACTTGTTTATGAGTGTCTGGATTGTATAAATTGTTATAACCTTAAATATTCTCAGTACTGCGAAAACTGTTCCGAAAGTGCATTTTTATATAATTGTAAGGGTTTGACGAACTGCATGTTTTGTATAAATTTGAATAATAAAAAGTATTGTATTTTTAATAAGGAACATACGAAAGAAGATTACGAGAAAGCCGTAAAATACATGCATGGCAGTTATGCGAAATATCAAGAGATGATTCAGAAATTTGCGGATTTTAAGCGCGCTTTTCCGATAAGAAAGGCGAATAATTTTATCGGATGTCAGGACTGCGTTGGTGATAATATTTTTCATTCGAAAAATGTTTATATGGGCTTTGATATTTACAATTCAAAGGATTCGGCTTATTTGCACGATGGACTTAAGGGTTCGGACTGCTATGATGTTTGTTTTTTTGACGGCGTTGAGCTTTGTTATGAATCTACGAGTTTGATTGGATATGGTTATAGATTCACAAATTTTTGCCGTGATTCGTATAATCTTTTTTATTGCGATAATTGTCATTCTTGCAAAAATTGTTTTGGATGCGTTGGTCTTCGAAGGAAGGAATTTTGTGTATTTAATAAGCAATATTCGGAGCCTGAATATAATGCGCTTGTTGTGCGAATAATAAAAAAAATGGAGGAAACGGGGGAGTTTGGCGAGTTTTTTCCTGCAAAATATAGCCCGTTTGCTTATAATGAAACTCTTGCGCATGATTATTATCCGCTGAAAAAAGATCAGGCGGTGGTTCAAGGATTTCGCTATGTGGAGCCAAAAAAGTCGGATTATATGCCTCAAAAAGTTGTTTTGCTGGATAATATAAATGAAGTTTCGGATTCTATTTGTAATGAATTATTGGCGTGTAGCGTGACCGGCAAAAATTATAAAATTATTCCGCAGGAATTGAGCTTTTATAAAAAACTTGGCTTGCCTTTGCCAAGAAAGTGCTTTGACCAAAGGAACTTTGAGCGCGTTGCGTTACGCAATTCGCATATGCTTTATGATCGAAAATGCGATAAATGTGGTGCGCTAGTTAAAACTACTTATGCTCGGAATCGTCCTCCGAAAATTTATTGCGAGAAGTGTTATTTGGGGACGGTTTAATTTCTTTTTTATCTTCAGGTTTTTGCTCTTTTAATTGCGGTTTTTCGATTTCTTGCGCATCTTTTTCAGATTTGATTTCGTCTTTGATTTCTGGTTTTATTTCATTCGCCATTTTGTGCGCTTCCTTGAAGGATTCGAATGCGGATTTGAAGTCTTCTGATGTTGCGGCGGCGTTGCCTTCTTGTATCTTTTGTTCTGCTTCGATTAATTTTCCTTGTGCTTGTTTAAAGCTTTCCTCAGGCATTTTGTCGTGATTTTTTTCTATGAAATTTTGAATTTTTTCAATCTTTTTATTGGCGTTTTCAAGTTTGTTTTCCGCGGCTTGTTTTGGGAACGTGATGACTTTGAGATCGCGTACGGTCTCTTTTATTTCCTGAGTGCTTGTATTTTCATCATTTAATTTTTCAAGAACTTTTTCATGATCTTTAAGCGATGTTTCCAGTTTCTCTATTATTTTTTCTGCGTTTTCAGAATCGCCGGACGTTTTCAATGCTTCAATTTTTTCTTTGGCTTTTTCGGTTTGTTGTTCGATTTTTGCCTTTATTTTTTCAATTTGATCCTTGCTAATTGTTCCTTTTTGTTCGAGCTCTTTTATTTCACCAAGGCGTTTTTGAATTCTTGTTGCTTCCCATTCAGCTTGTCTTTGTTTTGAAAAAGTAAGGCGTGAGCGGATTTCTTCGTTTACGTTTGTTTTTATCGGATAAAGTAAATCGCCCGGAAGGCTTGTTTCAGCCGCAAACGCTGTGCCTGTGCTCCCTCCAAAAACCAAAATAATTATATAAATTGCGATGAAAGCTTTTTTATGTTGAGTCGGCATGAAAATTTGGCCAATGCGTGTCCAAAATGAGGTCGTATTACCGATTGGATTTTTTTCCATATGGCTAATAATGTTTGTTTGGGCTGACATTTTTTCATTTTGCGTGAGCCTGATTTTTTTCATCTCCGATATGAATTGTTTTGTTTTATCCATTTAATAATTGTTTTAACTGTTTTAATGCTCTATTTATGCGTACTGATATGTTGTTTTCGCTTTCTCCGGTCGTTTTCGCCATTTCTTGAATCGACATTTCTTCTACGTATCTCATTGTGATTGCTTCTTTATATTTATCTTCCAGCTTTTCCATTACTTTAAGTGCTTTTTCGCTTTCCATTTTTATGTCGATTTTTTCCGTGCTGATTGCGATTTTTGGCACTATTCCTTTTTCCGCGAGTTGTTCTAGGGATTCTTCTTTTTTCTTGCGGTATTCGTCGATAAGCAGGTTGTTGGCTATTTTGTAAAGTAACGATTTGATTGTGTCTTTTGCGCCTTTTTTCCCGATATAGTCCCAGGTTTTCATGAATGTATCTTGCATGAGCTCCAACGCTCTTTCACGGTTCATCAGGCGGAAATATATGTGTCTGAATATTCCGTCTGAAAATGCTTCATATGCTTTCAAAAATTCTTGATGTATATCGTTTTTATTAGTCATTTGTATTACGTGCGACTTGTTTAATTCTTACAAAATTTTTTTATAAAATGGTCGGGATGATAGCCTAATTTTGCTTTACGTAAGCCCGGAATTCCAAGGTCTTGTTCTCGATTTACGAATTCAATTCCGGCGTTATTGAGCGAATTTATCAAAAACCATTGGTTGATAACCTGATACAATCCCGGAATTTTTGCATTTGCTTTTTCCGAGTGTATTATAGCCGTTTTTTCGTTTATTTTTCCGCCAATTGTGAAGGCTTCGATTTGTCCATTGATTCGAATTGCGCCTCCAATAAGCTCTAATTCGTTGAAATATTGTAGGGATTTTTTTACAGCTGAATATTCATCTTTGGTTTCTTTTTTTTGATCTGGCTTTGTTGCGGCCCATTTTTCGTGAAATTTCAGACAGTCTTCGCAATTGTTGTGTGTTAATTTTTCATAAATACAATCATATTTTGACAGGCATGATTTGATGTTGTTGCGCTTCCCGTCGTATCCTCTGCCTTTTAATTCGGCCAAATTTTCATATTTATATACATATTCAAAGTTATCGCGATCTTCTTCTATTTTGAATCCAAGTTGCTGCAATTTCTCGACGGATTTTTCCGGAATTTTTATTATACTTTGGGGAATTTTGATTAATTTCTCGATTATGTTTTCATAGTCGAATTTACCAATTGGATATATGATTTTTTTCTGATCGTTGCGTATGCGTGTAACGATTAAGATGTTTTCAAGCTTGCTGAGTAAAGCCGGCATGGAATCACTCCATATAAATAAATTTGCAAAGATTGTATCTGCCATTTCAGAGGAGTTTTCTTTGCGCCATTTTTCATATAAATCGAAGTCGGAAATATTGATCTCGCGCGTTTCGGGGAAGGTTGGAATTGTATCTAAAATTGTCATAGGCTAAGGATACGGGGACGGAGGCAGCGGCGCAAGTGGGGCGAGTTGTTTGTATTATATTGACATGTTAAGATTTTAATGCTAAATTGGCTTCCTTAGTTAATTTTTTAAACCAAATTTAATATGCCAGACAATTTGAATAAACGTTATACTGATCGATTGGGCGCTATGCAAGACTTTACTTTTGATAGTGATACAATTTTGGACAATAGAAGAGGGGACGGTAGTCGAGGCAAAGGTCCTTTTCAGTATCGTAGAACAGATTCTGATACATTTAAGAATGCTACAGATGCAATGCGTAGATCGCGCGCTATTATATTAACTATGGATGATAATAGAGTTGTTCGTCCAACGTGTTCTCGAAACGTTTCGCAAATTAAGAATATTCTTAAAACTGGTGACTTGAATTTGATTTGTGGCGCCGTTGTTGAATTGCTTGTTTTTTTAGGTCAAGAATTGCTTACTCATAAAACAATTGAAAAAATTGTTAACGTGATGACCGAGTTTATTGAGATCGCGGAACAAGATGACGGATATGCCTTTCATGCATTTAATTGTGGTGCTGATTCTTTAATTAGATTTTATTCAAAGGATCCTTCACGCGATGTTAATGTTGAGTTGCTTTCTGAAAACCCTGCTGTTGTTGAAAGATTTGCAAGCATTAATGATGAAGAGCCTTCTGCTTAAATTGACGAGTTAATATCAGGCGATGCGGTTCAAATGCTATAATTGATCCGTATGAGCTTTCTTGCGGACTTCAAAAAGTTGCTCCTTTCAACGCCAAAACAGGCGCTGACTCAATGGAACTGTGAGAATTCGGATTATAATGTTTGGGCGAATCATAGCAAAAATTCATATATGACTCGCGGGAGCGGTTGGATGAAGGATTGTTTTTATTTGTATTGGGTTTATCACGCTTTGGATGTTGCGGATTGCGCTTATTGCGAACGAGTTGAGCTTTGTTATGAGTGTGTTGATTGCAATCGTTGTTATAATTGCGATTTTTGTCAGGATTGCAAAGATTCGAATGACTTGGTTTATTGTTATGATTGTACTGGATGTAAAAATTGTTTGGGGTGCATTGGGCTTGTGAAGAAGGAATTTTGTGTATTTAATAAGCAAAAAACAAAAGAAGAATATGAGGCGATTTTGAAGAACAAAATTTCGGCGCAAATTGTCAGTGCTTTTGAAGACGCAAAATTGAAGATTCCGCATAGGGATTTTATTTTAAAGAGCGAAAATTGCGTTGGAAATCACATCGAAAACAGCCAAAACTGTTTTTATTGTTTTGATACGGTTCGATCGCGCGATGGGATTTACAATTTTAACGCGTATGAAAATATTGACTCTGTGGATTGCTCATTTACAAAAGATGAACTTGGGTATGAGCGTGTTGGCGGTGGTTGGAGCTTTAATTGTGATTATAGTGCGTTTTTGATGAATTGTGTTGATTGCAAGTTTTGTTTTCAGTGTCAGGAATGCAAGAATTGTTTTGGTTGTGACGCGCTTCACCATAAGCGGTTTTGCATTTTGAATAAGGAGTATTCGGAGGAGGAATATTTTAAGAAAATTTCGGAAATTTGGGCGGAGCTGAAAAATAGTATTGAGGCAGGGGATTTGATGAGCGTTTTTGAGGATGAAGAGTATGCGGGAATTTTGCATTAAATCTTTCTCCAAAGCTGTTCAAAGATCGTTTTTTGCGTTTGTGCGAGAGATTTGTTATATATGCCAACTGCGGAAATGTCTTTTTCGCCGTATGAAATCATGAAAATATGATCATCGCAGATTATCGTGTCGGAATCGAATTGCATTGTGTTTGGTAGGATTTTTATTTGATGATTTGCTGATTTGTAAGCCTTTATATATTCTTTTGCTTCTTTGCAATCGGCTATCAATTCTTTGACGTTTAACTTTTCTTTTTTGATTGTTTCTGCAGCTTTTTGAACATAAATCGGCATTATTTTTTTAACGATTTTTGGATTGAATATTGTGTAAAACTCTTTTTCTTTTAGTACATTTTCGTACACGTTCATAACAGCATCGTGGCCTTCAAAAAAGTTTATTTTTGGCGTGATTGATAGCTTGTTCTCAAGTGATTCCAGGGTTGGAATTTCTTTAGCAAGAATTTCAAGCGTATGCTCAATTTTGCTTTGTTTTGCCTTTAAAACGTTTGATATGTTTTTTATTGGAATGCATTTGAAATATTTTATTCCTGCGCGTTTGAATTCTTCGATTAAATTTAAAGCTTTTAAGTTTTCGAGGATTAAATAAGTGGAAGAGCGGGGAAAGTTGATATGTTTTGCGATTATGCTTGCGGGTTGGGCCCCGAGTTCGAGCATTTTCAAGAACGTTTCCGTTTCTTTTTTGTTTAATCCGAGGTTTTTGAATAATTGATCCATATATTATATGTTGTCATAAAATGTCGACAAGTATATTTTACCTTATATCTAAGCTTTTTTCAAGCATTTTATTTAGTGCGTCGTAGTTTATTGACAGGTGTTCATTTTGATGTTATTGTTATACCTACTTTAAAAATTAATCAAAAATATATGAATACAATTGGTGATGGTGATGATGAAGGTAAGAGAGAAGAGCTAACCGGAGCTGCTAAAATTGTTGCTGATATGAATGAGGTTCTTGATGAAAGGCTGGCTCCTGATTGTGGAATTTATTTAGAGAATGAAAGCAATCCCGAGGATCGTTTGCACGTTATTCAATATATTTTTTACAATGTACGATGGGCTGATCCTGAAATGGGTGTTTCAATTATTGAGAAGTTGTTTGATTTTTTGGCGAAGTGGGAAGATTCGGTTTATTTTAAAGACGAATTTCAGTATCGCCTTTATGGTTATTTGGATCAGCTTTCCAGGCGTGGTTTAAAAGATGGTCCTTTGGTGGAGCGTTTGAATAAACTCTTGGATGTTAGTTATTTTCACGCACGTGTGAGGGAAATCAACAAAGACTATGTATTTGGATATTTTGGATATTCGTATAAAAGAAAGAGAAGATAGAATTGGTGTAAGGCTTAAAAGCGCGAGTTGTTAACTTTAGTTTGTTATCCAAGCCAATCTATAGGTTTTGACGTACTTTGTTCTTTTTCCGGCTTTTTCCGTGTCCCTGACGCGTTTGTAATTAACGTCAATTCTCAGTTTTATACCTGAAATCATGCATGGTAATATGGAGTCCAAATTTCCTTTAAATAAGCCGAAATCGTCTACTAATGCAGAGTGCGCATGTGCCGCTTCGAATAATTCTTCCGCTGTGTATTGCTTGTTGTTATCTGATGCTTCTGCTAATTTATTTATAATAAAGGCGTCCATTGAATTTATTCTGGTTAATTTTTTTGCGGCTACTGTAAACGTTGGTGCTCCTTCCGGAATTTCCAGTGGATCCGGCTGCATTGCTACTTTTAAAACCTTTGTGTGGAACTCTTGTATTGCTTCCATTAATTCTTCAATAGTTGTCATAACTTCTCCGGCCTGTTGGCCTTGTCTGTCATGTAAAACTTCAACCATTTTCTTGAATAGTAATTCTTTTTTTGCTCTGTTTGTTTGAGCTTTTGCAGAGCTATCACCTTCGTCGTCAGTTCCCATTATGCTTTCAAATCTTGCGGCTAATTGTCCGATTGCGTTTATTAATGCACTACATTTCCCTTCAGCTTTTAATCTTAAAGCATCCTCCGGACTTCCTGTTTCTTCTAATGTTGCAACCATAGCGTCATGTAAATCTGTTGCTGTTAATTTTCCTTTTTTCCCATTTCTTCCGTGTTGTAAGGCGCTCGCCATTACTGTTACTTTTCTTGAAAAAGCTGCTCCTGTTATATCATCTTGTCCGTCCAAGAACTCCGCAGTTTCTATTGCCGAGGATGGTTTCACTGTGCCGTTTGCCACCATCGTTTGCATATTTTTGTCCAATGTCAATAATTTCAGGTAACCTTTTATGTGTGTTGCATATATTCCTTTTTCTTTTGCTAACAGTTCTATTGCTTTTGTTTCTTTTATTCCCTGTTCGGTCATTCTTCTCGCAATCATTTTTTGATAAGATTTGGCTTCTTCAATCGGATTTAAGTTTTTTCTATTTGTGCTGTCAAATGCTGCTTCAAAGATATCTTCTTTTGTTGCATGCCATTCGACTTTGATTTTTATATATTCGGCTCCTTGTCTTGTCATTGAGCGCCATCTTCTTTCTCCGTCAACAAGTATGAACTTTAAATGAACTTCGCCGTTTATGAGTATTGGAGTCACTTTAGCCGCGTCTCTTTGTCCGTCTGTTAAAAGGTCGTGATCGAATTTTTCTTGATCGTCAAATTCAAAATCTTCTCTTGGTTGATCCGGATTTGGAACGCACCAGCTAATTGGTACGTAAAATATTTGTTCACCTTCAAGATCTTCGCGTCTTATTAATTGAGCACGGTCATTTTTTAAAACCATGCCACCTTTTGTGTATTGTCCAAGATTTTCCGCTTTTAAAGAGTCTTTGCTTAAAATTCTCTCTTGCGGAGGCATTTCTAAAAGCGGGGATTTTGAGAGTACGTGTTCCATGAGAGAGTATTTATATCAAATTATAAGTTCTTGTCAATTTTTTGAACCTAGTTTTGCTTGACTTTCTTGGATTTTGAAGCGAAAATGCTTTCCTTGAACTAAAAATAAAATATGGGAAGAGGCGTTGATAAACCAAAAGTCGATAAGGATTTAACATTTTCTACAGCTGATGCTGTTGCTTTACAAAAAGACCTTGCCGTTTTGGCGGATTCTTTGGCTGAAATGCGATCAAAAATGAGAGATAGAGAGCTTGA
Organism: Candidatus Peregrinibacteria bacterium GW2011_GWC2_39_14; assembly: GCA_000993595.1. Lineage (GTDB taxonomy): Bacteria > Patescibacteriota > Gracilibacteria > UBA1369 > UBA12463 > UBA12463. The sequence goes on along the minus strand of LBWJ01000011.1, from coordinate 182,385 downwards.
TGAAATTGATCGTGAATTAATCGCTGAAAGAGCCCGTGAAGAGAAAAAGGCTTTAGACGTTGGCGATGAAGATGATGATTTGGATCCCGTTGAAATGCCTGATATGGCTCTTGGCTCTCATCCTCGTGCGGTTACTTTGATGCAAAAATTGTTGACAAAACTTAATGGTAGAACTGTTCGTATCCTCGAGAGTGGTCTTGATGATGTTATGAACGCTTTGCGTCCTAAAAAGAGAGGTGATTGTGAATTGAGAAATGGTTGTGCTGAAAATGATGATAACAGAAAACGTCCTTGCACGTGGGTTGGATGTAGCAAAAATCTTTATTTGGACGTAAATCCTGAAACAGGTTCCATAAAACTTAACTTTCCGGATCTTAATCCATGGGAAATGCATCCCAGATATTCTTGCGCATTGGACATTGCGGATGATGGCGGTTGGCCTCTTGAACGTGTTGGTGGGGTTATGAATCTTACCAGAGAAAGGATCAGGCAATACGAAGTTGCATGTATTAAGAAGCTTCGTCAGGCGCTTGTGCTTGGTGACTTGGTTGTTTCCGATGAGCCTGATATTGAATTAAACGTGGAAGATGGAGATGACAGCGTTGTTGTTAATGATGAAAAAGGTTTGGCTAAAGCAGGCGTGGCTGTTTTGGCTGAAGGCGCTGATGGAGACGATGCTGTTAAAGCGGCTGCGGTTGACGTTGCGCCTAAACCGTTAAAAGCGCCTGACGAAAGAGTGAGCACAGGTAGTGATGGTGAAGGTGACGATGTTTTTGATATTGGCGAGCTTGAGATATAAATTTTGCATTTATTAAATCCGCGCCCCAATCTGATAAATCAAAAAACAAACTATCCATGCGAGAGCGGTTGGATAAAGGAAGCTGATTATTGCCCAACGAGTTCCGAATTGGTGCTTTATTATTGAAATTACGGGAATGCATGGAGAATAAAGCAGGATGAAGATGAGTAAAATTACGGCTATAAAGGGGTTGAAGGTTGGATCGTTTTGAAACGCATGGATTAAGCCTTGTTCTGAATTTGTTTCGATTGAATATAAAATTCCAAATGTTGATATGAATACTTCTTTTGCGCCGAGTGCGCCAAACAGTCCGGTTACAATTCGCCAGTCAAATCCTATTGGTTTGAACGCGGGTTCGATTATCATGCTGATTTGTCCCGCGTATGATTCTTGAATCGTTGGAGGGATGCCGTTTGTTTGAGGAAAGCTGAATAAAACCCATATTAATATTGAGAATGGAAGGATTATTTTTCCGGCTTTAAGGGTGAAATTTTTGACCGGTTGCCAAATTGCTTTGCAGACTGTTTTTAATTTCGGGAATTTATATTCCGGAAGATCCGATGGTCCTGCTAGAACTTTTCCCGCAAGTATTTTATTGAATACGGCTCCTGTTAAAAATGCAAATAATATACCAAGCAGATATAGTCCAAATAAAGCCGTTCCTCTCCATTTTTCTTCAAAAAAAGCTGCGATAAGAAGTGTGAATATTGGAAGCGTTGCGCTGCAACTTAAAAATGGGATCATCATTGTTGTTATGAGCTTTTCTCGCTGTGTTTTGAGATTTCTTGTTGCCATTATTGCAGGGACATTGCATCCATATCCCATAATCAAAGGTACGATTGATTCGCCCTTTAATCCGATTTTTTTTAATGTTGAATTAAAAAGAAGCGACGCGCGATTGAGATATCCGGTTTGTTGAAGAATTGATAGAAAGAAAAATAAAAGAATGATTAAAGGAATAAAAACCAGCATTGCGCCGATTCCACCAATTGCACCGTCTATTATCATTCCGCTCCACCAAGCTTGTGGGAGAACTGTTGTGAGGTATTTTTGCATTAACGAGACTCCTTTATCGATCATATTCATTGGAATTGATCCAATCGTGAAGATTGCTTGAAAAATAAGCCACATTATAAAGAAGAATATCGGTAGTCCAAAAAATTTATTGAGGAGAACTTTGTCTACTTGTTTTTGTTTCATGGGATTACATTTTAACGCAAAAATTTTGTATATGTAACTTTAAATAATGCGATAAGTTCGACAAAACTTTAATTACGTGCTACGCTTTTTATGCAAAAGAGAAAAACTCCTTTGTATCTATTTTAAAGGCTTCGGCTTTATCACAGGCGAGGGGCTCGAGAAAGATTTATTCTTTCACAGCAACTCTTTAGTTGGAATAACTTTCGCTGAACTTAGAGAAGGCGATTCAGTTACTTTCGAAACAGCAGAATCCCCAAAAGGGTTGAATGCTGTTAATGTTCAGGTTGCGAGTGGCGATGCCGCTCCTTCCGAAGCTGTTGCCGAAGAGGCACCTTCAGAGCCAGCCGCTGAGTAATTAGTGGTGAAAATAAAAAACCACTGCCTGTTAAAGGGTGGTGGTTTTTAAATACACCGGTTTTTATTTGTTTATATTAAAGCCTTGACATTTTTGTTTTAATGAATAAGCGAAATGAGGCATGTGCTTGCTAAGTGTTGATAAATTCTATATTATGTTGGATATGTCATTGCAATTAAAATTTTTACCGTGGGACATCCTGTATAGCGAGGATGAGATTGAGATAAAAAGTGTTGATACGATTGTGCAATATTTTAAGAATAGTTGTTCCGGACACAAGGAAATGGCGATAGGTGTTGAGTGCGAAAGGTCCGGCGTTTATAAAGATGATTTAAAGCCTGTGCAATATTTTGGAGTAAACGGCAGAGGCGGTTATTTGGACGTGCTTAAAAAGCTTAATCACGAGCTTGGCTGGGAAATTGTTTATGAAGAAAAAGGCAATATATATGAATTGTTAAGATGCGGGACGAGGATTGGGATTGAAAACGATGGCAGGCTTGAGCTTGCCAGTAAACCAAGATTAGATTTGCATGATTTGGCTAGGGAATTCTTATTTTATAATCATGAGGTTTCAGAAATATCAAAGATTTTTGGGATAGTTTTTCTTGGTATTGGATATCAGCCTTTTAGTACCGTGAAGGAGATCTCTTATGCTCCAAGAATTAGAGCTAAGATTATTGATAAAATTTATAAGAGTCGTGTTGAGAAGCAAAAATGGATGAAATTGGCGAATGGCCTTCATATAAACATTGATTATACTTCCGAAGAAGATGCTATAAGGAAAACACAGATCCTTTGGCGAATAAGTTCAATACTTGCTGCGATGTTTGCTTGTAGTCCTTTTGAAAATGGGAAAAGGGCAAAGCATCTTGATCATAGGCTTTATGTTAATCAGGAAATGGATAAAGACAGGATTCCGCTTCAGAAAGCGTTTTTGAGCAAGGATTTTTCTTTTAAAAAGTGGGTCGATTATTGTGTTGATTTGCCAATCTTTTATTTAATGAGAGATGGCAAGCCGATTTATCCTAAAACAACTTTTAGAGAATTTATAAAAAATCAGACAAAAACCGGTATTGTGCCGAGTATTCGCGATTTTAATCTTCATTTAAAGTCAATATGGAGCGAGGTTAGATTGAGAAAATATATAGAATTTAGATCGATCGATTCAGTTCCGCAATTTCTTTTAATGTCGGCTTCAGTGTTAATAAAAGGACTTTTATATAGCAAAAAGTCTTTGATTGCAGTTGAAAATATGGTTGGAGATTTTGGATATGACGAGCTTATGAAATTAAGAAATAATGTTTTGAAAGAGAATTTACGCGCGAATTTTAGAGGTAAGCCGGTTTTATATTATGCTAAAGAACTGATTAATATTGCCAGTGAAAATTTAAAATTGTTTAAGAATTTAAACGAGAAAGGCGAGGATGAAAGCGTTTACCTTGAGCCATTAAAAGAGTTTATTTTTATTAAGGAAAAATCGCCCGCAAGATATTTGCTTGAAAAGTGGGAGGGTGAGTGGGGTAAGGATAATAAAAAACTTGTTGAATGGGTTACGGCTGAAACCAGGCCGAGCTAATCTATTCTGCGATTTGACATATTTATTAAAATGGTGTATAATTATGGTATAATTTAATTAATATATAACAAAAACAAAAATGAAGAAAAAATTCGTAATCGGCTTAGTTGCCGCAGTGGTCCTCGTCGGAGCCTCTGTTTTTGCGTTTTCCTCAGCTGGAAATATGCTGAAGGGAAACATCATTAACGGAGTGGACTGTACAAAAGTAAGCAAAAATTTGCTTTCGGTGCAGGTTGAGTTTGTTAAAGAGTCTACTGCTAAGACTCAAGATTTCTATAAATTAGAATATCTCGTTTCTACGTACAATGTATTGAAGGAAAAAGAGGTAAAAAAAGGAGTGAAGGAAGTTGTTGTTTGTAAAATACAGGATTATGCTCAAGGCCAATATGACACAATGTCAAAAAAGCTTGAAGCAATAAGGTCTTCACAACTTGGGCCATCTTTGCTAGGGATCGCTCCTTCAGTTTCTTTGGATTCGGTTTTTTTAACCGATAAAAATGAAGAAATCGCTTATTATAAGGATGGAGTCGTCATAAGCAAGATTAAAGTCGCTGTTTATAAGGATTCGAAGTTGGATTCAAAATATAAATATAAGTTGTTTGCTGTTCAAGGTAATTATAGTGGTTTGGGAGTGCTGGAGATGTTTAAAGATATGACACGAGTTAAAGAATATCCTTTTACGAAAAGCGCTTTTCATGATTATAAAACTAACTGGTACTCATTTATCCTGGTCGGATATTTGAATGACAAGCCGGTTGTTTCCAGTAAGATATTGACTGTATATTAAAATATTTTTCAATATTATAAATTTAAAAGTCCTTGCGATGAGCAGGGACTTTTTTGTTTGCTTTGTTGGACGCTATCTATTTCTTCTTATCTTTCTTTGCTTTCTTTTTTTTCTTGTTTTTTGCGTCTCTGTTTTCGCCTTTGCCCATTTGTTTTGTTGTTATGAGGGTAAATAATTTTACTTAATCATTTTACCACATTAAATTCCCGCAATCATTTTTAAATCGAAAAAGCCATCCTCGAAATAATTATCGGTTGAGTTGACCTATAAAGCTATTTAGTTTATATTTTAGGTGAAATTTGTAATAACTATATATGAATTTATTGTCATTATTTGATAGAGCCGTTGATGCGCTTGTGGGGCGGAACGGTGGCGAGCTGTGTGTTCGTGTTGATGCCGGTACTGATTCTTGTGCATCTTTGATAAATGTTGTTTGGTTGGAGAGTTGTGTTTTGCCCGGTAGATCATGCATCGATGGTGTGATTTTACACAAAGCGGCCACTTGTGCTGATGCGGTTAAAAGAATTGTTAAGCTTGGTGATTCTGCTGATGGATTGCTTGTGAATCCTCTTGCGCCTCAGGGAGGTTGGGATATGGAGCATTTGCATCAATATCCCGGACTTGCGCTTTTAAGAGAATTTAGAGGTAGAGTGAAAAAAGTTGCTATATATGCGCCAAAGCCTGTTGTTGGTGATCTTGCTGATATACTTAGATCTCCTCAAGTTCATCAACCCGGCGGAGTGCCTTTTTATGATCATTTTACTGTTAGCCTTGGTGAGGTTATTGAAGGTATGTTTGACAAAGAAAAATCTAAAACTAGGCCTTTGCCGCCATTTTCGACTTTGGCGTTGGGACGTGATTAAATTCCCGCAATCATTTTTATTCCGAGGATTGCGCCGATTATAATGAATGCGGATTTTATGAATTTATTGCCTTTATATCTGCCGTATTTGGAGCCCATGTAGCTTCCGAGAGTTGAGCCGAGAGCGCATGCGATGGCCATATTTAAGTCGAAAAATCCTTTTTGGATGTATAAAATTGCAGCAAAACTGACCCAGAAAAATGCGATGGCATAATAATGTCCGAGCGCATCTATAAAATCAAAACCGCGTGTTTTTATTGTTAGTGCTGAGAAAATGACGCCATTGCCGGATCCTATTATTCCTTCGTAAAATCCCATGATTAGTGCGACAGGGTAGGCGAGTGCTCTTTTGAATTTTGATTTAACAGTTTTTTCTTTTAATCCGAGATCTTTTTTGATGTATACGTATGAAATCAGAATTAAAATTAATGCTCCGATTATTGGTTGGAGAATTTTTTGATCCAAATGGATCGTAAATTGAACTCCAAAATATGTGCCAATTAATCCGATAAACGCGAATAAAAGTAGAAATTTCCATTGTATTTTGCGATTTTTGAGGTAGTTGTATGAGGAAACCGGTGTGCAGAAAAATCCTGCGATTTTGTGAATTGCGACCGCAAGCGGAAGGTTGATGCCCAATGAAAGGAATATCGGTAGCGTTATAACCGAACTGCCACCGCCGGACATTATGCCGACAAATGTGGCGAAGGTTGATGAAATGAAGATTATTAGAGGGATTGTCATTAAGGTTTTTGATACGGAATAGATTGTATCATGAGCTAAAACAGCATGGCATTGACTAATTATGGCGATATGCGATAATAAAAGCTATTCGTTTATTGTATTAATATGTTGGCGAGACCTGTAGATAGCGGTGAACAATGTTTTGATGAGCTTTTGAATAATCCAAAAGATATATCATTGGTAATTAAAATGTCGCCGCGTGAGTTGGCTAATTTTTTTGGCATTCTCGTTTCAAACGGTGGTTTGGAGTTATTTTTGGAAAAAGTCGGGCACGAATTGTCTGTTTTGTTTTATATTCCTTTATTTAGCTATTATCAAAAGTGGATTAAAGGAGAAGAGAATAGGGCAAAGCTTGATATGGTTTCTGAAACGGCTTCGTCTGCTATTCCCGATGGAGAGTTGCCATTATCTTTGGATAAGAGGTTTTCTGATGCTGAATTGGAGATGATTTTTAACGAGGTTTTTGCATTTCAATTATCAGTTGGATGTTCCGGAGCTTGTCCCAGATGCATGTTTGATGCTGTGCCGCGCGTTAGGGATGATGTGGATTTTGATAAAATTAAAAATTTGATTTTGAAATTTAAGAGTATTTTTGGCAGGACGAGGCCTGTTTTTTATCATGCTTCCGATCCTAAAGATTATCTTAAATATCCCGAGCTTCATAAGTTTGTAAGAGAGACTTGTGGATATGATCCGCATGTGACGACAAAAGTTTCAAATGATGAAGAGAGCTTGGAATGGTTGAGTAGATTATCGCAAGTTGCGGAAGATGTGAGAATAAGTATTTATCATATTCTTGATGAAGCGGAAATTACTGGTTTACTAGATGCGATTGCCTTGAGGACCGGTGGGGTATTTAAGAAGGGCAGTGGCGTCTTTAAGGTTGCAGGCGAGCACGATGATAGACTTTCTTTATTAAATTTTCTTGAGCCTGGGCTTAGAGGGTTTTATGAGGGTTTTGGCGATTTGCTTGTTGATGATTTGTTTGCAAAGCCTTATGAAGGGCATACTCCTAATATGGGAATAACTTTTGAAAAGCCCGGCTTAAATAAATGTGATGGTGAAAATGGTGTGTTTTTAACACCTAGAGGTCTTTATAATTCTGCCAGACTTTTGAGTGTGTCTGAGCACTTTCCACAGGGACATATTATTATGCCGATAATAGAGATTCGCGATATTAATCCGAAGAAAGGTGATTATTTGCAAGACTACATGCCTTATTCTGTTGCAGGAAAGGCGCGTTTTGAATTTCCAAAGCCCGTTGATCACGAAACCGCTTTCAATATTCGTATTCCGGATTTGCCTGATGAATTTAGAAAATTGGAGGTTACGTTAAAAGCGAAAAACGGATCGTTTAAGGTTGGTTATGATGACAATGGTTTGATCACAAAGGTGAAGAAGGTGGTTTAGAAAGCCAGGATTTGTATATTTAACTTGAGAGCTATCAGCGCTATTAGAAATACGATAAATGTGATACCCGCGAATACGGCGATTGTGCTTATAAATAAGCGAATTGCTTCTTTGCGTTTGCCTTCCAAAAGCATGATGATTGGCTGGTATAAGAAAATATATGCCATTATTGCGGCTGAAAGTACGAACAATGAGAGCATTCCAATAGGTATCAAATAATTTCCCTCCGAGTTGCCTGCCAATTTTCCTCCAATGCTTATTCCTGTAACTACAAGAATGATGTATAAAAGTGCTGTTCCTGCATTATAAAAAGGATTTTTTGTCATATATGATTGGGTTATAGAAATATGAATTTAATTTTTTGGTTTCCTGCAACTATTACTATTATAACTGAAATAGTGGAGAATAAGAACGGGGTGGATGGGCTAAAATGTTGTAATTTCATTGTTAACATGTCCGGGTTGCCTTATATTTGTTATTGACATGCTTTTTTATAAGGCGTATTACTTAGACGGTTAAACAAATATTTAATCGTTTAACTAACTTAATCAACTTATTATTTTTTAATACAAAACTATGTCTAAAATCCCTTTTACCGTAGAAACGGTTCGAAAACCAAAGTTCTGGATTCCGGCCGCGATTTCAGTATTGATTGTAGCTATCTTGTTGGTGAACAGTTATGTTTTGCCTATTTTTCAAAATGGGAATTCTGATTTGTTTTCAGGCTTTTCCAGATTAATAATCAGCACGGCCAATGCAAAGGATAATTTTTCCCTTCAACCAAGCGGTTTAAACAGTTTGGGAGTGGAAGCTAATTCTTCCTATATTTTGAAAAGTAAAGAACCGGTTGATGCTACTTTGATACAAAAGAATTTATTGCTTGAGCCAAAAGTAGACTATGATTTGGAAAAAATTTCAGATCAAGAGTGGAAGATTACTCCAAAAACACCATTGCCTCCAAGCACTTTATTAAAGGTTTCTTTGGTTACATCATATTTGGATGAAGTTAATACTCAGCAAGAACGTGATTATTCTTGGGCTTATCAAGTGAAAGACACTTTCAAAGTGCTTAATTCTTTGCCGAGAGACAAGGCAACGAACGTGCCAATCAATACAGGCATAGAGGTTACTCTTAGCCATGATAATTTTGTTGATTTTCAAAAACACTTTAGCATTGCGCCAAAAGTTAATGGTAGTTTTGAGAAACATGGTAGAACTTTTGCTTTTGTCCCAAAAGAAGCCCTAGCCCTAAACACTGTTTATACCGTAACGGTTAGCAAAGGTTTGGCTTTGGATAAGGCAAGTGAAGTTTTGGCCGAAGATTATACTTTTGCATTTGAAACTTTGAGCCCACAAAACGAAGCAAATAGCGGGAATTTATATGTTCATAAAAGATTTTACGAAATTCCTTCAAAAGAAAAACCAATTGTGCAGGTTAATTCTTCGAAAATTCCAGAAGGGGACATTCAGGCCAAAATTTATCGTTATTCCAATGGCGATGAATTTTTAAAGATTTTGAAAGACATGAATAAATTTCCTTATTGGTCTTCGTCACGCCAGGATTATAAAGTTAATACTGATGGCTTAGTGCCAATTTTGTCTTTTCCTGCGGAAGTTAAGACCGAGGATAATGTTAGATATATCGAATTCCCACAAAATCTGGAAAAAGGTTTTTATGTGGTGGATTTTTTGCATAATAATAAAATAAGCCAAGTTTATATACAGGTGACGGATTTATTAGCTTATATAAATATTACTAAGACTGATACGATGGTTTGGGCAAATGATTTGTCTTCCGGTTTGCCGGCCAGCGGGGTGAACGTGTCTTTTGTTAGCAAAGACAAGGCTTATACGACAAACGGAAAAGGATTGGTTGTTTTGCCAACTCCGGATAATTTTTATCCTGAAGTTTCAGGCGATAATCGAGATAAATTAGGCGTTTATTTGAAATTAGCTAAAAATGATGACCAAGTGTTTTTGAACGCGCAAGCATTAATGAATTTTAAGAAAGGAGAAAAAAGCACGGATGATTATTGGAGTTATGTTTATACCGATCGACCTCTTTATCAGCCTACGGATGCGATTAAATATTGGGGCATGGTAAAAGACAGAACGGATAATAAAATAAATGAAAAGGTGAGTGTAGCTTTATATAAAAATGGATATGTTGATTATTATTATCAACCGGTAAAGATTGCTTATCAAGAGGTGGCATTGGATGATATGGGAGCCTTTTTAGGCGAAATTAAGTTGGATAATATTCGACCCGATTACTATAACTTAGAGGTAAAAATTGGAGATACTTTCATTGCTAATAAGTATATTTCTATAGAAAAATATACAAAGCCGGCTTATCAGTTGAGCTTGGAATCAGATAAGAATTTAGCTTATGTAAATGAGGAAATAAAGTTTAAGGCCAAAGCCAGTTTCTTTGAAGGTACGCCTGTGCCGGGTTTAGCCTTGGTTGTCACCACTCCAACAGGTAAAATTAATGTCACTACCAATGAAGGTGGCGAAGCAAGTTTTAATTACACGGAAAAAGATACAAGTTGCAATCAAGAATATGGCAATTGTTGGCCAAAATTTAAAAGTTTTTCTGTTAATCCAAAAGACAGTGAACTTGCTGAAATTAATGCTAGTAAGGATTTGCGTATTTTTGGACCGGACGTTTATCTTAAAACCGAAACCACTTATCCGGAAAAAGGAAAAGCTAAGATTGTTTGGCAGGCCAATTTGATCGATTTAGCGTTAGCTGAAACAGCTAATTCGTGGAATAGCGGTTTTGGTAAAGAGCCGGCGCCAAATACCAAACTGCAAGTAGAGGTGACGAAAGTTACATACAATAAAGTGGAAACCGGTACGCGTTATGATTTTATCAGTAAGCGATCTTATAAGTCTTATAATTATGAAAGAAAGGAAGAAATAATAGATAATTTATCTGTTAATACCGATGCTGCGGGTAAATATGTTTATGAAAGAAATGTTGAACAGGGTGCTTCTTATGAAGTAAAAGCGAAATTCTTTGGGAGCAATGGCTTTTATGATCTGGAAAAAGGCTATTTATATTATTATGATGGTACGATTTTTAATCGTTATGTTAATAGTGGCAATTATAAATATTATCATTTGGAAGTTGGGAAAGATGGTACTGAGAAATATTCAGTGGGCGACAATGTGAGTGTGAAGTTTTTAGAAAATGATAGTTTATTGCCGGTTGGAGAAAATAAATTCCTTTTTGCTCAAATGCAAAACGGCTTGCAGGAATTTGGTGTATTTAATGAGCCGATATACAAATTTTCTTTTGAAAAACGTGATATCCCTAACGTGGATGTTACCGGTGTGTATTTTAACGGTAGGTCTTATGATGTGGTTGAGAGTGGCTATAGTAGCGCGGTTGTTTGGTATGATTATGAGCAAAAAAATCTAAAAATAAACCTAAAGACCGATAAGGAAAAATATAAACCGGGTGAAGAAGTGAAAATGTCTGTTGGGGTGATGGATAAAAACAATAAACCGATTGAAGCGGAAGTGAACCTGAATCTGGTTGATGAAGCTTTTTATTCAGTTCAAGATGAGCAAGTTAGTCCAATAGAAAAAATTTATTCCAGAGTTTTCTCGGGCAGTCTGTTGTCTTTACAAACTCATCAGTCAATCAATGACGATTTTGGCGGTGCTGAAAAGGGTGGTTGTTTCTTGGCCGGGACAATGATCAATATGGACGATGGAAGTAAAAAATCGATTGAACAAATCGCTGTTGGCGATAAAATACAAACCTTTTCCAATCCGGTTAAGCGAGAACTAGTTTCCGGACAAGTGGCCGAGCTGTATAAGCACACAGTGCCATTTTATTTGATTATTAATAATAAGTTAAAAGTAACGCCACAGCATTTGATTTTTAGTGCCGGTAGCTTTGTGGAAGCCGGTAAGCTAAAAGTAGGGGATTACCTAATAAATGATGCTAATAAATTGGTTAAGATTGAATCGATTGATCGTGTTAACGAAGTGGTTGAGGTGTACAACTTCCGCGTTGATCCTCAGCATACCTATTTTGCTGATGGAATTTATGTCCACAATGAAAAAGGCGGTGGTCCAAGGGAATTCTTTACTGATGCGGCTTTGTTTACTGTTGTCAAAACTGATTCTTCAGGAAAAGCAGATGTAACTTTCAAATTACCGGATAATATTACTTCTTGGCGTGTTACGGCTCAGGCTATAAATAATGATTTGTATGCCGGAGTTAACACTACAAAAATTCCGGTTTCTTTGCCGGTCTTTGCTGAAATAAATATTGGAGGGGAATATCTTTTGGCTGATAAACCAATCGCTAAAGTGCGTGCTTATGGAGCATCTTTGATAAAGGGTGATCAGGTGAAATTTAATTTCTCGTTCGAAGGTCTTCAAGCGGCTGAACAGCTTAGTCAAGCCTTTTTGTCTGTTTATTTCCCATTGCCGGAATTAAAACTAGGTAAACAAAATGCGGTTTTTGCTCTAAAGACAGACAAAGGTAACGATTCCATCAAGCTTCCAGTTAATGTAATAAAGAGTCGTTTGCAATCAAAAGTAGCAATACATGAAGTATTAACCGCTGATACGAAATTAACTTTGTCCGGCCAAGATCCTGTCACGGTTGTGCTTAGTGATGAGGGTCAGAATCAATTGTATCGTCCTTTGCAGGGTTTAAGTTGGAATTGGGGTGATAGAATTGATCAAATAATTGCAAAGAGTGAATCCAGAAAGTTATTAAAACAATATTATAATGAAGACGTTGTTGATTATGCCGTACCAGGGGTTAGCTATCAATTAAGTAGCGGTGGAATTTCTCTTTTGCCATATTCCAGTGAAGAATTGGAATTATCCGCTAGGGTTGCTCAAGCCGGTACAACCGGTTTTGATAAAGAATCATTGACGCAGTATTTATTTAAAAAGTTAGAAAGTCCATCGGCTAATCCTGAAGAAGTTTCTTTGGCTTTGTATGGCTTGGCTGAATTGCATGAGCCGGTTTTGACCAGATTGAATGTTTGGTTGGATACAAGAAAAGATTTGACCGTAATAGACAAATTATATTTGGCTCAAGCTTTGTCTGATCTTGGCGATAAAGAAAAATCCCGACAAATCTTTATTGAAATTCTTGGTCAGTATGGTGAAAACAAAGAAGGTTTCATCATCTTAAAAACAAGTAATAAGCCGGATGAAGTCTTTAAAGCCACCGCTTTATCCTCCGTGTTGGCTGCCGGTCTTAACATGCCTGAACACGTTGGTTTATGGAATTATTTAGAAAATGGCCAGGTGCTTTGGGGTGATAATAAAAACAGTGAAACCTTGTTTGATTTAGAAAAAATTGGTTATATTCGTCAGACATTGCCACAGTTAAAGCCAAGTCCGGCCGAAGTAGCTTATACTTTATTTGGCAATAAAGAAGATGTTAAGATTACCGGTGGGTCGGTTCATTCTTTCCAGCTTTATCCAAATCAAGTTGACCAACTTAAGTTTAATTCAATCAAAGGCAATGTGGGTTTATCGGTCGTTTCTTTAAAGTCTGTGTCTGAAATGAATATAAAGCGTGATGGAACAGTCGGTATTGAAAGACAATATTTGGTGAACGGTAAAGAAACTACGAACTTTAAAGAGGGTGATGTGGTTGAAGTCGTATTAAAAACCAAATTTAATGCCAAGCCTCTTGATCCGCAAGTAAATGAATTTCAGGTGACTGATATTTTACCAAGTGGGTTAATCCCTATGGTTAAATCAGGCAGTAGAATGAGCAGTAATGCTCTTAAGGGCAAATGTTACCTTTATCCATATCAAATTAGTGGGCAAGAGGTAAAGTTTATGGTTTACCGTAATTGGGCATATTGTAGTAATGATTTGCATTACTTCGCTCAAGTAAAGACTGTTGGTGAATATTTGGCTGAGCCGGCTTTGATTCAGTCTTATATTTTTCCTGAAGTAGTCAACTACTCTGATCCTAAGACAATAAACATAGCTAAATGAAAGTAAAAGTAATTGCCATGACGGCGGTTGTTATTCTGATCATCGCCGCCGTCATTTACTTATCCACTCAGTCATTGCTGAAAAAAGAACAAGATGTGTCTTTGGTCTCAATCTTGCCAAAAATAGAATTACAGCCAATGTTTTATGAGAAGAATAATTTTTTTAGTGCGATAGAAAAATCTAAAGACATAAAACCTGAAAAAAACATTCAAGCGATTGTGGTGCCGCATCACTTGTTGGTTTCAGAATATATCGCCGGTTTAATGAAGCGAGCGAGCGGACGAAGCATTGATACGGTTGTAATTATTGGGCCAAACCATGAAAACGTTGGTCAGGAAATCTTAGCCACGACTTTGGCCGAGTGGCAGACGCCGGCCGGCGGGGTATCGACCGATAATCAGCTGGTTAACAGTTTTTTGTCTGATTTAAGAGAACAATCCAATTATTACGCTTTTATTCATGAGCATTCCATTGGCGCAATTGTTCCGTTTGTAAAATATTTTTTCCCACAAGCTAAAATTATGCCTGTGATTATAAATTCTTATGCGAATGTTCAAGATGCAGAAAGATTAGCAACTTGGTTAGATAAAAATCTGCCGGATAATTCACTTGTAATTGCTTCTACGGATTTTTCCCATTATTTGGATAAAGATACGGCCAGTAAAAACGATTTACAAACCAGACAGTGGATAACAGAGCGCGATACCCAGTCAATTGCTCATTTGAATAATGATTACGTAGATTCTCCAATTAGCCTTGCTACTATTTTGCTTTTAGCTGAAAAGAGGGGACTTAAAACTCAGGAGGTTTATCATGGCAATTCCTTTGATTTTAGCTTGAAAAAACCCGCAGAGACCACGAGTTATTTTGGTTTGGCTTTTTATTAATTGGCTCCCGAGGTCAGGTTCGAACTGACGACCCACCGGTTACATTTATCTCCAAGTTTCCTTGAAGGATGGACTATATCATCATCCACGTGGGATGCAGGGCGTTAAATGGTGTAATCACCTAGTCTCTGAACCTTCCTCGTTTTAATGAGGCTTGGCTGCGGATTGCCTACCTTTTAGGTTTAGGTTTCCCGCAATTAACCCTGTTTTTCAATCCGTTTTACAACGGAAAGCTGCAACTTAATACAGCCGGTTGCTCTACCACTGAGCTACTCGGGAGTTTTAAAGAACAGGAGAATTATACCTATGCTTGAATTTTTTACAATATTATTTTAGTTGGAAGCAAAAAATTTCACGTGCGACGAATTGATCGGGGCGGTCATATATCAAAGAAGAGCGTTTTTTTGGAGAAAGGGGAGCGATAGTGAAGCCGAATTCGAGCGCTTTTTCAGGAATGCTTTCGATATAGCGATAACTAAATTTATCGCGAAATGCGGCGAGTGCGAGAATTATTGGGCATTTTATTTTTAATTCTGCGAGTTTTTTGAGAGTTGCGACGTATAAAGTTTCAAGTTCTGCGCTTATTTTTGCGATTTCTTCGAGCGTTGGTTTTCTTAGTAAGCGTGGGCCGAGATAAGATTCTCCGATAATTGCATCAATTTTGTCCGGTAAATCGGAGGCTTTTAAATCGTTTATATCTTTTGCGAAAATGTATGATTTTGGTTCTTGTAATTCGTATTCTTTGGAGAGCCAATTTATGTTTATTTGCGTATCTTTAATTGCTTTTTCGGCTTTATCTGAGCCAACAACTTCTGCTCCCATCAAAAGTGCTTCGCATAAGATTGTGCCGTTTCCGCAGAATGGGTCATAGATTACAGGGCTTTTATTCTGAAGCGATGAATCAAATTTATTTATACCGGAAAGGTTTATCATGATTTGTGCGGTTTTTGGCGGGAGCATGCCGGAATCCATGTTTCTGGCAGGTCGATTGAAATCGCGATGTTCATATGATTCAAAATCTTGAATCGCAACCGTTTCCGTTATATAAATTTTTTCTCCGATTTTTATAATAGATGCTTCCAAGCCCTTATCTATCATCTTTTCTTGCACGACAATCACGTTGTGAACGTTCTGAAAATCTTTATTTACAAACCTTGAAGAGCGGCCATTTTCTGTCAGAAATTTTTTAATATTTTTTAATGAATTCTTTAGAATATTTTCACTTTTAGCATGTAAATTGTGGACACTTATTCCATAAACTATTTTTGAAGATGAAGATGCAAACTTTTCTAAAATGCGGTGAGTAATCACTGCGCAAGCCGTTTCGGTCAGGGTGTTTACAGGGAACCGGAGTTCGCTTAAAACTTTTGAAATTTTGATTGTTCCGCCAAGAATATTCAAAATTCCTTGAGGGTTTGAAAGAGGTTTTGAGAGCGATAAGGCGTAAAAGCCGTCTTCATAGCCGATCATTTGGTCGCCTTCGCTCATTAAGCCCTTTAATTCCATGAATGACAATTCCGGGACCCTGCCGAGCGAAAAAATGTATAAATTTTGATCTAATGAAACCATCTAATTTTGTTACTTTGGCTGTGATTTGTGTTCTAAGTATAGCTATATTCATGTTTTTTGGCTATAGCATTGGAAGGTATGTGCAAATGGACGCAATGCGAGGGGAAATTGAGTTTATTCCGGATGTGAATCCCGGGGTTTGTGCAGTTGATATAAATGAAATTACTGATTATGAATTGCGCGGGAGTGTAGGGGAAAAACACGTGCGAGTGCGATATAAGGGCAAAGTTGTGATTCCTGATGCGGCTAGAAATTTTACGATTCAATATTAATCTTTATCCGACAAGCGGTTTTTATTGTGCGGTCGATTTTTGCGTATTATAGTGTCAACGATTTTTCATCAAAAATTTAACAAAAATTTATATGGCGATGTCTTTAAACAGAGTTCAATTGATTGGAAACGTGACTCGTGATCCTGAAATGCGTGAAATTCCGGGCGGAAGCATGGTTGCAAGCTTTGGAATTGCGACGAACTTTACATGGAATGATGCTCAGGGAAATCGTCAGTCAAAAGTTGAATTTCATAATATCGTGGCCTGGAGAAAACTGGCTGAAATTTGCTCAACTTATTTGAAAAAGGGAAGCAAGGTTTTTATCGAAGGAAGGCTTCAAACTCGAGAATGGGATGGTCAAGATGGCGTAAAAAGATATAGGACTGAAATTATTGCGGATAATATGATTATGTTGGATAAAAAGGGGAGTGAATCTGGCGAAATGGGCGCGGGCATGGGTGCAGGGGCAAGCGCGGGTGCGAGTTATGCGGAAAGGCCTCATAAGGCGGTTGCAAAGAAGGCTGAAGGCTCTGGCGAGGGTGCAGGTGCGGATGAAATGGCGGTTGATGCGGTGCCGGCTGGAGAAGAAATTAACATTGAGGACTTGCCATTCTAGATGACGACGGTTTAGTTTTGAGCTTGCCGCGCGGCAAGAATCTATATTGAAATATAGTTTTATGTTCGTGCAAATTTTTCTGAGCTTGCCACGTGACGGAATTCTATGTAATGCAATAAAGTAAAAATTGCGTAATATTTTTTTGAGTCGGCTCAAAAAATTGTTATCAAAATTGAGATTTATTTTTTGAGATATTTTTTCGCGTTTGCCATTTTTATTAAATCAATTATAATAAGCCCTTATTTTAATATTTATGGGAAAAGTAAAAAACTTAGACGATGTTTTGCCTCTTGATGACGACCCTTTGCCTAAAGACGAGGTTGATGCTTTGTGTAGCGATAGGGCGAAAACGCGCGGTGGATGCGTTGGCGTTTATAGGCCTTGCCCTCACATCTCCTGTTCTCATAATTTGTATTTGAATGTTAATGAAGAGACGGGAGCAGTTTCGCTTAATAATGCCGGTGTTGACGTCCTTGCCGTTGATCCTGACAAGTCGTGTGCTTTGGATATTGCTGACGCGGGCGAACACTCTTTAGAAGAAATTCAAGCGGCTATGCCTTCTTTGTCGATTGGAGTTGTGGAGCGCATTGAGCAAGTCGCTTTAAGGAGGTTAAGGCCTTATCTTAAGGAGGTTTGATATAAAAATAAAAGCCACTCAGAAGTATTTGTGTGAGTGGCTTTTTTGATAAATTCCAACTTATTTATCTTCTTTATTGTTACTTTATTTTTTGTTTTTGAGGAATGTCTTCCTTTTGTGTTTTTGTTTTTTTGTTGTGAACAATGAGGGTAGTCCACAGGTGACATTGTTGGGATGCCAAAGTAACAATTCAGAGATTTGAATGAACAAATCATCATATTATACCAAATATTAACTCAAAAGTCAAAGCTCATATCTACAATTTGGAACATGTTATAATGTGCGCATGAGTAAATTAGTTTTAATCGTTGGGCCGTCCGGATCAGGCAAGGGGACTGTAATTGAGGAGCTTAAAAAGCGCCATCCCGAGTTTGTTTATCCGGTTTCTTGCACAACGCGCGCTCCAAGAGAAGGCGAAATCCCAGGAACGACTTATAGCTATATTTCCGAAGAAGATTTTAAAAAAGGTATTGAAAGTGGTGAATTTTTGGAATGGGCGGAAGTGCATAAGCAAAGTTATTATGGCACTTTAAAAAAACCTATTCTTGAGGCTCTTGAAAGCGGAAAAACCGTAGTCCGTGAAGTTGATATTCAGGGGTTTAAATCTATAAAAAATATATTTTTAAAAGAACAACTTCTTTCCATATTTTTGATTTCAAGTTTGGATGAACTGAAGGCGCGAATTTTGCATCGCGGACCAATGTCGGACGAAGAACTTGCGCGAAGGATGCAAAGTGCGACAAACGAGATGAATGAATCCGTTTTGTGCGATTTCAAAGTGAAGAGCCCGCAAGGCAAAATTAAGGAAATTACAGATGAGGTTGAAAAGATCATTTTGAGTTAAAAATTTGTGAATTTGTTTCAGCGTGATATTATGAAGCCTATTTTTATGTTTATTTATGAATAATAGTCATGATGTTGATTTTAGGCTGAGCGTAGATGTTCTTACGTGTGATCGAATACGTAAGCTTTCAGATTATGGTGAGTATCGTCGTTGTCTTTATTCGATTGGTGTCAATCCTAAAGATTTTCATTTGGACTCAGATGAGACAAGTAGGGAACTATTAGCCATTAGCGTATTGATTGATGGCGTGAGGACTGCTTTATTTGTTGTTGTAGCTGAAAATCGCGATACCCATAGAAAGACGAGGCTTATGCTTTTGCGAGCTAGAACTTCTATTTGGGGCTTTATGCAATGTGGTGGCGTTGAAGATATGATAATGGCAAAAATTAACGAGCTTTATATGGATTTGTTGAGTAATCGCATTGAAGTTGCCAGTCTTGGTGTTGATTTTTATTTAGACGAGATTGATTAAGATTTTAGTAAATAGTAGAATAGGCGTTGAATTGGTTTTATTTTTCCGTTGGGGTGTCGCCAAGTGGTAACTCCGCTTCGCTTCGTTGCCACTTGTGTACAAGCCAATGTGATGTACATTAATAAATGTTGCGGTAGATTGTAAGCTTATTTCCTCTGGGGTGTCGCCAAGTGGTAAGGCAACTGGCTCTGAACCAGTCACCCGGGGTTCGAATCCCTGCACCCCAGCCAAAACGTACGCTACTGAGACCCTATTCCCATGCACCTATGGTGAACGGGCATCCCCTATAAACGGGGAAGCTTGAGCGTGGGGAGGCTTTGTGGGGCTCAGCTGTACTTTCAAAGGGTACCAGACCCATGCAAGTAGGTTGGACGTGCGCTATGCGAGTCGTGATTTATTCTTGTTAGTCATCTTGCTGAACCGATAGGAGCTATTTTAGGCTACTTTGTTGCGGGCATGATGGTTTTTATTTCTTTAGATCAGCTTTTGCTTACAGCAAGAAAATATGTGGAACATCACCTCGCAATGTATGGGCTGGTTGGAGGCATGGCCTTCATGGCGCTAAGCTTGTTGTTCCTGAAAT
The DNA here is from genome assembly GCA_000993595.1 of Candidatus Peregrinibacteria bacterium GW2011_GWC2_39_14. Lineage (GTDB taxonomy): Bacteria > Patescibacteriota > Gracilibacteria > UBA1369 > UBA12463 > UBA12463. Next base: position 162,781 of record LBWJ01000011.1, on the reverse strand, counting down.
AGTTTTTTATTTGTTGTAACTTTTTCGTACAATCACGGATTTAATCGTGCGGAAATTCTTTTCTTTAACTGTGAATTCCACATTTTCAATTATGGCTTTAGTTCCTTCGTCAGGATTTTTTTCAAATTTATCAAGAAGCAAACCGGAAATGGTTGTATAGTTTTGATCCTCGGGAATATTTGTTTTGAAGTAACGATTAAAATCAACGATGTTTGTACTGCCGTCTACGTGATAAGCCCCGTCTTTCCCTTTTTGTATAAGACGATTATCTTCGTCTTTTTCATCCGAGATATCTCCAACTATTTCTTCCAGGATATCTTCTATGGTTAATATTCCATCAACATCACCGTGTTCATTGGTTATAACGGCGAGATGCACTTTTCCTTTTTGAAATCTTTTTAACAAATCGCTGATATGTTGTGTATTCGGTATGAAATACGCTTTTACTATAAATTCATTTAAACTCTTGAGGCCTTTCTTGTCGCGTAATCCTTTAAACAGATCTTTTATATGAATGATGCCAAGCATATTATCGATGCTATCTTTGAATACTGGTATTCTGGAATATTCAGAGTTGATAATGCTTTTCATATTTTTTTCGAACGGCTCATTTATATCAACGGCAAAAATTTTGGAACGCGGAGTCATAATCTGTCCCGCGGTTGTATCGGAAAAATCAAATACATTATCCAAAATTTCATGTTCATGTTTTTTTAATGTTCCTGCTTTGCGACTTTCGTATAGCAGCGTTCTTAGTTCTTCTTCTGTAAGGTTTGATTCGCTAAACGTGGTTTCATCACCGAACATTTTCAATATTATATTGCTGGAGGCGGTTAAAAATTTTGCGATAGGTGATGATATTTTTGAAAGAAAATAGATTGGATATATTATAAAAAGTGAAAATTTTTCGGAAAATTTAATTCCCAAGGATTTGGGGACAAGTTCACCCAAAATAAGGCTAAGGTAGGTAATGGTGATAACGATGATCGTGAATGCAATACCTTCGGAATTTGTTGAAATAAACTCCCATGACGATTTGCTCAATAATTCGCCCAATGCTCTGGCTATATTCGCTCCGGCAAATGCAGACGCGATCGTGCTTATAAGCGTTATGCCGACCTGAATGGTTGCTAAAAATTCTTCAGGTTTTTGTAGAATCTTTTCAATTAAAGCGGCTTTTTTGTTGCCATCTTTTACCAGTTGTTGAATGCGTGTTTTGCGTATTGAAATTAAAGCCATCTCGGCTCCCGCAAAAAACCCGTTTAACAGTATAAGTGCTCCAACTAGTATGATTTCAAAAAAGATTTGATCCATTGTATTTTGATTATACATTAGCTTGGCTATCAATAAAACATTCTACTTTGTACTAGATTTATAAATTCTTAATTATGCCTTAATCCAAAACAACGCGAAGAACTTCTCGAAACTTTAAAAGTTCGTTTCGAAAAAAATATGGACCGTCACAAAGGTCTTGAATGGACTAAAGTACAAGTAAAACCGGAAGCTAATGCTGAAAAACATTTTCAACCATCAACCTTTGCCACGTAATTTCTAATGTTTTTTTATCTTTCTGGCTATTGTCGCCACAGCAATTTCCTCCACATTTGCAGTCAGACATAATTTATTTATTAAATAATTTTCTTTTGAACGATAATATGAAAGAAAAATCTTATTTGCTTTGTATTAGGTGTAGAAAGATCGATCAATCTAATTAATCAATTTTATTAACAAAAAAGTAGTATGAAAAAAATGATGTTAGGTTTGGGTGTGGTAGCCTTGGTTTTAGGCGCGGTAGGATTATCTACAGGAGTAGCTTTTGCTTATCAAGGTAATCCAAGCGTTCAGGGGCCAAATTATATAGCAGAACGTCACGAAGCTATGACTCAGGCATTTGAGAAGGGAGATTATAGTGCTTGGAAAAATCTTATGCAGGGACGAGGTAGAGTAACGCAAGTTGTCAATGAAGGTAACTTCACAAAATTTGCTGAGGCACATAAATTGGCAGTGCAGGGAAAAACCGTTGAAGCGCAGAAAATTCGTCAAGAGCTTGGACTGGGATTACAAAATGGTTCCGGTAAAGCAGCAGGAAAAATGGGTTCTGGGAGAGGCTTGAATCGTTAAAATGCCAAGGTTTCGGATACACTAAATTCCGATTATGATCGGAATTTAGTGTATATATGGTGAGTTTTATGTAAAATATCTTGTATGATAAACAATGAGAAGTTTACGGATGAAGAAATAGTTGAGAAGGTCCGATCTGTTGATCAGGAATTTTATGTAGTGATTATGGAAAGATATCAGAATAAACTCCTGAGATATGCTATGAATATAACCGGAGATGAGGATACGGCGGTTGACGTCATACAAGAGTCTTTTATTAAAGCCTTTATTAATTTGAAAAGCTTTGATCTGAAGAAAAAGTTTTCCAGTTGGATCTATCGGATTGTTCACAATGAAGCGATGAACAGTGTAAAAAAATATCTAAAAGAGACCCCTTTCCCGGACCATATTGATTCCCAAAGTGATGAAGATCTTGAAGATGATTTTAAGCAGAAAGAAACTGTAGCTAAAGTGAAAAAATGTTTGAAAAAAATACCGTTATTATATTCTGAGCCCCTTTCTCTTTATTTCATTGAAGAAAAATCATATGAGGAGATAAGCGATATATTGCGAATACCAATGGGTACAGTCGCTATTCGTATTAACCGAGCAAAAAAATTAATGAAAAATATATGTCAAAAGAATTAAAAAACATTACCAGCGCTGTTATGGGAAAAATCCATCATGGCGAAATAAAAATGCGTTCGAGATTATATTATATTCTTGGATCGGTGCTTGCGATAAGCGGATTGGCGGCTTCGATTATCGTTGCAGTTTTTTTTGTAAGCTTAACCAGGTTCATGCTTCGTGCTCATGGGCGAATGGGCTCATTTCGCCTGGAGCAACTGATCTCCAGCTTCCCTTGGTGGGCACCAATATTTGCTGTGTTATCTTTAGCGACAGGAGTATGGCTTCTTCGTAAGTATGAATTTGCTTATAAAAGACAACCTTGGATGATAATTATTGGATTTATTGTAACAATTCTGATTGTTGGATTGATAATTGATATGACTGGATTGGATGAAATATGGCTGCGTCATGGTCCCATGAGGGGAATTACGGGACAATATTTTCAAGGGAATAATATACAATAACTAGGGAATGGCACTAGACCCGACTAGCCAGCCAAAAAGATTCAAGTCACTTTATTTTAATCTGCTATTGGTTGATTTTTTCATTGGCGTTTAATCCCTTTTTTATTTTTGCGACTTTTTCGAAAAATTCATCTTTTGAGACGGGCTGATTTAAAATATAAAACTCTTTATGCTGTAAGTAACTGCAGCCAAAACAATTTTTGCAATTATGGCATTCGACGCAATATTCGCAATCAGTACAATGGCTACAGCTATGCATAAAATTACAATTATATCCATAATCCATATAAACACATTCGTAGCAAAGCTGGCTATTGCCTCCCATTAAACAGTCAAAATTATCACTTCCCGTTTCGTAGCTTCCCCAGTCGTGAAGATAGCCGCTGTCTTGTTCTTTAAAAATACCAAAACTATGGTATACATTTTTTGAATCTGTAATAAAATCACCAGAACAATTTTCACAATTAACCAGATGCATATTGATTCTTGGAACATTTAAATTAAATTCGTTTAATAAATCAATAAGCTTGCTGATGCCTTCCTTCTTTAAATGAGCAATTTTTTCATAATAATCATTTTCTGAATGTTCTTTATTAAAAATACAATATTTTTTTTGTTTTATTCCGCTGCAAAGAAAACAATTTTTACAGCTTTTGCAGGAAAAACAGAAGTTACAATCAGTCATATTTGAGCAATCCAATAAGAAATTTGAATTGTAACACTCTTGGCAATCTATGCATTCGTAAGAAAGTTCCATCATTAATGAATGTGAGCAATCACAGCAATTTTTTGAAAAGGCGATCCAATCGGAATAATAAACGTCTTCCACCTCTCCGGCGTCAAAGACGTAATAACAATTCTTTCCCCCTTCTATATAATCTGCATATTCACAATTTTCAACTTTTATTTGTTTAAATGATCTGTGTGGGGTTTTTGAAAGTAATTCTAGATAATTTTCATTAAAGTTCATATCATAATATTATCAGAAACTTAAGATTTTCACTATTTCTTTGGCTTTAAAAATTTGCTCGAATTGTTGCTCGATTTTGTGCCGAAAGGTATACTAATTCCAGTTTCGGTCAAAAGGGTTCCAGACCCGACTAGCCAGCCAAAAAATTTTATTAATTTATTACCCCTGAAACATGTCTAAAAAAGTTGAAGAAGTTTCCTCTGCTGAGGCTATTCTTCGAAAGTTCGGCCAAGGTATCTTAAAATTCTCTGAGATTCTATTTAAGTTCATGTTGAATCTGGTGAGATTGTTGCCACGACTTTTGACTGCGGTTATGTGGTTCCTTCTAGTTTTGGTATCAATAGCTTTCGTAGGAATGATTTTAGCTTATCTTACCTTTTCAGTAATTGGGCTTAAGGACAGTCCAAATTTCCAAGCTTACCGTGAAACTATTATCAACCAACTTTTGAATGATAACGATTGCACGCCTGTGATTGAAGTCTCGACTAAGACTGAGTCAGGATTAATAAAGTAATTTTGCAATCTGGCATTTGACTAAAAAGAGTCCTAGATCCTGATAGCCGGCCAAATGGCTTGCGTGAGCCATCTTTGACCCATCTTTTATTGTAATGTAATTATTTAGTTATTATCTGTTTTTTGTTTACAAATTTTGTTAAAATTAAGTACTTATTTTCTTAACAAAAAACACTATGTCAAATATTGAAATAAAAAAAGAACTGTCGTCTGAAAAACGTGAGACTTTATTCAAAACTTTGCAAGCGCGTTTTGAGAAAAATATGAATCGCCATAAAGGTCTTAAGTGGGATAAAATACAAGAAAAGCTTCAATCTGATTTTAAAAAGTTTTGGTCGCTTTATGAAATGGAAAGAACCGGAGGTGAGCCGGACGTTGTTAATTTTGATAAAAAAACCGCTGAATACGTTTTTTGTGATTGTTCCGCAGAAAGCCCGAGTGGTCGCAGAAGCCTGTGTTATGACCGAGAGGCATTGGATTTAAGGAAAGAACACAAGCCAAAGAATAATGCCATTGAAATGGCTTTTTCTATGGGTATTACGCTTTTAGATGAAGAGCAATATCGAGAATTGCAGAAACTTGGTAATTTTGACCAAAAAACGTCCAGTTGGATTAAAACATCTTCCGAGATCAGAAAGCTTGGCGGTGCTCTTTTTGCTGATTTTCGATATGGGAGGGTATTTGTGTATCACAACGGTGCGGAATCTTATTATGCCGCTAGGGGGTTTCGCGGATCTTTAAGGGTTTAAATTTAAGCAAGAGTTGTCCTTAAATTATGAACAGTATCCGTTTGGAATTTCCGGTGGTGTGAATTTTGGTAAAAGGGGATTTAATGTGGCTTTTCCATTTATGGAATCCAAATCGTAAACTTTTGCGTCGGCACCGATTCCTATTTGCAGTCTTTCAAAATCGGTGACTGTAAAATAACCGGTTCTGACCGTTCCGTCTTTTTTATTATATTCCAAGGTTATTGTTTTTTTGTTGTCCTTGCTGATTCCGCAACTGATGCAATATCTGGCATAAATGTCGTTATAAACAGGATTGTCCCAAACAACGTTAGTAGAATAATCGGATGGAATTCTTATTAATAATTCGCCTGGTTGAGTTGGCGTTTTGTCTGTGATTTTTGTGTCCGATGGGATTGCCAAAACTAAGGTGTCGATTCCTTTATCTCCCCATATGGCATCGCCGGATCCGCCACCGCCAAAGAAATTGGGCCCAAGCCACGTATCTGCTTGGTTAACTTCATCAGCATACCAAACCGCGGTGTCATCACCATTTCCGCCAAAGAATCTGAAATCCAGCATATTGCCTCTGAATATGACCGTGTCGTTTTTATCATTTGGATCGATTGCCGATGTATCACCGCTATTTCCGTTTCCGGCATCAATTGCGGATCTTTCCATGTCACGAACAAAAACAAGATCACTTCCCGGGCCCGTATGGATTGTTGTTGTTGAAATGTTGAAGCTTGAATCTGAGTTAGCTTTGCAGCCCGCTATTATTAAATCATTGTCGCTTTTTGATCCGGATAAACTTGAACCTGTTCTAAAATCCAAGCTGTGACTGTTTTCAAATACAAGAATATCAGGACCGTCTCCCAAATTTCCGCTTCCAAAACTACTTATTGAACCATTTGATCCAAGACTTAGAACATCTACTCCTGGTGATCCTTCAAAATATGCTGCGGCTCCCGAATAATCAATTGCGCTTGGATTATTGCCTTTCAATTGCCATCCATATTGATTTCCGTTCGGATCTTTTAGCGCTTCAAATGTACCTATGTTTGTTTCAAAATTTCTGTAGTTTGCGCCATCTTTATTCGCATCATTCCAGTCCCATTTTCCGGGCGGCAAATCCGTATATTCGCTATCAAATAATCCTGCTATTGGAAATGTTGGATTGAAACTAGCATCCCATGAATATGGATATGAAATAGTTGAAACAGGGTAGGGGTTTTGTTGAATGTTATATATCAATTGTGCGGCTTCTCCTCTTGTTATTTCGTGACCGGCGTGAGGATCTATATTATTATAATATCCTTTTTCTTCAGCGATTTTTTGATATGGGCTATACCAGTATTCCTGTGGGCTTGTCGGAAGTTTGCCTATTGATATTTTTAGAGCTTCCGCCAAATTTATATTTGAATCGGGTTTAAAATTTCCATCCGCATATCCATTTATAATATAGTTATTTTTTGCGTAACAAATATATTTCGCAAACCATTCCGTGTGTATGTCATTGAAGCAATTTTCACCTGTTGGATTTGATACCGTTGAAGAGATAATTATCTTTAGAAATTCCGCTCTCGAGATTGTATTTTCTGATTGGAAAGTTCCATCTGGATAGCCGTTTATAATGCCTTTTTCCGAAAGATAATTAATTGCTTGAATATATTTGTTTTGGCTTGAAACATCGATAAAAGCATGGGCTATGTTAACCGATAAGTTTATTGTGAAAATTATAAAAACCGAAATAATTAATCCGATTTTGAATTTTAATTTATCCTTGTAAGCCATAAGCGTTTTGGGTAATATTTTTGAAAGTTTCTTATTATATCAAAATAAGCCAAAAATAAACAGTTTTCAAGTTTATAGGACCGTGTATTTAGAAAGAATGAGAAGAGAGGAGTCGAAATGGAAACTCATATGGAGACTTTGTTGGATTTAGATTAGCAATTCCTTCAAATCCAGCAATTCATTGAACTCTATTTGCTCAACAAATTCCGGCATGTGGGAGACGAGGATGATTGCGCCTTTAAAGTCGTCAATTGCTTTTGCAATGATTGGTAAATGGCGGAAATTGATGTGGTTTGTTGGTTCATCGAGAATCAATAAACCCGGTTCTTGTAAAACAAAACGTGCATAGCAGAGTAAGCCTTTTTGTCCTTCGGAAAGGGATCCGACTTTGTTTTTCATTAATTCGGAAGTGAGTAAAAAGTGCGCGCCTGTGGCATAGACTTTTTCGATTGAAGGTTCTTCCATCATTTCAAGAAGTGAGTCGTATGTTGTTTTGTTGAAGTCTAAGCCGGAAAAGTCTTGTTGATAATATCCGACTTTTACACCTTCGGTGATGGAAGTTCCTTTTGATTCGCCGGCGGCCAGTTCTTTAAGGAGTGTACTTTTTCCAATACCGTTTGGTCCGACAATTCGTAGCTTGCTTCGGCTAAAAAGTTTCATTTCAACTTTTTTTGAAATTCTTTTGTGTCCGACAATTATTCCAACGGAAGATATTCTTGATATGACTTCTGACCATGCTTGAGCCGGAATAATGAAATTTTTGATTGTTTTATCGTCACGCCTGACTTCAACCATGTTTTCTTCGTCTTCTTCAGCTTCATCACGTAGCTTGCTCGCAAGTTTGCGCATTTTTCCTCCTTTATGAGCGAAGAAATTGATTTTATCTTTTCTGTCTTGAATGTTTTTTTCCAGTTGAGCGTTTTTTCTACGTTCACGTTCAAGGTTTCCTGCGATTTGCTCGATTACATCAAAATAGTCTCCGACGTATTGTTCGACTTTTTTGGTATACACATCAAGATTTAAAACGCCATCCGTAAAGGAATTTAAGAAATTTGCATCGTGAGAAATAACTATAACGGTTTTTTGATAACCCATCAGGAATCCGGTCAAATGGTTGATTCCGTCTGTATCCAAATTGTTTGTAGGCTCATCAAGCAATAAGATATCCGGTTCTTGAATAAGCGCATATGCAAGCAAAAGTCTGGCTAATTGTCCTCCCGAGAAATCTTTAATTTTTTTATTTGGATCCGTAGAAAATTGAACAACTTCAAGCACGTCTTTTATTAATTTATCTATATTGCGAGGAACTTCTTGAAACGCGGTTTTGAAATATTCCAAAACCGTATGTTCAAAGAATCTTTTTGGCATAACCTGAAGTCCGATTCCAACAGAAGCTCCGTTTAAAACATTAACTTTGCCTGAAATTGGCTTTAGGGTCATATCTTTTGCTACGTCTTCTTTTGCACCGACTGCTCCTAAAATCAATTTAAAAATTGTGCTTTTACCTGCGCCATTTTGCCCCATAATTGTGATTTTTGCGTTTTCACGAACAGAAAAATCCGCCTCACTTAAAATGGGTTTATTGTGGTCGTAAAAAAATGAGACCTTATCAAATCTGAGTACTACATTGCCGTGCTCCATGTTTTTGTAATTTATAGTGCTTAAATTAGTAGCTGTTTTAGCGGAAAAAGGCAAGTTTTTTTGTTTGTACTTAAGATTGAAAAAACTTTTTCATTTTTATAGTGCCAAGAATAACCATAATCGCTTCGCCGGCAATTGCACCAAGAAGGATGAGGATCATTTTTTGCGTCATGTCTTCTATAAAAAAGGAAGCGATAAAAAAGATACAGCTTATTGCAAGTCCTATAAATTCGCGCCACATGAACCAAACGTCTTTTCCTGCTGCAAATAAGCTTAAGAAAACTAGATCATAACCATAAGAAATTGCGGCCAAAATAAGCATTAATGGGAACATAAACCAAAATCCCGAGAGGTTATATTTTGCATGAGTGAGCAATGTGATGACATAAGGACCTGCAATTGATCCAATGACTACGAGCGCAATTCCTCCGCCGAGTAAAAGCTTTTGAAGATATAGGAAAAGTTTTTTGGCCTTTTCGCAATGTTTTCCACTTATGTATTCTCTTAATCCCGGTAATGCCGAGAACATGAGAAATGTTGAGGCAAGGCTTAAAACTTGGCTTATTCTAAAGGAGATATTGAAACTTGCGAAATGCGCATTGCTTAAAAAATGATAGGCTAAATAGCCTGGTATGAATCTAAAATAAAGATTGTTGATAACAAATATAACTCCATATGGAAGGCTTTTTTTGAAAAAGATTACCATTTTTGCCCACTGAATTTGCCATGAAATTTGCATTTTTTGAGCTACTAAAAATAGGCTTAATCCAAATGTGAAAAAGCTTCCCAGTAACGTTGCACCTAAAATCCAAAATTGCTCTAAAGATCCGACATTTTTTACAACCCAGAAAAGTGCGGCGACCTGTATTAATCTGCCTATTACAAGCGCCATTGTTGCTCTTCCCATGAGATAATTTGCTTGAAGCATTCCGTCACATACGGATGTCATAAAATCAAAAAGAATTGCACTGCAAAAAAGAGCTGTTCCGATTATAAACATTTCACCGCTGCCGTTTAATATGCAAATTCCTATGGCTATTATAAAGAAAAACAATCCTGATATGGCGCGTACAAATAATGCGTTTACGAAAATTACCGTATCATTTGGGCTATCTGCCATGTTTTTTACAACATTTCCGAAAATCCCAAGGTTTGCTACAGTTGAAAAGAATAAGACGTATTCGGTTATTGAGGCGTAAACGCCGTATCCTTCTTGTGTTAAGAAGTTGGAAATGAGTTTTAAGCTAATCATTGCAATTACAATTTGCAAGATTTTCCCCGCATATTGCACCATGGTGGAAAATGCGATCTTTTTCCCCAGTAGGCTTAGATTGTAATTTGGCAGTGTCATTTTCATGATGGAGGTATAACCTCAATCAGTATTTTAGCACCATTATCGATTGGTATTGTATAGTCATGCATGGCGTTTATAATCGTTTTCCATGAATAGACGTAATTTTCACCACTTCGGGTTCCAACGTCTTCTGTGATGATCTTTTCATTCGCTTTATAGCCTTTTATTACCATAACGTGATAGTCCGGTCCGCCGTTTGTGTAAAAAGGATTTTTAAGCTCCTTTCCCGCAAGCGGAACTATAATAAAGTGCCCTTTTGCCAATATGTTTTGTACGTCTTTAAAGCTTGGGTCTTTGTGGATTACACCCTTGAGCTTTAAAAACTCTTTCAACGTTTTAACGATTTGATTTATGTCATTTTCTTTGTAATCACCGTACATTTTGTTTTCATAAGCAACGATTGCTAAAATTTGATCGCGAAATTGTTCGCGCGTCCAATTGTGCTTAAAGTAGGTGTTTGCTATCAGAAGCATACTGGCTTCTTCACAAGAGTTTTGCCATGGTTCACGCCAATCGCCAAAAGGCGCTTGTGTATAAAATTTCATTGCAAGATTGAGCTCCGTTGGAGGTGATGGCGGAGTTGCCGGAACAACGGGAGTTGCCGCTGGAATTGTCGGAGTTGGGTTTGAAGCTTGAGCAGTTTTTTCGGTTGGTTGATTGGCAGCGATAGCATCTATGTTTATCGCTTCAGGCACTTTTTCTTTTATGTACGAAGCGCTTTTCGTTATACGATAGAGTCCAAACCCTCCGATTCCTACGACAAAGACAGTAATAAAGACTGTAATTAAAAGTTTTGATTTTTTCATCATAGAAGTATTTTTTTTGATGGTTGTATCTTGATCATACGCTTTTAACGTGAGAATGATACAAGATCGTGATATTGTTAAATTATGAAAAATAGAGCCTTGAAAATTGTTTTTGCCGTACTGTTTTTTATTTTTATTTTTATAGCGGTAAACGTAACGAGACAAGCTTTTGTATTTAAAGCGCATAAAGATTATTTCAAGCAACCTGTGGAGCAGCAAAAGGTTCAAGAATGGATGACCTTTAGACTTATTGAAAGGCGTTACAACATTAAATCTGAAGCCGTTTTACATAAGGCATTAGCTTTTCCCGAATTTAAAAGCCCAATTTCCGAATATTGCTTAAAGGAGAAGTTGGATTGCAATAAATTGATTATAGACCTGGAAAATTACAGAGGATTAAATTCAAATAAAGGACCATGATTGATTATATTGTAAGATTTTTAGATGGAAATATTTACTTATTCTTGTTGGTTATTCCATTTTTAGGACAACTTGGAATTCCGGGCAGTATGTTTTTTGTTTTATACGCCGGATCTCAAGCGAATAATTACAATGATTTATTTGTATTTTTTATTATTGTGCTAATTTCTGAGATTGCAGGGGATTTATTGAGTTATGGCGTTGGAAGGTTGTTTTGGGAGAAGGCTTTGGTTAAAAGGATATTGCATTATAAAAGAATTAAAAAAGTATTTGATAAAAGTAAGCTTTTTATGGAAGATAAAGGTGGGGTTAGTATATTTCTTTCAAGGTTTCTTGTTACCGGGATAGGGGCGAGCGTGAATTATATATCCGGTTTGGAGCTTTATAGTCTTAAAAGGTTTGCATTTTTTGTTGTTACGGGAGAAATTCTTTATTCTGTCGAGCTTTTATTTTTAGGTTATTTTTTCAAAGAAACATTTGAAGAAATTGCGAATTTATTTACAAATTTTAGTACGCTTATAATTTTAGGGCTTGTTCTGTATATTATTTGGAAAAATGCTTTTAGAATGAGCCCATCCGGCAATGCGTAGGCGGTATCTTTTAATATGATTGCGGCGTACTATTAAATTATGAAAAAACTTTTTATATTGTTTGCAGTGACTTTGCTTGTTTCGGGGTGTACAAGCGTGACTGTTCCGGCTCCGACGCTAGTTGTTCCGCTAGGTACGCAAGTTTATAATAACGGTACTTACAATTTTGAATTTACTTATCCTGTGGAATTTGTTTTTGCGAATCCGGTCTATATCAATTTTGAGAATCAAATTGTTCAGATTAATCTTCCAAAAAGCGCTTATCCAAGCACTAATTTTGGTGATGCCGCTTTTGCGGTTGGCTCGGTTTATACCAAAACATTGCCGGAATGCTTGAAGATCGGATCGGATAAATTTGGTGAAAATTTTGACGCAAAAAATTCAGTTGTTATAAATGGAGCTACTTTTTACAAAGCTTCTGCGTCTGATGCGGGGATGGGTAATCTTTATGAATCAAGAGGCTTTTTGACTTATCAGGGTGGTAATTGTTTTGAAATAGTCGAAATGCTTCATTCTACCAGCATTGAAAATTATCCGGAAAATACGGTTAAAGAGATTGATAAAGCTTTGATTTGGCAAAGACTTGATGATATTTTGAACACTTTTAAGTTTTAATAGTTCACATCAAGGTGTCCCGTGTTTGTGTCTCCAAGATAAAAGTGGAAATTTAATGTTGTGCCGATTTTCGTGGCGGTAAAATCGCCGTTTGCGTTGCTGTCTATTTTGTAGCCAATGGTAATTAAAGCGGCGCTTATTTTGTTTATATCGTCTTTTGTGACGAGTCGCTTAAATCTGTATGCAACCCATCCTCCGGAAAAGTCGTCCCACAGTTTTACTTCACCATTGAATACTTTTTTTAAAACCGGCATTAATTCGTCATTTATTGTTTTTCCTTTTTTACTGGTGGCCTCTATTTCTTTGGTCTCTTCATATTTCATTTGCGGTCGGGTTTTGGTTACAGTGACATTTCCGGCTGTATCGTTTTTAGCCGTTATACTGCAAAATTGAACATTGTAGGTTTTCGCGGCTGAAACTACCGTGTTTACGCCTTTTTTATCGCCAACTTTGATTTTTCTAACAATATTATCCATTGGATATGATTGTAATAATTTTGGTGAATTTAAGTTGTTAGCAACTATATAAGATCCGATATCAGCGCTTTCTGTGTCGGTAAAATCCGCGATAAGTCCGTTGTTATTGCCCAAATTTCCATTGGCATCAAGCTTTAGAATCATAGCTTCAGTGGTTTCTATCCATGAGCCGAGGCTTTTGCGTTTAATTCCGGTGTGCCATGTGCCGGCTATTGCATATCCCGAATCAGCGGCTTGGATTATGCTATAGCCACGTAAGTTTTTTGTAATTCCTATTTTTTTGCCCCATTGATATTTAAAATCGGCATCAGTCTTTACCAAAATAATGTTTTTAGCTTCAAATGGAGCATTTGTATTTTCAATAGTGTCGGCAATTTTTTCCATTTCTTTTTTGGACGCCGGCGTTTCTTGGCTCATTATTGGATATTTTTTATAATATTCATTCATCATTTCATCGTATGTTTTTATACGTTGTCCAAGTTGTTGATCGTCAATGGCTAAAGCGTTTCCCATGATGATATATCCTCCGTCTTTTGTTTTTTCTATTACCGAATCTTCCAGATATTTTTTGAGCTTGAGAGTTCTTGTCCATACAAATCTGCCTTTGTCATCCACCTTTACGGCTACGAAGTTTAATTCTTTGCCGGCATTTTTTGTTAGATTTGTGATTTCATCCGCTGCTAAACTGGAAGAGTAAAAATTTCCTAAAGCGATGTATCCGCCATCCGAAGTTTGTTCAGCCGTGAAAAAGGTTCCAAAAGGTACATGCATTTTATTAGGAATTCCCACTTTGACGCTTTTTCCGTCAGGTCCTATTGTTAAATTTGGTATTTCAAGCGGTACGCTTTCCAGTCCGGTTGCCCATTCATATTCTCCGTTTTTATTTAATTTTACGAGGGCGGGTACATTTTGGTTATTTTCATCTACAAGCTTGATATTGCCGATCAGAATATATCCTTCGTCTTTTGTTTGTTCCGCGAATTTGATTTCGTGTTGCACATCGGCGTCAATTTCTTTAAGCCAGTTGGTCTCACCATTGGCGTTAAAATTTCCCAAAAACATTATATGCATAACATCGGCAACATCCGGTTGCCCGACTAATGCTCCTGTCATTCCAGACATAACAAATCCGCCATCTTTTGTAGGGATGAGTTTAGCGGGAGTATCTCTACTTTCTCTGCTTATTGTTCTTGTCCAGATTGGATTTCCTTTGCTATTAATTTTTACCACAAGACCATCGCCTTGTGCTTCAAGCTTTAATTGTTCTTCGTCCGTTATAAATTCTCCGCTTATTTCTCCGGCCGCAACATAATTTCCGTCTGTCAGTTGAGTGATCGCATAGCCATCAGAGCTGCAATTGTTATAAAGTTTGCTCCATTCTTTGTTCCCGTTGCCATCAGCTTTGATCCAAAACATGCTATAACCGCACAATTCGCCGGGGTTGATGGTATGTCCTGTAATAACATATTCGCCATTTTTTGCTTGTATTATTGAATAAGCATCTGATTTTTCTTTAACGCGATATGATCTTATGAACGTTGTTGTTTTCGTTGTTTGACATGCGTCTTTTGGAGCTGGAATAGCCTGAGCTGAAATAACACTATTCAAGTAGTCTCTTGTGTTAGGAAGACACAACAAAATCGCAGCTGCGAAAATTATTGTTATTGTGATCGCAGGAATGTAATTTTTTTTGCGCATGTATTAATCTTCCTATCGTTATGGAAAAAATGCAAATTTTCTGCTACCATAAGCGCATGGAAATTAAATCTGCAGTATTTATTAAGGGAGTTGTTGGGACCGATGATATTTTGGACGACGGAAAGCCGCAAATTGCTTTTATTGGTCGTTCGAATGTTGGAAAATCCAGCACAATCAATTCTTTGGTGAAACAGGGGAATTTGGCTAGGACAAGTTCTTATCCCGGACGTACGCAAGAAATAAATTTGTTTTTGATAAATAAATCTTTTTATTTGGTGGATTTGCCCGGATATGGATATACAAGAACTTCAAAAACTGAGCGCGCGAAGCTTCAGAAGCGTATTTATTGGTATTTGTTGGATTCGGATTATAAACAAAAAGCGGTTGTTTTGATCGTGGATGCGAATGTTGGTTTGACCGAAGATGATGCGCGAATGATTTATAGCTTGGAGGAAAAGGGAAAAAATCTCATTATTATTGCGAACAAGATTGATAAGATAAAAAAATCCGATTACGCAAAAAAGATGGAAAAGCTTCAGGAAGCGGTTGGCGAGCATAAAATTATTCCATATTCCGCTGAAAAGAAGATTGGGGTGGGGGAGCTTTTGAAGGAGATTTTGAAGTGAAATTTTAGGCTAGTGCGCCTGGCTCTTCTTCCGGATCGGGTCCGATATCTGTTCTCATTTCATCAATTGCAACGTAGCCCGTATTGGTGATTTCTGGCATAGGCGCATTTGATGATAAACATTTTTCTGGAGGTAGCAGTTCGAGAGTTCGACTTTTAGCCTTTGCTCTTGTCATTGTCACAAAACCTTCATTTTCTAACTCAACGCCGATTTTACGAAAAAGATCTGCTGTATCAGGCGAAAAGATGTGATAATTGTGTGGTGATTCAGCCGTTGGGGCCGGTCGAGGTGTAGCTAAAATTCTTTTGAGTCTTTCTCGTACTCCCGCAAACCTTTCGCATACATCCACCACTCCACTGTTAACTCTATTGTTACCTCTTCTATCCGGATGTTTTTTGCCATCAGTGCTTGTGTATTCGTGTTTGCATAAATCGCGTATTGCTCTTGGAATATCCAAAAGTCCTCTAATTGGTTTTTCCCTTAGGCTTTCATCTATAGTTGCTTCGCGTAATCCTTCTTCGAATTTCATAATTTATTTATTTAAAAATAGGAGTTTATATTATTCTTTCGTTGTGTCAAATGTCAAATATTTTAAAAAACTATGACTTTATTTTTGTAGATGATTAATTTATCGTCTGTATATTTTTTTATTGCTTCATAAAAAACTTTTGCTTCAGTCTCTTTGCCTTGATCTTCGAATTTTCTTGCATCATATCCTTCTTTTGTGTGCGTTACGTCTTGTTCTATGATTGGTCCTTGATCAAGTTCCGGTATAACAAAGTGGCTTGTAGCTCCAATCAACTTTACGCCTCTGTTGTACGCGTCTTCATAAGGATTTGCGCCTATGAAGCATGGTAGGAATGAATGATGAATGTTTATGATTTTGTTTTTATATTCGCTTACGAATTCAGGGCTTAAAATTTTCATATATCGTGCTAATCCAATAAAATCCGGATTGTATTTTTTAAGCACTTCAAGTTGTTTTTTTTCGTATCCCGGTTTTTGTGTTGATATAAAATAAAACGGAATTTTATAGAAGTCCGCAAGTTCTTTAATGTTTTCGGAATTGGCGATAATCACCGGAATATCCACGTTCAGGTCTCCTTCTTTCCAGTTATATAAGGTTTTTTCAAGACAGTGAGTTGTTTTTGAGGTAAATAATGCAAGGCGTTTTGCACGCGTCGAACAGCTTACTTTGAATTCCATGTCGTATCTATCGGCTATTGGTTGAAATTCCTTTTCTATATCCGTATCGCATGCGAGTTCATTTGCGCCTGCCCATTTTACGCGCATGAAAAGCTGATTATCGGTTTTTTCAACGATGTGTCTTAATCCTACTATTTTTCCTTTTTTAGAATCTATAAAGTCGGCTATTTCATGCAATATTCCATATTTATTTGGACATGAAATAAGCAGGATTGATCTTGCGCTTTTGTTTTTATACATATTAGGTTTGTTTAGTCTTTTGCGATTGATTCTCCTGCAAGCCTTCCGGTTGCCCATGCGGCCTGTAGGTTAAAGCCGCCGGTAAAGCCGTCAATGTCCAAAACTTCGCCGCCAAAGAAAAGTCCTGGGCAAATTTTGGATTGCATTGTTTTTGGATCAACTTCCGATAAATCGACGCCTCCGGCTGTTACGAATTCTTCGCCGGAAATGCGTGCAACTATGTTTAGAGGGAGATTTTTTATTGATTTTGCGATTTCGTGCATTTCGTTTTTTGTAAGCTCGGAAATGCGTTTTTCAGGATTTATTTTCGTGATTTGGCCAATTATTTCCGTTAATTTTTGCGCAAGAGTTCCGACTTTTATATTTTTGAATGCTTTCTTTGGATTGGTCTGAATTTCCGTGCGAATTATTTTGCTTAAATCTTCATGCAAGATATTTGGGAATAAATCTATCGAAATTGGAAGTGGCGATGATTCGCTGAGTTTTTCATATGCGATTAAGCTTGAAATTGCGAAAACCGCAGGGCCGCTTATTCCTTTATGTGTAAACAAAAATGGGCCGCGGAATGTGTGTTTTCCGGCTGTGATTTCTGCGTCATTAAATGAGATTCCGGAAACGTCCCTTGTCCAAGTTTCTTTTGTTGCGAGCGCGCTTAAGCCCGGTGCGAGTTCTGTGATTTTGTGTCCGAGTGATTGTGCAAATTCGTATCCGTCTCCAACTGATCCGGTTTCCATGTATGCTTTGCCTCCTGTTGTGATTATTACTGCATCAAAAGTTTGATTTTGTCTTTTTGCGAATTGAACAAGGAATTTATCGTCTTTTTTGGAGATTTTGAATACGGTTTGATTTTTTAGGATGTGGATATTTTTATTTTCCAGAAATATTTTTTCAAAGGCTTTTACTATGTCTATGCCGTTTTCAGAGCAGGGGAATACGCGTAAGTCCTTTTCTTCTTTTAATGGAACGCCGTGATTTTCAAAAAATTCGCGGACGCGTTCCGGTGGAAAATTGTACATCGCATGTTTCAAGAATCTTGATCCGCGAGGATATCTGTTTAAAATTTCCGGAATATCGTTTAAACCGGTTGTGACATTACATCTTCCGCCGCCTGTTAAAGCCACTTTTTTGCCAAAAATCGTGTTGCGATCGATGATGTACGCGTCAATATTTTTGTGTGATTCGGCGACCAAAGCAGCTGCCATCATGCCTGCTGCGCCTGCGCCTATGATTGCGATTTCCATATTAATTATGCTTTTTTAAAATCATGCTCCGGAAACCTTCGGCCTTCGTATCTTTCAAGTTTTAAGACCTTTTGTTGGCCAAGGATTTCTTTTGCTAAGGGGTCATTATACTCGCTATCGAAAACAACGCGAGTTAGTCCGGCGTTTATGATCATTTTTGTACAAATGACACATGGAGATGCGTTGCAATAAAGTGTTCCGTTTTCGATTGAGATTCCGAATTTTGAAGCTTGCGTGATTGCGTTTTGCTCAGCGTGTGTTCCGCGACAAAGTTCATGGCGTTGTCCGGATGGAATTCCAAGTTTTTCTCTTAAGCATCCACCTTGTTCTGCGCAATGGAGGATTCCGCGTGGAGCGCCATTATATCCGGCTGTGAGTTGCTGTTTGTCTTTTGCGATGATGGACCCGACGTGTCTCCTTAGACATGTTGATCTTTTTGACCAAACATATGCAAGTTCCATGAAGATTTCATCAAAAGTTGGGCGTTCACCTTTTAATAATCCGAAGAAGTGATTTAATTTATTCTCAAGCTCTTCCATTGTTCCTTCGTTTCGAATTATGAAGTTTGTCATGTCTAAGCATTTTGAAATTTGTTGGCCGGATGCGTTTTCACCTTCGCCAAATTCACGAGCAAGGTTTTTTTCGATTTCCGCACGAGTTACATGTTTTTCGCCTGTGCGAGCACGAGAAATAATTCTTTTGATTATTGTTTCTTTTGAGGCAAAAACGCCGATCAGGTGAAAATCTTTAAGCTTTTGAAGTTCTTCGACTTCTTTTGGATTTCGGATTCCGTCGATAACAAAGTTTTCTTTTGATTTGGCGATTTTTGAATATATAAGTTTGCCAAGGACGCCTGGTCCATGTTTTTCACGCAAACCATTTCCGACTGCCATTAAGTTTTCACGAGTTTCAGGTTTTTTGCGTTTTTTGGCTTCCGCTCGAACTGCGTCTGAAAGTGAAATATATTTAAAACCACGCTTTTTGAGCATATTTGCAAGTTCGCCTTTTCCGCATCCCATGTAGCCCGTTAATCCGATAAACATAATAAAAAAGAATAAAATACGAGGGCATTTTATTCTTTTAATTTACAATTTACAATATTTCAATTTACAATAATTCTCTATTGCATGAGGTGGAATAAACTGACCTTAACCAAGCCGATTTGTGGAGTTAAAAGAGAGTGAATCATTGATCCGATAAATGCGGCTGCAAAAAGGAGCCCGAATACTTTTCCGCGCGCTTTTGTTTTTTGGCTTACATGCTTTGAGTAATTCCACATTTGTTTAAGTCCCTGGAATTGACCTCTTCCCGGTTCTCTGCTGTGTTTGTAGAGTGAGCGCATATTTGTTTGTTTTTATTTATACTGGCTATATAATAACATAAAACATATATTAAGTCAAATAAACATTAAGTTTAAAAATTGATTTGTTGTTTGGGTAAGGTATGATGAAACCTTATAAAAATTAAAAAATACTCAATGGATGTGCCAGTTTTATCATCCGTGATCGAAGTGTTGCATACTCGTGGGATTTCAGAGGAGGATTTGTCGCGTCAAGTTAAAGCTCTTTTGAGTTTTGTTGAAATTAGAACTAATCAGCCTATAGGAAGATATCTTGATACGGTTACAGCTATTGTTGTTCAAAAGCTATTGCAAGACGTGGATTCGTTGGAGGGGTTTTTGAATTCGACGAGCGTGGATGTTCAACTTGGGATTGTGGCTAATTTTTTTAATGAAGTGGCTGTATCTGAAAAAATGAATGATATGGTTGTAGCTATTAGGGCCGGAGTGGAGCGTATTATTCCAGGCCTTGTTTCTTCGCCTGTGATAACCGCCACCAGAGATTCAAGAAGAGTTGAATATGCTGTTCGTGGTCCTATTGAGCAGGAAATAGATAAACAAGAAAAAGCGTGGTATGCGGAGTTGAGAGAAAAATTGGAATCTCGTGGTGACGCTGTTGAGAATTCTGATGATATTATTGCCAAATTTTTTGCTTTAAGAGAGGAGGGGTTTGATGCGCAGAAGGAGTTTTTGGTGGGGTATCTGATTCCGTCTTTTGTTGATGGATTTATGGAAAGAATGCCTATACGCGTTAATATCGGTAATAGTTTTCCATATACAAGACTTTCGCCTGCATTTATTGAAGCTTTGGAGGCACGCTTGCTTACAAATGATGATTCCGGACGGGTTCATTTGAGTCTTGATCCTTTAATGCCATATTCAAGTTCAAGGGGTTTGCCTGAGCTTGCTCCTTTGGTTCACGCGAAATTGATCGAGAGAGGAATAGCACCATCAGATGAGTCTTTTGAAGAATGGATAGAGAGATTTGTTCCAAGTAATGGTTCTTCGGAAGCTATTGCGATGGCTTTTGACGTTCTTGTTGAAGAGCATGACGATGTTGTTATGACTGGTCGTGCGAACTATTCTTTATATTCCGCTCAGATTCAAAGAAGAGGAGCAAATGAAAGAACTGTTCCCTATGAAGGAGGGGAAATAACGGTTGAGTCTGTTCTTAAGGCTTTAACTCCAAGAACAAGATTACTTATTATTAATTCCCCAAATAATCCCGGCGGATATATAGGCAAAAAGAAACTTATAGAGGTCGTTGCGGAAGCTTTGAAAATAAATGGGTCAAAACAAGTTACGGTGCTTTTTGATGAAGCTTATGGTGGAATGACTTTTGGCGATAAGGTTGAAGATGATTTGCCTAGTTATATGGTCGCATTGTGTCCGGATCAAGTTATTGCTATATCGGATAGCGTTTCAAAGAAAACTGGAGCGCTTGGTGTGCGTGGTGGAAATATTTATTTCGCAGGACCAAAAAATAATATGTCATTTTTAAAAGAGCTTGGAATCGCGAGAGCCATTGGTCTTTGTCCTAATACTTTTGGTCAAGTTTTTCAAGCAGAAGCCTTAAAATTAGGAGAAGCCGCGCTTGTTGATATGAGTGCTTTACAAGACAGGATGGATGTTTTGATTGATAAACTTAGACAAGTTCCAGGCGTGAAAGTTGAACCTGCGGAAGGAGGGTTATATGTGTTTTTGGACGTAAAGGGATTGAAAGGGCTTACGGGTGTTGATACTTCCGCTAAATTGGCGATGCGGTTGGCTGAAGAATCACATTTCTCGATTGTTAACGGAAGTGGGTTTGGCGGGCATCCTGATAACGATAATAGGATAAGATTTGTTGTTTTTCTTCCTGAATCAACAAATAAAGAGCTTGGACGCAGATTCAAAGAATGGGCGGAAAGGAATATGAAATAAAATGACCTGTACACCGTTATATAATATTGGTACAATTTTTTTAGATTATTTTTATTCATGGAAAAAACCCCTTTTCACAAGCAGTCTTTGCAGTTAAAGAATATTCCTGGAATCTTTTTGATTGTTTGCCTTGTTGGAATTACGTATTTTTTGTATAAAATGATTGCACCATTTTTGCCGGTCGTTATTGTTGCAGCTGTTTTGACTGCGGCTTTTTATCCTCTTTATAAAGTTTTTGTTAAATTATTTCGTGGCAGAAAGACTATCGCTTCGATTGTTATGTGTTTATTGATGATTGTTGTGATTATTGTTCCGTTAACTGTGTTTATTATGTATTTGGCGAATGAGGCTTTAAATGCTTATACGTTGCTTGATCAAAAAATGCAGGCCGGGACAATTGATTCTTATTTTAGTATGAATAAGGGGAGTTTTTTATATAATATCAAGATGCGCTTGGCCCCGATTATAAATATCAATCCTGTTTATATGAAAGCCGAGATTACGGATGTTGCAAAAAATATAAGCACGTTCTTGGTCGATAAGAGCGCTGAATTGTTGAAAAATGCAACCACTATGATTATCGGCTTTTTGTTCACGCTTTTTACAATGTATTTCTTTTTTAAAGACGGTCATGTTTTGATACAAAAAGCCGTTCACCTTCTTCCGTTGCCTGATAGATATGAAAAGGTTTTGTTGACTAAGCTATCTCAGACGACGCGCAGTATATTTCAAGGAATTTTTGCAACTGCGATTGCGCAAGGCTTTATGGCTGGTATTGGTTTTTGGATCGCAGGAGTTCCAAATGCGGCTCTTTGGGGAACTCTTTCCGGGTTTTTCTCAATGGTTCCTTATATTGGGACTGCGGTTATCTGGTTGCCTGCATCGATCGTTCTTTTAACTTCCGGACATGTTTCTTCCGGTGTGTTTTTGATTATTTGGGGGTTATTTATCGTTTCAACAATTGATAATATCGTAAGGGCGTTTGTTATTGGTGGCGGAATAAAAACTTATCCATTACTCGTTTTCTTTGTTGTGTTCGGTGGGTTTATAACCTTTGGATTCCCCGGCATTTTGTATGGGCCTTTGGTTTTGACTGTTTTCTTGTCTTTGCTTGATATTTATAAAATGGAATATGCGAAGGTCCTTGATGGAATGAGTGATGAAAATAAGTAGGGCGGTTATTAATGCTGCGGCAATAATTATCGCGATTATTAAATATGAATTGTTGGTTTTAGATTGGGTGTTTTGAGTTGAGTTGGCGTTTTTGAGCACATTTTCGTTTGGTATGTCGCCGTTTTTGGAAAACTTTTCAAAAGCCGGATTTTCGTCGATTTGTTTTAATTCATAAGAGTTATCGGAGAGGGTTTTTGCTTTTACTGCAAAGATTTTTCCGGGCTTGATTATGTTTGATGCGAGAATTTTTGGGATTACGCTTTCGGAATATTTTATTTGGATCGTTTTGTCGTTTTTTAAAGCTGTAAATGAATTTTGGTTTTCTTCTGTGGAAACTATTTGTACATCAAAAATTTCATAATAAGGATTTTCGGCATTTTTTGTGATGTCGCTTGTCCAAGTCCACGTTTCCTCGTTTCCTTCACGAATTTTGGCATATGAAAGTGCTTCTTTTGTTGAGGAATATTGCACTTCGTCGATTATTTCGCCGGATTTATCTAAAAGGGTTATTTTGTCGTTGCTGTTTTTGAGCGTTAACTTTGATTCTTTTGAGGAAATTGCAAGATAGCCGTTTGATTTTATTTGTGTAGCTTTGAACGTGAATTTGCGCTTTTGGTTGCTTGTTTGGAGAGATAGGCCTTCAAGATTTACTTTCCCGTCGGAATTGTTTTTAAGCTCAATCCATTCTTGATTTGTATCAATGCCTTTTGGATTTGGCATGATTTCGGTTATTTCAATGTCGAATTCTTGGGGGACGGAGGCATTTTTGTCGGGCGGATTTTGGTTTGTATCGGCATTTGGAAGCGAACTTGAAACTGCGCCATTTTGAGAGATTTTTGTGCATGTGAAGGATGGTTGTGTATTTTCCGGAAATTGATTTTCCGCGTTTGGCGTTGGAATTGTCGTTGCGCTCCATTGATTTTGTGAATTTTGCGCGAACGATTTTCCGCTTTCAGGTTTTTCATAAAGAATTTCGTCTATAGTTGTGCCTTCGGCGTTGAACAGGCGAACGCGGTCTGTGTCGTTATTTAAAGTTATTTTTGTGACGTTTGAGTAAAAAGCTTTTATTTCATTTGGTTGAAAAGTTGTGCTTGGAAAGGCATATGGAGAACTTCCGCCTTCAATGTCGTCGAGTTTGTATCCTTGTATATTGATTGCTTCTGATGATGTGTTTTTTAATTCAATCCATTCGTTGTTTGTGTCGGTTCCCTCGGGGTCTGGCATGAATTCGTTGATGACGATGGATGGGATGGAGGCGCTTGGTGGCGGAGTCGTGGGATCCGGGTCGGTTTCGGGAGTGCCGTCGTCTGACGTTTGTGCTGTTTGCGCAATCACTGCCAAAGTTGTTGAATTCTGGCTTGAAAAAGAGTCTGTCACGGTTAATGTGATTGTGTAATTACCGGCTGTTGCATATGAATGGTTTGGTGGATTTTCAGTTAAATAAGTTGTGTTATCGCCGAAATTCCATGCAAAAGTTAATGTGTCATTGTCCGGATCTGAAGAATCTGCGCCGGTGAGATTTATTGAAAGGGGAGCGGTTCCGGACGCGCTTCCTTGTTGAATCGTTATTATTGCTGTTGGCGGATTATTTCTTATTTCGTTAATAGCTGAAGCGGTTTTGTGCAAAAATTGTTGCCAGTCCGTTAATTGATTTGTGTCGTCAGATGTTAAATTTCTGCCAATGCTTGCGTTATTCGCGATGTTTGTGCCGTTTATGCATGTGCCAGTCCAGGCATTTGCGGTCACCAGATCCGTGATTTTTTGCTGTTGAGAATCTGTTGGTGTTTCGTCTGTCCAGCAAACTGCGTCTAAAATTTGACTAGCCGGAGACTTTATTTCCACAATGTTATTTGTTGCAACCAATCCATTAGTTGCGTTATATAAAATAAAATCTCCGGTTTTTGCGATAGTGTCTGTCTCGATTTTTTGGATTACACCTTCTGAGCTTGAAATTTCGAGACCTTTTATGTTTGCTCCACTGCCTGTATTTTTGTCGTCTTTTATATAGAGTTCTACAAAATCAGACGCGGTATCTTTAAAAGAAACTTCGTTTATAACGATTGTTGGGAAATTTTGCGTTTCTACTTCTGTGACGGTTGAAGTTGATTGTGCGGGTACGCATTCCGTATATGCATGCGCGATTGGGATTTGAATCAAAAGTGCGATGAGGATTGCCAGTTTTTTCATATGAATTTTGGTTAATTTGGCATGATTTTACATGATGAAGATTAAATTTCTCTAAACCGGACTTAACAAATTCATAAACGAAACGGATCTGGTTTTTCGTTTGTTTTTTGCTTTATAAAAAGACATTTCGGATTTCCCAGCGTGAAATCTTCGTTCGCGTTCGGTTCTCGCTCGTTCGCTAACGCGAACACCGTGCCCGCTCGAACCTCTCGACGCTTTTTATTCCGCAAAATAACAAACAAAATTTACAAATCCAAATTCTTGTTATTTCATTTGACAAACGTGATGAATGTATGATTAAATATTCTCCTGAGTTAAATTTTTAATCAAATTTATTATGGCTGATACATTAAAGCCTCAATCTGGTGCCGATAGACAATTTGTTTTATTACTTGAAGGTGGAGATTTAAATCTCGAACTTGTGAGACAAGAGCTAGAACGTAGAACAAGATCCACGCACGCCGTTGTTGCAGGCGCTGTCCCTGAGGCCGTTATTGCCGACGAGTCTGCTGCCGAAGCCATAAAAGAAGAGCCTTTAACCGCCATGTCTTTTGTTGAGCTTTCAGCTTTGTTAACTCCAAAAGGCGTTGATCTTCAAAAACAACTTGATGATCATGTTGGTTTTATGGTTAGAATGGGTACTATCGAGGTCGATAAAGCCGATGCATATCGCGCCAAATTTCAAACAATCAGTGTTCGCAAAGGCGAGCTTGAAAATATTCCGCAAGGTTATAAACCAATGCTTTTTGTTGATGATAAAACTCCTTCGCAGTCCGCTAAGGCCTTTGATATTCCGTTATTTGGTCAAGAATTATCAAACTTCACAAAAAGAGACCCAAATAATTCTAACAAGATCCTTGAAAATCAGTCTCCTTCAGGTTTGGCTCGTTTAACTTTCACTCCTGATGTTACAAATCTTCCATCAAGCCTAACCGGCAAATTATCAGCAGATGCAAGACTTGATCAAATGAAACAAGGTAAGCATTTCATGGAACCCGCACAATACTTTCAAATGTTTGTCGAATGCCTTGATAGAGCGATAAAAGAACTTAATCTTGGTAACGACAAAGAATGGAAAGACATGGACGAAGAAGAAAAACAAGCAGTCATGCAAGACAGAAGAATCGACCAATATTTGCCTGATGTCCAAACTTGGACACAATTTCCTGATTATAGAAATCAAGTTGGCGACGTTTTGGACCTCAGCTGGGCTGCTGGCGTTCGCGGGGTCTCTGTCGACGGCTGGGATTCTGATGGTCCGTGTGGCGGTGTCGGGCCTCGTCCGTCCATCGGCTAGTTTCTCTTGAAAAATATCTTGGTTTCTTGTCTCTTGTGTTCTTGGCTTAAACCAGTACGATAAACTTGTTTGAGGGTAACGAAGTAAAGAGCACTGCTTTTTGCTCCCCAAAAAACCTAGAAAAAAGAGAAACTACGTGTCCGAGATTTGGTGGGGATTTTGGCTTAAAACAAGTTGAATGCTCCCAAATAAAATACAGGAAAACTTGAAAAAGGGTTCCGGTGTATAAGGGTGAATCTTGGACAAATTCTTGGCAACGTTTTGAACCTCAACTGGAATACTGACGATCACAAGGTCAATGTCAACAACTGGAATTCTGATAATCCGAATGACAATATCGGGCCTCGTCCTATCCTCGGTTGCTTCTCTTTTTTAGTGTACAAATTTTATCCACCCTCCGAGCATTTTTCCGATTTCAAAGACACATTCTTCCAAGTGAGCATATTGTTTCAAGTCGATGGTTTTTACTTCTTTGAGAAGGCGAATCAATATTTTTAAAGTGTCCAATTTGACGCTTATTTCAAACAATAAACGAGCTTTATTGTCTTTTGCGGATTTGCTTGCGTAAATAACACTTTCCAGCAGAATTAGGATGTGATTTTCACAGCGCTGGCCGATTGTAAAACGGTCTTTCTTCGGGAATTTTTCCGAATATTGATGAAACAATTTGCATAATTCATATGTTTTTTGCAGAATTGGGATATCTAAATTATTCATAGTATGGATTATACAGCACTTTGCTCTCCGGAAAACCTTTTTAAAGCCTTTGATGAGTTCATATGTAGCAAGCGAAAGAAGAAAGACGTGATTGAGTTTGCAACGGATCTTGAGGAAAATATCTTTGAATTGTCTCGAGAATTGCTCTCAAAAACGTATAATCATGGAGAATATTCCCGTTTTCATATCTGGGATCCGAAATTTCGTATAATTCATAAGGCAAAAGTGCGTGATCGGATTGTTCATCATGTCATTTTTGCTTATCTTTATGAGGTTTTTGATAAAACATTTATTTTTCATTCATATTCTTCAAGGTTGAATAAAGGGACTCATCTTGGCGTGGAAAATCTTCATAAAATGATGCGAAAAGTGAGCTGTAATTTCAAAAAAACAGGATATGCTCTAAAATGCGATGTTAAAAAGTTTTTCGCTTCAGTAGACCATGAAATATTGTTTCATTTGATCGTAAGAAAAGTCCACGATAAAGATATATTGGCTTTAATAGAAGGTATTATTGCAAGTTTCCACACACACACACACACACACACACACGGCGCGGGATTCCGCTTGGGAATTTGACTTCGCAAATTTTTGCTAATATTTACATGGATGAGTTGGACCAATTTTTTAAACATCAGCTGAAAATCAAATATTATGTCCGTTACGCGGATGATTTTGTTATTTTGGATAATGATTGTAATGTTTTGACTGAACTTATTCCAAAAATTCAGGGTTTTCTTCAATCTTATTTAAAAATCAGTCTTCATCCGCAAAAGATTAGCATAACCAAATTTAAACAAGGAATTGATTTTCTTGGGTATATTTGCTTTCCGCATTATCGGCTTATAAGAGCTAAAACAAGGAAAAGGATGTTCAAAAAGCTGGGAACGAAAATCGAAAAGTTTAAGAATAAAGAAATAGATGCGGAAAAGTTGAATCAATCTTTGCAAAGTTATCTGGGGATGCTGAAGCATGCGAATTCTTTTAAATTAAAAATTAAAATCAAACCAAATTCCATTTGACCTTAGTGCGTTTTTTTGTTATTCTATGTGAGAAGTTGCGTAATAAAAGCGCAAAACAGCCGGTTTTTCGGGAAAAATTAAAAGATAATAAACTCAATGAAACCTTTATCATATATCAGATTCAAGCTCGAAGTTGAGCTTAAAACTCCTTAAAGGCGAGCGTCTTTTTCTTTTTCTAAAACAGGCTGAAAGTTATAAATAACAACCCAAATTATGGAATGGATTACAATTGTCTTCGTTGCTGTGGGTTTGGCTGTTGGTGCGGGAGTTGGATTCTCAATTAAGCACAAAAAAGTAGCTAAAACCGAGCAAGAACTTGTCGCAGAACAGGAAAGAATTTTAAAGGATTCTCAGCACAAAGCTGATGCTGTTCTTCGTGACGCACAGAATGATGCATTTAAACTTCATCAGGATTTGAAAAAAGATGAACATGAAAAACGTGAACAGCTTGAAAAGCTTGAGTCCAGATTAGTCAAAAAAGAAGAGCTTTTGGATGACAAAATCGAAAAGCATGAACAAATGCGTGCAAGCTTGGAAGAGAAGGTTATGTCCGTTAAAAGCTTGCGTGAAGAAGTTGAGCGTATTTATAGAACGCAGTCTGAAGAATTGCAGAGAATTGCGGCTTTGACAAAGGATGAAGCGCGCGATCTTCTTATGAAAAAAGTCGAAGAAGAATCAAAGGATATAATCGTTGTTCAGATCAAGAAAGCTGAAGACGAGCTTAAAAAACAAGCTAACGATAGAGCAAAATATATTATTGCGAGCGCGATGCAGAAATATGCGGCTGAAGTCACGGCCGAATCCACGGTCACAATCGTTGATTTGCCAAGTGATGAGATGAAAGGACGCATTATCGGCCGTGAAGGTCGCAATATCAATACGTTTGAGCAAATTACGGGTGTTGACGTTATTATTGATGATACGCCGGGCTCAATCATTATTTCCGGATTCGATATGGTTCGCAGATATATGGCAAAGCTTGTTCTTGAAAAATTGATTGCAGATGGACGCATTCATCCTGCGAGAATTGAAGAAACTTATATTAAAGTTAAGGAAGATGTAAATACGCTTATTAAGGATCTTGGAGAAAAAGCCGTTTATGAAACCGGCGTTACGGGTTTGCCTCAGAATTTAATCAGACTTCTTGGTCGTTTGAAATTCCGCATTGGATATGGCCAAAATGTTTTGAAGCATTCTATGGAAGTTTGTTATTTGTCCGGACTTTTGGCTGAAGAGCTCAAGGCTGATGTGAATTTGGCAAAAAAAGGCGCTTTGCTTCACGATGTTGGTAAGGCGGTTGACCATGAAATTCCGGGTCATCATGCCAAAATTGGCGCTGAAATTGCGAGAAAATTTGGTTTATCAAAAGAATTGATTCATATCATTGAATCGCATCATAATGATCCTGAACCACAAAGTCTTGAGGCAATAATTGTTGCGACAGCAAACTTGATTGCAAATTCAAGGCCGGGTGCAAATAAAGACAATTTGGACTCTTATATAAAGAGAATGACTGATTTGGAAGGCATGTGTACGGAATTCAAAGGCGTTAAGAAGGCTTTTGCAATTCAGGCGGGTAGTGAAGTTCGAGTTTTTGTTGAACCTGAAGAGGTTGACGATCTTGAATCCGTTAAATTGACGCATGCGATAACCAAAAAAATTGAAGAAGGGTTCCAGCCACCGGGACCGGTTAAGGTGAACGTGATTCGCGAAACAAGAGCGGAAGCTTTTGCCGAGTAGGGGGACGGAGGCAGTCGGGCTTGATAAATATGTAGTTTTGTTGTATAATTTATACAGTTATTATTTAAACAATATCGCATGGATGGAAGTGCAAATGTTCCAGGAAATGGCGACGAACCGGAGGCGCAGGCCGAAGGCGCTGTTGTTGGTGCTGGTAGCGGCAGTTTGTCTAAACGAGATGAGTTAAAAGCGGCAGGCATTACTGAATTGTACGAGGATCCTGTTAAAGTTCATAATGGATACGTTGAATGTGGTACTGAAGATTCGGGGGTTTCCAGGCTTGTTTATCAATGTACCGGTGATAATGCCAGTCGTTTTGTTACCACTTTTGGTATGGAGCTCCGACTTGGTGGGTATGCAGGTTTTACTAAATTGTCTTTTTACGCTTTGGGAGCTGATCGTCCAAGCCATGTAGTCGTTGACTGTGATACCGGTTACGCTGGCGCGGTTGCAAATTGTTTATATAAGTCTTCAGTTGGAGGGGTTACCAGATTGCATAGTTTTTATAAAAAAACCTCTTGACGATTGTTTTTGTGCAGATTATATTAAGTTAGCACTCATAATTTATAAGTGCTAATTTATTAACCTTTTTATCATATGGACAAGGAAAAGAATCCAAAGCTTCATCCTACGGATGATCACATTGTTGTTGAACCGGTCGTTCAGGAATCAAAGACCGCTTCAGGGCTTTATATTCCGGATACAAGCTCAAAAGAAAGGCCTCAAAAAGGCAAAGTTGTTGCTGTTGGGCCAGGAAAATTAAGCGAAGACGGCAAAAGAATGCCGATGGGAGTTAAAGAAGGGGATACGGTTTTATTTTCAAAATATGGACCAACCGAAGTGAAGTTGGGCGCAACTGAAATTTTGATTTTGAACATGTCTGATGTTTTGGCGATTGTCGAAGAGTAAATTTTATTAATCACTAACAAATTAAAACTATGGCGAAACAAATTATTTTTAGCGATGAAGCGAGACAAAAGCTTCTTAAGGGCGTGACAAAGCTTGCAAATGCAGTTCGAATTACACTTGGACCAAAAGGCAGAAACGTTATTTTGGACAAAAAATACGGTTCACCGCTCATTACAAATGATGGCGTGACGATCGCAAAAGAAATTGATCTTCCGGATGCGTTTGAAAATATTGGCGCGCAACTTGTTAAAGAAGTCGCGACAAAAACAAATGACGTTGCCGGTGATGGTACAACAACTGCGACTCTTCTTGCTTATCACATGATTTCCGAAGGGCTTCGCAACGTTACGGCGGGTGCGAATCCAATTCATATCAAAAGAGGTATGGATAAGGCTGTTAAGAAAATTTCTGAAGAGCTTGAAAAAATGGCGGTTCAGATCAAGGGTTCAAAAGAAAAGATTGCTCAGGTTGCGACGATTTCCGCTCAGGATCCTGAAGTTGGAAAATTGATTGCGGATGTTATGGATATGGTTGGGAAAGATGGCGTTATTACGGTTGAAGAATCGCAAACAATGGGCCTTGAAAAAGAGGTTGTTGAAGGTATGCAGTTTGATAATGGTTATATTTCGCCTTATTTTGTTTCCGATCCAACAAGAATGGAAGCGAGTTATAGTGATGTTAAAATTTTGATTACAGACAAGAAAATTTCTTCAATTCAGGAAGTTTTGCCATTGATTGAAAAATTGGTTCAAGGTGGCGCTAAGGAATTGGTTATTATTGCGGAAGATATTGATGGTGAAGCGCTTGCGACTTTGGTTTTGAATAAGTTGCGCGGTGCATTTAGCGCACTTGCGATCAAAGCTCCTGCATTTGGTGAAAGAAGAAAAGAAATGCTGAAAGACATTGCGGCTTTGGTTGGTGGACGCGTGATTAGTGAAGAAATTGGTTTAAAACTTGAGAATGCGGAGTTGACTGATCTTGGTGAAGCGCACAGAATCGTTGCGGATAAAGATAAAACGACGATTATCGGTGGCAAAGGAAATAAAAAAGACATTCAGGCAAGAATTGATGAAATTAAGATTTTGATGGACAAAACGTCTTCGGAATTTGATAAAGAAAAACTTCAAGAAAGACTTGCAAAATTGGCAGGTGGAATTGGAGTTATCAAAGTTGGTGCTACAACAGAAGTTGAATTAAAAGAAAAGAAACACCGTGTGGAAGATGCCGTTCAAGCGACAAAAGCGGCTATTGAAGAGGGGATCGTTGCCGGTGGTGGCGTTGCTTTGCTTCAGGCTTCATCTGCGCTTGATGATATGAAAGGACTTGATGCGGATGAAATGGTTGGCGTTCAAATTGTTAAAAAAGCCTTGAGATCGCCGGTTCTTCAAATCGCAGAAAATGCAGGAAAAGATGGAAGCGTTATTGCTGACAGAATTTTGAAAGAGAAAAAAGGCGTTGGTTATGACGCGGAAAATGATAAATTTGTTGATATGGAAGAAGCGGGGATTATTGATCCAAAGATGGTTACAAGAAGTGCTCTTGAGAATGCGGCTTCAGTTGCCGGAATTCTTCTTACAATGGAAGCGGCTGTGACGGATTTGCCGGAAGAAAAGAAAGAGCATAGCCATGGAGGTGGAGCGCCGGAGATGGGAGGAATGTATTAACCGAAAATCGAAATCCGAAACGCGAAATACGAAACAAATAAGAAATACGAAATTCGAAATTACAAAAGGGGTCGGGGAAATCCGG
Organism: Candidatus Peregrinibacteria bacterium GW2011_GWC2_39_14; assembly: GCA_000993595.1. Lineage (GTDB taxonomy): Bacteria > Patescibacteriota > Gracilibacteria > UBA1369 > UBA12463 > UBA12463. The sequence goes on along the minus strand of LBWJ01000011.1, from coordinate 130,616 downwards.
CTCCTTTCTATTGTAAAATTTATTGCAAAAGCTGATTCACAATCTGGCTGACGAGTTTTCCGTCCGCTTTGCCTTTTACTTTTGGCATAAGGGCGCCCATGAGCTTTCCCATTTCTTGCTTTGATTTGACGCCAGTTTCCGCAATCGTTTCTTCAACGATTTTTTTGATTTCTTCTTCGGAAAGTTGTGGTGGAAGATAGGTTTTTAAGAATGTAATTTCTTCTTTTTCCTTTATAGCGAGTTCTGGTCGGCCGCCTTTTTCATATTGTTCGACTGAATCTTGTCTTTGTTTGATTTCTTTCTGGACCATTTGGAGTATTTCTTCGTCCGTTGCTTCTTTTACTTCTCCGGAAGTTTCAAATTTCATTATGGACGTTTTAAGCATGCGAAGTGCGTCCATTTTTGCTTGTTCTTTGGCTTTCATTGCAGATATTAAATCTTCTTGAATTTTTGCTTTTAGAGACATAAAAATTTTTGTTATTTGATTCATTTTTACCATAAAAATGAGATTTTTGAAATATTTGACTTGTTATTAAAGGCATTTATAATGTGCGCATAATAAAAATATTATGAGCGATAAAGGGTTGAATATAGGTGTTTTGCAAACAACTGAAGGTGATTTGGATTGTGTTGCAGGTGCTGTTGCTGAATATTTTGAAGTTTCATTGGGTTATGTTTTGAGCATGGTTCGTGGTCATATCCCTGAATCTGTTTTGCCTTCAAGCGGCGAATGGAAAGCAGAGTCTGCCCCTTTGCCCGGAGCGGTTCATGTTGGACCTAAGGATATGTTTTGTTCTCATTCTCCAACAGTTTTCATAAAACCTTCTGATGATATTATGGCCGATGTTTGTAAGCGTTTTGGCGTTCCCGCTAAATGGTTTTTGACGTCTGGTTGTGCTGATTATATTGCACGTGGTGAACCATCCGTTGATGTTTTTGACGCCGTCCCTGCTCCATCTGTTCTTGGTGACAACGATGAGTGATTTTTGTGTTTTCGCTCTTTTGTGTTAAAATCATAAGAGAAAAAATAACACAAATTTTATGAAGGAATTACATATCAAAAGCACGGGCTTAAAAAAGAAGAAGCTCGAGCAGGTTCGTGAAGTTGAGGTTGAGGAAGATGAAGTGGAAGCGGAAAATGAATTTGAAGTGAAGCCTATGGAGGGAATTCTTGATACGGACGAAGTTGGTGATTTTGTCAAAGTTAAGTTTGATAAATTTGTTCAACTGATGGCAAACCATGATTTTAAAAGCGTGATGGATAAGCATGCGAATGACGATTTAATTTTACGTACAAATTTGCTTACAGATCTTGCAAATGCGCATACAGAAGAGAAAAAGAACATGAATTGGTCTGTGGTTTTTGCAGTTGGAATTGTTCTTGGTATTATTGCGGCTTATATTTTGTTTAAATTTTTCTAAAACTTGATGAAAAAAATTGTCCTCAAATTATCGGGCGAGATTTTGCAAGGTAAAGATAGACATGTTGATATTAAATATATTGAGAATCTTGCGAAAGATATTTCTGAAATAGTTAAAAAAGGTTATAAAATTGCGCTTGTTATTGGTGGCGGAAATATTTGGCGACATCGTGATAATGCGGATTTGAAGATGGATCGAGTTCATTCGGATCAAATTGGGATGATGGCGACGATTATGAATGCTTTGATTTTGGAGGATAAGTTTAAGGAAAATGGAATTAACGTTAAGGCGGTTTCAAATTTATCCGTACCGGCCGTTTTGCCTGATTATGAGCCAAAAAAGACAGTTTCTATGTTTAAAAAATATGATGTTTTGATTTGCGCAGGAGGGACCGGAAAGCCTTATGTTACAACTGATTCCGCCGCTGCTTTGCGTGCGGTTGAAATAGGCGCGGAAGCCTTGTTAAAGGCAACAAATGTTGATTTTGTTTACAATAAAGATCCGAGAAAATTTAAAGACGCAAAACCGATAAAAAGTATTAGCGCGCGTGAAGTTGTTGAGAAAAAACTTGGTGTTATGGATTTATCGGCTGTATCATTATGTATGAGCAAAAAAATACCGATTTTTATATTTAATATATTTAAAAAAGGAAATCTGTTAAGAGAGGTGTTTAAGCGCGATATCGGTACTATTATTAAATAATTAACAAAATTACAATATGATTCCAATGAATATTATTGAGGAAGCGGAAGTTTCTTTCAAGAAAGCGGTTGAGCATATGATAGGCGAGTTTGCTCGACTTCAGACCGGTCGTGCAAGCACTGCACTTGTTGAGCATATTCAGGTTGATGCCTATGGCTCAAAGCAGGGTATGAAAAGTTTGGCGAATGTTTCAACTCCGGACGCAAGAACAATTCAAATTCAACCTTGGGACAAAGGGCTTTTGCAAGCCATTGAAAAGGCTATTCAAACTTCCGGATTAAATTTGCCACCCGTTAATGATGGGGTTGTTGTACGCGTGAATATTCCTGCTTTAACAGAAGAAAGACGAAAAGATCTGACCAAGTTTGTTTGGAAGATTGCGGAAGAAGCAAAGGTTGCGATTCGCTCATCAAGACAGCAATTTATAGGTAAATTTAAAGACTTGGAAAAAGCCAAAGAAATGAGCGAAGATGAGCTTAAGATTGCGGAAAAGAAGGTTCAGGAAAGGGTTGATCATCATAATAACGAGATCGATAGCCTTGGAAGCAAAAAAGAGCAAGATATTATGTCCATATAATTATCAAGCATCAAGTATCAATTTACATTCAATTTTCAATGAATAAGTGTCAATTTACAATCAGAGAAAGCATTCTCGAAAGCGCAAAATCTGTATGTGTGAAAATTGAAAATTGTATTTTGATAATTGATTGTAAATTGTAAATTTGTAAATTGTAATTTTTTTAATAAATATATATGAATATTCTCCTCACAGTGATTGTGTTTATAGTTATTTTCTCTCTCATAGTTTTGATACATGAATTTGGTCATTTTTTTGTTGCAAAAAGAGAAGGTGTTAAAGTTGAAGAATTTGGCTTTGGCTTGCCGCCAAGGGCTTATGGGATTAAAAGAGGAGATACGATTTATTCTTTAAACTGGTTGCCTTTTGGTGGATTTATTCGCATGTTTGGTGAAGATTCAAAAGATGCAAAAATGATTACGCATCCGGATAGCTTTATGAGTAAATCGATTGGTGCGAGATCAAGAATTATCGTTGCCGGAGTTTTGATGAATTTTCTTCTTTCGATTGTGCTTTTAAGCGTTGGTTTCTCGATTGGTATAAAGCCTTTGATGGTTTCCGAAGAGGACATTTTGGCTAATATATCTAACGGAACGATTGAAACTGCGAATGGCGTTTTGATAAAAGAAGTTGCGTCAAAATCGCATGCTGAAGACCTTGGACTCAAGGCCGGTGATGCTGTTATTCAGATCGACGGAAAAGATATTACGGATTTCGACGCTTTGAAAAAAAGTGTTGCTGTTATTTCTGATAAATGGCCTGTGCTTAAGGTTAGAAGAGGGGATAGTGTTATGAATATTGAACTTCGCGGGAAGACCGGTGTGGAAAGTGGCATTACATTTTATGACGCATTTTTCTTGCCCAGGGTTATCGTGAAAGATGTTAAAAAAGATAGTGAAATTTCTCGAGCAGGGCTTCGAGATAAGGATATTATTTTATCTATGAATAGTGAGCAGATTTACGATATGGGACGTGCTCAGTCTGTTATAAATGAGAATTCTTTGATTAAATTTGTCGTTTCGCGCGATTATAAGTCTTTTGAGTTTACGGCTAATTTACCACTTCAAAAAACGGTTATCGCTAGCGATGTTTTGGCTGATGGGAGCGCTTTTAAAGCCGGATTTTTGAAAAATGATTATATCTTGCAAGTTAATAAACAGAATGTTTTTACACCAAAGCAGGTTATCGAAGAAGTGACGAAATATAAAAATGTTCAGACGTCGTTTGTTGTCGATAGAGAAGGGAAAAGATTGACTTTGTACGCGGTGCCGAATGCAGAAGGGCAAATTGGCTTGATGCTTTCTTCGGTGTTTTCACCGGATAGTATTCAATTTGGTTCTTATTTAACTTCTGTTCCAACTTCTTTGATAAAAATTAATGATGTTAGCTATCCTGTGCATGAAGCTGTTTGGAAATCTATTACAGAATCAAAAAGACTGGCTGTATTTACGGTTGGAATGTTTGGAAGACTTGTTGAAGACATTTTTGGAACACTTGAGGTTCCACAAGGCGTTTCCGGACCGGTTGGAATTGCGCATATGACTTATGTATTCGTTAAAGAAGGATTTTCATCTGTTTTAAGATTCACAGCGCTTTTATCTTTAAGCTTGGCAGTTATTAACATTTTGCCATTTCCGGGATTGGATGGAGGCAGATTGTTATTTGTTTTGATTGAAGGCGTAACAGGCAAAAGAGTGAATCAAAAAGTTGAATCATGGATACATTTGATCGGATTCTTTGCGCTACTATTCTTGATTGTAATGGTGACGTATAAGGATATTTTGTCGCTGATCTAAGCCAAAAGAATTATCGATGAAACTATACAGAAAATTATTTGTATAGCAATTCCGAAGTATTTATTTTTGGCGTGACCATGATTTTTGTTTAATAGTGCTACTAATTTTTTTATTTTAAATTTTCTTATTGAAAATTCTAAAATATCAGGTGAAGACGCAAAAGTTGCTCCTAGCATTATTGGATAAAATAAATTAGGATTTTGATAAGCTAAGGCTACGGTTAGAATTATTCCTGATATCGGCTCAATGCTTACTATTAATATTTCGCCAATATTTTTTCTCGTTATTCCGTTTTTTGAATAATCTTTTATTTTGAAGTCATAATGTGGGATCGCGTCGAGTACAAAGTGTGATAAGAACGCTATTGGTATTATTAATTCCGGTTTTTCTACCACTTTGCCGATTACGGCCCCCGTTAACATATGGACTGTTCCAAGCATCTTATTTGTTTATTTTGATGTTCGAATTATATCATAAATTTTATGAAAAATAATTCAACTTGCGTGATAAGAATTTTTGTAACTTTATCACCATTGCGGGGTAAAGATTTTTGTTTTTTGTGTTAAGAAAAAATCAACAGGTTGTGGTGAGAATTAGGTGAGGACTCCAACGGGTAGAAAGGCTTTTATAAGGCAAAATTGACTTGAGATTGGGGGTGAAAATCATTAGTATGAAATCCCACTGAATTTTTCCTGAAATTTTCTTGAAAAAATCATTAAATATATACCCCAAAAACCCCATGGAATCTTTAAACACCCAAAAAATCGCCGAACTGAAAGATCTTTGGAGACAAGTCCTTACGCGTCTTCAACCAACCATCAGCAAAAACCATTTTGTAACGTGGTTTAATAAAAGTTGTATTCTTGATATTGACGGTTCTGTTTGCAAGATTGGTTTTCCATCGGCTTATTCCGTTGCATGGGTGAAAGATCATTATGACGTTAAAATTTTGCAGGCTGTTTCTGAAATTAAAAGTGAAGTTAAAGAGGTCTCTTATGACGTCGACGGCGCTTTAAATGATCAGGATGATATTAGATGTGTTCAAGTTAAAGAACTTTTTGCAGATTCCGAGAAAAAAGTCAGACATTTGTCCGCTTCGGGTGAAATTGCTATAGGTGAACTCCGAAGTAAGTTTTTGAATCCAAAATACTCGCTCGATGCATTTGTTGTGGCGAAAGATAACACTCTTCCTTATTCGGCATGTATGGCGATTGCCAGTGCGCCCGGAGGTATTTATAACCCTCTTTTTGTTTATGGTGGAGTTGGTCTCGGAAAAACGCATTTATTGCATGCTACAGGCCTTGAAGTCCTTAAAAATTATCCTGATAAGGTTGTTGTTTATGTTACTTCTGAGCAATTTGTGAATGACATTGTTGGTGCAATTCGAAATCAAAAAATGAATCATTTGAAAGATAAATATAGAAAAGCCGATGTTTTGATTGTTGACGACGTTCAGTTCTTCGGAAAGAAAGAAGCGAGTCAGAGAGAGTTTTTTCATACCATTAATGATTTATGCGAGAATAATAAGCAAGTTATTTTGAGCAGTGATCGTCCACCAACAGAATTGGACGACTTGGAAGATAGATTAAAGAGCAGATTTGGTATGGGGATGGTTGTTGAAATCCTTCCTCCTGACTTTGAGACAAGGCTTGCGATTTTGCAGAATAGATGTGCTGAAAGTGGCATTACTGTTCCAAATGATGCGCTTGAATGCATTGCTCATTATATTGATAAAAATGTTCGTGATTTGGTTGGAGCTTTTAATCAATTTATTGGTCATGTTAAATTCAATAATTCCGTCCCAACGGCAGAACTTGCAATGTCGATTGTCCAGAAATTTTATGCGCGTGAAATGATGATAAAGAATGCTTATAAACCAACTGCGCCAAATATTTATCAAGGTTCTTCTGCAACTTCTACGGAAATTGTCACAGCTGAAAGAATTTTGGCCGTAATAAGTGAGTTTTATCGCATTACAGCTGAGGAATTAACAGGGGAATCAAGACGCAAAGAAATTCTTGTTCCACGCCAAGTTTGCATGTATTTGATGCGTGAATTTTTGAATTATTCATACGAAAGAATTGGTGCGGATTTTGGTGGCAGAAATCACACAACTGTTATGCACGCTTGCGAAAAAATAACAGGGGAGCTGAAGGCGGATTATAGAATGATACGTGATTTGAATTCTATAAAGTCATCGCTTGGAACTTGCGGGGCGAGTGGTGTTAGAAGTTAATAGGTTGTCGCTTTGCGACATTTTATTTATATAGCCCTGTGTTCAGCTTTGCTGAACGGCCTGTTATAAGTGTTTTGCTCTATTAATATTGTGTTCTTCATTCGTTGTTGAATAAATCATCTCGTTTGTTTTTGATGAAGTTAGATAAAACCAATATTTTGAAGATTTTGGGTAAATTGAGGCTGTTATTGCGTTTAGGCCGGGATTTGAAATTGGGCCGGGTGGAAGCCCGCGATTTTTGCGGATGTTATATGGTGAATCCATTTTTAGGTCTTCACCGGAAATTGTATTTTTGCCCGTTATATAAAGAATTGCAGCGTCTGCGTCAATTGTCCAATCGTTATCAAATCTTTTCCATAAAATGCCGGAAACCATTTCAAAATCTTGCCTTCTTCCTTCTTTTTCAAGGATTGAGGCCATCGTGATGATTTCATGAAGTGTGCGCTTTGAAGCCTTAATGTCATTGAGCATTTTTGGCGTTAATTTGTTTTTGAAATTGTTGAGCATGCGCTTGATGAGCGAATCTGATGAAAAATTTGCAGGGTTTAAAAAGTATGTGTCTGGGAAAAGGTAGCCTTCAAGTGGAATATTAAGCTTCGTGAGTGTGTTTTTGTCTAAGAAGCTATAATCTGCATAATCTTTGAACGTTTTTGTTGCGGCCATGAAATCGCCTGGCTGTATTAACTCCATATCCACGAGCTTTTTATCGATATCGCGGACCAAAAGACCTTCACGAACCGTTAAAACGTATTGGCTTTTGGATGGGTCTGTAATTGTGTTTGCGATTTCGATTGGTGTCATGGATGCGGATAATTTAAATGCGCCGGAAACGATTTTTGTGTCTTTATTTTCGGATGCCAAGTATTTATAAAAATAGCGTGAATTTGATATCAATTCTTTATTTTTTAAATTGTTTGAAACGGTTTTTGCACTTTCTCCTGATTTGATGACGAAAAACGCAGTTTTTGCCGTATCAGTGGCGTCTAAAGGCTTGTTCATGAAACTTTTATATCCGATATTATCGAAAAGTAGCGCAAGCAAAATCACTGCGCTGAGTCCGAATATCTTTATCTTGTTATTTTTTAGCATGTTTTTATTATCAACCGCCAAGTCCCATTTGTCCCATGACGCCTTTCATTTCTTCGGCCGCGACTTGTTGAGCTTTTTTTGTGGCTTTATTAAGGCATTTTAAGATTGCGCCTTCGAGTCCTTTTTTGTTTTTTGCGGCATCCGCCATTGCTTCGTCTGAAATTGTGACGGAAATTACTTCAAATTCGCCGTCCATAACAACCGTAAAGCCGTCTTGAGTTGCTTCTATATGAATGTTTTTGAGCTTTTTCTTGATCTCTTTTGCTTCTTTTTGGAGTTTATACATGTCTTTTACTTTATCGAACATAGGTTGTTTTTGTTAATGTTTTTACGCTGAAATTGTAGGTTAAGCGCGCTTCATTGTCAAAATTTTGCCAAATTTGAATTTTACCTTGCGCTACCTGTTATTTTACGCTAGAATCACGCTTGCTTAAAATTTATCCAGACATATATATGACTAAAGAATCTTTTTTATTGGAAGCCAAAACTCGTGAGGCAAAAACAGAACTTTTGGCCCTAAGAGATGGTGGTAGAATTCCCGTTACGTTCTACGGTAAAGATATCCAGCCAATGGTTATCGATGTTGATTACAAAAACTTCAGAAAAGTTTATCTTGGAGCCGGTGAAAGTATTATTATTGACGTTAATGTTGATGGTAAGCCTTTTAAGGCTCTTATTCATGACGTTCAATTGCATCCAATTACAGACAAGATTGTTCATGCGGACTTATTGCACGTTAGCATGGATAAACCAATTGATGCTGAGGTCCCATTCAATGTTATTGGTGTTTCACCTGCTGTTAAGGACTTTGGTGGGATTTTGTCAGTTCAGAAACGTTCTCTTAAAATTAGATGTTTGCCTAAAGATTTGCCTTCATTGATTACGATTGACGTCAGCAATCTTACGGCGCTACATTCTTCTATACACGTTAAAGACGTTGCTCTTCCTGAAGGCGTGAAAGCCATGGATGATGAGAAAATAACAGTTGTGACCGTTGTCGCTCCAAGAAAAGAAGAGGAGGAAGCGGCACCATTACCTACAGCTGCGGAAGTTACTGGAGCTGCACCTGTTGCCGGATCACCGGAAGCTATTGCTGCTGAGGCCGCAAAGGGCGATGCAAAGAAAGAGAAGAAGTAGGCTTGAGAGAACAATCAATTATCGATTTGCTTACAATAATCAAATAATTTTTAATTGGTGAATTTTTAAAGTTGAAAAAATTGAGCTTGCCGCGCGGCAAGAATCTATATCGAAACATAGTTTCATGTTCGCGCGAATTTTTTTGAGCTCATTTCGCGGAGTAAAAGTGGTGTCGCTTCGTGACGTTTTTATTTATATTGGTGCGGACAGACATAGAGGATTCGCATCTGCTTAATTTACCAGCTCTTCCAGCAACCTTCTCATCACTTCAAATTGCTGTTCGGTTTTTTCGGATGAGCTTATGTTGGCGTTTGTATTTGCAATTGCGTTTTGCGCGTTTAAATTTTGGACGTCTTCGTTTTCATTCATTTCTGCTTCCGCGAGTTCGTTTTGAGTGCGAGCTGAAAGATATATATCTGATCCAAGTGGAACATCTTTGGGCAAGCTTTCAATAGGCCAGAGCATGTAGCCGATTTTTTCGTCTTCATGCTTGAGTAGCGCATATTTTTCCTCAAAACGAATTACGCGAAATTTGATTCCTGATTTATCCAAATATTTTTATTGTTACGATCGCTTGAACAATGATGAGCGCGATTGTATTTATAACTTTAATAAGTGAGTTTAAGGCTGGTCCTGCTGTGTCCTTGAATGGGTCACCAACTGTGTCGCCAACAACTGCTGCTTTGTGTGTTTCTGAGCCTTTGCCGCCGAATTTGCCGTCTTCAATCAATTTCTTGGCATTGTCCCAAGCCGCGCCACCTGTGCACATGAACAAAGCAAGTAAAAGTCCTACAACAATCAAACCAATAAGAAAACCTCCGAGTGCTTTTGGCCCAAGGAGAAAACCGACAACGATTGGTGACAAGATTGCGATAAGAGCAGGGAGTAGCATTTCTTTAAGAGCTGCTTTTGTGACAATATCAACGCATCTTCCATATAAAGGAGTTGCTTTGCCCGTCATGATTCCTTTGATTTGTTTAAATTGCGTGCGAACTTCTTTTACGATTGCATAAGCCGCTTTACCGACTGATTTCATGCATAATGCGGAGAATACAAAAGGTAAAAGTCCACCAAGGAAAAGTCCGATTAAAACTTTGTAGTCGCTGATATCAAATGTGAAATCCGTTGTATATCTTGCGAGTTCTTCTTTATATGCTTGGAAAAGAACGAGAGCCGCGAGAGCCGCTGATGAGATGGCATAACCTTTTGTAACAGCTTTTGTTGTGTTTCCGACAGCATCAAGAGCGTTTGTGATATTTCTGATTGCCGGAGGCATTTTTGCCATTTCTGCGATGCCACCTGCGTTGTCTGTGATTGGACCATATGAATCAGTTGCAATAACAAGTCCTGTTGTGGAAAGCATTGCGACTGCCGCGATTGCGATTCCATAAATTCCACTTCCAACAGCAGGGGATCTTTCTCCAAAGAAGTATGCTAAATAGATTGCAGCGCAAATCAAGATAACAGGCATAAGAGTGCTTTTCATGCCAACTGCGAGACCTGCGATAAGATTTGTTCCCGTTCCTGTCTTTGATGCTTCCGCGATGCTTTTAACAGGGCCGTATTTTTTTGATGTGTAGTAATCTGTGATGATTGTGATGAAAAGCGTGACACCAAGTCCGACAAGCGATGCGAAGAAAATCCAGATGTCGCCGATTAAATATTTTGTTGTGAAATAGAAGCCAACAACCGAAATGAGGCCCGTGACGATCATGCCTTTATACATGGCGCCCATAATGTCTTTTTTCTTGCCGAGTCTGACAAACAAGGATCCGATAATTGATGCGATAACTGCAACAACTCCAAGTAAAATTGGATATTCAATCCCGTTTGTTCCAAGTGTATTTGTAAGTGTTGATGCTGCCAAAATCATGGCGGCTATAAGTGTGACTGCGTACGTTTCGAAAAGGTCAGCACCCATACCTGCACAATCTCCGACGTTATCTCCAACGTTATCCGCAATAACTGCAGGATTTCTTGGATCGTCTTCCGGAATATTTTTTTCAATTTTTCCAACCAAATCCGCGCCAACGTCAGCGGCTTTTGTATAAATACCGCCACCAACTCTGGCAAATAATGAAATTAAAGATGCACCAAATCCAAATCCGATTAAGATGTTTGCCGCAGGACCTGCTGGAATATTCATCAAATCTGTGAGGATGAAATATCCACCACTAACTCCAAGAAGAGCGAGGCCGACAACAAACATACCCGTGATTGTTCCTCCTCTAAAAGCCATATTTAAAGCTGCGTGCAGTCCTGATCTTGCCGCTTCTGCTGTTCTGACATTTGCTCTAACTGAGACGTTCATTCCAATATAACCTGCAAGTCCGGAGAAAAGCGCACCTACTAAAAATCCAATTCCCATTAAGAATCCAACATTGTATTTGCCAGGTTGAATTGCGAAATTAATAATTAAAAATATGATGATCGCGAAAACTGCCATCGTGAGTGATTGGCGGTTAAGATAAGCGCTTGCGCCTTCTTGAATGGATTTTGCGATACGTTTCATTGTGTCATTTCCTTTTGGATGAACCATCACCCAAACGGTTAAAATGATCGCGTATAAAATTGCTACTCCTGCGGTGATCATGCCTAGGAGTGGGATTGAGAGGGTTTCCATACGAAAATTGTTAATTTATATTTGAGAAAAATGTCTTATTTATTCTAAAGGAATTTAGGAAAAATTAAATCCTATTGAGTTGTTTAGTGGAGAGTTTTGTGGTATAATTAACAGATATATTAGAAATTAAATTACGTGGCGACAAAAAAACAAAAACCAGTCGCGCTTGATGTCAAGAAGCGTGTAGCCGCAAAAAAGCCCACTAAGAAGAGGGTTTTGAAGCGTGCGCCTTCAACTTTAGAGCCGATTGTTGAGCCTGTAGTTGAACAAGCTGTTGAGCCGGCTGTCGAGCCGGTCGCGCCTGTTCAAGAGCCAATTGTTGAAGACTTTGCTGCTCAGCAAGCACTTGCGGATGAACCTGTTGTTAGCGAGCCGGTTGTTGAACGATCTACTGAGCCCGTTGCATCTGTTTCAGATTTTGGCGCTGATTTCGGTTCTATTCCTAGCGCTGAACCCGTAGTAACTCCATTTGGAGAACAAGACTCTTTTGTTCAACAGCAGTCACCTGCAACATTTTCTGATGATACTGGTTTTGATTTTACGGCTCAAGAGCCTTCGATTCCCACTCCTGCACCTGATGGATTTCAGCCACAAGCGCAGCCTGAACCTCAGATACAGCCTGAATCACAAGCACAGCCACAATCTCAAAATCCTAGCGATGATTTTGGTGCCGGATGGCAAGATTTCGCTGCAACTACGCCTTCTTCAGATTTTTCGCCTCCTTCTGATGATATCGTTATTCCGGATTTTGCTACAGGAAAAGAGGAAAACAAATACGATTCAGCTGCTTCAAGCGTTGATTCTACGCCGGCTTTTGAATCCAGCTTTGAGCCTACTCCCGAGCCTTCTGGGTCTATGCCGCCTTCTTCGGACGCTTTTACCGAATCAACTCCTATAGAAGAAAAGCCGGTTGAGCAAAAAGTTTTATCTGAAGATAGATTTATGGATTTGAGCGGAGGAGATTCATTGCAGGAGGAAGAGCTGGAAGATAAAAGTGAATTTTTAGGTGAAGTAAAAAGCTCTTTGATTGGCACGTTCAAATTTAAGAAAGCGTTTGGATGCGCTGTCATAGCTTTGGTTTTGATAGGAATTGGATTTTATTTATTTTATGGTAAGGTCAGTTTTTTGTTTAATACATGGGATAAAGTTACTTCAATTGTTAAAAAAACGGAAACCGTCGTTACGCAAAATGTTGATAAAGTTGAAAATAAGAATGCAAAACCTCAGCAAGTTTCATCTCAGGAGACGTTTATTAAAGACATTACGAATCTTGTTTATAAAGTAGGCGAGGCTTATGAGGTGGTATCTGGTGGCCCACTGACTTCATTTCTTGAAACCGCTTATATTGTTGGCGTTTCACCCGGTAAAAAGTCGGAAATCAATACCGGGCTTATGGCCGCTTTCCGAGTTGGTTTTACGAAATCTATTCTTGAAGATAATGTTTTTAAGAAATATGTGCGCGTTTTTGGTGAACTTAAAAATGTTTACGCGACCGATATTTATAATGTTTTGAATAATTCAACAAATAGAACTGAAACGCTTAATTCTGAACTTGCAACGTTAGAGGATGTTTATAAGCGAGGAAAAGAACAAGATGATTTGATTTTAAAAGAAATGGCTCAATTAAAAGCTGATGCAAAGGTCGTTGATACGGAAAAGGCTAAAATGGAAAAACTGTTTTTTGAAGATTTGAAAGCCGCAAAGCCCGATGATAGTTTTGATAAATTAACCTCTTTTACGCTTTTGACTCAAAAGAAAGGGGAGATTTCCGTCAGACATAATGCGCTCAAAGCTCTTGATGATTATTATAAGATAATGCTCAAACGCGCTTCAATCCGAATCGATGATATAAAGAAAAATAAAGACGCTTTGATCCAGGGCGTTAGAGTTTATGAAGTTACCGGTTCTAACGTTGATGTGATAATTAAAAATGGTTCCACTAAGACAAAATCAAATCCACTTGATACTTCTTTAAATGGTGGCGATGGTGTTATTCCTGGCGCTGATAATTGGAATATTCCAAATATTCAATTGAATTTTTAGTGCAATTTCCTTATATTTTGTTTAGCTTAACAGATTTTTGTGGCAAAGCTAAAGAATTTTATAGATAAGGTTAAAAGAACAGACTCTTCTGTGGATGTGCTTAAATTGGAGGCGGTTTACGATTTTATAATGAATTTGTCTGATAGTGAGCCTGATTTGTCCGTTGCTGAAGAAGTCTTGAGATTAAAGCCGGATTTGAGCTCTGTTGTGGTCGCAATGTTTTATCCTGTTATTGAAAAGATTGATTATGAGAGTAAGAAGGTAATTGATCTTGTTGACCCTGATTCGATTAAGCTTTTGTCTTACGTTAAGAGACTAAAAGGTATTTCTTATAACGTTGAAGTGACTGATCCGGAAACAATACGTGCCATGTTTATTGCTATGGCAAAAGATTTAAGAGTTATTTTGATTATGCTTTGCAGTATGGTCGTTATTTCTTCTAAGCTTGGTGAGCTTGATAAGACGGAATGCGATAAATTCGCTTTTCGCGCAATGAATATTTTTGTGCCTATTGCCGCAAGACTTGGTATCTATGAGATTAAACATAGGTTGGAAGATAATTCTTTTAAATATATAAACCCGGAACAGTGCAATATCATTTCTGATCAATTAAAGAAATTTGGTCAAAAAAAAGCCGGATATATTAAAGAGATAAAAGATGTTCTTACTGAATTTTTGAAAGAAAATAATATAGATGGTTTTGTTGATGGAAGGATCAAGAGCACTTATAGTATTTATCGTAAAATGAAATTGAAGAATAAGCTTTCAATTGATGATTTATTCGATATCGTTGCAATGCGCATTGTTTTGCCAACGCAATATTCCGGAGACATTGAAACGGTTGAACATCTTTATAGAGTTTTGGGGCTTATACATGGCAAATGGACGCCAATGCAAAATAGATTTAAAGATTACATTGCTGTCCCGAAACCGAATGGTTATCAGAGCTTGCATACAACTGTTCTTGGTATTGCTCCTGATTTTTCAGAACAGCCTGTTGAAATACAAATAAGGTCTGAGCGTATGCATCGCGAAGCCGAGCTTGGTATTGCGACGCATTGGATTTATGAAGAAAAGGGAAGTCATTATAGGGTTGATTCTGCGAAATCAAATCCTGCGCAAAAAAATCGCTTAGCTTGGTTGACCGGACTTAAAGACGTTAAGGCGTTTGAAGGGATTTTTGATGGTACGGATATTATAGATGCATTTGAAGATAGAATATTTGCTCTTACGCCAAAGGGTGACGTTAAAGATTTGCCTGTAGGCTCAACTGTTATTGATTTTGCTTATGCGATTCATACGGATATAGGTCATAGAGCTTCGATGGCAAAAACGAATGGAGTCTCGGTACCGCTTAGTTATGAAATTAAAAATGGAGATGTCATTGAAATTGTTTTAAAACCAAAGCCCGCTCCAAAGGTTGAATGGCTTGGATTTGTTAAGACGGATGGGGCGAGATCGAGAATTAAATCTTGGGTTAAGGGTCAACATAATGATTATAATTTTAAAAACGGTCGCGAGATTATTAATAAATACCTTGAAAGATCCGGAATGAGCACGCTTGATGATGGTTTTTCAATGTTAAAAGTTTATGACGGGCGATTATTGAGTCTTGCTCAGCGAAAAAAACTCGTAGAGGATGTTGGGAATGGTGCTATTTTGATAAAGAATTTTATTAAAAAATTGTTTCCACAGAACGCTGTTTTAAAAAACGTTATCGTTTCGAAAATTTCCATAGCGAAAAAGCTAAAAAGTATTAAAAAACCCGCTTCCGATAACCAAGTTTTTATTGGAGGTGAATCCGGTTTGCCTATAAAATTTGCGAAATGTTGCTCGCCGAAAAGAGGCGATGAAATTGCCGGTTATGTTACGACTTATGGGCATATTACTGTTCATAAAATAAATTGTAAGTTTTGGAAAAATAGCATTTCAAAGAGGAAGGTTGATGCTTCTTGGTCTTTGCCCGATGCTTCAAAGGATAAAAAGTATACTGTTAAGATTGTTGTTGAAGTTAAAAATAGAATTGGTCTTTTGCGTGATATCGCTGCGGCGATAGCCGGTATGAATATAAATATTGTTGATGTGGTTTTCGTTGAAAGAAAAGAGGATTTTGTTAAGAGGGTTTTTATTTTGGAGTTTTCGGATTATAGCCAAGTGGATGCTCTTATGGATAAGCTTGAAAATATTTCAGATGTTATGAAGGTTTACGTTCAACCCTCTTCAAAGATGTAAACTCGAAATCACTTTATCGGAATTTATTTGAGGGAGATTATGACCATGCCAGATCTCTGATATTATAGCCTCAAGGAATTCAATGTCTTCTTTGGATGTTTTTATTTGAAGGGTTTTTTCGTAATCGTTTTTCATTGCGAAGTTAACGAGTTTTAGCATATTTGGTTCAAAGGTGTTCCCTTGTAACTTGCTTTGTTTTTCTTGTAGGCATGAATTGCATATAAGATTTTCTATATTCCATGCAACAATATCGCCAATTTCTATTTTTTTATTGCACATCATGCAGTGTTTGAAAGAGGGGACTATGCCTGCCATATCAAGGAATTTGATTTTAAATATGAGGTAGATTAAATACGGTTTCTCCAGCGCTTCAATTGCGGACATGGCTTCTTCTATCAATGTGAAATATTTTTTCATTCCGTAATGTTGATATGTGAGCTTATCTGCTATTTCAGTCACGCCTTCAATAAGAGCAAAGCGAAGTATGTCATTTCGCGCTTTCTGAAATGTTTTTTCGAGTACACATTGTCTTATTGTGAAGTTGCCTTTTGTGCTTTTATAAAGGCTTAATTTGCAAATGTTGGTTTTGTCGAGTCTGCCTACAAATGGGGATGAAGGTTTTTGTGCAAATTTTGCTGTTGCACGGATTTTTCCATATGTGCGCGTAAAAATGGAAACAAATCTATCGTATTCTTTTTGTACGCTATAGCCGAGGATAATGCCCGATGTCATTATTTCACGCATTATTTCAGAAAGTGTTTTTTAATATTTCTGTGAACGCTCCAGATGCTGCCAAGAACGCATATTGTTATTGCTGTAAAAAGTTCAATTAAGAAGACTGTGCCGATACCGAGACCGGATTCTGTGAAAATTCCAAATCCTCCAAGGAATTTTCCCCAAAGCATGAAGGACGTTAGAATAAAGCCAATTATGCTTGCAAGAATTGCATACCACGCGGCTTCAAATATGAATGGAAGTCTGATGAACATTGGTTTTGCTCCAACGAGTCGCATGATGTTTATTTCCGCTCGCCTTGAATAGATTGTGATGTGAATTGCATTGTTGATTATTAGCGCGCTTCCGATGATGAAAAGCATAATAACCCACAAGATAATATTTTTTGTGAATGATGACATTTCTGTTAATTTTGCTGAAACTTTTTGAGTTATTGAGGCGTCAGTTTGATCATCGATGTTTTCCAGTAAATTCTTATATTTGCTTTGTTTAAGCGTATTTTCTATGTATGAATATTGAGTTGGATCTGTTGCGATGATGTGAATGCTTGGTGGAAGCGGATTTTGCATGTTGTATTTTTCAAAAAAGCCCGCTGTGTCCGGATGACCTTTTTTAAATGACGAGAAGGCTTCTTCTCTTGAAATGAATTTTACTTCTTTAATCCCCGGCATATTTCGAATGTCTAAAGCCATTTTTTCAGCGTCGTATCTGTCTGTATCTTCTTTTAGATAAATAACCAAATCAACTTTTGAGCTCATATCTTTAATCGTTGAGGAGGCAATGAAATTTACAACTAAAAGGACGTTAAATATAAAAATCAGAATTGCCATAACGATCGTTATTCCAATTGAAAGTACGCCATTTCTTTTTATATTTGCAAAGCTTAATGCGAGCGTGCGTTTAAGCATCACAAAGAAGTTGTTCTCCTTGATTTTCATATATTGTTGTTTTAATTTCTTTTTTTATTATTCCCGAGTGTATGCGTTTTGCGATTAATGAGGATTTATATACGTCAGGTCTGTATGGTTTTAAGCGATGGATGCTCGCATCGAGTTTTAATTGTATGATTAGGCTTTTTATGCCGTATGTAAAAGCAAATTGGTCATATCCAAGGGCGATAATGTTTGGTCTGTATTTTTTGATTGCGAAATATTTATCATTTTCGTCGCCGAGTACGATTTTGTCGATTAATTCGGTTTTTTTGAGGTTTTTGATGCGCTGGCTTTCGTTATTGATTGTGGCGCGTCCTTTTATTTTTTTTACAGTTGAATCGCGGGCAATTACGGCAATTATGTATCCGCCGAGTTCGCGCGCTTGCTTGAACATGTTTTCATGCCCGGCATGTAGAATGTCAAAAGTTCCGAAAACCATTACTTTTCTGATTTGCGTCATAAGTTAAGGCGTTAAATCCGGGAAAATTATTTCAAAAACAATAATAAGTATTATGAATGTGCCGAGTGTTGCTCCGGCCGGGATTAAGACTTTTTTGTTGAGTTGGCCCGGTTCGGTGAATCCTTCGACCAACTGCGAAATGCCGTATATTAAAGCGGAAATTATGAATGGAATTTGTATTGTTTGGTGAATTATAGTTGTTTGCGTTTTATAAAAATCGGAAAGAATCATTAAGCCTGTGAGGATATAAGTTCCGCCTAAAATTGCGAAAAACCAAATTCCGACTTTTTGGATGTTTTTTATTGTTTCCATCGCGGATATTATACATATTTCCGTTAAACAAAGGAAGATTAGAATTTTTGTTCCATCAAAAGACGCTGTTGATTTCCCCTGCGAGGAAATCACAGCTCGCGCTCGGTTGTCACTCTTTTTGCTTTGCAAAAAGCCGTGCCCGCGACAACCTCCGCGACGCTTTTTCTGTACCAAAAATCTCTAATCTTCCAACTATTTCAAAAATTCTGTTATAATCTTCGCGTAAACTAAAAATTATGTTATCGGAAGAAGAGGTTAAACACATTGCGAAGCTTGCGAGGATTCGCCTTACAGATGCGGAAATTAAGAAGTTTTCCACGCAGCTGACGGATATTTTGGAATATGTAAAAATTCTTGAAGAAGTTGATGTAACAAACGTTGAGCCGACTTCGCAGGTGACGGGACTCAAAGATGTTATGCGCGAGGACGTGGTTGGGGACGGAGGCAATTCAGTGATTGGTGCCGATTTACTTAAATGTAGTCCGCTTCCAGTTCAAAACAATCAAATAAAAGTTAAACCTGTTATAAAACAATAATGGATCTGACGAATTTAACATTAAAGGAGACGAGCGAAGGACTTAAATCAAAGAAGTTTTCTTCTGTTGATTTAACAAAAGCTTATTTTGAACGCATTAAAAAACTTGATAAAAATTTGCATGCTTATGTTTTGGAGACTGAAGAGCAAGCCCTTAAGGATGCGGAAAATGCGGATAAGATTTTGACGAGCGGAAAGGGGAGTGCGTTAACCGGAATTCCATGTGCTTTGAAAGATAACTTTAATACAAAAGGTGTGCGAACGACTTGCTGTTCAAGGATTTTGGAAAATTTTATTCCGCCTTATGACGCGACTGTTGTTAAAAAATTGAAAGAAGCCGGAGTTGTTATTCTTGGTAAAACGAATTCAGACGAATTTACTTGTGGCGGTTCAACTGAACATTCTTGTTTTGGCCCTACAAGTAATCCTTGGGATGTTTCTCGTGTTGCTGGCGGAAGTTCTGGCGGAAGCGCTTGCGCGGTTGCGGCTGATATGGCAACATTTGCGCTTGGAACAGACACGGGCGGTAGCATTCGTGAGCCTGCGAGTTTTTGTGGATGCGTTGGTCTGAAAGTTACATATGGAAGAGTTTCCAGAAGTGGCGTAGCTTCTTTTGCTTCAAGTTGGGACACGATTGGTCCGCTTGCAAAAACCGTTACGGATGCCGCTATGATTTTGCAAGTCATTGCGGGTCATGACGATTTTGATTCAACAACGCCAAATATTCCCGTTCCCGATTATTTGAAAAATATTGATAAAGGAGTGAAAGGGCTTAAAATAGGTATTCCTAAGGAGTATTTTAGCGAAGGAATCGATGTCGGAGTTCGTGAAGTTGTTATGAATGCTGTTAAGGAATATGAAAAAATGGGAGCGGAAATTGTTGAAATTTCTCTTCCCATGACAAAATATGCCGTTGCGGCTTATTATATTGCGGCTCCTGCGGAATTGAGTGCGAATTTGGCGCGTTTTGATGGGATTCGATATGGAAGAAAGCCACAAAATGAAGGTGAAGACTTGTTGGATTATTATTTTGCCGCTCGTGGTGAAGGTTTTGGTGATGAAATCAAAAGACGCATAATGATTGGTACATATGTTCTATCTGCCGGATATTACGATGCGTATTATAAAAAAGCCCAGAAGGTGAGAACTTTGATTATTAAGGATTTTGAAGATGCGTTTAAAAAAGTTGATGTGATGATTACACCTGTTGCGCCGATTCCTGCATGGAAAATTGGCGAAAAAATGAACGATCCTTTGGCGATGTATTTGGCGGATGCTTTTACGATTCCGATTAATGCGGCCGGTGTGCCTGCAATGTCTGTTCCTGCCGGGTTCGTGAAAGGGGATGGAGGCGTTTCAAATGGCGCCGAAGGTGATTTGCCTGTTGGCATTCAGATAATTGGACCACAATTTAGTGAAGAGTTGTTGTTTCAAGTTGGGCATGCATATCAGAAAGTGACGGATTGGCACAAGAAACGAAATTAAAAATGCACGTTTAGTCCTTCCGAGCTTTTTTTAATTCCCGCAAATTCCCAAGCCATTTTAAAGATTGCTTTTTGAGTGTTTGCGATTTCTTTACTTTCGATGATCATGCCGATAAGTTCGCCTGTGAATGAAGCAATTGCGACTTTGTCGTCGTAGATGTTGATTTCGTTGGTGAAATCAAATTTTTGTGGATCTATAAGGCGAATTTCACGAAAGTATTTTTTATCATCTTTATGAACGGTTTTGCCGTATTCGTCGTCTGGCGCGATGCCGTGTAAATAGATTTTCTTTTTTACGCGTTTTTTTACATATTCGTTATCATAATCAGGCCAAAAGTTGCGGATTTCGCGTGAGTTTGCGTAATTTAAGATTTCACTTTTACTTGTTAGCGTATCTGCGTAAATGGCTTTTATGCCTTCAACTCCTTCAAAGTAGCGAATGTGCGGATGGATTGCGTCTCCTTTTAAACGTTTCAAGTCCGGCAAAATTGATTTTAAGTTTTGTGCTTTTCTGTGGGTTTCGGAAACAACGATTTCAGGATCCGTGGCGCTAAAATATTTAAGTTGGTTTTTTGTTAAAAAGCTTACAAAGCCCTTTTCCTTGAGTTTTTCGAGGATGTCATATGTTGTGACGCGATTGAGTCCGGATGATTTTGCAATTTTGGAAACAAGACTTGTGCCGGATTCAAGGCAAGCAATATAAACGCGAGATTCTTTATCCGTTAATCCGATATCTTTAAGAGTGTGAATTAAAGTTTTTGTCAATTTGAAATTGTTGTAGAAATTTTCGACAGCTAAATTTTACATCAAGGTTTTATGCCATACAATGTGATTTATGTTTTATGTATTTTTTGGCTTATTAATGCGCGATTTTAGAATAGTGAAACTTTTTTCTACAGTGATTTTTGCGCGATTTACAATGTATTGAAATCGGGAAATTTTAGTAATAACGTGGATTCATATTATTAAAATCTAACAATAAAGAATATGCCTACAAAAGCTGCAGCGGTCAGACGCAATTATTACAAAGATTTGCCAAAAACCGGTGTTACAAAGCAAATGATAATGGATATCGTTAAGCATGAAGGGATTGAATTTGTGAACATGCAGTTTATTGATATTTTTGGCATAGTGAAGGGAATAACGGTTCCGACTTCAAAGCTTGAAGATGCGATTGATCATAATGTTTGGTTTGACGGTTCTTCTATTGAAGGTTATGCGAGAATTTTTGAAAGTGATATGTATTTGAAGCCTGATTTGGATACTTTTGCGATTATCCCTTGGACGCGTGAAAATGCGCCTACGGCAAGAATAATTTGTGATGTTTACACTCCGGACGATAAGCCTTTCGCAGGCGATCCGCGCGGTGTTTTAAAAAGGCAACTTTTGGAAGCGAAAAAACTTGGTTTTACGTATTATACGGGTCCGGAACTTGAATTTTTTCTTTTTAAAAAAGATGAAGAAGGAAATATCACTCCTTTGCCACATGATTCAGGAAGTTATTTTGATTTTGCGACAGACCTTGGCGAAGAGATTAGAAAAGAAATGTGTTTTGCTCTTGAAGAAATGCGAATTGACGTTGAGAGAAGCACTCATGAAGTTGCAAATGGTCAGCAGGAAATCGGGTTTAAGTATGATAATGCTTTGAGCGCAGCTGATAATGCGGTTACGTTTAAATATGTGATGAAAACGATTGCCGCAAAGCATGATCTTTATGCGACATTTATGCCAAAGCCGATTTTTGGAATTAACGGTTCCGGTATGCATGTTCATCAGAGTTTGTTTAAAGATGGCAAGAATGCGTTTTATAAAAAAGGAGATGCGCCTTATTATTTTTCAGATATGGCAAAAAGTTTTATTGCCGGTCAATTGACGCATATTCGTGAAATGAGCGCGATTCTTGATCCGATTGTGAATTCATATAAAAGGCTTGTGGCGGGATACGAAGCGCCTGTTTATATTGCTTGGGGCCAGATGAATAGATCTGCGCTTATTCGTGTTCCAAGATTTACAACCGGACGAGGTGAAGCGACGAGGTGTGAGCTTAGATGCCCGGATCCAACTTGTAATCCATATCTTGCGTTTTCCGTTATGCTTGCGGCCGGGTTGGATGGAATAAAGAAAAAGATGGTTCCACCAAAGCCTGTTGAAGAAAACATTTATCATTTGTCGGAAGCTGATCGAAATTTGAAGAGCATTGCCTCTTTGCCAAAAAACCTGTTTGAAGCTTTGCAGGAATTGAAGAAGAGTAATCTTGTTGAAAGCGTTCTTGGCGAACATATTTTTGGTAAATATTATGATGCTAAAATGAAAGAATGGGATGAATATCGAATTAGGGTGACGCAGTGGGAGCTCGATAAATATCTTGAGAGATATTAGATTATTTGCAGAGGTTGATTATCAGCTTTTCCATTGCCAGCATCGCTTCCGTCTTATTGTCAACAGTTTCCTTAACCTTGCCTGTTTTGGTATCTGCGTCGGTTTTGAGAAGCATTGCATAAATTTCACGCAAACGATCGAGATTGAAGTTTTTGGCTTGTTGACTATAAATGCTTATTACAAACGGTTGGATTCTCGGATCATATAAATGGAATTTTTGCCCTATTTGATTAAATGAAAGATTTTGATTTTTTAAATCCCATGCAAGTGTTAAAAGTCTGAAATGTCTTAGTATCATGCTGAAAATTTGATGATGATTTTCGCCACTGGAAACGAGTGTGTGAAATAATTTCATTGCTTTTGACGCGTTTTTTTCGCCGATTGCGTCTGTGAGTTTGAAGATAGACGTAAGTGGGTTTGGAGGGACGAGCATATCGATATCTTCTTTTGTTATTTCTTTGCCGAGGCGGTATGTTGCGAGTTTTTCCATTTCTTTTTCAGCGGCCCAAGAATCTGCGTTTACGGCTTCTATTAGATATTTAATTGTATCCGACTTGATTTGACTTTTTGATTTTTCAGTTAGTGCTTTGATGAAATTTTGTAACTCGAATTCGGTGAAGATTTTGAAAAATTTGATTGTGCCGATTTCTTTGATTTTTTTAAAAATTGCGCCGGTTTTTATTTCTTTTTCTTCAAAGAAAACAACGATTGTGGAAGAGGGGACTTTTGAAAGTGCGCTTACAAGTTTTTTCGTTTGTTTTTCATCTGCAGGTTTATCTTCTGATTCATTTGCGGATCCTTTTGCTTGTTTTTTGCTATGATCTTCAATGTAATTTTTTATGATAACTAACTTTTTTTCACTTAAAAAAGGTGCGATTAAAATGGCGGAAATTATTCCATCTGTTTTTTCAATATCTTCAAAAACTTCCATGTCGCTATCGCCATGTTTTTTTATAAATTCATCTTTCCATCTATTCAATTCGGCAGTCGAAGAAAAGATGTTTTCACCGTGGAAAAGATAAATATTTTTAATTTGTTCTGATTTTTTTTCATCCGGCATGAGCTTATTGTATGCCATATGTGATGAAAAATACAAACGCGCTCATCGTGCGCTTGTTACATCCAATAATAATATGATTTGCTTTTGTGTAAATTATTAATTATAATTTTATTTAGTTTTTAGATATACAATTTTTTTATATACATTTAACCCCTAAAAAAATGAACAAAAAAATGTTAATCGGCGTATTGCTGATTGCCGTTTTGGCCGTGGGCGGGTACTTCCTTTATCAGTCTTCCAATGGAGGAGGGATGAAGGGAAATCTTTTTACTCCTACCTCGTCTAACGCTGCTCCAGTTGTAACTGTTTATGATGATTTTGGCGTTAAGGCGCAAAACGTTGGAGTGCGTATGATTAGTGAGTCTGCGAGCAATCCTGCTACTTTTGATCTTAAAACCGCATCATTTCAGGCTTATGATAAAAACACAGGTTTAGCTTTGACGAATTACAGAGACTGTTCCAATACTTCTTCCTCTCCTAATTCTACAAAGGTCTATAATTTGGCAAGTTTAAATACCTTATCTGTTAATCTTACAAAGCAAGGCGGATATTGTACAGATGCTTGTGGACAAATTGGGTTAATACCTGATAATACACAGACGTCATCGGTTATACTTTCGATCTATAATGAAACTTCAAAACTTGCTTGTTATCAAGCTAATCCTTGTGCAGTTTTAAAGGATACACTTCATGCTTTGTTGAAGTCTAAGGATCATAAGATCGAGGCTTTAAAAGGCATTTACGCTGGGATAGCGTCGCTATCGCCATGTGCGGTTTCAATGTCTGATCTTAATGAGTATAATTGTTTTAATATCAAGGACGTATTCGCTGGCGCTGTTGCTGAAGGCGATTATGATTCAGCCAAGATAGCTTTTGGCAAAATTGCTCAGATTAGCGGTTGTGCCCTTGGAGCTTCAGATGCAGCTGCGCTTGCTAATTATGGAAAGCTTGGAAGTGCGGATAAGTGTAATGACTTGAAAGATCAATTGAAGACTGCGCTTGCTAATGGCAGTAGTTCAACTGTAGTTGCCAGCTTATTGAATCAAATAAAAAATCAATCTAATTGTGACGCGACCGATACTGATAATGCTGCTTATACTACTTTGCTTGGTAAAGAGAAATGCGATAAAGCCCAGCTTGATTTGAAAAGCTTTTTGGATAAGATGCCAAAAGACAATTCGGTTCAACCATCAGACGCTCTTGCATCGGGTATTGCGTATTTGTCTATTAAGGCAATGGTTCCAACATGTACCTTGTCTTCTACTCTAGCTTCTACTTATAAAACGCAAGTTTGTTCAATGATTGATAATTCGTTTACAAAAAAAGATACTGCTAAAGATGTGAGTGGTGCATTAGCCGTTGTTTCAACTGCCGGTAAGGTGGGTTGTATAACAACTACTCCGGTTGTTGCTGATGAATATATGAAAACCAACAATACGAATGTTTGTAAAAAACTTGGAACGGACTTTATGACAGCTAAAGGCGCGAATAACTCTACGAGTGCGACAAAGATGGCTTCTATCAAAGCCAATGGTGTCACTTTGGGGTGTAATGTGAGCTCTTGGACTTCTAGATAATACAATTTTTGAAAAAGACCTCGGCTTGTCCGGGGTCTTTTTTTGTGGTAAATTTTTCTAAGATGTAATCAAATAAAAAATGAATCTTCCACTATTGTTAGTTAATTTTAAGGCCTATGAGCAATCGACGGGTTTTAATGCTGTTGCGTTAGCCAAAATTCATGATGAGGTTGCGAATGAAACGGGGCTTTCCATTGCGATTGCGGTTTCTGCGGTTGATATAAAAGATGTTGTTGCGGCTGTTAAGATTCCGGTTTTTGCACAGCACTGCGATCCGGTTGACTTTGGTGCACGTACAGGGTTTCTTCCTCCAAAACTTCTTAAAAGCCTTGGGGTTACGGGAACACTTTTGAATCATTCCGAGCATCAAATTTCAGATGAGGTTTTGCAAAAGAGTGTTGAAGCCGCAAAGGCGGCTGGATTATTTGTTATCGTTTGTGCGAATACGCCGGAAAAAGGCGCAGAAGTAGTTAAATTCGGTCCGGATTTGATTGCGGTTGAGCCGCCGGAATTGATTGGTGGCGATATTTCTGTCGCAAAGGCAAAGCCGGATATTATTGTGAAGTCCGTTGAATTGATTGGTCGCGATAAGGTTTTGGTTGGAGCAGGCGTTAAGAATGGTGAAGATACAAAAATAGCGCTTGAGCTTGGCGCGCAGGGCATTCTTGTCGCTTCCGGAGTTACGAATTCACCTGATCCTAAGAAAGCAATTTTAGATTTAGTCAGGCCGTTCGCGTAGGCGAACACAGGCCTATATAATAAAAAGTATTTAAACCCATAACATTAACTAGCACATGAACATCCAATTCTCGAAGAGTCATTTTGATCTTAATGACGAGCAAAAAGACTATATTCTTAAGAAGATTGAGCATCTTGCGACATTTGCAGATCGCATGAATGATGAGTCAGCTGAGGTTCACGTTAATGTTAAAGAAAATAAAATGAAGGGGACTGATAACAATGTTTCGATTGAAATTACGATGATTGTTCCACACGCCCTTATTCGCGCGGAAGTTGATGGAAAAACAGTTCAGGAGGCCACCGATTTGTGTGAAGAGAAACTTCGAAAACAGATCGAGAGATATAAAGGCAAACTTCATAGAAGAGCGGATTCTGGCAAATTGATGCCAAAATCGACGCTTGAGCAGCTTGCAGGAACACAAGAAGAATATGTTGAATTAAAAAAGATTTTGAAGAGAAAAGTTTTTAATGATTTGAAATCAATGCACGAAGAAGAGGCTCTTGAGCAAATGGAACTTCTTTGTCATGACTTTTTTGTTTTTGAAAATGTTGCAACAGGAGCTCCTGCGGTTGTTTATCAGAGAGCCTAAACAATAAAATATGGATATAACTTTTATTGCTATTTTTGTCGCATGGGCAGTTCTTGTTTTTCATTATCCAAGGTTTTTTACAATTCTTCTTTCAGCGTTCTTTCCTTTATATTTGTTGAAATTTGAATTTTATGGAATTCCTTTTACGTTTGTTGAATGGCTTACATATGCGACTGCTTTTGCTCTTTTAATAGTTTATAGAAAAAAAGCTCTTAAGTGGTTTGATGAATTTTTTGAAGGAAATATTTTTATAAAAATTGAATTTTGGGTTTTTGCGTTTTTTATCGTTAATGTTGTTGCGGTTTTTATTGTTCCTGCGGAAGCCAGAAATCAGGCTCTTGGAATTTTGAAAGGATGGATTTTCGCGCCGATTGTTTATTTCTTTGTTGTAAAAGGATTTATTAAGAATTTGGCTGATGCAAGGCGTTTGCTCGATGCTTATCTTGGATCCGCGGTTGTTTTATCAGTCATTGGTATCTATCAATATATGCATGGGATTTTGATCGATAATCGTGTGACAGGGCTTTTTGCTTCTGCGAATTATTTGGCGTTTTTTATAGCTCCCGCTTTTGTTTATGCTGCGATTTTGGCATGGCAAAACATTCGTGTGATTGAGATGCCGTGGTGGAAAAAAGTTTTTATTAAATTGTTTAGAAAAGAAGTCGATGAAACGAATACGGCTTTCTTTTTTGCTTATTTGGGATGTGCTTTGATTACGGGTTTTGCCCTTACAGCAACGAATTCTTACGGTGCTTTTATTGGAGTTATTTTTGCCGCCATTTTATATAGCATTTATCATTATTGTTTTTCTCCTTGGAGGCAAAATTTACATTCAAGTGTACAAAAAATAGTTATCTTTGCGGTTTTGCTTGTTGCGTTTTTGGGCTTAATTGTGCCAAAACTTGATGCATGGAAATTTAATACGCTTTTTACATTTAAAGATGGAACTTCTTCTGCTATAAGGCTTGAAACATGGCAAGTTGCAGGCGACTTGATTGTAAAAAATCCTGTTATGGGGATTGGACTTGGACAGTTCCAAAACGAATATAGTGCGCATGCAGAAGAGATTCTTGGCCGCGCGCCAGTTAGATCAGAAATGTTGCATCCACACAATGTTTTTATGACGACGTGGCTTTATACCGGCATTATTGGGCTTTTTATATTTTTGGCGATTTTGTTCCAGGTTTTTATGCTTTTAAAGAATAAAAACTCTGACGTGAGAAAAAGACTTATTGTTGTTCTTGCGGCTATGATGCTTGTTATTGTTATGCATGGATTTGTTGATACGCCGTTTTGGAAAAATGATTTGGCAATGCAATTTTGGTTGATTGCCGGATGCGCTTTTGGACTTTCTAAAAAATAAAATGAGGGGAAAAATAATTAAAGGTATTGGTAAGGGGAAAGACCTTGGTTATCCAACTGTTAATTTTGAAATTCCGACGGATTTTAAATGTGAATTTGGAGTTTATAGCGCGGAAGTTTTTATTGGTGACGAAAAATATTTAGGAGCGCTTTTTTATGGTGAACGTAGTGTTTTTGGTATAGAAAAGCCAAGTTTGGAGATTTATTTGATTGATTTTGAAGGCGAAATAATTGCCGATGAAATTGATTTTGAAACTTTCAATAAAGTGCGAGATGTGAGAAAATTTGATTCAGTTGATGATCTTAAAAAAGCAATTTCCAGTGATGTTGAGATTATAAAAAATAATAAAAATGAATAAAATATTAAATCTTTTGAGATTTTTACGTCACAAGATAACGGCTATTCTTGCGAATATTCGATATGGATTTCCTGCACGAAAATTAAAAGTCATTGGGGTGACGGGGACGAACGGAAAAACAACGACCGTGAATTTGATTGCGGATATTTTTCATGAGGCTGGAATTCCCTTTGGAATGGCCTCTACAATCAATTTCCGCGTTAAAGATAGAAAATGGACCAATGTTACGAAAATGACAACCCAGAGTTCGGGTTTTATACAAAAGTTTTTGCGTCAGCTTGTGAATGAAGGCTGTACGCACGCAATTATTGAAGTTTCTTCACACGCTCTTCATCAATCCAGGGTTTTGGGTGTGAATTTTGGCAGTGCGGCGATTACAAATGTTACAGTTGATCATCTTGAATATCATGGCGGTTTTGAAAAATATAGAAAAGCAAAGGAGATGTTATTCCGAAGTTTATCTTCTTATAAAGGAAAAACCGGTAAGCCTTCTGCTTCTGTTCTGAACATTGATGATAAGGAAAATTTTGAGTTTTTTAATAAATATAACGCAGACCGAAAATATACATATGGCATTAAAGAAGGGCTTTGCAGAGCCAAAAATGTTGTGTTGCACGAGGAAGGTTCAAAATGGATTTTGTCTACACCGTTTGGCGATATTGATATTAATCTTAACTTGATTGGTGAAGTAAATATTTATAACGCTTTGGCGGCTGCTTGTATTGCTTTGGCTGAACATATCCCGCTTGAAACGATAAAGAGCGCTCTTGAAAAATGTTCTACTATTCCTGGCAGATTTGAAAATCTAAAATTTGGGCAACCATATAAAATTATTGTTGATTATGGTCATACCGCTGATGCGCTTGAAAAATTATTTGCAACTTATAAAGGTCTTACAAAAGGGGATTTGATTGTTGTTTTTGGCGCGACTGGCGGCGGAAGAGATAAAGGTAAGCGGCCGATTATGGGTGAAATTGCCGATAAATATGCGGATTATATTATTTTGACGGACGATGATCCTTATGAAGAGGACGAGATTGAAATTATTGAAATGATCGCGAAAGGTGTAAAACGCAAAGAGGGCGAGAAACTTTGGAAGATTCCGGATAGATATGAGGCGATTAAATTGGGCCTTTATTTAGCCAAAAAAGACGATACCGTGATTGTTTCCGGGAAAGGATGTGAAGAAATCATGATGATTCATGGAAAGAAAATTCCTTGGAATGATATTGAGGTGATTAAGGAGATTTTATCGCGTGAAATTAAAGTGCAGATTTAAATAATTTATTATAAAATGGCGGACTTGAATGGATTTTTGATTGTTGATAAGCCGACAGGGATAACTTCTTTTAAAGTTATAGATTATTTGAGGCGCGTTACTGGTGTGCGAAAAATTGGGCATGGTGGGACGCTTGATCCATTTGCAACTGGGGTTTTAATTGTTGCGATTGGGAAAGCTACAAAAAGATTAGATGAATTTTTGGGCAGTGATAAAACATATTTGGCAAAAGTTAGGTTTGGTGCGGTTTCGGATACATATGATAGGGATGGCGTTATTGTTCCGTATGAAAAAGGGTTAAAATCGTTTAGTGAGTCAACTGTTTCGCTAGATGTGATCAAAAAAGTTGTTCAGCAATTTGTTGGCGATATTGAGCAGATGCCACCGAAATTTTCCGCAATAAAAATTAAGGGTCGAAGAGCTTATGACTACGTGAGAAAAGGCGTAGAGATTGAAATGACTGCGCGCGAGGTGAAGGTTTATGATATTGAAATTGTGGCTTTTAAGTGGCCGGATTTGGATATTCGAGTGAAGTGCGGTAAGGGGACTTATATAAGGAGTTTGGCTTTTGATATTGGTGAAAAGCTTGGATGTGGAGCATATTTGCAAGAGTTAAGAAGGGAAGCCGTTGGACAATTTAGTTTGAATAAAGCGGTAAAGCTTGAAGATTTGAAAGTCGCGGAAGATGTTGAAAAAATGATTTTTGCGAATTAATTGATACACACTTATAATTTGTTTATGCAATTTTTTTATCCGATTATGTTTTCTCTGGCTTTGGGTCTGCTTTTGACATTTTTGGCTGTGAAAGTTTTTCCAAAGCTTGGAATGTTGGATCGGCCATGGAAATATGGCTTAAAAAGGGAAAGAATTCCTTATTATGGTGGAATTGCGATTTATTTAACTTTTGTTACTGCGGTTTTGATGTTTTTGCCTTTTGATAGGCAAGTGGCGGGCGTTTTGATTGGCGGAACGATGATTTTTATTGTGAGTTTGTTGGATGATATTTTTGATGTGAAGCCTGTGATTCGTTTGATTGTACAGGTTTTGGCGGCGTGTATTTTGGTTTTTAGCGGAATTGGAATCTTGTCAATAAGTAATCCGTTTGGGGGTACACCGTTTGTGCTTGATGCACAGCGTTTTGAATTTATGTTTTTTAGCGCAAAGCTAAGCTTCGCGCTGTTATCTGCTATTTTTACGATTATTTGGGTAATTTTGATTATAAATACGATAAATTTTTTGGATGGAGTTCCGGGCATGGTTTCCGGAACAAGCGCTATTGCCGGAGCTGCGATTTTTCTGCTTGCGATTCGACCGGGAAATTTAGTTGATCAGCACGTTGTTGCTGTGATGGCAGGCGTTATTGCTGTTGCCGCTTTGAGTTTTTTAATCTTTGACTTTCATCCACCAAAAATATTAATGGGTGATACGGGAAGCATGTTTTTGGGTTTTATTTTAGCCACTTTGGCAATTTATTCGGGCGGAAAAGTTGCGACAGCTTTTCTTGTTCTTGGATTTCCGATTTTGGATGCGGTTTGGGCCATATTTAGACGTTTACTTAGTGGGAAGTCGCCATTTAAAGGAGATCTTGGGCATTTTCACCATAGATTGATTGCGATTGGCTTTTCTGAGCGCAAAGCAATGCTTACGATTTATTTTGTGAGCTTGGTTTTCGGCGGAATTGCGGTTTTTATTGGAAGTGGGCAGAAGTTGGTCGCAATTATCATCATGGCGATTTTGATGGTTTTGATCGGTTTTGTCATGGCCAAACGTCTTGATATTAAGAGCTGATTGGAGTATATAATTTTATGCTATGGCAGACTTAGTCGCGGACATAAAGGCTCGGCTTTCTATTGAGGATGTTGTTGCAAATTACATCCCTTTAAAACGTGCCGGCAGAAGTTTCAAGGCGTGTTGTCCTTTTCATAACGAAAAGACGCCAAGTTTTGTCGTGAGTCCGGAAAAGCAAATTGCATATTGTTTTGGGTGTCATCAGGGTGGTGATATGTTTAAATTTGTCGAACAGCTTGAGAATACGGATTTTATGGGCGCAATGCGAATTTTAGCGGATAGGGCCGGGCTTAAACTTGAAGATTATAAAATTGAAACTGATAAGCCAAGAATCAGTAAATCCGAGAAGGAAACTTTGATTCAAATGCACGAGGCTGCTGCAGAATATTTTGTTGATAATTTATGGAATACGGAAGATGGTAAAAAGGTTATGCTGTACTTGAAAAACAGAGGAATGGCAGACAATATAATCAGGCATTTTAAAGTTGGTTTTGCACCGGATAATGATAGTGGCCTGATTGATCATTTGGTCAAAAAAGGTTTTCAAAAGAGCGCCATGATTAAATCGGGTTTGTTTAGCAGCAAAGACGTTTCTTCGGATAAGATTTTTGATAAATTTCGAATGCGTCTTATGTTTCCGATTGCGGACGCTACAGGCAATGTCATTGCTTTTGGTGGACGCGCTTTAAAAGACGCGCAAGAGCCAAAATATTTGAATTCGCCGGAAACTGAGATCTACCATAAGGGGTCAGTTTTATACGGACTTTATTATGCAAAAAAGGCCATTAAAGATGTTGATGAAGTTGTCGTGGTTGAGGGTTATATGGATACTTTGATGTCTTTTCAGTCCGGAATTGAAAACGTTGTTGCGAGTTCCGGGACTGCCCTTACGCAGGAGCATGCGCGCATGATTAAAAGGATAACTTCAAACGCTATTTTTGCTTTTGATAATGATAATGCTGGTCAAGAAGCTTCCAAGCGTGCGTTTATTGTTGCGCAGGAGCAAGAAATGTCGGTTAAGTTTTTGAAAGTTCCGCATGGTAAGGATCCCGCCGATAGCGCAAAAGAGAATCCGGATGAGCTTAAAGCTGCTATCAAGAATGCAAAGCCATTTTTGGAAGTGTTTTTTGATAATTTGGCCGGTAGGTTTGATTTGAATGATCAGGCACAGTTGATGGAATTCTTGCGTGAATGTATGTCTGTTTTGAGTGCGGTAAAAAACAATATTATTCAAGATTTGGCTGTAAGAAGTCTTTCCGCAAGAATAAACGTTAAAGAAGAAAAGATTTATGATGAAATTGAAAGATATAAGAATTTAGCCTTGAAACAGCCGCAAAGTAAGATAAAAGAGGTTGTTAATAGTGATGGTGCGCAAATCAAAAAAATGTCTGCTGAAGAGACTATTTTGGCAATATTGTTTCTTTACCCTGAACTTTTTTCAACAATTGATTCCAGGATTGATGAAAATGATTTTGAAAATGAATTAAAATCGCTTTACAAAACCTTTGTCACTCAATATAATAACATTCGCGCGGAGGACGGTTCTATTACTGATGCAATTCTGAAAAATTTAGATTCTGAGCAAGAGCGTAACCGCGTACATTTTTTGAGTTTATATGCTGAATCTAGGTACGAAAATATTAAAGCTGAAGCCGTTAGGAAGGATTTTGATCAGCTTGTACAGCATGTTGTTTCAAAGAAAATGGTTGTTAAAAAAGAAGAGCTGAAGAAAATGATCAAAGAGGCTGATAGAAAAGGAGATATGGGAGGGCGAGAAGCTCTTCTGAATGATCTACAAAAATTATGTTCCAAATAAAATAATTGAATTTATGGCAAAAATTAAAAAATTTATAGTGCATCCGACCGATGATAGATTGGCCGGTTTTCCAAAAGAGGTTCAGGATCTTGTTAAAAAAGGTCGTGGACAAGGTTTTATTACACAGGAAGAGCTTCTTAAAGCTGTTCCACATGCGGAAGATGACGTTATCCTTCTGGATGAAATTTATAGTTTGTTTTTGGATTGTGGAGTTGAAGTTATTGATATGAAAGAGGCTGATTCCATGATTTGGGATGCAGAGCCAAAAGATGAGGTCACACCGGAAGTTGTTCGCGTTGATAAAAAGAAGAAAACTTCTGATTATAATGAGATTGCGAATGATTCAATCAGGCTTTATTTATGTGAAATCGGTAAAGTTGCACTTTTGAATGGTAAACAAGAGGTTGATCTTGCGAGACGTATTCTTAAGGGTGATCAGTCTGCAAAACAACAGCTTGCGGAAGCCAACTTGAGACTTGTCGTCAGTATTGCTAAAAAATATATTGGACGCGGTCTTTCTTTCTTGGATTTAATTCAGGAAGGGAATATTGGTCTTTTTCGCGCAGTTGAAAAGTTTGACGCAAAAAGAGGTTTTAAATTTTCGACATATGCAACTTGGTGGATTCGCCAGGCCATAACGCGCGCTATTGCTGATCAAGCCAGAACGATTCGTATTCCGGTTCATATGGTTGAAACGATTAATAAGCTTACTCATACGCAAAGAAGGCTTGTTCAGGAACTTGGTCGCGAACCTTTGATTGAAGAGCTTGCGGCTGAAATGGACATGGATATTAAAAAAATTAAACACATTCTTAAGATTTCTCAGGATATTGTTTCTTTGGAAGCGCCGGTTGGTGCTGAGGAAGATAGCAAATTGGGCGATTTTATTGAGGACGACGATACTTTGAGCCCATCTGATAATACAAATAGACAGCTTGTTAAAGAGAATATTCTGAGTTTGCTTCAATATTTAACCCCACGCGAAAGAAAGATTATTGAAATGCGTTTTGGGCTTAAAGATGGCGTTGGACATACTTTGGAAGAAGTTGGTCGTGAATTTAAAGTTACGCGTGAAAGAATCCGACAGATTGAAGCAAAGGTTTTGCAAAAGTTAAAAGAACACCCGCTTAGTGCAAAAATTCGCCCTTGAGCGAGTTTCAAATATTAATTATCAATTACCAAAATAATTATGGCAGACGAACAAAATCAAACACAAGGAGGAGGACAAATTGGCGACGATAAGATGACTTTTGTTACTAAAGAAGGTCTTCAAAAGATCCAAGAAGAGCTTGAAAATCTCAAAAACGTTAAAAGAAAAGACGTTGTTGAGAGGATTAAGGAAGCTATTACTTATGGTGATCTTTCTGAAAACTCTGAATATGAAGATGCCAAAAATGAACAAGCTTTTGTTGAAGGCAGAATTATTGAGCTTGAAGACAAGGTCAAATATGCAAAAATTATTGATGAAAAGAAGAAATCTGCAAATCAGGTTAGAATTGGCAGCACTGTGACGATAAGAAGAGTTGGGAAAAAGTCTGCTGAATCAGAAGAATATATAGTTGTTGGTTCAACTGAAGCAGATCCTGTAAATGGCAAGATCTCAAACGAATCGCCTGTTGGCAAAGCTTTGCTTGGTAAAGAAGATGGTGAAACTGTAAAAGTTTCCGCTCCAGCCGGTTTTATTGAATATGAGATCGTGAAAGTGAAATAAACATAATAAAATGCGATTCGGACCATCTCTAAAGGTTATTTCCGAGGCAACTCTTGTGATTGGGTTTTTTGTTGTTGGGTTTTATATGGTTTTGAGTATTTATGGTTATAGGTACGACACGATCCTCAATGATTTTGAAAAGACCAGCATTATTGACCTCGGAGGCCATTTGAAAGGTGTTGAGGTTTTTTTGGACGATGTTAAGGTTTCCGATAATCTTCCTTTTACAATTCGAGGAGTTAATCCGGGCATTCACCACGTAGTCATAAAGGGGCCTTCGTATTTTGATTTTAAAGCATTTTTGAACGTTAGTAATGATTTGGTTTCAAAAATAGACTCAGTCATCCTTATGCCGGATAAAATCGTTTTTAAAGAGGTTGTTCTTGACCCGACTTTTAAGTTTGAAAACGAGATTTATACTGATAGAGACGTTTATTCTAATGGTAATGAAGTTTGGTTTGTTAATTCCAGTGGCGTGAAAAAACTTATTTCAAGAATGTATTCTCCCGTTACAATGGTGAAATTATTTTCAGATGGATATAGCTTGCTTTTTGTTCGCGATAAAAGGCTGTTTTTTTGTGATCAGTTGATGCAAAACTGCTATTCGCTTCGTGATTATAAAGAAGGAGACGCATTTATTTCAAAAGCCGGTAAGGTTTTTTATAAGGAAAAATCCGGAAAAGTTTTTGAGTTCAAGATTATGGAAGAAGGCTCTATCTATGCTTTTTAGTTGTGTATTTTGGAACGTTCATTTTGGCGGCAATTTCTTTGCTTTCTTTTTTATATTTTTTGAAGAATGTGTAGACTTGCTTGCCTGTCCAGTAAACAAATATTAAAAGAGTAAAATAAAGCATGAACCTCATGCTGAAGAATGCGATATTTTCGTAGCGTGAAAATACAAGAAACCCTATTATTGCTGCGAAATATAATAAATTTAAAGGCACGTCTCCGAAATTCTTTTTAAATGCCGGATTTTTGTGTTTTTTGATTAAGAATCTTGATATTAATGCGCCTGCCAATAGTGCTAAAAAAAGTGCTAGAAACACTGCGTAGAAACTAAATTTTACGCCTGGAGCAGGGGAGAATAAGTATTTTAGAACGTCATTCATGGTTGTTATTTTTTAAGTTTTTTTATTATTGGGTCGAACAAATTATACCTATTTAGAAAAAATATTAAAGAGATTATAAAAATGAGTCCTGAGGCTATGTGAGCGAATCTTGTTCCAAATATTTCAAGTGCTTCATTGCCGCGCCAAAATTCTTCTAAAAATCTAAATCCGCTGTATGAAATTATTCCAATAAACATTATGTTCCCTTGTTTAACTTTGTTTTTCAGCATTAGGATGGCTAGAGTTGTTGTTAGTGCTATTAAAAACAATGCGCCATATATTTGCACCGGATGTATTGGGATTGTGTATGGAATTTCTATATTTTCGAAACTTATTCCCCATGGGAGTTCTGTTGGAGATCCGTAGTTTGTACCGTCAAAAAAGGCTCCGATATAACCAAAAATCATTCCCAGTAATACGGAAACTGTTAATACGTCGCCCCATTTTATCATGTTTTCACGCATGCGTTTTGCATACCAATAAAATGCAATTATTATTCCCGCGATTGCGCCCCAAAAAGACAGGCCTTTGTCCCATATGGATATGAGCTCAAATAGCTTGTTAAAGCCAAAATCTGAGAAGTAGTAGCCTGGATTTTCAAATATAAAAACTATTCTT
This sequence comes from Candidatus Peregrinibacteria bacterium GW2011_GWC2_39_14, assembly GCA_000993595.1. Lineage (GTDB taxonomy): Bacteria > Patescibacteriota > Gracilibacteria > UBA1369 > UBA12463 > UBA12463. The sequence continues at coordinate 93,912 of LBWJ01000011.1, read as the reverse complement.
GAGATTATCAATCCGGATAATAATATTTTGAAAAAATAAATTCGCAGAAAGTTTAATTTTAGTCTTAATGTAAGTGCGAATTTTGTTAGAGACAAGCTGCTCACCAGGAATCCTGCAATAATAAATACCCATAAAGTGTTTATAGCTATTTGTCCGTATTCAAAAAGTATTGGGTACATTAAAAATTAAATATGATTAACATTGATAATATCAATATGAGTATAAAGGCTAGAACCGCGCTTGCAAGATTTTTCTTAAATAATATGTTGCGTGCGGTAAATGTTATGTTTGTTATAAATAAAATTGCCGTGATGTAGTTGAATTGTATTGATTTTTGAATAGTAAATATTGAACTCTCTGCATTTTCAATCATGTTTTTTGAAATAATATATTCTGAAACGACGTAAAACATGAGATAGAAAGCCAATAAATAGCCGGAAAGCATTGTTAGCTCGTCGATAGCTTTATTGAAGAACGAATCTTGTTCGAGGCTGTCGCGTTCTTGTTTTATTTTGTCTTGTATTGATTTGATTTCACTTTCAACCTGCTCTTTTTCGTATAAAAGTTTTTTAATCGTTTCTTGCATTTCATTTAGTACTTCTTCGGAGATTTCTTTTTTATAAATTTTATTGTAATCGTTGAGTTTTTGTTTGACTATGCGTAGTTTGGTTTTAGCTTCTGTTAGGCGTGGATCTTCTTCTAAGCTTTCTTCTATAAATTCAAAAAATTGATTTAAAAATTTATTTACCGAAGAAGGTCTTACGGAGTTTACGATATTGTTATTTCTCCACGTTGCGATTCTACCTAAAATGTCTTGTTTAAGCGTTTTTCCAAGCTTGTTTCTTTGGATGTCGCTAAGCATTGTTTTTATTTCGATGTTGAATGCTTGGATTTTTGCATCACTGGCTTTTTGAGCTATATAGATTTCTTGATTTTGTATGTATCTGAGTAAGTCTTCGCTTAAATGAGCGATGTAATCGGTGTTTGAGCTTGTTTTAAGACGCATAAGCCTGTCTTTTCTTTTTTCTATATTTTCATATTCTTCAGGCTTTATCATTTCTCCAAAATTTTTGAACAATTCTTCAACTTTTTTAACGACAAAATCAACCTGATTGGCAATGTACTTGCTTTGTACCTCTTTATCGTCGAGTGTTTTTTTGGCGGTCGTTGTGGCGTCGCTTTCTTGTCCGGTTTGTTCTCTTTTGAATTCCGTATATAAATCAATTACGCCTTTTTGTTTTTCAGCTTCTTTTTCTTCGATTGTTGCCGCGCCTTTGCAAAGAGTTTCGACTGCGAGGTGATATTCTTGATTTAGTTTTTTAAATGCCGAATATTTGTCTTTTGCTTCTATCGTGCCTTTTACTTTTTTATTATTTTGATCAACTGCTTCGAATTCATATTTAACAATTTTACCGATGATTTTCTTTTCTTCCAGATCGGAAATCGGCGTAATGTCCAGCACCGAGAACTCCATTTTATTAAGTTTTTCTCGGGCAGAATTTTCATTTTCCGCTTCGATGATCCCGTCAAGTTGGTTACCTTCTTGATTTATGACGGTGTAACTAAACTTTTGCATTTGCTATGCTTTCTTTAATGAATGCGAAAAACAGAGGATGTGGGCGTAGCGGGCGCGATAGGAATTCCGGATGGAACTGCGTGCCTATCATGAAGGGGTGTCCTTTGATTTCCGCGATTTCAACCAATTTTTCTTTTTCATACAGTCCGCTGACTATGAAGCCGAGCGGTTCGAGCTTTTCTATGTAATCATTGTTGAATTCGTAGCGATGTCTGTGGCGTTCTTCAATTCGGTCTGTTTTGTAAGCCTTTTCTGTGAGTGTGCCTTTTGTAAGCTTGCAAGGATATGCGCCAAGCCTGAGCGTTCCGCCTTTGTCTCTTTGATGTGATTGTCCGGGCAGGAAGTGAATTATGTATTTTGATTTGTCCAGCTTGCATTGTTCGTCAAATTCTTCAGATGTTATTTTTGGGTCTTTAAGCATTGCGCGAGCGAATTCTATGCTCATAATTTGCATTCCAAGGCAAAGTCCAAAATATGGAACTTTGTTTTCTCGTGCATATTTTGCCGCCATAACTTTTCCTTCGATTCCGCGTATTCCAAAGCCACCTGGGACAAGAATTCCGTCGCAAGATTTAAGATCTTTCCATGCTTCTTTATCTTTTTGTTCAAGCTTTTCGGAGTCTATCCATAAAGTCTTTAATTTGCGTTTGTTGTGGTAGCAAGCGATTTTTAGTGATTCAATGACGCTTAAATATGCGTCGCCAAGTCCTGTGTATTTTCCGACCAGACCGATTTTTAAAACAGGTCTATGGGATTTAATTTCAACAACAAGATTTCTCCATGCTTTTAAATCAGGTTTTAATTTGCCAAGATTGAGTTTTTTAGCTATCAGTTCAGTCATGTGATAGTCTTCGTAAATAAGTGGGACTTCATATATTGATTTGACCGTTGTTCCAGGGATTACGGCTTCTTCTCCAACATCGCAGAAAAGTGAGATTTTCTTGAGAAGATCTTTGGAGATTTTTTGGTCAGCTCTTGCGATAATTATATCCGGCTGGATGCCAATTGAGCGGAGTTCGCGCACAGATGCTTGAGTTGGCTTTGTTTTAAGTTCTTTTGATGCTTCAAGATAGGGGAGGAGCGTGAGATGAATGAATAGTGTGTTTTCGTGACCGAGCTTGTAACGCATTTGGCGAATTGCTTCAAGGAATGGAAGGCCTTCAATGTCTCCAACTGTTCCGCCGATTTCAACAAGCATAACGTCTGCTTTTGATTGAGCCGCTGCGGAAGTTATGCGGTTTTGAATCGCGTTTGTGATATGTGGAATAATTTGAATTGTGCCTCCAAGGAATGTGCCTTTTCTTTCTTTGCCAAGAACTTCTGAATAGATTTTTCCCGTTGATACGGAGGAAGGTTCTGTTAAGTTTTCATCGATAAATCTTTCATAATGTCCAAGGTCGAGATCTGTTTCCGCTCCGTCGTTTGTAACAAAAACTTCGCCGTGTTGGAATGGGCTCATTGTTCCTGGATCAATATTTAAATACGGGTCCATTTTTTGAACGCATACTTTTAATCCCGCGGCTTTTAAAAGTGTCCCAATCGATGCGATAGCGGTGCCTTTCCCTAAGGAAGAACACACACCACCGGTGATAAAGATATATTTGGGACTCGTCATGTTATTTGTTAATGCACTTTTTTGTTTATCTTGTGCCAATTTTTCGTCTTACTTTAGCCATTGTTGCGCTCGCGATTTTACGTGCGTTTGTGGCTCCTTTTTCTAACACCTCATCAACATATCTTAAATTCTTTTGAAGTTCAATTCTTTTTTTACGAGCGGGGCCAAAATATTCGAGGAGTTTTTTGAGTAATTCTTTTTTTGCGTCGCCGTAGCCAAAACCGCCGGCTTCATATTTTTTCTTTAAATTTGTGATTTCGGTTGACATTGCGACACATTCATATAAGTGAAAAACCGTGCATTTTTTTGGATCTTTTGGTGATTCGATAGGCGTTGAATCTGTCACAATGCTCATAACTTGTTTTTGAAGGACTTTTTCTTCTGCGAAAATTTCAATTACATTTCCGTAGCTTTTGCTCATTTTATTAACTCCGTCGGTTCCGCGAACAGTTGCGACATTTTCTTTTATATAAGGCTCAGGGAGCTTGAAAGTTTCGCCAAAATGTTTGTTAAAATTTAGCGCCGTATCACGGCTGATTTCAACATGTTGTTTTTGATCTTGGCCGACAGGAATGACGTCGGGTTGATATAAAAGAATGTCTGCGGCCATTAAAATTGGATAATTGAAAAGGCCAACAGTTGTGTCTTTTTTGCCTTTTGCTTGCGCGTCTTTCCATGCGTGAGCTCTTTCCAGAAATCCCATTGGCGTTATGCAGTCAAAAATCCAAGCAAGTTCACAGTGTTCCGGTACGTCGCTTTGTTTAAAGAAAATAGTTTTTTCAGGATCAAGTCCAAGTGCAAGATAATCAAGTGCCAGATTTAGTGTATTTTCACGCATTATTTTGGCATCACGTACGGTTGTGAGTGCATGTAAATCGGCGATAAAAAGAAAGCACTCGAATTTGTTTTGCATTTCGATGTGCTGGCGGATTGCACCAAGATAATTGCCAAGGTGAATTTTTCCACTAGGTTGCACGCCTGAAAGAATACGTTTCATGGGATCAAGTATAGAACAAAGATGAAAACTTGGCAAAAAATATAATATTGCATCGAGTTAATTTTAATGTTATTTTTTGCTCCAAAATTTATAAATTTATAAAAAGATGTCACGATTAGAGGTAGAGAGTGTTAATGATAATGTCACTTTTCTTAGGAGGCGTAGTTTGCTTGAAAGAGCAATAATTCTACCGGTTAAAGCGTCTATAAATGCCATTAGGCGCAATGTTAGGGACCGATCTAGGCAAATCTTTCAATGCATTGGACTTTCTATGATTGCCTTGGGCTGCCTTGGGTTTATAGAGGACAGGCATGTGAATGAAGCCGTAAGATTTAAAGGAGCCGTCTTTAAATATGAAAACCCGCAAAAAGATGCTTTTTTTGAAGGTTATAAAATCGTAGATTCTAGGCTTACTCGTGATGCGGATGGAAAATTAATTGTTCAAATAACACTAATTGATGGTAGTCGCGTGATGTCTCATTTATCTATTGATGAAATTAAAACGCACATTGAGACTGATGAGTTTATTGATCAGCTTTTTAATTAAAGCGTCGAGATCGGGTTAATATCGATTTTCCAGCCTTCGATGTTTTGGAATGGTGCGACGATTTCCGAAGTGAGGCTTGCGCCTTTTATAAGCATGTTAAAGATGAATTTGCCTTTAATTTTTTTGATGAAAGAAGGGTAGGTGAGAATTTCTAATTTTTCTTTGCGTGAATTTTCCTGAATTAATGCTTTTGCTCTTTGAATTGCTTTTATGCATTCTTGCTCATTTGCATGCGAAAAAGTGAGCTTAATTAGCTTTGAAAACGGCGGATAGTTCGCAATGCGACGTTCGTTGATCGCAAAATCGTACATTTCTTTATAATCATAGTCTTGCACGGATTTTAAAATCGGGTTTTCCGGCATATATGTCTGAATTACGACCTTATCTTCGATATCGTGATTTCGCTTGATTCTGCCTGCACGGCCGGCGATTTGTGTTAAAAGCTGAAAAGTCCTTTCGCTTGTTCGAAAATCAGGGAAAAGAAGACTTATATCCGCCAGCATAATTCCAACAAGGCTGACATTTGGTAAATGCAATCCGTGGCTTATTAATTGAGTCCCGATGAGAATATCGGCTTTGTGGCTTTTGAAATCGTTATATATTTTTTTGAAACTTTCACGCTTTTGGGTTGTGTCTTTATCTGCGCGAATTATGCGTGCTTTTGGAAAAATTTTGTGTAATTCTTCTTCGACTTTTTCTGTTCCTGATCCGATAAATCGAATTGCGACACCTTTGCAGCTTGGGCAAAGTGTTGGTGGATTTTTTTTGAATCCGCAGTGATGACAGGTGAGCTTTGAATCTGCTTGATGATATGTCATGGCGACGTCACAATAGCCACATTTTTCAATATATCCGCATTCGCGGCAGATGACGGCAGAGCTGGTTCCGCGCTTGTTTAAGAACAAAATCGCTTGTTCGTTGCGCTCTAAAACTTGTGATATATTTTCCGCCAAAGTTTCGCTAAAAATTGAATAATTTTTCTTTTTCATTTCGTCGCGCATATCCACAATTTCAACTTTTGGATGCGGTTGTTCATAGATTTTTTTGTTCATTTCAAAGAGCACAATTTCTTTATTTTGAGCCTTAAAATAGGTTTCAACAGATGGAGTTGCGCTGCCAAAAACAATTTTTAAGTCAGGTAAAAGTTCTGACATTTTATAAATCACATCGCGAGTGCTATATCTTGGGGATTGATCTTGTTTATAAGAAAATTCGTGCTCCTCGTCCATTATAATTAGGCCGAGATTTTGAAAAGGGGAGAAGAGCGAAGAGCGTGATCCGATAACCACTTTTGCTTCATTGTTGAGGATTTTTTTCCATGCTTTTTTTCTTTGAACGCTTGTTAATTTGCTGTGAATTACAGCAATTTTTTCAGAGAAGATTTTCTCAAAATACGTTGTCATTTGCGGCGTGATTGAAATTTCCGGCACAAGGATCAAGGCTTGCTTATTTTGTTTTGTGAAATGCTGTGCCAGTTGCAGATAGATTTCGGTTTTGCCTGAGCCGGTTATACCGTGTATAAGTGAAATTCTGTTTTTTTTGTCGAGAATTTTATTAAAAATTTCTTGTTGTTCGGGTGTTAATTTGTGAATATTTGAGGCAGGGGAGAGCAGTTCGATTTCGGGTGCGATGATTTCAGGTATTGCTTCCGTCCCTGTTCGATCTTTCGTCAAAACGCGTTTTGGGATAAACATTTCCAGGCATTTATACATTGGGCATGCGTAATAATCGGAAATCCATTGCACAAGCTCAATTTGCCATTTTTGCAGATACGTTTTTTCACCAACCATGCCTATGATTCCCTTTGTTTTGAATTCCGGCTCCTTATCATTAAGCTTTAAAATTGTGCCTTTTATTTTTTTTGAACGTAGCGGAATAAGCACTTCTGAGCCAATTTTGACTTCTTTTATGAGATTTTCCGGAACCTTATAAGTGAGTGTTCCTTGCCCTTTTCCTATATTTTGCGGTATTAAGATTTCCGCATATAAATCAGCCATAATGGTATTTTGCTAATAGCCCTTGACAAAATCTGAAAAACCTGTAAAATTATAATCCTTTATTAAATTATAATGGATAAACCACAAAAAATTAAGCTGTTGATTGGAAACGAGGAGGCCTGCATAAAAGAATACACAAAGAATGGGCCGGATGGTCTTGCGCAATTTTTGGGAATGGATCGAAATGGTGCGATGTTTAAAGATATTATGCTTTATTTTGCTTTTGAAAAAGATCTTATTTTTAAGTGCGCAATTGAGAATATGGAGACAATCCAGCAGATTTTTGTTGCAATTGGGCCGAGCGAAATGCGTAAATTAATGGGCATTGAAGATAGTGCTTTTGACGTTTGTTTCGAATCCATTTTTGATATAATTGGTCTAGGGCTTAGATCATTTTATAAATACACAGTGAGCCATAAAGAAGAACTATCTGCGATTTTGTTTGAAAAAGGGCCGGAAGCACTTCGTGCACAGCTTTGCATTATTGGCGAAAAATATGACAACCTTTGGGAGGCTGTTATGGATTTGATTTTGAATGAATTTACAAAGAAGAAATTTGAAGAACGCACGCTTTCTCACCAGGAGAAATTTGCGAAATTGATGCCTAAATTGCAGAAATATATTAGGGGAATTTTATAGGTTTTGTGTTGTGTGTTTTACTTTGCCATCCAGCAATAAATGTTTGATGGGTGTCCTCCTTTTTTGCTTGGATTTGGCATGCTGCCTACAATGATTTTAAATGGACAATCGAGCTCTTCAAGTCTTTTAATTAATCTGTTTATGAGCGTTCGGTTATTGGCAAGTAATTCGTTCATCTTTTCATTGTGTGATGGTATGGAGGTTCCATAGTTTGAAGCTAAAAACTTAGCTAAGGCTTCCAGGCTTGATCCTCTTTTATCGAGTTTGTTTGTTTTTATCCATTCAAGAGATTCTCTTATTGCGGCTTTTATTTCATCGTTTTTGCCCTCATCTCTGTCATTTCCATGATTGCTTCCGCCGCTGTCTTCGCCGCCGTTTCCATCATCTTTTTTATCATCATCCCTTTTGTCATTTTGCGCGGTTATGATTCCACTTTTTGCTGTGAAGCAATAGGTGGAACTCGAACGTCCTCTGCCATGTGGATTTGCCGTTTTTCCTATTATTATTTCGTATGGGCAATTAATACGTTCCATTATTTCTATTAAGCTTTTTGCGAACTGTGTGTTGCCTCTATATAATGCTACAATTGCTCTATTGAACGACGGTATTGGTATTCCATAATTTGAAGCTAAAAGCTTAGCTATTTGTTTTAAATTTGAAGGTTTTTTACTGGCAGGCCAATGTTTTTCTATCCATGCAAGTGCTGCTTCTGCTGTTTTTTCTTTTTCATCTAACGCTGGTTGTGTTTTTGGTGAATCTTCATCATCCGTCCCTGTTCCACTATCTATTGCCGCCCCATCTTTGTATGTGAATTGGTATGTCGCAAAACTATTATTCCCTGGCACCCTTTCAATTTTAATTGTATATGGACCATCTTTTAATTCAGGTCTTGTTTCTAAATCTTTTATTAATACGCTTAAGGTGGTTGATGTCCCTAGTTTTGATTTTTTACATCCCATTTTTTCAAGATCTTCCGTTGATAATTTTCTATCGAAATTTTGTACAAGACAATTTAATACTTTTCTTTTGTCGTGTGCGTCTGCTCTTAAACGCCAATGTTTTTCCACCCATTTCATCGCTTTTTTGGATTCTTCGGAGACATTTTCTTGTGCTAATTTTGTTGTCGTATTATCTGGCGCTGGTGTCGGCGTTAATATATCAGTTGTAGTAGTTTTTTTATCAAGCAAGCTCATCCTTCCTTCCATTGTTGCCAATAACTCCATTGTTTCGTCGACTTGGGTTTTTACAGACTGTAATAGTCTAAACAAATCCCTTGTTGTTTGTGCCAATATTTCAGGAAGAGTTTGTACGCTTTCCGCATCCATGCTTAATCCTAATCCTTGCAACATTCTTTGTAAGCTGGCTAAATCGCCATCTCCTTCTTGTTGTGGAAGCTTTGCGCTTGCAAGCAATATTCTCGCAGTATCGTTGTATGCTTTTGCGAATTCGGTTTTTAAGATGTCGATTTTTTCCGTATCCGCTTCGGATTCGCTTATTTCTTCCCCTTTAGCTATTCTTTTAAGAAAACCTGCTTTTGTTGTTATTTCAGCCTTTTTTTGATCAATGAAAAGTTGCAACTTTGTGAATTCCGCGCCGTTTCCTCTTATTTGATTTTTTTTTGCGTTTTGAATAAGGGCATCCATTTCTTGTTCCGCGTCTCTTGCTTTCATGCGTCCGTCGTGCAATTTTTGTCTTATTTCTATTAATTGTGGTTTATTTTTTTGTAAGAACAAGTCTAAAAAGTCTGAGTCTTCCGCCGTAAATGGTCCGATTTTGCCAATGCTTTGTATGTATGCGCAAGAAAGTAGTTCGCTAATTGCATCCATCATATCGTGCCTTAAAATGCGTGAAATTACGATTTGGTCAATTGATCTTAATGTTGGCAGCCTTTCAGCTGTTCCCTTTGCTTCCATAAAAATGTTTTCTTTAGTCTTGATATAGGAATCTTTTTCCGCCTCCTCCGACGCCTGGCATTATTGTTTCGTCCATTTCCACAAACATTTCAAATAGTGTGCTTATGTTTATGCTTGGGAATTTTTGGGCGAATCGTTCTTTCACTTTGTCTGTTAATTTTTGTTTGATTTGTCTTATTCTTTCTCTTGTTACTCCAACTTCCGTTCCAATGTCTTCAAGGGTCGCTCCATCTTTGCTTGAGTTTGATTTTTTAACGCCAAAGTATCTTGTTAAGATATATATTGCTCTGTCTAATTCAGCTTTTGATCTGAATATTTTTGATCCTTCCGCTATTTCCACTATTCCGCTAATCAGCGCTCCTTCCATTTCTTCTCTTTCAAGATTTGCATATCCTTGATCGTGTTCTCCAATCATGTCTCCGAGGGTTGTATCGCTGTGTTCTCCGAGTGGAGTGTCAATTGAAACTTTAAATGTTAGCGCGGCTTTTATTTTTTCCACTTTTTTTATTGATAGTTTTATGTTTCTTTTTTCTCCAATGAACTCTACGAGTTCTTTTGTTGTTGGGTCTGCGCCATATAAAGCTTGGAATATCTTTGTATATTTTCTAACCATCTCCATGAGGTCTATTTGGTGTATTGGGTAGCGTATCATCGCTCCATCAGTGTCCAATGACCTTGTGATCGCTTGGCGAACCCACCATGTTGCGTATGTTGAAAATTTATATCCTCTTGTTGGGTCGAATTTTTTAACAGCTTGCATGAGTCCAATGTTGCCTTCTTGTATTAAGTCTAGGAATGGTAATGTTCTTCCCGATCTTCCCCCGATATATTTTTTAGCAATACTTACGACAAGTCTAAGGTTTGCTTTTATCATTACTTCTCTTGCTGCTTTTCCAGCTATTATTATTTGTTGTTTTTCTGCGTCTTCACCCGGGCCTCCGTCTTTTTCTATTTGGAGCCAAGTCTGTATTTTTAGCCCAAGTTCCACTTCATCTGCGCGTTTTAATAACTTGAATTTGCTCATCTTTCTCAAATATATTGATACAGGGTCGCCTTTTGCCGTTTCTGGTTTTTCTACATTTTCTTCTTCTTCGGGACATGGAGCCGATGTTTCACTTGAGGCTTTACTTTCTTTCATAGCAGCCGCTTCAGCCGCCATCGCTTCTGCGCTTTCCTTGTTTTCCGCAGATGTCTCGTTTATTTTTATGCCTTCGAGATTTAATATTGTATTTCTGCGGATTCCATATGCGCCATTTTTTTCATATATTGTAAATTTTAGGCCATTTGTTGTTGCAATCAATCTATCTAGGGCTTTTTTGATCACATTTTGTTTGCTTTTTTTTGGCCCTCTTTGCTTTGCTGCTATTTCTGATGTGAGCTTGAATCCAGGCATATCCTTTATTTTATCCGGTGGATTTTTTATTATTTTTTCTATGTCTTCGACTGTTAACCTTCTTGGTCTTTTGTGTTTCATTATATGTAAAACCAGATAGGTCAGGGTTGTATAATGTGTTATCTCGTCTGTCCATTCGGAGAATTCTTTTGAGTCTATTTTGTTTGTACTTTCCGTGTCGTCGCCATCTTCTATCGATTTTAATACTTTTGATATTAATTCTTTTGCAATTCTACGTAGTTCATCAAGCGGAGTTTTGTTTGTAAGTATTTCCGTTGGTTCTTGGTCAAATATAGCCATAGCGCGCTCTACGACGTGTTTTTTTGAGTTATCGTCTATTCCTAATATCATTCCGTCAACAACCGTTTGTAAGCGCTTTCTGGTTTCATCTGTTTTAACAGATATTTGCGGCATTACGTCTTCACCCGTTGCTATTAACGCTTCATCGTTTTCCGGTTGTACGATCCGAGTTTCCATAAAAATATTTATAGGAGGGGATTCTACCTCATAATTGTTTAAAATTCAATGATGGAACGTGTGCAACGCGGTCCGCCTTTCTTCAGCGTTATTTGCAATAGGGTTTTGCTGGTCTCATTCAAAAATAAGTCTCACGTTCGTTCGTCTAATTTTTGACTCGACCTCCTGCGTTTCGCATACGCTAAATTTGCGCCTGCTTCACTTCGGACCGCAAAACTCGCTACTATTTGGTGCACCCGGCGGGATTTGAACCTGCGACACCTAGTTTCGAAGACTAGTGCTCTATCCAGCTGAGCTACGGGTGCATAATACCAATATACAATATTAAAACTCAAAGCTCAAAGGTCAAAGCTCAAAACTGAGCTCAAAATTGAGATATATTTACATTATTGGTTTGCCAAACATCCATCATTTTGTTTAAATAATGCACTTACACTTGCTTCTCCCGTGTTTTCTACTAACATTGCAGCTATTCGGGGTTTTGCTCGTTCAATTATGTCTCTTGTCATTTGCCTTATTCTTTCTCGCGATAAGCCAAATTCGTCACCAATGTCTTGCAGCGTTCCATCTTCTGTTCCATTTGATCGCGCGCTATTTCTTAGAATGTCGTATCGTCTTAAAATAATATATTCATTCCTGTCTTTTATTGCTTTTCCGGCTTTACTATTTGCTATTACTTCTTTTAAGATCGTTGTTATTTTTTCCATTACAGGTTTTAATGATTTTGCTTCTATTTCGTCAAATCCTGTGTCGTTTTGTCCCATTGAATCAGCGAAAGTTTTATTTTTTTTGTCGTTTGACCCCTGGACTTCATCTTCGAATCTTATTTCCGGCCTAAAATGTCCAAATGCTATTTCTATTGATAATGTGCTTTTTTTAGGGAAACGTGCTTTGCATTCAGCGTGAGTCGGTTCTCTTCCGTTTTTTTCTTTAAATTCTTTTATATATCTTTTAATTTTCATTATTGCTTTGCCATATGCTGATGGCAATCTCACATTCCCTCTTTGTTTCCTTATTTCGTCTGTAATTATTGCTCTTATCCACCATACTGCATATGAAATAAAGCGATATCCTCTTTCGTGTTCAAATTTTTTTGCAGCCATTATCATCCCTATATTTCCAGCTTGTATTACGTCCATTAATGGAAGGCCTTGGTCTTTATATTGAAATGCAATTTTAATTACGAATCTTAAGTTTGCATTTACGATTTGTTTTCTTGCATTTTCATCTCCAGCTTCGGCTTTTTTTGCAAGCTCCGCCTCTTCTTCACGCGTTAGAACTTTATATCGACAAACGTCTCTCATGTATCGTTCAAGTTGACTTGATTTTTGTCCTTTTACAAAATTATAAATACTTCTTTCGTCGAGTTCCCCTTGTTTTGGGTTTAAGCAATGTGCGCTTTCCGATGCGATTATTTCAGCCATTCCTTCGTCTCCATCTACGATGCAATCTTCTGTTATTTTATCGATGTCGTCCGTATCATCATTGTCATCATCTTCTGTTTCGTTTTCATTTTTCTGCGGTTTTTGTTGAAATATTGCATATTTTTCATCTTCTTTTTTCAAGATAAATCTCCATTCTTGATTTCTAATTTTAGAAAGACGGTCTAAGGCTGCTTTTATTTTTTCAATACTAATTGTTTTATATGTGGTTGCTTGAAATATTGTAAACGCTTCCATTTCCATTATTTCTTTTGTAGGATGCTGTAATTCTTTGTGTAATTCTTCGGCGCTTATATATTCTCTTTCATGTTTCTTTTTTAACATCATCAAAATGATATACGTTAATGACGTGTAATGAGTTACTTCTTCTGTCCATTTGTAGTATCCCGGCATTGATGATAACAGTTGACCGATTCCAATTTTTTCAAGTGGCTTTGCTGAATCTTCTGCCGAAAATACAATAGATAATAGAATTTTGACTATAGTTCTTATGTCTTTTACAGTTCCAGTTCGATCATTAATTTCTATTTCGTCCGGTAGTTTGGGTATTTTTGCTTCTCCCTTTAGGTGAAACCGTAAAAGTGCTGCTATATGTTCAGTTTTTTCATTTGGACGCTTGTCTTTTTGCTTTCTTAGCTCTTCTAAAGCTGCGTTTCGAACGGCTTTTTCAATACGATCAATCCTGGATGGCAATACGGTGAGTTCAATCTTACGATAAGGATCTGTTAAATCTTCGAGTCCGATTAAATCTATTGCCATTAAAAATGTTTATTGGAGATGAATTCTATCAGAAATTGGAAAAAATTCAATAAATCAAATAAAGCTTTTGTCTAAAACGATAGCGGTAACTATATGTCGTAGTCTATGACGCTTGCTGCGGAATCACCTGTCTGTTTTGCGGCATCTCTTAGCGTTCGTGCTTCTTCGGCTTCAGCTTGTCTTTGCGCTTCTGCTTTTCGTCCAAATAGTGCCCATTTTTCTTGAATACTTGGGTCTTTAAAGCTTTGGCCATTTCCAACGACGTCACACGTTGTTTCGCTCACATATCCTGCCTGTGTAAGTGCGTCGTAGTTTTTCTTTGTAGAGCGAGCTACACATATTTGACCTTTTTCATTGATATATGTAATTACACCATTGTTGTCTTGAAAAAGACCTATTTTCTCAGCTCTTTCCCATATATCCGCAGGGCTGTCTGCTGATGGCGCTTTTAGCATTGCTTTATCGTGTTCATTTGGGCCTAAAGTCTCCAAGCCATCTGCGATGATATAGTCTTCAATTGTTGCTGGATGAATTTGTCTTAATTCTGCGCATTTTGCAAAAATGAAATCTCTTCCTGCGGGAGTTGCCATTATAATTTCTCTTTGAAACAATTCATCGCTTACAGTAGTTTTAAATTCATGTCCTATTTTTGGTGCATTCATAGGCGTCGTTTGTTATTTATATAAATATATTATAACATATTCTGTATTATATTGCAAATTCTGTTAAGGTTGAATATTTAGCGTTTTATCTATAAAATCATTATTGCATTTCGAAATGCATTTGGTGACGTACCCAAGTGGCCTAAGGGGGCAGTTTGCAAAACTGTTATTCGTGGGTTCGAATCCCACCGTCACCTCCAAATATATGAACAAAAACCTTGTCGGTTTTTTCTCATACTCTTTTTCCCTTCAAGGTGTTTTTCTCCTGCATTCATTTACGCTCTGCTCTCTAGTTTCGAGAGCAGGCTTCGCTTACTTCGTGCGCTCGCACGCTATTCATTACGAAGAAAAACGTTTATTTATAGCTTTTTTAATTTAAAAAGGGCACCATTTTCAGGCGCCCTTTTATTTTGTTGTGATGTATTTACTATTTTGCCGCCTTTTTATTTTGTGCCCATTTTGTCCAATAAACGACGATTGGAGTTGCGATGAATATGGATGAATACGTTCCGACAATGATACCCAAATCAAGAGTAAGAATGAAATAGAATATCGATGAGCTTCCGAATATAAGCATGGCTGTGAGTGTCAAAACAGCCGTGAGAGATGTGTTTATGGATCTGCTTAATGTTTGTGTCATTGATATGTCCGCAATTGTCTCAATGTCTTCTTTTTCGTCGATTCTTAAATGTTCACGTAATCTATCGAAAACGACGATTGTATCGTGGACAGAGAAACCGAGGATCGTCAGGAGAGCAGTGATAAACAAGATATCGATTTCAAAATTTGTGAAATAGCCTATTATTACAAATATGCCGATTGTAATCCATATATCGTGCACAAGGGCTATGATTGCGGCAATGCCAAATCTCCACGGATTGACGTGTTTTGGTATTTTTCTGAATGTGAATGCGAGATAAAGCATGATCATCAAACACGTTGCAATAACGGCCCAAATGGCTTTGTTTTGCATGGATCCACCAACGACAGCTCCGATTGTCGTGAATCTTAATTCTTCCATGTTTTTATCGAGCTTTGTTTTTAATTCTGTGACGATTTTGTCGTGAGTTTCATTGCTGATGTATTTTGTTTTGATGATGAACCCGTCTTCTCCGGAAGAAATGATTTGTGCGTTTTCAAGATCAAGTTTTTCTTCTGTTGATGAAAGTTCCGTCGATTGAGTCGTTTTATCTGCGGCAGGGGATATGGTTGGTGTTTTTGTTGCAGTAGTAGGCACCGCTTTGTTTAATTCTGTGCCAATTTCCGTTAAAGCTGTTTTAAGTGTTTCCGTTGTTACGACCTTATCTTTATTTACGAATTTGAATTCCATAAGCGTCCCGCCTGTGAAATCCAGTCCCGGTTTGAATCCGAATATCAAAGTGGCAATAACTCCAAGTGTAATCATTGTTGCAGATGCTCCCAAGAAGATTTTTGATCTGGACATGAATTTGATTATTGGTCTTTCTTTTGCACCTTGTTTTACGCCAAAGAGCCATAAATTTTGACCATATTTTGTGCCTATGAAAGCTTTCAATAATGTTTTTGTAATCGTGATGGCCGTGAACATGGAAACGATAATACCTGCAGCCAAGTTGAATGCGAATCCTTTAACAATTGAGCTTCCAAGATAAAACAAGATTGCGCATGTCAGAAGAGAGGAGTAGTTGGAATCGCGGATGGAGCTCCATGCTCTGTCGAAACCTGCTTCAACTGCGGCGGCAAGCGTTTTTCCGGATCTTAGCTCTTCTTTCATTCTTTCAAAAATAAGGATGTTGGCATCAACTGCCATACCAATTGAGAGAATGACACCGGCTACACCGGCAAGCGTTAATGTTACAGGTGTTCTGAGCAAGAATGCGACAAAGAATAACAAGAAACATGCGAGTAAAAAGCTTAAGACTTTTTCAAGCGCCGGTTCATTGGCTTTAAGCAATTTATATGTAACTGCGACAAATATAATTGCTGAAAATAAGAATGCAATAATAAGATTGATTTCACTTTTGATTAAGAAGATGAGAATTAATGAATAAAGTGAAAGTGCGCCGACTGCGAGTAAGCCCGGGAGTCTGTAATAAATAATCATGAATATTGCAACAATCAAGAGTCCAAGCAAGCCTGCTTTGACGCTTTTTGTAAGGGCTTCTTGTCCGATTGTTGAGCCGATTGTGTGTTGTCCGACAAGAAGAACAGGGGCGGGGATTGCGCCCGTATTAAGATCGCGAGCAAGATTATTTGCGTCTTCAACTGTGAATTTTCCGGAAATTTGCGCTGATCCGCCGGAGATTTTATTTTTTACAGTTGGGGACGAAATGAATTCGCCGCCAACGAAGATTGCGAGTGGTTTTTCAATATTTCTGCCTGTGATTTCTTCAAATAGTTTTGCGCCTTCCGCGTTGAATTGGATTGAAACGTACGGTTGATATAATTGATCAAAATTAACGTCTGCGTGTGTGAAGTGTGAGCCATCAAGGCCTGTTGTCCTCCACATGTCTGCTGCCGTTGAGAAGAAAACTTTTTCAAGCTTTACTTGTCTTTCTTTTACGTCTGTTTCAATTTTTGTAGCTTTGATGATGTGATATCCAAATTCTGAGCTTGTGATTTCTGAAATGTCGCCTTCGGCTTTGAGAGCGAGAGAAGCGTCTTTGAAGACTTGCACATATTGTGCGCTTTTATTTACAGGGGCTGAGAGTACGCCGCCAAGATTTTTTGAACCCGGATCGTCTGAGTATGTTTTTGCAAGTGTGCTGAAATCTTCACCTGCTTTTATTTTTGCAAGTACGTCTTTTGCGGCTTGAAACGCATCGGTTTGAGTGCGTGTTACTTTTTCATCCGCTTTTTGTGCGCCTTTGTATGATAACAAGATGTGGCTTACGTAAACCTGTTTGTCGAACCTGACAGTTTCTTGTTCATCAACTAATTTGATGGCGTAGACTCCTTCTTTTTTACTTAATTGTCCGGATTGATTAACTGCGTATTCATCGTCCGAAGCATCAATCAGCTTTTTATAAATATCGCCTTTTTTCATATCTTTAAGTGCCGCTGCGATATTTTTTGGCTGATCGTTTGCAAATGAGAATTCCGGATCAAGTTCATATTTAACTTTGCCGATATTGTTCTGCTCTTCTTCTTTGCCGGCTAATGTTATGTCGTTTTTCTTTAAAATGTTTTTAAGTACGTTTTGTGCGTATTCTTTCATACGTTCGACTTCTTGAGGGTCTGCCTTTTCTTTTTGTTCTTTGAATTCAAGTTGAATCGTTTTTCCAACGACTTTTTTGGCTTCCTCAAGGTCTTTTATGCCTGCGAGTTCAACAATGATGTGTTGTTCATCGCCAACGTTTGACGTGTAAATGCTTGGTTCCGAGACGCCAAGTCCGTTTACGCGTTTTGTAATAACTTGAAGAACTCCGTCGACAATTGCCACTTGATCTTTTGCAGGGACTTTTCGAAGGTCAACTTTATAGTCAAGTTGTGATCCGCCTTGCAAATCGAGTCCAAGGTGGATTTTATCTTTTGTTATGGAATCCGGAAGGCGCAGTGCTTTTTGTATATTCAGAGGAGCGTTATATAGCCCCAAAAACACTGCAAATAAAATGATGATTGCGATTTGCCATACGGTTCTTTTCATATAGATTTTGTTAAATTTATTTATTAGATTTTGTTGAGCGGTTTTTTGCTAATTTTTTATCCAGCGTTTCATTATTTCCTTTGCCGTTTCTGCCATAATCATCTTCGATTTTAACAACATCATTAAGTTCCGGAGTTGATACCTCGAATATCTCCAAATCGCTTAAGGCCTGGATGCGGTGAATAGTATAAGGAAGAATATCTATTTTGTCACCAGTTTTTAAAATTCTTGTTGTCAGTTTGTTTTTTTTGTTGCCAAAGGTTAATTTTGCGCTTCCTTTATATATATATTGAGTTTCAGTCTTTTTTTCATGATATTGAAGGGAAAATCTGTGTCCTTTTTTTAGGCATAGAATTTTGCCGGCATATTGCTTTGTGTGTGCGAACCAGATTTCTTTTCCCCAAGGCTTTAATTTTATTTGAACTTTCATTTTTTAAGTTGATTGTGGATTGATTTTTTTGATTTTTTCGACGATTTCTTTAAGTCTGCCACTCTGAGATTTATCGCATACCAAAAGCGCATCCGGCGTGTCGATTATAACAATATTTTTAAGTCCGATTGTTGCGATTATTTTTTTGCCACTTCCGTATATAAGTGAATTTTCTGTATCAATTTCTGTGTATGTGCCTTTTGTTACATTTTGGCCGTTTTTGTTTAGTTCATCATAAATTGCTTCCCATGTTCCAATGTCGTTCCAGCCAAGTTCTGCCGGAATGATTCGAACGCGCGTCGGATCGATTTTTTCCATTACGCCGTAATCGATTGAAGTTTTTTCGCATTTTTCATAATCTTTTTCAAGCAAATCGTATGTTTTTGGCATATGTTTCTTGATTTCCTGAAGTATCACAGACGTTTTCCAAACGTAAATTCCTGTATTCCAAAGATATTTATAAGATGCGACATACTCTTCAGCAGTTTTTTTATTTGGTTTTTCCGTGAATTTTTCAAATGCGTATATTTCTGTTCCGTTAACGATTTTTAACATTTTGCCGATTTTGACGTATCCAAGAGCTGTGCTTGGATATTTGGCTTTAACTTCAATGATGTTGAGCGTGTTTTCTTCGCGCGCTAGCTTTTCGGCGACTTTTAACTTTTCTATGAATTCTTGTTTGTTTTTTATCAAATGATCAGCGTAAATGATTGCCATTACTTCGCCCGGATAGGCCTTTTCGATGCGTTTTGCCGCAAGTCCAATGCATGCCGCCGTATCTCGCAAAGCCGGCTCAACGATGATTTGATTTTCTTTGATTCCTTTTTTAAGCGCGATTTCCGTAACTTCACCTGCATAAGCCTTGCTTGTGGCTATGAAAATATCTTTTGGTTTCAAAAAATCCAAACGGTCGAGCGTATCTTCAAGAAGAGTTTGGTTTGTGATTAGTTTTTGAAATTGTTTTGGCTTGCTTTCGCGAGATAAAGGCCAAAGCCTCGTTCCGCCGCCGCCTGCTAAAATGATTGCTTTCATAATAGAAATTTACTGAAAGGATTTTAGCATAGAAGCCAGGTCGGCGCTAATTTAGATATTAAATAATCAAGCTCTTTCCCGTCATTTCTTTTGGCTGTTTGACTTTGAGCAGTTTCAAAACCGTTGGAGCAATGTCTTTTAGGCCGCCACCTTTACGCAATTTTGGATTTTTTATTTTATCCGATACAACAAGGAAAATTGTTGGATTTGTAGTGTGAGAAGGGCAAGGATCGCCATTTGGATAAAGCATGTATTCGGCATTGCCGTGATCGCCTGTGATTAAAATGTCATAGCCGAGTTTTTGTGCGATTGGAACGATTTGTTTTAGGCAAACGTCAAGCGTTTCAACCGCTTTTTTTGTGGCTTCAAAAACACCTGAATGGCCGACGAGATCGCAATTTGCGAAGTTTAAAAGTATAAATCCATAGTCGTTATTTTTAATCTCTGAAATTAGTTTTTTTGTTACTTCAGGCGCGCTCATTTCCGGTTTATCCGCATAAGAAGGGCATTTTGGTGAACGAATTAAAGTCCATTTTTCGTATGGAAATTGCGTTTTTATTTGGCTGTTAAAAAAATATGTTACGTGTGCGTATTTTTCGGTTTCGGCTATTCTGAGCTGTGGAATTTTATTTTTAACAAGCACTTCATTGAGATTATTTTTTACAATTGGAGCAGGGAACATGACAGGCGCGCGATTTGAATATGGTCCAAAACATACAAATTCAGGATTTACCCTTTTTGAAGGTTCGAAATCTTTAAACGCGCGTTTTATGAATGCCTTTGCAATTTGTCTTGCGCGATCCGTGCGATAGTTGAAGAAAATAACGCTGTCTTCATTTTTTATTAAGCCGTTTTTATCGATAAGCATTGGGCCGATGTAATAATCGGTTTCCGCGCCAAGCTTTTCCGCTTTATCAATTGCTTTCATTGGATTTGGCTCAAACGTGCCTTTTCCGCTTACATAAAGGTCGTGCGCGATTTTTGTACGATCCCAATTTGTGTCTCTATCCATTGCGTAATATCTGCCTATTATTGTTGCGATTTTGCCAATGCCGTATTCTTTGATTTTCTTTTGAATCATTTCTATGTATTTTTTTGCAGAATGCTCCGGAACGTCGCGACCATCTGTGATTGCGTGAATATAGACTTTTTTAAGACCGCGCATTTTTGCAAATTTTAAAAGTGCAAAAAGATGATGTATGTCACTATGAACGCCCTGATCCGAGATCATTCCAAAAATATGGAATGCGGAATTATTTATTTCGCAGTTTTTTGCGGCTTCACGTAAAAATTTGTCTTTAAAGAATTCGCCTGATTTGATTGATTGATTAATTTCTTCAAGAGTTTGCCAAACAATTCTTCCGGCACCGATTGTAAAATGTCCAACTTCGCTTCCACCTTGCGTATGAGGTGGTTCACCAACATCTTCGCTATCTGTTTTAACAAGTGTATGTTTGTATTTTTTGCGTAGTGTTTCCATGAAAGGCGCATTTGCGCGCGTTATGGCGTTACCGGGATAATCTTTTCCTTCGCCGTAGCCGTCCATGATAATTAGCATTATTTTATTTTCAGTAGGCATAATTGAAATAAGTTGAAATTAAAAAGTTTCCGAAAAATATTGCCGTAAGGGCCCCCGTAACCAAGAATGGTCCAAATGGAATTGCGGTTTTTAAGCCCGCTTTTCCAAAAGACATCATTAAAATGCTTATAATCGATCCGAGCGCATAAGCGATGAATACGGCTGCGATAAAAAGTTGCCATCCAAGGACTAACGCCATCATAAAGCCAAGAATTGAATCTCCGAGTCCAATCCATTTTCCTTTTGAAAGGATTCTTTGTCCTTCAAAAATCAAGAATGCAAAAACAACCGCATAAACCATGTCTTTTATGGACGGAGTAGGGAAGTTGATCTGCAAATGTGTTATTTCGTTTGCTACGCCTGCTAAAATTGCGAGGACTATTCCCGTATATGTGAACATGTCCGGAATTTCTTTGTATAATAAATCATAGAAAAATATTCCGATTAAAAGCACGCAAATTATTGCTCCGTAAATATAGAAAATCGTGTTGTTTAAGCTGAATGTAAGGGCGCGTGTTCCGAATGATAAAAATGGCAATTGAAAATAAAGCATTGCAAAAATCACGCCTGTTAAAAGTTCGATCAAAACGTAATGTGGTGAAATTCTTTTTTTGCAATTACGGCATCTTCCAAGTGTAAATACAAAGCTTAAGACGGGAATTAAATCGAGCGCTGCAAGTGTTTTTCCGCATTTTGGGCAAGATGATCTGCCAAACAAAATTCCTTTCTTGTTTTTCTTGTGTCTATAAATTATTACGCTTAAAAAACTTCCTAAACTTGCTCCCAGATAGAAGGTAATTATTGAGAGGAATATATCCATTTTGTATTTTATCTATTAAATGAATTGGCCTGATAAGTTTTCTTTTCAAGTTTATTATACTTTTCTGCGGCCGTAGTTGCTATAGAAGTTGTGTTTTTATCTAAAGTGAATGCTTTTTTATAGTAATCTTTTGCGGTTAAAGGGTATTCCATTTCTTCATAAAGTTGGCCGAAATTTAAATATATTGCGGACATGGAAGGGGCAAGCGCAAGCGCTTTATCCAGGTTTTGTTTTGCGGATTTATAATCTTTATTTACAATGTTTGCCCATCCAAGAAGATTGTATGCCATTGCGCTGTTTGGATGTGCTTTTAATGCGAGTTTTGCGAGCTCAAGAGCGGCTTTTGGATTATTCAACTTTTCGATATAAATCCAAATTGGTCGAACAAAATAATCAACATTTCCACTATTTATTCCCAAAACCGTTTCATATGCTTTTGCGGATTTTTCATAATCTTTTTTCAAGAAATAAAGTTCCGCGAGTTTTTGATGAGCTTGAATTTTTGGTTCAAATCCTTTTTGAATTGCTGCTTCAAGATGCACGATTGCATTATCGATTTTATTTTCTGCGAAATAAGAAAGTCCTAAGAAGAATAATGTTTCGGCTTTTGCAGGATCGAGTTTTTTGGCTTCTTCAAGCGCTTGCGATGCATCACTTGCGTTGTTGTTATTTAAATATGCATATCCAAGTAAAATCCACGCGTCCCTATAATCTTTTTTGCTTTTTATAACGTCGGAAAGCAGTTGTGTTGCCATTGTGTTTTCTTCTGCGCTTATTAATGCTTTTGCTATAAGTGTTTTTAAATGTGATATTTGTCCGCCTTCAAATTTTGAAAATTCAGCGAATGCATTTAAAAATCCTTGAGCTTTCCCTTTAAGTTTTGCATCTGTATTTATTGTTGCAAGAAGTGTTTTTCCTTTTTCATATTCTCCAAGATAAATTGCGATTATTCCTTCGTAATATGCGACTATTTCTTCTTTTGGGTCGAGTTGTTCAAAAGATTTGCTTGCTTCGCCAATATTGCCTTCCATCAAATATGTGCGACCAATGTTTAACTTTGCTTCAAAGTCATTTGAGCCCATATGAAGCACTTCTTCGAACGTTTCACGTGCTTTTGCGGGATCCTTTTGCGTTAAATAAATCGTTCCAATTTTCATAACAGGATCGATTGAGCCCGGCATTGTGTTTGCCGCTTTTCTATATGAATTTATTGCAAACGCAAAACGTCCTTTTGAATTTAGCGTGTTACCTTCTTTCATTAAAGAGTTGTACGATTCGTAAACGCTTTTTGATGTGTTTATTAGCGGAGTTTGAATTGGTTTTGTGTTTTGTGGTTGCGCCACTCTGAACGTTTGAATTTGTATGCCTGCGTCATTGTCGCGGAACGGTGGAATCTTAAAAATATACGCAAGATTAAGTCCAAATCCAACGATTAGTATTGCCGGTAATATCCATTTTTTATTTTTCTTTAACATTTTATTTCTGTTAGCTTTAGCGAGTTTGCGAGTGAGAATGCGGCTGCGATTGCGTCTGCCGCATCATCAGGTTTTGGTGGGTTTTTTAACCCAAAAATAATTTGAACCATTTTTTGTACGTTTTCTTTTCCGGCTTTCCCATATCCGCAAATATTTGACTTGATCTGTTGCGGGGTATATTCGGTGATTTCGACTCCTTTTGAGTGTAGTGTTTCCAAAATTACGCCGCGTGCGTGTGCGACTGAAATTGCGGTTTTAACATTTTTTGTGAAGAAAAGCCTTTCTATTGCGGCTTTTTTTGGCTTCCAGAGTTTTATAATTTTTGTGAGGTCCATTGCGATTTCTGATAATTTTATTTCAAGCGGGGCATTTGGTTTTGTTCTTATGCATCCATAATCGAGCAGTTTGCAGGTTTGTTTTGAGGTTTCTATTATGCCGAATCCAATGATTGTTGTGCCCGGATCTATGCCTATTATTCTCATTTTAAATAGAAATTGTATTTATTAATTTTTCGTCTTTGCTTGCATTTATTACTATAACAATTTTATTTCCTTTTTGAACGAGATTTTTCTTAATAAGAATGTTTCTCACTTCCTGCGTTGCGTTTTTGATGTCTATTTTATGCAAAATTATTGGATTTATTCCCCAAACAAGCGCGAGTTGATTCTTTGTTTTTTCATCTTCTGTGATTGCGATTATTGGGATGTATATGCGATGTCTTGAGATTTGTTGTGCCGTGAATCCGGTTAATGTTACTGCAACTATTGCATCCGCGTTTATATCAATTGCCAGTTTTGAAGCGTTTAAAGCCGTTGCGTTTGAAACCGGAAGATTGAGATTTTTTTGAGTTGGTAAAAGATCGTGGTCTTTTTGAAGATTTTTTTCAACAACGCTTGCGACTTTTGAAAGCGTTTTTACCGCATCAACAGGGTATTTTCCGATCGCAGTTTCATTTGAAAGCATCATTGCGTCTGTGTGGTCAAAAACAGCATTTGCGGCATCGGAAATTTCGGCGCGTGTTGGTGTTGCATTTTCAACCATGGATTGAAGAATTTGTGTAGCGGTGATAACCGGTTTTCCATATAAATTTGCGAGGTGAATTATGCGTTTTTGTGTTAATGGAACGGTTTCCGCAGGCATTTCAACGCCAAGATCGCCACGTGCGACCATAACTCCATCCGCGACTTTCATGATATTTTTTAGGTTTCGGACAGCTTCAGGTCTTTCAATTTTAGCGATGACTTTTGCTTTGCTGTGATGTTTCGCTATTAATTTTTTGAGCCTGACGATGTCATTTGCGCATTTAACAAACGAAAGCGCGATGTAGTCCACGTCGTTTTTTATTCCAAAAATCGCGTCTTTTTTATCTTTTGTTGTGATTGGGTCTGCGCTGATTGTGACGCCCGGCACGTTTATTCCTTTGTGCGTTTTTACAGTTCCGCCTTTTAAAACTTTGCAATAAATATTCTGGAATCTGTCGTAAATGACTTCAAGCTCAATTGTTCCGTCGTCAATGAGGATGATATCGCCGCGTTTTACTTCTTTTGGAAGTTTTTTATATTGAACCGGAAACATTTTGCTATTTCCGATTATATTTTTTGTTGTGAGTATGATTTTTGCGCCTTTTTTGATTGTTATTCCTTGTTCCGGCATTTCTCCAATTCTGATTTTTGGGCCTTGCAGATCTTGCATAATTGCGATTGGCACGCCTGTTTCAAGTGAAACTTGTCTGATTTTTTGAATCAAATCTTTGAATTCCGAGTATTTTCCATGTGAAAAATTTAGCCTGACGACATTCATGCCTGCATGAACCATTTGCTTGAGAATATGTGCTGAACTTGAGGCAGGACCAAGAGTTGCAATGATTTTTGTGTTTTTCTTTATCATTTTTGTTTTGTGTATGAGATTTTACGTCTAACTTATTCCTTATATTTTAGCATAATTTTTGTGTTTTGGCTTGGAAATACCCTTGACGAAAGTAAAGGTTTAGGTGTTGCTTCGCAACGTTTTACTTCACAGTAACACTTTTTGCTAGATTTCTTGGCATGTCGGGGTTGTTTTTGCGCAGTAACGCAAGTTTGTATGCCAAAATTTGGACAGGAATAATATTTACGATAGGGGATGCAGTTGAAACGTCCGGAACGCGAATCCAGTAATCAAAAACGTCTTCATTGATTGGAGAAACGCCGATTATATAACCTCCGCGGGCTTTAACCTCCATAGCGTTGCTTAAAATCGCTTTTTTATTTTCATCGTTTGCGCATAAAACAATGCACGGAGTACCTTTTTGAATAAGTGCAATTGGGCCGTGTTTTAGTTCGCCGCCCGCAAATCCTTCTGCGTGAATATATGAAACTTCTTGCAGTTTTATCGCTGATTCAAGCGCCATTGGATAGTTTGATCCGCGACCGATTATGTACATGCTTTCAAAATTTTGCAGTTTTTGTGCGAGTTTTGAAATGTGCTCTTCGTAACGTGGATTTAACATGTCGTTTATTTTTCCGGCAGTTTCAAGGAGCAAGGTTTTTCCATCATTCAATCTTCCTGCGCATGCGTATGCGAGAAGCGTGATTACTCCAAGTTGCGCGGTTGTGACCTTTGTTGATGCCACTGCCTTTTCCGGACCGCATTTTGTCGGGACTACCATGTTGGACATTTGTGCCATTGATGACGTTTCTACGTTTACAATCGATAGAACTTTAGCTTTTTTCTCTTTTGCGATTTCAATTGCTTCAAGTGTGTCTGCGGTTTCTCCACTTTGTGAAACGCCAACGATAAGCGTTTTATTTGTTATGAAGTGGTGATGTGCCGGAAATTCCGAACCAAATGTTGAGTTTATGTGTTTGTGTGCGATTTCGGAAAATATATATTCACCGGTTAAGCAAACCTTTCCCGCTGTTCCACATCCGATAAAATACGTTCCAACGGCTTTATTTATCATTCCTGCCGCACGTTTGATGATTTTATCGTCTTGATTCAAAACGCGATATAAAGTTTCTTTTTGTTCCATGATTTCTTTTATCATGAAATGCGAATATTCGCCTTTTTCTGCGCTTTCCGGGTTCCAAGTTATTTCAACTATGCGTTTTTTTATTTCTTTTTTGTTTGTGAGTTCATAGAATTTGGCTTTTGCATCGCTTAAAACGACCATTTGGTTGTTGTCCAAATACATGACTTTATTTGTATATTTCAAGAATGCCGGAATGTCGGAAGCGATATAGAATTCTTTGTTTTTGCCGACGCCAACGATTAGCGGAGATCCGCGTCTTGCCGCAATAATTTTGTTTTCTTTTTTGCAAATTACGACGATTGCATATCTTCCTTCGATTTTTAAAATTGCTTTTCTGACGCTCTCTTCCAAACCCTCTTTATCTAGATTTTCCTGAATCAGATGCGCTATAACCTCTGTGTCGGTTTCAGATTTAAATTTGTGTTCGCGCTTTATAAGTTGTTTTTTAACTTCCAAATAATTTTCAAAAATTCCGTTGTGTATTAAGACGACTTCATTATCTTCTGTTGAATGTGGATGCGCGTTTTCTCTTGTAACTCCGCCGTGTGTTGCCCATCTTGAATGTCCGATTGCAATCGTTGTTTGTCCGCAAATTTCTTTTGGAAGGGAAGTGATGTCACCGATTTTTCCGGTTCGTTTGTAAATTGCGATATCGCTATCGTTTTTGCATGCGATTCCCCATGAGTCATATCCGCGATATTCAAGGCTCTTGAGTCCTTGCACGAGGATTTTGCCCGCATTGGTTTTTGGTCCGTAATAAGCGAAAATTCCGCACATATTATTTTGAGTAAATTAAGCTTGAATGAGGATTGTGAAAAATATGAGTTTCAAGAATTGCGTTTATATTCCTTGGTTCGTTTTTGAGAACCCAAAGCAATCCTTTTTTAACTTCTGAGATATTTTTTATTCCAAAGTGTTCTTTAAGTCCTGACATTGCGCTTTTTCCTACGTAGTTATTTCTTTCAAAAACAAAATACGCCATTTCAAAACCGTCTTGGAACTTTGATTCGACGAGTCCCTGATTTGCGTCATATTCATGCCAAATTCCGTCGATTTTGATGTATGGCAATTCTTTATTTGTGTTAATTAATTCTCCGGATTTTATAGCTTCAATAATTAGCGATTTTTTATCCGTTTTCCCTTCTGTTTTTATTCCAAAATATGAATATTTTTTAAGTTGAATTCCAATGAATCCCATGTCTTTTAATGCGTTTTCAATTGTGCGTTCTTCATTATCTGTGATTATTAATTCAACAAGCATTTCGATATCGTATTTTTCATCGTATTTTGTGATTTTTTCTTCTCTGAATTCGCCTTTGTATTTCTTTTTTGCGGATAATGGTGCCGTTATTTTGAATTCGCCTGTTATGTATTTTCTCATTGATGCAAACACGGGGTCACCATTTGTTGTTCTTTCCGGATGTGGCATCAAAGCCATGATGTTTCCATCCGCATTGCAAACGCCTGCGAGGCTGTGGATTGCATTATTTGGATTTATCGGAAATTCGTTTATAAATTTTCCGTTTTCATCGCAATATCTGAAAATTGTTTGTTCGTTTTCTATAAGCGTTTTTAAAAGTGCTTTGTCTTGCGTCATATACCGGCCTTCGCCATGAGCAACAGGGCATTTGATTAATGTTTTTTTATCAAACATATTGAATGCGCATCTTCCTGCTTGTGCGTCTGATTTTAAGTAAATCCAATCGTTGTAAAAGCCAATTCCTAAAATTTCGTTATTTTTTATTCTCTCGTTCCAGGCAAGTGCCATTTCAAGTTTTTTACCTTCAAGTCCCGGGATTATGCCTGATTCAACAAGCATTTGCGCGCCGTTGCATATTCCGATTAACGGTTTTCCTTTTGACGCTTCTTTGATGATTTGTGAAATTACCGGGTCTTTTGATGCAATGATCCCCGATCTTCCGCGGTCTTCATATGCAAATCCGCCGGGTAAAATAAATCCGTCATATGCTTTTAGATCAGCGTCTTCGTTCCATCTTAATATTTCAGCATTCATCCCAACTCTTTTGCAGGCTCTTACCGCTTCGAGTTCGCAGTTTGTTCCGGGGAAGAGGACGACGGCTATTTTTGGTGTATTCATGGTATTATTGCGCTTTTTAAATTTTTAGGCATTTTTGTCAGGTTTTTGTTGTTTCCGTGACTATCTAAAATTATCATATCTTCGATTCTTACGCCAAAGAAATTTTCAATATAAATTCCGGGTTCGACTGTTATTATGCAATTGCTTGGGAATTTGTCTTTGTATTCTTGATTTGTTGATGGAATTTCGTGTATTTCAAGCCCAATTCCGTGCCCGCCGCTATGTGTGTAATTTTTGCCATAACCGGCTTTTTCAATCATTTTTCTGGCAAAGTTGTCAACGTGTTTTCCTGTCATTTTTGCGCGTGCGTTTAAAATTGTTTTCTCTTGCGCAGAAAGCACTAAATTATATATTTTTTCTTGTAGTTTTGTAGGTTTTGATTTGAAGAAGAATGTGCGTGTCATGTCTGAGCAATAACCTTTAAATTTCATGCCCATATCAATTAAGACCGTATCTCCTTTTTTCAATTTTGTTTCGTCGCATTCGTGATGTGGAATTGCCGAATTTTTACCAAAAGCAACGATTGGTTTGAATGACGTTTCGTCCGCGTTAAATTTTAATCCATATACTTTTATTAGTGTTGAAATTTCTTTTTCTGTTATTCCGATTTTTAAGTTTTTTAAAACTTCTTTAAGCGTTTTTTCGTTTATTTCTTGTGATTTTTTTGTATATTCAATTTCTTTTGAATCTTTGATTGCGCGAATTTCTTCGGCTAAATTTTGGACGCCTTTAAATTCAATGCCGCGCGTTGCTTTTTTAAAGAATTTCAATTGTGCAACTGTCATGTAATTTTCTTCGAAATGGCATTTTTTTATTTTCAATTTTTTGACAAATTTTACCCAAAGCTCTTGAAGGTTTTTTTCGATTTCAATTGCTTTTACGTTTTTTGGGAGAATGCGTTTTATTTCATTAAAATATCTTGCGTCTGTTAAAAAAAATGCTTGTTTTTGTGTAACTAAAGCCATTCCTCGAGTTCCGTAAAAATTGAAGAGATATTTTAAATTTGGTCTGTGTGTAATTAAAAAAGACGAAACTCTTTTTTCTTTGAGCAATTTTTGCAAATCCTTAATTCTTTGCATTGAGATGTTTTTTTGTTAATTTTTTGCCGAGCTCAACGCCCGGTTGATCAAATGCGTTTACATTAAATATTTCGCCTAAAAGCGCGACTTGGAGTTCAAAAATATAAATTAATGATCCGATATTTTCTTCGTTTAATTTGTTTAATTTTAATGTTATGTTTGGCCTTCCTTTTTTATTGAAAGCCTCTTCTATTGCGCGTTTTTCGGCATTTAGCAGTTGCCCCATTTCAATATTTTGAAGATAACTTAATGTGGAATTTTTTAAGCTTGTGTCGCTTATTTTTACTTTATTTTCAAAATTTTCTATTTCAATAAAAATAATGAATTTATTGTTCGGCCCATCCATAAAAAGTTGCAATTGTGAGTGCTGATCAGTTACGCCAATTGCTTTCAACGGAGTTGGTCCTATTTTTTCATTTTTGCCAATGCTTTCTGACAAAAGTTGAATATACCAATCCGCAAGAGAGCTTAATTTTTTGGAGTAGGGGAATATGACCGTTATCGGCTTTTTTTGTTTTGTATAAGCCTTAAATTGCATTTCTGCCAATATCGAAGCCGGATGAGTATTTGGCGTTTTTTCAAATATGTTTTTTGCGCTTATTGCTCCCTTTAAAATTTTATTTATATCGATTTTTGCGAGAGCTGCGGGTACGAGACCCATTGGCCCGAGAACGGAAAATCTTCCGCAAACGTCTTTTGATATATAGAAACATTTAATTTTTTCTTTTTTTGCGATTTTATTGAGGAAATTATCGTTATTTTCTGTGATTATTATCGTGTTTTTTTGCCATGAAATTTTTTGTTTTTCAAGGACGTTTTTTAATGCCATGAAGTTAGCGATTGTTTCGATTGTGTCCCCGGATTTGCTTGCTATAACAAAAATGGATTCTTTCAAATTTGTTTTGCTAATTATTTCTGTGAAAAAGTCCGGATCAATATTATCCAGAGCGATAACGCGCGGAGTTTTTTCGTTTTTAAGGCTTTCTATAAGCATTTTTCCGCCAAGAATAGAGCCTCCAATCCCAATCATTATTATGTTTTTATACTTGAGAGTTCTGACGTATTTTTGAATTTCTTTTGCTGTTTTTTCATCTTCCGGTAAATGTAAAAACTCATACATTTTGGAGGAAGTATTTGATGATCTCTTCGGCATTTTTTATGTTTTTTGGAATATTTTTTAAGACTTTATTTACGTGATTCCTTTGATATCCAAGCCTTGTTATTGCTTCTATGATTTCGTCTTCGACTTCGGATTCATTTTCTTTTGAATAAGGCGTTCCCGGAGCCAAAATTTCAAGTTTTCCCTTTAACTCAAGGATTATCCTTTCTGCGGTTTTTTTGCCGATTCCCGGGATTTTTGTAAGCATTGCAAGGTCTGAATGGAGAATTGCGCCTTTTAATTTGTTTAATTCTACTCCCATTAATTCCATCGCTGTTTTTGGTCCAACGCCTGGCACGCTTAATAAGACTTTGAAAAACCCTAATTCTTCAATTGATTGAAATCCATATATTACAATTTGCTCTTCACGCAAATACGCTTTTGTATAAAGCGATACCTTTGATCCATTTGCTGCTTTTTCAAGATTGGATGCTGATATGAAAAGTTCGTATCCTATGCCGTTATTTTCAACAATAACGCTTTTTTCGAACTTATTTAAGATTTTTCCTTCAATGTATGAAATCATTTCGAATGTTTTTTAGGCGTATTAACAAGCCTTTGAAGGGTGAAAACGCTTTTTCCGGTTACTACCATTTTTGTTTTGCGTTTTTCGTCTCTTCTTTTATATTTATTTTCGAGCTTTTTATCTAGCTTTTCTTCGTGATTATTCATTGTTTTTTGGTCTAAATTCAGCCAAAAATTGTTTTTTGAACTTTCCGAATTTTCCTGACTTTATCGATTCTCGAATATTACGCATTAAGTTTAGCAAAAAGTGCAGATTATGGATAGTCATAAGTCGAAGTCCGAGAGTTTCGCTTTCTGTAAACAAGTGTCGTAAATAGCTTTTTGTGAATGTTTGACACGTTTCACATCCACAATTTTTCATTAAAGGCGTTTGATCGAGTTTATATTTTGCATTTGTAATGTTGAATCTTCCTGCATTTGTCCAAAAGCTGCCATGACGTGCGAGCCTTGTTGGCATGACGCAGTCAAACATATCTATTCCGCGATCAACTGCTTCAAGAATGTTTTCTGGCGATCCCACGCCCATTAAATATGTTGGTTTTTCGTGATTTATATGTGGATAGACGTTTTCCAGCGCTTCGTACATTTGTTCGTGTTTTTCGCCAACGGAAAGTCCGCCGATTGCTGTTCCAGGTAGATCCAAGTTCGTTATGAATTTTGCGGATTCAGTTCGTAAGTCTTTATGCATTCCACCTTGAATGATTGCGAATAGAGCTTGGGCAGGGGAGTTTTTTCTACTTTTTTCCAGCTTCTCATGTGTTTTTTTGCATCGCAGTGCCCATTCATGCGTTCTTTGCGTAGCGTTTTTCGTATAATCTTTATTTGCGTCGTGTGGAATACATTCATCCAAAGCCATGATTATGTCTGCGCCTATCTCATGCTCTATTTTGATTACGTTTTCAGGCGTAAAAAAGTGCAAAGAACCGTCGATGTGGGATTTGAATTCAACTCCTTCATCTGTGATTTTGACGCTGGTTTTTGTGTCTGAACCTTGATTATGTGGATTTTTTCGATCTTCGTGTAATGAAAATATTTGAAATCCGCCGGAATCAGTTAAAATTGGTTTGTTCCATCCAATCCACTTATGTAATCCACCGAATTTTTTGATGTTTTTTGATCCCGGACGCAAATATAAGTGATATGTGTTTGAAAGCATGATTTCCGCACCAAGATTTTGCAGCTCTTTTGGTGTTAAAGTTTTTACAAAACCCGTTGTTCCAACCGGCATGAAAAAAGGCGTATGAATTGCTCCATGCGGCGTATGAAAAATTCCCGATTTTGCTCTTGAATTAGACTCTTTAGCCTGAATAATAAATTTGAACGGAGATTGAATACTTTTTTTGTTCAAGAATTGTTTCTTAAGCTTTTTTCGTTGTTGTTTTCTTCGTTTTTGCCTTTGCTGTTTTGACTGCGGTTGTTTTCTTTTCTTCAACGAGATGTTCAAGTCTTTCTTCGATCAATTTGCCTTTTTTCTCTTTCTTTTCTTCCTCAAGCTTTTGATTGAGAGTTGTTTTTGCTTGTCTTCTCGCGTTGAATCTATCAACACGTCCTGCGGCATCGATTAATTTGCTTTGTCCTGTATAGAAAGGATGGCAAGCTGAGCAAAGTTCAGTTTTGAGAGTTTCTTTTGTCGATCCTGCGATGTATACAGCTCCGCATGAGCATGTGATTTGTATGTCTTTGTAGTATTTTGGGTGTGTTTCTTTCTTCATCTCTAAGTGTTTTAAATGTTATATATTGTGTTTGCTTCGCAAGCGCTTTGTTTATATGGGCCTGTGCGGCTTAGCCGCGGCCTGTTTTACCTTTCTTGCCGGGTTTTTTAGCCGGAATAGGTTTTTTTAGGCCTTTAGTATAAGTA
Organism: Candidatus Peregrinibacteria bacterium GW2011_GWC2_39_14; assembly: GCA_000993595.1. GTDB lineage: Bacteria > Patescibacteriota > Gracilibacteria > UBA1369 > UBA12463 > UBA12463. The sequence goes on along the minus strand of LBWJ01000011.1, from coordinate 61,205 downwards.
AAACCAAAAATAAGCGCAAGAGCAATTAATAAAATTATTGCGCCGATTTTTAAATATGCAATATAGTTGATTACGTATACTGTTTTTGATTTTGTCACTTTTTCTCCTGCTGAGTCGGTTGCTTCAAGTGTCACTCTGTATTTTCCTTGATCTTTAAAGGTGTAAACAGGGCTTGCGCCTTCAAGTTTTATTGAATCGTTTATAGCCCATGCAAAGCTTGTTATTTTTCCGTCTTTATCAAAAGAATCGCTTGAATCAAAGTTGACCGTTGTTCCAACCTGTACAAACATTCCCGGTTTTTCGAATTTTACTATTGGAGCCAGGTTTGTTGGGAACGGATCGTCTTTGTCTAAAATTCCATCATTGTCGTCATCCGGATCCGCGTTGTCTCCAATTCCATCGCCGTCAGTATCTTTCCATTCTTTTGGGTCAAGAGGGAAGGCGTCTTTTCCGTCAACGACGCCATCTTTGTCTGTGTCTGGATCCTTAGGGTTCGTTTTTATCAAGACTTCTTTTGCGTCATCCAAAAAGTCGTTGTCATTGTCTTTATCGCTATTGTCTCCAATTCCGTCTCCGTCCGTATCTTTCCATTCCTTTGAATCGAGCGGGAATGCGTCTACCTTGTCCGGTGCACCGTCATTATCGTCATCTAAATCCGTGTTATTACCAATTCCATCACCATCTGTATCAACTGATTCTTTTGGGTTTCTTGGAAACGCATCTTCGCTGTTTGCTGCTCTGTCACCGTCCATATCGGTGTCTTTGCTGTCCGGAACGCCGTCGCGATCCAGGTCCGGTGCTACGTATATTGTTTTTGTTACGACGTTATTTGCTGGATTGTCTCCTTCCGCTTTGAAAGGAAATACTTGAACCTTTATTGTAATTGTTCCGGCTGGCACTTTAAAATCGACAAAAACATCGTCCGTTTTGCCGGCTAGAGTTGAAACTGGTTGATCTCCGTTTATTTGTTTATCATGTGTTTCATCAATGAATTTTACAGTTCCAAGCAAATCCGTGGTTGCACTATTGCCTACTGTCGCATAGATTTTTACAGATTGCCCTTCGGTTGGAGCATTGTCTGAGAATTTTACATTATCCGTTGAAAGCGATAAGTCGCTTGTATAAGCGGCTAGCGTTACCATCGGTTGTGCAAAAAAGCACAATAAAACAAGTGCAATTGTTAATGGTTTTTTCATTGTGAGGTGGGTTATTTTAAGGGCTAGAATTTTAGCCTTTATTTTTTAGCTTTTGCTGCTGGTGCTGGTTTTTTTTCTTCCATTTCGATCGTTTCCGTTGTTTCTTCATTTTCAGGATTTTCGTCAGCTTTTTCATCAACAGGAATGATTGATATCGATGCAACCTTATCGTCCTTGTTCATTCTCATAAGATAAACGCCTTGCGTGGCTCTTCCTTGAACCGGAATATTTTTAACATCAATTCTTATTGTTTGGCCTTCTTTTGAAATTATCAAAAGATCGCTTACCGTTGTTTCGTCGATGATTTTTGCGCCCACAACCTTACCCGTTTTTGGCGTTACGTTAGCGGTTTTTACACCACTTCCGCCTCTGCCTTGCAGTCTGTAATCCTTCACAGAGCTGATTTTGCCAAGACCGTTCTCCATTATAACAAGAAGTTCGGCTTCTTGATTTTTTACAACGTCCATTTCAACGACATAATCAGTGCCTTTTAATCTTATTCCGCGTACGCCGCTTGTCGCTCTTCCCATTGCGCGCGCCTCATCTTCTTTGAACTTTATGCTTTGGCCGTTATTTGTGATTATCGTGATTTCTTGACCTGTCGAAACTTCGCGTACCCATTCAAGCGAGTCATTTTCACGGATTTTTATGGCTATAAGACCGCTTTTTCTAACATTTTCAAAGTCTTTTATAATGGTTTTTTTGATTGTTCCTTTGCGAGTTGCCATAATTAAGTATTCTCCGCAGAGCTTTTCTCCGCAGTTTAAGATTGCCGTTACCTGTTCGCCGTCTCTTAAATTAAGAAGATTTACGATTGGAGTTCCTTTTGCAACGCGCATTGCTTGCGGAATTTCATAAACGAAAATTCGATATACGCGTCCTGCGTTTGTGAAGAACATCATTTCGTCATGATTTGTGCCATAACGAACAATCTTTATTTCATCTTCTTCTTTTGTTGTGATGCCAATTACGCCTTTTCCGCCACGTCTTTGTGTTCTGAATGATGCCGGAGGCATGCGTTTTATATAATTGGATTGCGTTAACATAACGACCATTGGTTCATTTGGAATGGTGTCTTTGAGTGAAATTTGATCAACGGCTGTTGCGACCACTTCTGTTCGTCTATCATCGCCGTATTTTTCTTTAATTTCGGTAAGCTCAGTTTTCATTATATCGAGGATCTTTTTTGCACTTTTCAAAATTCCTTCAAGTTCTTCGATAAGAGCCAATTTTTCTTTATATTCTGCGAGAATTTTTGATCTTTCAAGGCCGGCTAATGTTTGAAGTCTCATTTCCAAAATTGCATTTGCTTGAAGGTCTGAAAGTTTGAATTTTTTAACCAAAGCAACTTGAGCCGTTTCTTTTGTTTCTGATTTTCGGATTGTATCAATGACTTCATCAATGTTATCAAGCGCTATTACAAGCCCTTCCAAGATGTGAGCCCTTTCTTTTGCGATTCGAAGATCATATTGAGTTCTTCTCGTAATAACAACTTTTCTATGTTCAATGAACGTTTCAAGAATTTGCTTTAAATCAAACAATTTTGGCTGAATTCCATCTGCAAGTGCAATCATATTCATGTTGAACGTTGATTGCATTGGCGTGAGTTTGAATAACTGATTTAGGATTTTTTTAGGATAAGAGTCTTTTTTTAATTCAATAACAACGCGGATTCCTTCTCTTTGATTGGATTCGTCTCTGATGTCCGTAATTCCTATAATTTTCTTTTCGTGGACGAGTTCTGCGATTTTTTCAACAAGCGTTGATTTGTTTGTTTGATAAGGGATTTCCGTGATTATAATGTCGAATCTGCCATTTTTTCTTTCTTCAATTGATGCTTTTGCTCTCATGACGATTCCTCCGCGACCTGAACTATATGCGGCTTTTATGGCATTTATATCGTAGATATAACCTCCGGTTGGGAAGTCGGGTCCTTTGATAAATTGCATCAAATCGTCGATTGTTGCTTCTTTGTTGTCTGAAATATGCAATATTCCGTCAATAACTTCAGTGAGATTGTGTGGTGGAATGGACGTTGCCATACCAACTGCGATACCGTTTGTTCCATTTAATAATAATTGTGGAATTTTTGACGGCATAACCATCGGTTCCTTGAGCCTTCCATCATAGTTTGCTTGCCAATTAACAGTGTCTTTATCTATATCTGTGAGAACTTCTTCTGCAAGTTTTGCCAATTTAACTTCCGTGTATCTCATGGCAGCAGGGGAGTCACCATCAATGGAGCCCATATTTCCTTGCCCATGAACGGTTGGATATCTCATGGAGAAGTCTTGTGCCATGCGGATTAATGCGTCATAAACTGAGGCATCGCCATGTGGATGATATTTACCCAGAACTTCACCGACTACGGTTGCGGATTTTCTGAAAGGTCCTGAAGGGCGAAGTCCGATTTCGTGCATTGCATATAAAATGCGTCTATGAACGGGTTTTAAGCCATCACGAACGTCCGGAAGTGCGCGTGAAACGATGACGCTCATAGCATAATCCAAATAACAAGTCTCCATTTCATCTGAAATTTCACGCTTGTATATATCCTTCATTTCAAGAGGAAGAAGCGATTGTTCTGTAGAATCGTCTTGATTTTCCAAAGCTGCTTGCTCAGGAGCTTGTTCAGGTTCGATTTCCGGTGCTTGTTCCGGTTCTAAATTTTCATTCTTTTCTTGTTTTTTGCTTTTATCTTGCGAGTCTTTTGAATTTTTATTCTTTTTATTTTTGTCCTCGTTTGAATCTTTTTTTGCCATATATAAGGTGTCGCTTTGCGACAGTTAAATTTATATAGGCCTGTGCTCGCGTATGCGAGCGGCCTGAAATAAGCGTTTTAAGTCACGAATAATTTAGCATAGATTGGTGAAAAATAAAATAGTTAAATATTTCTTAAATTTTTCTTGCAAGTTTTTATTTGTGAGTTAATTTGTCGATGATAGTATTGATTTTTTATTCGATGTACGTTATTATGTACATGTATTACATAATAACAAAAATTAATATGAATATGAGAACGATTTTATCCATATCTGAGGCTAGAAAGAGAATATTTGAAATCGCGGATGACGTTTCCAAGGCAAGCGTTTATTACACTTTGACCGAGAACGGTAGGCCAAAAGTTGTGATTATGTCTGCTGAAGAATTTGAATCGTGGACTGAAACGATTGAGGTTATGCGAGAATTCCCGGATATATTAAAAGAGATAGAAGAGGTTGAAAAAGATATGAAAAGTGGAAAGTATAAAAATTATACAACTTTAGATGAAATTCTTGAGGAAGAGGGATATTTAAATGTTAAATCAAAAGTTAAATCAAAAAAGACATGAAGTATGAAGTGAGTTTTTCGCCAAATGCTGAAAAGGATTTAAAAAAACTTCCTGATAAGTTTCGTTTGCGTGTTCTTTTGGTTTTAGCAAGGATTTCTGCCAATCCTTTTATGGGTAAAAAATTGGATGGAAAACTTTCCGGACATTATTCTCTCAGGGCTTGGCCTTATCGAGTTATTTATCAGATTTTTAAGAGTAAGTTACTTATTGTCGTCGTTAAAATTGGACATAGGCAGGGTGTTTATTTATAATGTCGTTATAAAAATAAACATTATTTTATGAAGACTTTTTCAAGAATTTTTATGTTAATTTTGATTTTGCCCATGATATTTTTAAGCGGATGTAGTTCGGATTCTTCAAATATAACTAACCAAGATAATATGGCTAAAAACATTAAAGCGACGGTTTATACGACTGCCGGTGATTTTGAGCTTGAATTGAACGTAAAAGATACGCCTGTGACGGCTAATAATTTTGTTACTTTGGCGAAGAAAGGATTTTACGATAATACGATTTTTCATCGTGCGATTAAGGGATTTATGGTCCAAGGCGGAGATCCAACCGGAACCGGAATGGGCGGGCCGGGTTATAAATTTAAAGATGAGCCTTTTAAGGGTGAATATGATAGGGGAACGATTGCAATGGCGAATAGTGGGCCAAATACCAATGGAAGCCAGTTTTTCATTATGCATAAGAGCTATCCTTTACCAAAAAATTATGTGATTTTCGGAAAAGTTGTGAAGGGCATTGAGACGATTGATAAGATCGCTGAGGCAAAAGTTGTGCGAAGTGATTCCGGAGAATTATCGAAACCCGTTGATCCTGTGAAAATTACGAAGATCAAAATTGCGGATTAAGTTGGCTTTAAATTGTTTTTTTGTCAAACATATTATTTAAGTGATTGCTTTATACCCCTTGAACCCGGAATGCTTTTGTGCTATACTATAACGATATATTTGAAATAAAAACAAAAACGTGGAGGAAACAAAAACTCAAACAGTTGGTGATGTAAATCCGGTTTCTGCTGCAAATACGGCCACTTCTACTGCTTCAAGCGGTAGTGGTTCTGCTGTCACAAGTGCGGGAACTCCAATTGCTACAGGTCAAGATACGGCTCAAACGCCAGCTTCTCCGGAATGGCTTAATAAGGCTGCGGCGCCGGTTGCTGCAATTCCAGCTCCTACAGTCGTGGAAGCGCCGGTTGTTCAAGTGTCTGCTGCTCCAGCCACCGCATCAACGTTTCAAATTCAAACACCAATCACTCAGCCGGAAATGTTATCGTCTGCTCAAACAGAGGTGCCGATATCTGTTCAGGTGCCGGTTGCTCCAGCTGCAATCCCAGCTCAGGCGTCAGTGCCTGCTCCTGGTCAAGAACCAGCTGTCGTTCCGGATCAAGCTGTGACCCAAGCTTCTCAAAAGAAAAAGAGTTTGTTTGATAATTTTAAAGAGAATTTCTTGCCAGGTATAGGTAGCTTTGAAAAGAAAGTTAATGCGGCTCCAACTTCAACAGCTTCCGGTATGCCTTCTGTTTCCGCTCAAAGTGCGGAAGTCGAAAGGCGTCAGATGATGGAAGCTGAAAAGGTTTACCAAGAAGGTCTTGCTTCGATTCGTGATTTGATTGCTCCAAGCTCAATGGAGATTCGTTATGATTCGATCAGGCTTGAGAGTGTTTTTGCAGAAAGTTTTTATGTATTTACATATCCTCGTTTTCTTGAAGCTAACTGGCTTGCTCCGATTATTAATTTTGAAGGAACGGTTGATATTTCACAATTCATTTATCCGATTGATTCTGGTTCGATAATGAAGGTTTTGAAAAAGAAAGTTGCGCAGATGCAATCCGCAACACATATTTCGGCTGAAAAAGGACAAGTCCGCGATCCTGCTCTTGAAACGGCTCTTGAGGATGCGGAACAGCTTAGGACGGAAATTCAACGTGGTCAGGAAAAATTTTTTCAATTTGGGCTTTATGTTACGATTTACGCTGATGATGAAGCTAAGCTTAAGAGAATTTCAAAGCAACTTGAAGGCTTGCTTGGTGGAAAATTGATCTTAACAAAACGTGCACAAGTTAGAGCTGAACAGGCTTTTACGTCTTGTTTGCCTTTATGCTTGGATGAGCTTGATGAAGTTAGGAATATGAATACATCGCCTTTATCAAGTACATTTCCGTTTATTTCTACAAGCCTTACCTCTGATAATGGTATTTTGTATGGAATAAATCGCCACAATGATTCGCTTATTATTTTCGATAGATTTTCACTTGAAAATGCGAACTCAGTTGTATTCGCAAAATCAGGTGCGGGTAAATCTTATGGCGTTAAGCTTGAGATTTTGAGGCAAATGATGTTTGGAGTTGATGTTATCGTTATTGATCCTGAAAATGAATATGAAGCACTTAGCCAAACGGTTGGCGGAAGTTATCTTAAATTATCTTTGAATTCAGATAGACGCATTAATCCTTTTGATTTGCCTTCGCCATTGCCTGATGAAGAAGCTCAGCCCGGTGATATTTTGAGACAAAATGTAATTGGACTTATTGGTTTGCTCAAAATTATGCTTGGAGGCGTTACTCCTGAAGAAGAAGGCATTTTGGATAGAGCAATTATCAATGTTTATGCCATTAAAGGCATTACAATGGATTTGGTTGATCCTTCAAAAGTTGAGCCACCTACAATGGAAGATTTGTACGACACATTGACTTCGACTGAAGGCGCACAAGGTCTTACGCAAAAATTGCAGAAATATACAACTGGTACATATGGTGGGATCTTTAATAAGCACACAAATATTGATCTTACGACCGGTATGATGGTGTTTTGCATCCGAGATCTTGATGATGCGCTTCGCCCAATCGCCATGTATATCATTTTGAATTACATATGGAGCAAAATCAGACGTGAACTTAAAAAGAGAATTCTTATTATTGATGAAGCTTGGTCGCTTATGCAGCACGAAGATTCTGCAAAGTTCTTGCTTGGTTTGGTTAAAAGAGCAAGAAAATATTGGCTTGGAATTACAACAATTACACAGGATGTTGAGGACTTTATGAAGAGTGGATATGGAAAGCCAATCATTACAAACTCGTCTTTGCAATTGCTTTTGAAACAAGCTCCTGCGGCCGTTGATATTCTTGGGAATACATTTAATTTAACAGAAGGGGAGAAATATATACTTCTTAATAGTGGTGTTGGGCAAGGCTTGTTCTTTGCCGGAAATAAGCACGCAGCTATTCAAATTATTGCTTCTTATGGTGAGGATAAAATAGTTACTACAAATCCTGAGCAGGTCATGAAAGCGAAACAGATTACTTCGAGTTAATTAGGCTCATCGCTGCATCCAGTGTTGGATCATAAGTTCCGGATTTTTCGTAGTTTACTTCATAATCCGGTTTTAACGGGTTTTCTTTTGTAAGATTTTTTCCTGATGGTGTGAGCCATTTTGCCATTGTGATTTTTAACATTGAGCCGTCGTTGTAGTTTATCAATTCTTGCACTGAGCCTTTTCCAAAAGACGCCTTGCCGACGAGTTTTCCAACTCCGTGTTCTTGAATTGCTGCAGCCATTATTTCTGCGGCAGAAGCCGATCCTTGGTTTATCAATACATATATTGGATACTTTGAAAGTTCAGCTGGTCCGTGAGATATGTAACTTATTTTTTGTTGATCCGCATATGCCATTGTCATCATTAATTTATCTTTTGGGATAAAGTGATAAAGCATTGCGATTGCTGAATTTAAAAATCCTCCTGGATTATTTCGCAAATCAATAACAAATCCTTTTGGATTTTTCACTATTAAAGCATCTATTGCTCCTTGAAATTCAACAGGGGTGTTGTTTGTGAAATTTACAATTTCGATATATCCAACATTAGTTTTCATTTCATATTCAACGGAATTCATTTTGATGTGTTGGCGTTTAAGAACAAAAAGCATTTCTTTCCCGGATCGCATGATCGTTATTTGAACTTCTGTATTTGTTGCACCTTGTATTAGCTGTACTACTTCGTCTAAAGATTTTTTTGCAACAGAGTTTCCGTTCACTTTTGTTATTATATCTCCCGGTTTTATGCCTGCGGCTTCAGCCGGTGTGTTTTTTAAAGGAGTTATAACAACAATTTTATCGTCTTGCATCTCAAGAGAGATTCCAACTCCATCGAATTCACCGGTTAAAGATTTATTAAAATTACTTGCTCTGACCGGCTCTTGAAATACCGTGTAATGATCGTCGAGTTTATCTACAACTCCTTTTACCGCTCCATATAAAAGCTCATCAATATTTACTTTGCTTTGGTCTACGTATTTTGCGTCTATTTTATTTAAAACATCGAGTAATATTTGGAACTTTTCATTATTTAAGAATTTTTTCTCTATATCTGTTTTGCCAATCATGCCTGTTGTAACCGTTGTGGTTGCCGGTGTGATTACATTTATCGTTACGGTCGGAGTTGTTTTTTGTATTACGCCCGACCCTTTTGTTAAAAAGTCATATATCAAATTTGCAGCATCAAGTCTTGTAAGTTGTTTGTTTGGCTTGAGGGCTGTTTCGTATTTAAACATTCCGTAGTTTAATGCTGTTTTTGCGTATTTTGCGAGTAATGAATTTACGTTTATATCTTTAAATTTTATTTCTTCTTTTTTTACACTGTCTGCAATCTGTATCTTGTTTGTTAAAAGAATAATTTGCAGTGCTTCTCCTTGAGTTATGGTGTCGTTTGGTCCGAATTTGTCCGAAGCTTCGATTATGCCGAGATTAAGGGCTGTCCATATGTATTTGGCATACCATTGGGTTAGTTTTACGTCTTTAAATGGCATTTTTTGAGCCTCATCGGCTTGTATTTTGGCTACTGAAAGTGCCATTTTGTAAAATTCCGCACGAGTGCAGTAATCACCTGGTCTGAAATTGTCTATATCTGAAATAACGCCTTTTTCGCTTAATGTGCTGTAGACTTTATCTGTTTGGAATGCTGCGTTTGCAAGCGGGGCCATTAACAGTGAAAAGCTCAAGAATAAGGCTAAAATAAGCGCTTGGAACGATGTTCTTTTGTTTTGCATATGAGGGTGATTATTTTTATAAGTACATCTAATCTTATATCAATGATTGCACTCTGTCTAATGTTGACTGCGGTTGATTTTTCGTGTATAATATAGAGATAAAATAAAGATAAAAATAAATGAACAAAATCTTGCGAATTTCGGCTTCTGTTGCTGTATCCTTGGCAATACTTGTTCTAAACATTGTAGGGTTTAGATATTTTGCGCTTGCAGATAACAAAGTCTCTGATTATGAGAATAACCCTAGAATTATTGTTATTGGTGAGGCCGGAGTTGTTGACTATAAAAAGGGTGGAGAAGGTGATTTTGTTAAAGTGGCATCTAATCAGATTTTGTTTGAAAACGATATAATTAAAACTGGTGAAAGCGTTGATGCTTCTATCTCGTTTGCTACAGGGGCGATTGTTCGTCTTAATGTGAGTACCGAGGTCCAAATTAAGTATTCGGCTGATGATGAGAAATATAGTATTAAGCTTAATTTTGGAGGCGTTTGGGTTAATACTCTTATTGCTTCTTCGGAGATGTTTGTTTATTTTCCTGATTCTGAAATTCATGCAATTGACTCGGTTGTCGATGTTTCTGTTAATGAGATCGGTGTTACATACATCGGTGTTAATGGTGGGGCGGTTTTAATAGGCAAAAATAATGAATATACGTTTATTAGCCAAGGTGACAATGTTGAAAAAAATTGGCTTGAAAGTGAATGGGTTAAATCAAATATACAAAAGGACTCTTATAGTCGCGATTCTTATGCCCAATCTTTAAAGGAAAAAGTGCAGAAATCCGGTGTAAGTTACAATGGTGGAACTTATGGTCTTTATTCGGCTTTAACCTTTAACCAAGAAAAGCTTAGTAAGTATTATCTTTCCACTATTTCTGCGTTGATTGATGATGGGGCTTATTATTTATCTGTTGATGATAGGAAGTCTGCTGATGATGTTTTTGTTTCAGCTTTAGAGCAAGCTAGAAGTCTTAATGAAAGCGATTTACCGGTTTTTCAATCTTTGCTTTTTAGTAAGTTCAATAAGTTCAAAAGTCTAGTTCCAAAAGATGGGAATATCCATCTTGTACGTGAGAAAATTAAAGAATTGATACTTATTGGTCCCGCTTCATCGCTTTTAACGGTTGATGAAAAGATACATTTAGCCAGGACTTATTTATACGATGCTTTAAATGCAAATACGACAAAAGAGTCTGTTGCTTTCATGGATGCATACTTTGGTAATTTATTAAAATTTACCAAGTCAAATAAAAGTAATTTTGTACAGTATGTGTCAGATGATAATCGTATTATTTATAATGCGTTTTTGGTTCATCCCGAGTTTTATAAAAAGAGCTATTTTGATACAAAGTCCGAACTTGAGAAGGTGCTTATTTTGGCAGTCGAAGGTACCTCAAAAAGATCTGAAATTGAGCAGAAGATAATTGGTGAAAAGCTTGAATTGCTTAGAAGGCTTAAGGAATTTGTTGTTCAGGATAAGATCTCGACTCGTGATGCCTTTGTGGTTGCGGATTTTCTTAAAAATGATGCCAATGTTTATATAAGTTCTTTGCCAAATGAACTTGAAAAGAATTTCACCGATGAATTGAATAAGTATTCTGATTTTATAGCGTTTTTAAATGATAAGCGCTATGAGTCTTCAGTTTATGGAGTTACGGCCGGAGATAGATTTATTTCTTATATTAATTCAGAGAGAGACAAGAAGCAGTTGGATAGTTTGCAAAAGTCTATTTTAGGCGAAAAGGCGGCTCCTGACGTTGATAATGATAATGCGGAAGAAATTAAGAAAAATGTTTCAAAAAAACTTGAACTTTATAACATTAAGGTTGAAGAATTTGGTGACGTGTCCGGTAAATATATTACTATTGTTAAGGCGGTTTTGGATAACGTGCCGTTCTCTGCAAAGTACGATATAGATTATAATATGATGTCTAATATAGTTGTCGATGGTGATAGGAAATATCTTTTTGAAATCAAGCCCGAGAAATTGAATATTGTTATTAATATGGATGATAGTAAGAAGGCAATGATTTTATCTGGCGATCAGCCCGTGGAAGCCGAGAAGGTTAAGCAAAGTGCTGTTGAAGAAGAGGTGAAAAGACTTGTTGTTAGCAAGCTTAAGGAATTTAATATGAGTCTTTCTTCAAGCCAAGTTACCGTTGTTAGTTTGGTTGATAAATCTTTTACGATTTCGAATGTTGAAATTAGCGATAAGAAACAGAAAATTTTTATTAATTTTAGTTTAAAAGATCCTTTTACCGAAGCTTCGAATATTGAAATTAAGACAGCTGACGGTGTTATGCCGCTTGGTGAAGATAAAAAGGTTTTGCTCCAGAATGTTGCGCCGACGGTTATTGAATTTTACAATAAGGCTTTTTACGATAAGGTGGATAAGTTTGTTGAAGGAAATTCTAAACAATAATATGTTTTATGAGTACTCAAGAAATTCCAGATCGTGATGAATTGCTTGAAGCTGTTAGAAAATTGCCTAGGGCTGATGTTATTATGCCGGAAGATCGCGTGATACGTCCTTATTTTGGCGATAATTTTTATGTATATTTTTTGGTTTTATTTTTTCATCCTAATGAAACGTCTTTTTATAATTACGAACCTTATAGATTATTTGGCGATAAATGGGCTGAATTTATTAATACGCATGGTGATTTGTGGAATGAGGCAAGGCCAGCTTTAAGTGATTTTTATGTTTGGAGAAACTTGATTGATATAAGACACTCTCATCGCGATTTGTATGATGCTGTAGAGCTTGAGCTGAAGCCTGAAACTCTTGATGCTATTGAGGTGCAGCTTGAAAAGAATTTAAACGCAGCTTTAAAAAAAATCTTTGATGCTATGAAGCTATTTGGTTTGCAGCCTGAATTGCTTTGTATGCGAGGCACATATTGATTTTGATATTTTGATTTTGTAATTTTTCGTGCTATATTCGTTTCGTCTTATTCAACTAAATGCATTTTTAAATATGGCGGATAACACTCAAACTTCATCAAGTTATGGCGCAGATCAAATTCAGGTTTTAGAGGGTCTTGCTGCGGTTAGAAAGAGGCCCGGTATGTATATTGGCACAACTGATGTTGCCGGTTTGCATCACTTGATTTGGGAAGTTGTTGACAACTCTATTGATGAAGCAATGGCGGGCCATTGTAAAAATATTTCGGTTATTATGATGAAGGATGGCGGCATTTCCGTTGAGGACGATGGACGCGGCATTCCTGTTGGAATTCAGAAACAAACTGGAAAGTCGGCCCTTGAAACGGTTTTAACTATACTCCACGCAGGTGGAAAATTTGGAGATGGTGGATATAAGATTTCCGGTGGTCTTCATGGAGTTGGAGTCTCTGTTGTTAATGCACTTTCCACAAAGCTTATGGCCGAAGTTTGGACAGATGGCGGGTATTATAAGCAAGAATATAAGATAGGTGAACCTAAAAGCGATATTCAGAAAATTGGAAAAACCGATAAAAGAGGAACGAAAATTACTTTTTATGCCGATCCTACAATATTTAAAATAACAGAATATGATTATACGACTGTTTTGAATAGAATGAGGCAACAGGCTTATTTGACTAAGGGAGTGACGATTAATGTAACAGATGAACATACCGACAAAAGATATAGATTCTATTTTGAAGGAGGGATCAGCTCATATGTTCACCATTTGAATCAAAATAAAGAAACTCTTGGCGAGATTGTTCATATTGAAAAAGAGGCTCCGGAAGGATTGATTGATGTCGCTCTTCAATATACACAGACTTTTAATGAGCACGTTTTTACATTCGCAAATACGATTAATACGCCTGAAGGAGGTATGCATTTGACGGGCTTTAGATCTGCTTTAACAAGAACTTTAAATAACTATGCTCGTAAAAACGACATTCTTAAGGAGAAGGATGAGAATTTAACTTCTGATGATGTTCGTGAAGGATTGACTGCAATTATTTCAGTTAAGATTCCTGATCCTCAGTTTGAAGGTCAAACAAAGAGCAAGCTTGGTAATGCGGAAGTTAGGACTGCCGTTGAGGTTGCATTTGGCGAAGCGTTTGAAATGTATTTGGATGAACATCCTTCAGAAGGAAGGCTCATTCTTGGAAAATGTATTTTGGCTGTTCGCGCAAGGCTTGCGGCTCGTGCCGCGCGCGATAGCGTTCTTAGAAAAGGCGTTCTTGAAGGTATGATGTTGCCCGGGAAATTGGCTGATTGTTCTTCCAAAGACTCAAAAAATTCAGAAATATTCATAGTTGAGGGTGATTCCGCCGGTGGTTCTGCAAAGCAAGGTAGGAATAGAGAATTTCAGGCTATTTTGCCACTTCGTGGTAAAATTTTGAACGTTGAACAGGCAAGACTTGATAAGATTATTGCGAATGCTGAAATTAAGGCACTTATCATTGCGCTTGGCATTGGCATTGGTGAAACAATGGATGTTACCAAACTTCGTTATGACAAAGTCGTTATTATGACTGATGCTGATGTTGATGGTGCTCATATCCGAACTCTTCTTTTAACGTTGTTCTATCGTCATTTCGCTCCGCTTGTTGAGCAAGGCCATATTTATATTGCTCAACCTCCTCTTTATAAAATTGCATCAGGCAAAACGAATAAATATGCTTATAACGACGAGGAAAAAGAAAGAATTCTTCAAAGTTTTACTCCCGGTCAAAAAGTTTCTATTCAGCGCTACAAAGGTCTTGGAGAAATGAATCCTGATCAGCTTTGGGAAACTACAATGGATCCTGCGAGACGCATGATGTTACAGGTTAGAATTGAAGATGCTGAAAGAGCTGAAGTTGTTTTTGACACTTTGATGGGCGCTGAAGTTATGCCAAGAAAGAAATTTATTCAAGCGCATGCTAAAAAAGTGAAAAATCTCGATATTTAACATTTGGTTGATTTGTCCGATATCGATGATATAATCTCATTTGCTGAAAAGCTTAAAATTAATACTTAAAAAATTAAAGGAGGTGAATATACATGGAAATTAAAGTTGTAAAAAATTCGAAGGAATCAACAGAAAGACTTATTGCAAGGTTTACAAAAAAAGTTCACAGAAGCCGTATTTTAATTGATTTGAAAAGCAAGAGATATTGGCATAAACCAAAGTCAAGAAGACTTGTCAGAAAATCTGCAATCATGCGTGAACACTATAGAAAACAAAAAGAGAACGTGAAGTTTTATTAGCGATAAAAATCAAAATTAAGGCCTCTGTTTTCGGAGGCCTTTTTCTTTTATGACTATTTCAGAGACATTAAAATTTGGTAAGAATAAACTTTTTGGGCGTGAAAACGCTTATTTGGAAGCGGAAATTTTGCTTATGTATGTTCTTGATAAGACTCGCGAATATCTATTTAAAAATCCGTCTATTGAAGTCGGATATTTTAAAATGTTGAAATTTAGAAAATATTTGAGCATGGTTAGCCGAGGATTTCCAATTGCTTATATCACTCAGAAGAAGGAGTTTTTTGGGAAAGAGTTTTACGTTAACGAGAATGTTTTGATTCCGCGTCCGGAGACTGAGATTCTTGTTGAGAATACGATTGACATTTTGCATCGATATTTCGCTTATAAGAAAGTCGTTTTGGCCGATATTGGCTCTGGTAGCGGGTGCATAGGAGTTAGTGTTGCACTTAATTGTAAGGATGTTTTTGTGAAATTTGTTGATATTTCAAGAAAAGCTTTAAAAGTTGCGATAAAAAATGTCGATAAATATGAGATTTCGAAAAGAGCTGAATTTGTAAAAGGATCATTGTTGAATAAATTATTTGAACAACGAATTGATGTTATGGTGGCAAATTTGCCTTATATTGGAACTGAAAAATATAATTCAATTGATGAAAATGTAAAAAAATACGAACCCCATTCTGCGCTTTATTCAGGCAAAGATGGCTTGGATTTGTATCGAGAATTTTTTGAACAATTATCTAAAATGAAATACCCGCCAAAGTTTGTTCTTGGCGAGTTTGGTTTTGGACAGGGGAGCGAGATTTTGGCAATTTCGAACAAATTTTTTGTTCAAAAGCCTGTTTTGAAAAAAGACTATGCCGGAATTGAAAGAATGTTTATACTTAGCTTATAAATAAAATATGGATTTAAAAACTAAGCTTCAAAAATTAGAAGGTGAATATAAGGTTTTGCAGGGTGAATTATCAAGTCCTGATATTTCAAATAATGTGCAGAGGATGAAGGAAATTGGGCTTCGCTTGAAACAGTTGGAACCGGCTATGAATTTGTATCAAGAACTGCTTCAGGCTGAAGCGGAAATTTCTGAAGCAAATTCGATTTTGTCTTCAAATTCAGAAAAAGATTTTAAAGATTTGGCAGAAGAGCAGCTAACTTCTGCTCAGACAAAGTTGAACAAATTATTTGAACAGATAAAGGTTGAATTGCTTCCAAAGGATCCAAATGATGAAAGAAATTGTATCGTTGAGCTTAGGGCTGGAGTTGGTGGCGAGGAGGCGGCACTTTTTGCTTCTAATCTAGGCAGAATGTATATGAGATGGGCTGATAATCATAATTATAAAACGGAGATTTTGAGTGGTTCCGAGGCGACAGCCGGAGGTTCTAAGGAATTGATTTTTAAGATTATTGGCGATGGTGTTTACGGAAAGATGAAATATGAAAGCGGAGTTCATCGTGTTCAAAGAATTCCAACAACAGAAGCGCAAGGTAGGATCCATACTTCGACTGCGACTGTTGCGGTTTTGCCTGAAATTGAAGAAATTGATTTTAAAATTGAAGATAAAGATTTGCGTATTGATGTTTATCGATCTTCCGGGGCTGGTGGTCAGAGTGTTAATACAACTGATTCTGCGGTGCGTATTACGCACGTTCCGACCGGAGTTGTTGTTGCGTGCCAAGACGAGCGAAGTCAGCTTAAAAATAAGAGCAAGGCAATGTCGATTTTGCGTTCAAGATTGTATACATACGAAGAAGAAAAACGTATGAAAGAAATTGGAGCGCAGAGGGCGATTCAGATTGGAACAGGGGATAGATCTGAGAAAATTCGTACGTATAATTTTCCTCAGGATCGCGTTACGGATCATCGAATTAAAGTGAGTTTTAATAATTTGCCTTCGATAATGGAAGGCAGCATTGATGAAATGATTGAGGCTTTGATTACGAATGATCAGGCGGCGAAATTGAGCGTTGAGGAAAAATAATCAATTGTTCATAAAGTGGCAGCCGAGGGATTTCTTGCGGAGTAATGCGGATTCTGTGATTATTTGACTGACGAGGATCATGTTTTTCGTTTCTGCGATTTGGATGTTTGTTTCGTTTTTTGGGATAAGTTTTTCAAGTTCGCTGAGTTCTTTGAGATTTTCTTTTAGTTTCTTTGCTGTGCGAAGAATGCCTGCATTTTGCCACATGAGAAATTGAATTTTTTCTTTTACTTTAGTCATTTTTGAGCTTGTGGTAGTTGCTGTTTTTGCGAGTTTTGGCGTGGCGGCCTTTATTGTTTTGATGGAGGCTGTTGATCCGAGGCTTTTTGTTTTAGCGAGATTTTTGAGTTGTTTCGTTATTTCTTCGCTAAAAACCATGGCTTCAAGAAGCGAATTTGATGCAAGTCTGTTGGCTCCATGAACACCAGTGCAAGTCATTTCTCCAAATGCATAAAGATTTTTGATTCTTGGAGAGCAATTTAAATTTACTTTTATTCCGCCGCAAAGATAATGTGCTGCCGGAGTAACGGGGATTTTATCCTTTGTTAAATCAAGGTTGTAATTCTTTTTTAAAGTTGAGTAGATTTTTGGGAAACGTTTGCGAATGAAATCCGGTTTTTCGTGAGATATATCAAGAAAAATTGTTCCTGATTTTTGCTCGGCATAAATTTCACGTGCAACGATATCACGAGGCGCGAGTTCGGCGAGCTTGTGTGCTTTTTGCATAAACCTTTCGCCTTTTGAGTTTATTAAAATTGCGCCTTCACCACGCAGGGATTCAGACAGTAGAAACAATGGTTTGCGAGGGATTGCGAGAGCGGTTGGATGAAATTGGATGAATTCCATATCTTCGGCTTTTGCGCCTGCACGTAGGGCCATTGCAATGCCGTCTCCGGTTGAAATTTCCGGATTGGTTGTATGTTTATAAACTTGACCCGCTCCGCCTGTTGCAAGGATGACTGCGCGTGCAAAGATGTTTTCGATTTTGTTGTTTCGGATTATTTGAATTCCATAACAGGTTTTATTTTCAGTTATTAAATCGAGCGCGAATGCATTTTCAAAAATCGTAATTTTTTTGTTTTGCTTTACTGCTTGTATAAGCGTTTTTTCGATTTCCGCGCCCGTGTGATCGCCTGCATATGCGATTCTATATTCTGAGTGCCCGCCTTCACGAGTTAAAGATAAATTGTTTACGTTTTGTGGATTTTTGATTTCAAAATGTACGCCGATTTGCATGAGTTTTTTAATGGCTTTTGGGCCATTTTTGACCATGAATTCAACTGCGCGCTTGTTGTTGTGAAAGCATCCGGCGGTCAACGTATCTTCAACGTGTTTTTTGAAATTATCGGTTCTGTTTAATACTGCGGCGATTCCACCTTGCGCAAAATTGGTGTTGGAATTGATTAAGCGTTTTTTTGTGATGATTAAAACTTTGCCAAATTTTGATGCGTTTAAGGCCGAATTTAGTCCCGCGATTCCTGAGCCGACGATGATGAAGTCGAATTTCATGCTTGGATTATATCATGCTCAACGCGATTGCCTCCGTCCCCATTGAAAAATTGCCTCCGTCCTCGTATAATCGGTTCATGTTTATCGATACACATGCACATTTAACTTTTCCTGAATTTGAGCCTGATTTGGAGCAGGTGATTGATCGTGCAAAGAAGGCTGGAGTTGAGAAAATCATCAATATTGGTTGTGATCTAAAAAGTTGTTCAGGAGTGCTTGAGTTAAGCGCCAAATATGGCTTTATGTACTCAGCTTTGGGCATGCATCCATATGAGACAAAATTGGTTGATGAGACACTTATGAGCAAATTTTTTGAACAAGCGCAGGCGGATAAAAAACAAGGTAAAAAAATTGTTGCGATTGGTGAAATTGGATTGGATTATTTTAAAGCGCAAACTTCGCACGAAGAGCAGGTTCGAGCCTTTAAGCTTCAGCTTGAGCTGGCCAAAAACCTGGATTTGCCCGTTATAATTCACGCTCGTGATTCGGAAATTGACGTTCTTCAAATTTTGCAGGATTTTAAGGGTCTGCGATTTGTTTTTCATTGTTATACGGGAAATGTTGATTTTGCGAAGCAAATTTGGGAAAGGGGAGGGATGACGTCTTTTACCGGAATTTCAACTTATCCAAAGGCACAGAATGTGCGTGATACGATTTTTGCCGCGCCAATTGATCGAATTATGATTGAGACGGATTGTCCATTTTTGGCTCCACAGGCTTTCCGCGGACAGAGAAATGAGCCTGCTTTTGTTGTCGAAGTTGCGAAAGAAATTCAGAAGATAAAAGGCTTGGATATGTCAACTTTGGAGGTACAGTTACAGAAGAATTCAGAGGAGTTTTTTGGGATTTAATTTTTTGCTTTTGACATAATCTATTTATCGGGTTTATATTGTTGATGATGATTTATATATTATGAAAGAAAGATTTCAAGATTTAGGGATGGCTGTTTCGTTTGCAATTGCTGGTCTTGTGTGTGCGCCTGGGACTATCGAGAGAGCTGCTGTGCCTGATAAGGTTTGTCAATTTTCTGTTGTTCCGGACGTTTGTCTTCAAACAAGGGAAAAGGCAAGAGAAGCTATTCCTTCGGTTCTTTTTTTTGGAGCTGCTGGTGTTTTAGGTACAGCTTTTGGACTTCGAGATATAGCTAAAAGGAGAGACGCTAGAAAGTCTGAAGCTGCTTAGGTTTCAAATTTTATTTTTTCGAACTAGTACTTGACAGATTATATGTTGCGTGTTATTTTATAGTCCTAATAATAATTTAATACAATGTTTTATGCGTAATACACCGAGTTCTAATGCGGGAGATCATCAAGGCCTTCGTATGCTTGGTTTTGCATTTTCAGCAGCAGCTGCTGGGCTTGGGATGACCGATTGTGTAATAACTAGCCATGAACGTGCGTTTGGAAAATGTGTTCCCCCTGCTGAAGAGCGACAAGCTGATGCAGAATATTTGAAAAGGGCGGAAGCACCTGAGTGTCAAATATTGAGATTGCGACGTGACGTTGATGTCGGTGTATTTCTTGCCGGGTTTGGAGGTGCTCTTACGGCTGCTTCCGGCATTGATTGGAAAAGACGAAGAGAATAGCAACCTGTTGGCGTCGATAAACAGTCTGTCGGCTAATTTTTAATATTTAGTATTTTAAAAATAAAGTTATGTCTGATGATTATATTCCAGATATTCTTGACGTCGTTGATGAAGATGACCGCGTTGTTGGTTTTGCTGATTATGACGAGATTCATGCAAGAGGTCTTAGGCATAGAAGCGTGAATGTTCTTGCTTTTAAGGATGAAACTTTAACTGAATTGCTTTTGGTGCAGAGATCGTTAACGCAAAAGGTTAGTAAAGGCCTGTTTTCCGTATCGGTTGGTGGTCATCTAGAGAAGGGGGAGTTTTATATCGATGCGGCTAGACGTGAGTTTAGAGAAGAGTTGCTTGCGAATTCGCAAGAGTTGCCTGCGGGTTTAGATTTTATTGAAATTGCGAGATATCAAAATAATTCACGCCCTACAAATCAAGAAAATACTGTTTTGTATAGCGTTGTATGTTCTGGCCCTTTTGCTTTTGACGCAAAAGAAGTTGAAAGAGCAGATTGGGCGAAATTGGATGAGGTGCTTATTGATGTTGGAGCGTATCCCGAAAAATATACAGGAACTTTCATTGGAGCCTTGAAGCGCTTTGTGCAGAGGTTAGCTCGTGAATAACTTCATCGCATCTCTAATCATTTTTATCTGTATCACTTCAGCTTTTGAAGAAATGTTTTCTTTTGTTTGAGAAATAACGATTTGCTTGAAGCCTAGTTTTTCGGCTTCCATAACGCGACGGGCAAGTTGGGCAATTGGGCGGGTTTCACCGGTTAAGCCGACTTCACCGATTGCGCATAAATCGTGTGGAATTGGGATTTTTTTGATTGATGAGGCGATTGCGAGAAGAATCGCTAAATCTGCGGCAGGATCGGTTAAGCGGAGTCCGCCGGCAATGTTTATGAATACGTCTTGGTTTTGAAGTTTGATGTTTGCGTGTTTTTCCAAAACCGCGATAAGCATTTGGAGTCGATTTAAATCAAAGCCGTTTGCTGTGCGCTTTGGATAGCCAAAATTTGAATAATTTGTGAGCGCTTGGACTTCAATTAAAAATGGTCGTGTTCCTTCAATTGCGACTGTGACAACCGTTCCCGAAGATTTGGAGTTTCTATTATCGATAAATATTGAAGATGGATTTTTTACTTCTTTTAAGCCATTTTCTGCCATTTCAAAAATGCCGACTTCGTTTGTTGAGCCAAAGCGATTTTTTGTTCCGCGGAAAATGCGAAGATTCTGGTAGCGCTCGCCTTCTATGTAAATAACGGCATCAACAACGTGTTCGAGAGTTTTTGGTCCTGCGAGGGCGCCGTCTTTTACAACGTGCCCGATTATGAAAATTGGGATTTTATACGTTTTTGCAAAACTTATTATTGCTTCTGCGCAGAGCTTGATTTGATTGCTTGATCCTGCAGTTGAGGGTACGTTTTCGCTTGAGATTGTTTGAATGGAATCGATTATTGCGAAATCCGGTTTTTCAGCTTCCAGAGTGCCTAAAACTTCTTCTAAGCTATTCGTGGAAATCATTTGAATATTTTCTGATGTGATGCCAAGTCTTTGCGCGCGCATGGAAATTTGATCAAGGCCTTCTTCGCCGGAAATATAAAGTACGTTTTTATTTTGGCGCGCGATTGTTTCGCAGATTTGAAGTGTGATTGTTGATTTGCCGATTCCAGGCTCACCGCTGAGCAAAGTGACGCTTCCGGAAACGATTCCGCCACCAAGAACGCGATCAAGTTCTTCGATGTTTGTTGGGATTTTTGAATAAGCTTTTGACATTGATGAGAGTTTTCTTGGCGCAATTGCTTTAAGTCCCGCGGTTTTTTTTGGAGTGCCTGTCATTACGGTTTCTTCTTTAAACGTATTCCATTTGTCACAATTCGAACATTTGCCAACCCATTTATTTGATTGGTATCCGCAATTTTCGCAAATGAATAATGTTTTTGTTTTCATAGATATTAATTGGCGCTTAAGGCTCTATCATAGATTATTTCAGTTTTTTTAGCCATAGTTTCGGCGTTAAATTTTTCATAAACTTTTTCTAAACCAGCTTGTACAAATTTTTTGTTCAATTCATCGTTTTCAAGCAGGATTTTTATCGTATTTGCAAGTGTTTCTGCATCTTTTGGCGGTACAAGTAAGCCATTTTTGTTATTTTCGATGATTTCCGGAATTCCGCCGGAATTTGTTGCGATAATTGGCAATTTTGCGAGAATTGCTTCAAGCAAGACGAGTCCAAAAGCTTCATGGAGAGAGGGGAGTACGAACATATTTGCGGAAGCCATGAGTTCTGGAATGTCGTTTCTCCAGCCGAGGAATTTTACTTGTTCTGAAAGGTTTAATTTTCGTGTTAATTCTTGAAGTTCTTGTTTTTGCGGACCTTCGCCGACGATTTGTAATTGTAGGTTTTTATCGTTAATTTTCGAGAAAGCTTCGATTAGGTATTTTAAGCCTTTGCGTGGATGCAAAGCCGCGACTGTGAGAATTGTTTTTGGATTGTTTTGGTTGGGATTACTTTGAGCGTGTGTGATTTTTTTTTCAAATTCCGCGATATCGATTCCATTGTGTACAACCGAGATTTTGCTTGCTACATGCGGATAAAGCGCTTTAAGTAATTTTTTATTTTCTTCTGAAATCGCAATGATTTTGGAAGCGTTTTTTAAGAGCCATTTTTTGAATGCGGTTTTTAAAGGCGAAATCTCACCCGGATCGTGTTCTGTAATAACAAGTGGAATTTTGCATGATTTGCTGGCCAAATAGGCGTATCTGCATGATGCGGGATTCCAAACGTGTGCATGAAGGATTTCTATTTTATTTTCGCGGATTATTTTTTTTAGTTGAAAATAGTGACGCGGATCATGTTTGTGAATTACATTTAATCTGAATATTTTTGAACCGGTTTTTTCAAATTTTTCCGCCAAGTCGTCAACTGATTTTGCTTTTGCACAAGCCAAAAATAGGTTGTATTTTTGTTTATCTAAAAACTTGGCAAGTATTGTCATTTGTCTTTCAGCGCCACCACAAATTGGCGTGTCTGTATAAAATAAAATGTTTTTTGGCATAAATGTTTGTTCATGTGCATTTTAGCAAAAAAAACGCTTATGAATTTATCTTGGCTTGATTAAATTTGGAAAGTGGGTATAATAAAAATCTGTAATAAAATAATTTATGGGGACGAAATTAGATTGTGGTTTATATGAATCTCCTATGGGTACACCTTTTTGTCCTCCTGCTTATATAAACAGAGATCTTGAACCTGGAGAGGTAGCGTTTTGAGCTGCTGTGATCAATGAGCTTTCACGTTTTGGCTCCGGTACGCTTGAAAATGAATTAGCTTGTAGCATATGTTCGCATATGCTGCGTGGTTTTGAATTTTTATCGCTCGTGAGAACAAATGCCGCTGATGACCCTGAGCGTGTAAAGAAAGCAGTTTTTGCACAATCTATTATTGATCAATTGAGAGCTTTGTCGAACGATAAACGAGTTATGCTTAATGATACCGATGTAAGACATGGTGGCATTTGTGAATGCTTACCCGGACATGTTGTTGGTTTGATTTTAGACGATCTTGCATTTAGAGAAAGTTTTGTTGCTTTTTGCAGAATTAATTCACTCGATTCATTGATTGTTAATGAGCTTGGAAATGAATTGTGGGTTCTAGTAAAGTCTTTTACATACACGTTGTCTGACGTTATGCGTGGGAAGTTTTAAATATTCGAAATTTGTATTTCGAATTTATATTTTGTTTTGAATTTTGAGTTTTGGATTTTGAATTTGCCGCCGAAGGCGGCGTGGTGGGTCGGGCGGGGATCGGACCCGCGACCTTGCGCTTAAGAGGCGCTTGCTCTACCGACTGAGCTACCGGCCCGCGAATAAAAAACTATCATTTAATTAATTTACTTGCAAGGTTTGTTATAATGAATTTATGAAAATTCATGTGATTTCACATTGTGAGGTTTCAAAAGATCATTTATTAAGATTGAAAAAATTGGGTGATGTTCGCGTTTCGGATATGTTGAAATTGAGCGATCCGGAATTCGTTAAAAGCCGTGTTGATGCGGATATTTTGATGGTTTTGCCAAGGCCAAAGTTGGATTTTGTGCCGTATTTAAAGAAATGTAAGTTTATTTCTATAATGTCGACCGGCATTGATGGAATAAATACTGCTCTGGCTCATAAAAATGGTATTAAAATGAGTAGCGTGCCGGAATATGCGACTGAGTCGGTTGCCGAGCATATTTTTAGTTTAATGCTTGTTCTTGCAAGGAATATTAAAAAAGCAGATGAAGTTATAAGGAAAAATAAATGGGACGATGGGCTGATCGTTGAATCTTTTGAATTATTTGAGTTGAAAAATAAAACACTTGGTATTTTTGGTTTTGGAAAAATCGGAATGCGTGTTTCTGAAATCGCGAAAAGCTTTGAAATGAATGTTGTTGCTCATACGAAAAACGTAAAAAATCCGATGCCTGATATTGATTATGTTAGTTTTGAAAAATTATTATCGGATAGCAATTTTATTGTTTTATCTGCGCCACTTACTTCTGATACGTTTCATAAGTTTGGTGAAAATGAATTTAAGAAAATGAAGAAAAAACCTTTTATTATTAATACTGCGCGTGGTGCGATTATTGATGAGAAAGCTTTGATTAAGGCTTTGAAAAATAAATGGGTTAGGGGAGCGGGCTTGGATGTTTTTGAAAAAGAAAGAGTGAAAAATAATCCTTTTGTTAAATTCGAGAACGTTGTTTTGACGCCGCACGTGGCTTTCGGATCAAAAGAAGCACTTGATAAAATGATTGACGTTTCGACTGATAATATTGAGGCGTTTTTGAAGGGTACACCAAAAAATATTGTGAATTTTTGAAACTAATATAAAATAGGGTTTAGTTTCACGTTTATTCGCCGGGGTGGTGGAATGGCAGACACGAGAGACTTAAAATCTCTTACTTCGTAAGAGGTGTGCGGGTTCAAGTCCCGCCCCCGGCACCACGTTTCGAAATTAGAATATCGAAATACGAAACAAATTTTAAATACGAAATGCGAATTGTGAAACGGGACCCGTTCTATTTGCCAAAAACCTTGTTTTAAAGTAAAACATACTTTCTATTTGCGTCCACCGTAATAATTTGACGAAAGTCTTTAGGTTTGATAAATTGATATGATTTGAAAAAGTCAAAAACAAAAAGAAAAACAAAGTTCATTAAAAAGTAAGGGTTAAAAAATAATAAGTAAAGGAAGATGTGGGAGAAAATCTTGATGGGCTAGAATGGCGCCATCCGCGCTACCCCCGAATCTTTTTTCTCTCATTCTGTCTTTGCTTTAGTGCTGGCCTTAACTGGCTACCCCGCACAATCCTGGTGTATCACCT
>LBWJ01000011.1:0-35926 GCA_000993595.1 Candidatus Peregrinibacteria bacterium GW2011_GWC2_39_14 | reverse complement strand
AACAAACAAAAACAAAAAAGTTCACAGCCAAACAAAAACAAAAATTATTTTATTTAGGCTGACAGAAACTTTCACCCCACTTCGGTGGGGTTTTTTTATTGCCAAAAGGGGCCATTTAAGGCCCCAATTTGAATTATTTTGCAGAAACTTGATGTGCCATTTGGTCTTGCAGTCCATATAGTTCTATAAATCCCGCCGATGCTTTTTGGTTAAACATGTTTTTTGAATTAAAACTAACCAAATGCGCATTCAATAGAGAGTGCTTTGATTCAACCGCGAGAGTCCAAACAGATCCTTTGTATAATTTACACGTTACTTTCCCGGTTACTTTTTCATTAACCGTATCAATGAAGCTGTTTAAATCTTTCATAAGAGGGGAATGCCATTTTGCCGAATAGCATAAATCGGCCCATTTATTATCAACAATGTTTTTGAATTCGTTTTCGTCTTTTGTTGAGACTAATTTTTCCAGTTCTTTATGTGCCGTGATTAATATTTCGGCCGCAGGTTGTTCGTAAACACTTCTTACTTTTAATCCTACGATTCGGTCTTCAATAAAAACTTTTAATCCGATTCCATATGCAGAGCCAAGTTTTTGCAAAGCTTTTATCGCATGAACAAGGCTTGTTTTTACGCCATTAAGTTTTATTGGAATTCCTTTTTCAAATTCAATTGAAATTGTTGTGGAATCGTTTGGCGCATTTTCTGGAAATTCATTTCTTAAAATACATTTTTCAAAGTTTGGGATCTTGGAAGAATCTTCGATTTCGCTTCCTTCCGATGAAAGTCCCCATAGATTTTCATCATACGAATAGTCTTTATGTTTTGCCGGGATTGGTATTCCGTGTTTTTCCGCATACTTAAGCTCTTCTTTTCTTGTCATGGACCATTCTCGTACAGGTGCAATAATTTTTAATGAAGGATCCAGGATTGTTATATATGAGTCTAATCTTACTTGATTATTTCCTTTTCCCGTACATCCGTGTGCTATTACGGAAATCCCTTCAGCGTGCGCTATTTCAACTGCTTTTTTTGCTATGATTGCCCTGCCAATTGGGCAGTAAAGATGGTAACCATTTTGATAATTCGCGTTGGATTTTATGGCTTTATTCAGGTATTCTTCCGCAAATTCTTCTTGAGCATCAATGACGATTGCTTTTTTCGCTCCGCATTTTATTGCCTTTTTTTGAATCGCCTCAAAATCCTCTCCGACTTGTCCAATGTCCAACGTTAAAGTATAGACCTCAGTTTTATAATTATCTTTTAGCCATTTGACCATTACGGAAGTGTCCAGTCCTCCGGAATAAAGTAATAAAATTTTATCAAACGTGCCTTTTTTGGCTTCATAGCTCGCGATTTTATTGTAAGTGTTTTTCATTTTATATAGTGTTAAAATTAATAAATTTAAATAACAAAATGCATTCGACGGGGTCGACGGAATTGGTGTGGTTGTTTTTCAAATCCATTAATTTTATAAAATTTAATCATTTTAATTAATTAAAAATTTTAACAATGCTTTTGCGATCATGAGTCGTGATTTTGACTGACTTAATATAAGAGAATTTGGCCCGTCTATAACTTCCGCTGTGATTTCTTCTCCTCTGTGAGCCGGAAGGCAGTGCATTATTTTTGCATTGGGCTTTGCGTGAGTTAGTAATTCTTCATTAACTTGATACGGTTTGAAAATTTTTACCCTTTTGTCGTATTCACTTTCAAGGCCCATTGATATCCATGTGTCCGTATAAACTATGTCAGCATCTTTTACGGCTTTTATGGGATCGCTACCGATTTTGAAATTACCATTTTTTGCTTCTTTAACGATGTATTTAGGCATTTCATATCCATTTGGCGTTGCGATGCTGAAATTGATTCCCAGCAAATCACATCCTAAAAATAGTGAATTTGCCGTATTACAGCCGTCTCCGACATAAGCAATTTTAAGATCTTTTGGAAAGCCTTGATGTAAGTTCCATATTGTATATAAATCAGCCAAGGTTTGAGTTGGATGATGCAAGTCACATAAGCCATTTATTACAGGTATGTTGGAATTTTTTGCCAAAGTTTTTATTGTTTCGTGAGAAAAAACTCTAGCAAGAATTATGTCTGTGAAATTTTCCAGATTTTTCGCGATATCAGGAACGGGTTCTCTGATTTTTGAATCGATGCTGTTTGCTAAAACGTCTGAACTTGTTAAATAAATGGCGTTTCCGCCGAGTTGTGTTGCGGCTACTTCAAACGCAACCCTTGTTCTAAGAGATGGTTTTTCAAAGATCATTGTTATGGTTTTATTGAGGAAGTGGCTTGTGTTTTCTCCGTTTTTTATAAATTGATATTGCAAAACATAAGCATTTTCGATGATGCTTAGTAGTTCATCTTTAGATAAGTCTGTTATTTTGGTTAAATGTTTAGTCATATTATTTTTGGTTATATTAAAAAAAAGACCTCGTTTTTTTACGAAGCCTCAAGGTTTACAAATTGCGTGTATGAATCAACGCAGCTTTTGAGGCTTCATTGTTTCTTCGCGACGATTTGTAAGATTTAATATAAACATATCATCAATATTTACTCACAATATTGTTTATTTGTCAAATAAACGCTATTTTATCTTCAAAGATTTAAGAATGTCTTCAGCGGAAGCTTGAACAGATGCTTCTTCTGTTGGTAGCATTGCAGCTGTTAAGATATATGCTTGTGTGTCTTTTACAGCATATAATTGAGCAAACCTAATAACGGGGTCCGTTGCACTTCTTTTGCCTTCAAACACAACAAATGTAACTTTTTGACTTTGTCCGCTGATTGGAATTTCAATTTCGTTTCGTGAAATTTCGTTATAGTTTTGAAGTAATGCTTTTTGATTTGCGATAACCTGTTTTCCGTAATCAACAGAGTCCATTGTCGATGGGAGTGCGCTGTGTGCAATATTTACATTTGTTAAGAAGAGTTCGTTTTTTATATTACTTTTGAAAATAACGATTGTTGAATTTGGTGTTCCTTGTGGAAAATCTTTTTCCTCAATTAATTCCCAATCTTGAGGATATGAGGCTTGAATATATTGAGTTTCATATGTTTTATATTTTTGGCTTGGAACGGTTGCAGTTGCTGGAGTGCCGCTTGAACAGCCCGAGAGCATAAGTAAGCCAATGATCAAACTTGTTGCTGTAATTTTTTTGTGTGAGGTTTTCATTTTTTAAAAGTTAATTTATGTGAAATTTTTATTTTTTTAATTTTATCACTTTTTACTTTTATTTGCATTTTTTTTGAATTTGAATATAGTTTGAGCCGTAAAAACAACATTATGAAAATTGCAGTTTTAACCTTTGAATCGATTGATAGAAGGTCATCAAAAGAAGATTCTCGAATTGTTCAGGCGGCGCGTGAGCTTGGGCATAAAGCGAGAATTTTTAGAGCTGATAAATGCCAGCTTGTTTATGATAGGCATAATCCGCGTGTATTTTATGATGGAAGCGTTTTTCCTGATTATGACGTTATTATTCCGCGCGTTGGACTTCTTCGAAATATTGAACTTCAAGCCGCCCTTGTTAAGCAATTGCAGTTGATGGGTTTTCCGGTTGTGAATACTTTTCATGCTATTTCAAGAGCGAAAAATAAACTTAGAACAATGCAGATTTTGGATCATTTTGATATTCCGATTCCAAAGACAATTGTTGTGCGTGATTTGAAATATATAAATGCGGAAATTTTAAAACAAGTTAATGCTTTCCCTGTAATTTTGAAAACGCCATTTGGCTCTTATGGAAGCGGTGTTGTGATCGCGGAAAGTAAGCGTGCGGTTATGTCCGCTTTGAGTTTTTTGTGGAAGCAAAGTGGTGTAAATATTATTTTGCTTCAGGAATATATGAAAGAATCAAAAGGTAAGGATGTCCGTGTTTTTGTTGTTGGGAATAAAGTTGTTGCGACAATGATCAGGTCTGCCAAGAAAGGGGAGTTTAGATCAAATATTGAGCTTGGTGGAAAAGGTGAAAAAACCGTTTTGAGCAAGCGCGAAATTGATGTTGCGATTAAATCTGTTAAGGTTTTAAAGCTTGAAATTGGTGGTGTTGATATCATACGTTCCAAAAAAGGTCCGCTTGTACTTGAAGTTAATGCAAATCCTGGCTTTAAATCGCTTGAAGAGGTTACTGGCGTTGATGTTGCGAAGGCAATTGTTGAATATGCGGTTGAAAAAGCGAAGCTTGTGAAGCTGACAAAAGAAGAGGCTTGACAATTATTGTAAATCGTATAATAATTTAAACCTTTATTAATTTAATCTAAAAAATATGAATGTTAGAAATACTTTAGTTGCGGGTCTTGGCGTTTTAGCCGGATTCGGCGCGTGCAGTGAGGTTCCAAAAACTCCTGTTGAGATTGCGGCTATTTGTGCTCAATGTGATAAAAGTAGAGATGCGACGCGTGATAGCGTTATAGACGCAGTTGACACGGCTGGTGTTATGCCGGTTAGGGGAAAGATGGCTCAAGAATTTATCGATACTACGTCTGAGATAGATCGTTTAACCTGCTTGAAGAAAGCCGGTTTACCAGCTGATGCTTGTTCAAAATAAACTATCCTATGGAAATAAAGAAAAGTTTTTTAGTTCCCTTGGCCTTTGCTGCTATTGTTGGTCTTGATGGCTGTGATAGAAACCTTTCTTATGTTTCTGCGGTTTGTAAATGCGTTGCAGACGCTGTTTATATGTGTGCTATTGAAAGCTTTGGTGGGATTGAAAATCCTGATACGGTTGAAAAAGCACAAGCTAAATCAATGGCTGCGCAAAGCAAATGTTTGGTTGATAAAGGCGTTGATCCTGAATTTTAATCTTTTCCTTTAATTATTTCATCGATAAGGCCATATTTTTTGGCTTCTTCCGCTGTCATGAAATTATCGCGGTCTGTATCTTTTTCGACTCTTTTGAAATCTTGACCTGTATGTTTTGCAAGAAGCCCATTGAGTCTGTCTTTTGTTCTGATGATATGTTCAGCATGAATTCTGATGTCTGAAGCTTGACCTTCTGTGCCACCGAGTGGTTGATGAATCATGACTTCCGCATTTGGCAAAGCGTATCTTTTACCCTTTGTGCCTCCTGCGAGCAAGATGGCACCCATTGATGCCGCCATACCCACGCAAACTGTTGAGACGTCACATTTCATGGCTTGCATTGTGTCATAGATTGCGAGACCGGCTGTAACGTGACCTCCCGGGCTATGAATATACATTGTGATATCTTTTTTTGGATTTTCTTTTTCAAGAAATAGAAGTTGTGCGATTACAGTGTTTGCAACAAGATCGTCGATTGCTGTGCCGACGAAAATAATTCTTTCTTTAAGTAAAAGAGAGTAAATATCATATACACGTTCGCCATAACTTGTACGTTCGATAACTGTTGGAACGAGAATATCTGACATCCTTTTTGCTTTTTTTGTTGCCATATTTCTATTTGGTTAAATTTATTTATATTTTTGCTCGTTCTTTAATTATATCACGAAAACCTGATTTTACGCATTCTAATGCCATTGACATAAAATTTAATGATTATTTAAAAAAAATATAAAAATCTCCTTGACTTTGGCTATTTATTGAATATTATATTATGTGCCATCAAGTTAAAGGTGATGGGTTTTATTTCTGTATCGAAAGGCTCCTTAACGAGTTCCTTAACATCTATGGTGTAGTAGAGAAATTAGCAGCTAATAAATTATCTTTTATCTCTAGTGTTATCTAGAGATAAATTAAGATCGATTTTCGATCTATTTTATGAAGAGTTTGATCCTGGCTCAGGATGAACGCTGGCGGTGTGTCTAATACATGCAAGTCGAGCGGCCCGCAAGGGCAGCGGCGAACGGGTGAATAATATGTTGGAACCTACCCCAAAACAGGAAATACCCTTTAGAAATAAAGGATAATGTCCTATAATCCCGCAAGGGTAAAGTCGCAAGACGTTTTGGGAGGGGCCTGCATCCTATCAGCTAGTTGGTGAGGTAATGGCTTACCAAGGCAATGACGGGTAGCTGGTCTGAGAGGACGGTCAGCCACAAGGAGACTGAGACACGGCTCCTACTCCTACGGGAGGCAGCAGTAAGGAATATTTCACAATGGGCGAAAGCCTGATGAAGCGACACCGCGTGAACGATGAAGTTCGTAAGGATGTAAAGTTCTTTTTTGGGGGAAGAATTCTGACAGTACCCCAAGAATCAGCGACGGCTAACTACGTGCCAGCAGCCGCGGTAATACGTAGGTCGCAAGCGTTATCCGGAATTATTGGGCGTAAAGCGTACCAAGGTGGTTTAGAAAGTTGGATGTTAAATATCTCGGCCCAACCGAGAAACTGTATTCAAAACTTCTAGACTAGAGACTTACAGAGGCAAATGGAATTCTGTGTGTAGGGGTAAAATCCGTTGATACACAGAAGAACACCAAAAGCGAAAGCAGTTTGCTAGGTAAGTTCTGACACTATCGTACGAAAGCGTGGGGAGCGAAAAGGATTAGATACCCTTGTAGTCCACGCCCTAAACTATGAGTACTAGGTGTAGGCAGGTTCGACCCCTGTCTGTGCCGACGCTAACGCATTAAGTACTCCGCCTGGGTAGTACGGTCGCAAGATTAAAACTCAAAGGAATAGACGGGAGTCCACACAAGCGGTGGAGCATCTGGTTCAATTCGATAACAAACGAGGAACCTCACCAAGACTTGACATCCCACGAAGACTGTCGAAAGATGGTTGTGCCGCAAGGAGCGTGGAGACAGGTGCTGCATGGTTGTCGTCAGCTCGTGCCTTGAGGTGTTCGGTTAAGTCCGTGAACGAGCGCAACCCTTGTCTTATGTTGTTTTTTCATAAGAGACTGCCTCGGCCAACGAGGAGGAAGGTAAGGATGACGTCAAATCAGCATGGCCCTTATGTCTTGGGCAACACAGGTGCTACAATGGCCGATATAGCGGGAAGCAATGCCGTAAGGCGGAGCAAATCCTTTTAAACTCGGTCTCAGTTCGGATTGAGGTCTGCAACTCGACCTCATGAAGTTGGAATCGCTAGTAACCGCGCATCAGCTATGGCGCGGTGAATATGTTCCTGGACTTTGTACTCACCGCCCGTCAAGCTATGAAAGGTAGGGGCGCCTAAAGTCCCTGGTTTACCGGGGCCTAGGGTGACACTACTGATTGGAGCTAAGTCGTAACAAGGTATCCGTAGGAGAACCTGCGGATGGATCACCTCCTTTCTAAGGAGTGAAACACGGCTATCCCTTCGGGGTATGCCACAGGTCGAATTCCTTCGGGAATTCAATCTTACCTTTTATGGGTGAGAATAAAGTCTAGTTTCTCTACTGCATTATGGATGTTAGGGGTTTATGAAAAGACCAAGAGGTCTTTTTTTCGTGCGCTTTTTGTGTGCGGATTAAAATTTTCCGTACCATTCGGTAACGTCAAACCAAGTTTTGGTTCCGTCCGCGGCTTCAAAGCTTTCTATTTGTCTGCCTTCAACTTGTTTAATTTCTTGCTTTGTATATGGGTATTTTCCTAATTTTTGTAAATACATCGTTTCTATCATTATCCCTAGCATAGTATTTGGGATTCCACATGTTATAATGGCTTCTTCTTGTGAGCTGCCATCGCTGCCTTCAAAGTGAATATCATGATCGCTGAAAAACTTTAAGACATTTGCCTTTCTTGCATCACTATCCGACATTCCTTCTCTAATAAGGTCAATTGGTTGAAATTGTGGAGTGCTTTTATTATGTGCTTCCATGAGTGCTGTTTTAAATGATTGGGGATTAATTTAACAAACATTTATTTATTTGTCAATATTTATTTATGTTGTATATACTTATTCTTCATGGTATTTTATTTGCGTTCTTTTTAGCCATGGGGTTGTAGCTCAGTTGGCTAGAGCGCCTGCTTTGCAAGCAGGAGGTCAGGGGTTCGATTCCCCTCAACTCCACCAATAATATTTCCATATAGAATGATGCGGTCGCTTTTAGCGTTTGACAATTTCATATTTTACTGTATTCTATATGCACTTATAAATTAAAAATAATTAAATATGAACATTGTTCCATCTTTACAAGACACCGTTGCTCAAGAAGACGCTTTGCATACAGTCGTTGCAGTCGATCACGTTAATGGAAAAGTCATGCTTGAAGATGCCGTAGGTCGTAGATCGCCAGATTGGGTTGATTTTGCAGATCTTGATTTAGAGGAAGATGCGCTCGGAACAGATACTCCTTGGATGGATGCTGATACCGGTGCAACTACAATAACTCATTCCAGAGTTTGGACCTTATTGTCTTAGATTTTGCCGATTAGTTCAATTCCCGGTTTCAGTGTTGCGCTTCCAGGCTCCCAGCTTGCAGGACAAACTAATGCGCCATTGTTTTTGCGTACAAAATCCGCGGCTTGAAGTCTGCGTAGGATTTCTTTTGCACTTCTGCCAATGCTGTTGTCGTGAATGTCTGCCATCTTTAGCTTTCCATCAGGATCGATAATAAACGTCCCGCGAAGCGATAATCCTTCATTTTCGATATAAGTCCCAAACATGCGGCAAATGTTGCCTGTTGGGTCTGCCAGCATTGGATAGGTTACTTTTTTTATTAATTCGGAATTATCATGCCAAGCTTTGTGAACGAATGCTGTGTCCGTGCTTATGCTTAGGATTTCTGCGTTTAATTTTTTAAATTCTTCATAATATTTTTCCGCTTCTCCGAGTTCCGTTGGGCATACAAACGTGAAATCCGCCGGATAAAAAAGAAGCACTACCCATTTTCCTTTGTAATCAGATAATTTTATTTTTTTAATCTGATCGTTGATGTATGCGTCTGCTTCAAAATCTTGCACTATCTCATTTATTTTTACCATTTTGTTTTTGGTTATATGGTTAATAGATTATTATATTATAAATTTTTATAAATACAAATTGCTTTACTTTTGGCTTTGATAAGGGCAAAATATGTCCATGCATAGATTTTTTATTTTTCAGCCGGATGTTATTGATAGCAAAAAAGTTTTGATAACTTCGGAAGAATTGTGTCATCAGTTTTTTAACGTTCTTCGATTTAAAGCTGGTGAGAAGATTATTATTTTGGATAATTTAGGCGATGAATATTTGGTTGAATTAATGGATGTTTCTAAAAAGGAGGTGATTGGAAACGTTTTAGAAAAGCGCAAAAACAATGCTGAATCGAAAATTAAAATTCGTCTTTATCAGGCGATTCAGAAAAGTCCGGAAAAATTTGAAATGGTTTTGCAAAAGGGGACAGAGGTTGGTGTTACTGAATTTGTGCCTTTGATTACAAAAAGAACAGAGCGTGAGAGTTTGCATAAACTTCCGCGTTTGGAAAGAATTTTGAAAGAATCTGCAGAGCAAAGCGGCAGGGGAATTATTCCTGTTTTGAGAGAGCCTGTTAAGATGCAGAAGTTGCTTGAAAATTTGATCAAAAGTGATGATAAAAGCGCTGAGGTGAATAAAAAAGTTGTTCATGTTTTAGCTCATCCTGAAGCTGAAAAAACATTGAAGGATGTCTCAAGGATTTTGACCGATGGAGTTGAGCAAATAAACATTTATATTGGACCTGAAGGTGGTTTTACAGAGCAGGAGATTGAGGCCGCGAAAAAAGCAGGTTTTATTTTATTGAATATTGGTCCAAGAATTCTTCGATCAGAAACAGCCGGAATTGTTATCCCTGCGCTTCTGACATTTTTATAACATTTATCTAACATCTGTTTGACGCTTATCTATAAGCCATATAGAATGGCATTAATTGTCTAAATTTAATTTTATGAGAGCATCTTTAAAAACAGGTTTTAGCTTTGGTCTTACTTCCGCGATTATCACGACTCTTGGCCTTATGGTTGGGCTTGATTCCGTTACTTCGTCAAAATATGTTGTTCTGGGTGGCATTTTAACAATCGCGATTGCTGATGCGTTTTCGGACTCTTTGGGGATTCATATCTCTCAGGAGTCAGCTGGTGATAAGAGCAATAAGCAGATTTGGGAAGCAACGTTTTCTACTTTTATTTTTAAATTAATTTTTGCTTTGACTTTTGTTATTCCGGTTTTGATTTTTCCTTTAACTACAGCCATTTATGTGAGTATTGTATATGGAGTGACTTTGCTTGCAATTTTGAGTTATTTTTTAGCAAAAGCCGAAAAAACAAAACCTTTGCATGTTATTCTTGAGCACGTTTTGATTGCGATCGTGGTTATTGCCGTAACGCATCAAGTTGGAGATTGGATTGGGATTGCTTTTGCAAAATAAGTGTTATTTATCCAACCAAATCCAAGTAGCATTTTTCGCATAAAATTGGCGAAGGATTATTTGGTGAATACGTTGTTTGAATTTCAATTTTACATTTTGAGCACGTTCTTTTCCAAATCATTCTTGGACTTCTTTTTGCCGTTCTTCCTCTGTGTCTACAAAGGTGACATTTATGAGGAATAGGCAGATTTGATTCTTTATAAAAAGCAAGCTCCTGTTCTATTATTTTGTAATTTTTACCACATTTTTCACAAGCTAAAATTTCTTGGGTTATTGTGTTTGGTACATCTTTAATGTGATCCGGAATTAAGTAAGTTTGTTTTTTAAATTCTTTTTTGTCAGGTTCTTTAAAGCTCCATCCTTTTTCTTTTATTTGTTCTTCCGTAAGCGTAAAAAATTCATTTGCCACGGATTCATTGTATGCAAAAGGGGAGCTTGTTATTGGGAAAAATTCTCCCCATTCTCCCGTTTTTTTCATATGTTCGATAATTTTTGCCAGCAATTTATCGTATTCTTCTTTTTCATATTGCTTATTTAATATGCAATATTGTTTTTTTCTCATTCCAATGCATCCGAATAAGTCTTTATTCCCAAGACATAAGTCACAGTATGTGATGTTTGAGTTTCCGTCCCATGAATTAACACAGAATTTGCAACTAACCATTCTATATGCGCAACTTACCATTTCGTAACAAAGTTCACCGCCGGCGGCAACGAAATCCCAATCATAACAGTCTTTTGCGTCAGTTAATTGTGTTCCGAATTTAATGTCGTGTAATTTTTCGCTATCAAAACACATTTTTGCGTTTTTTGAGCTTTTTAAATGATTGCCAACACATTCGTCACAGTTCACGTTTTCAAGATATTTTTTAGGACATTTACTTTCAACCATATCGGCGAATTGTTTAGTAATTTTTTCAAGATTATTATATGAACCCAGGTCCATTTTGGCTTTAAATTCTTCAAATTCTTCTTGTGAGACCTGCTTATTGAAAATGTAGCGTCTTGCACTTCTCAAATTTGAACACCCAATGCAATCGTGACAGTTTTTCATGTCATAGCAGAAGGTTAAGTTGCTGCTTCCTGTTATTTTTTGACAGAAGAGACAGTTGTTTGCTCTATCAGCGTCCGATATTTGATATGAGTGGATTGAATCGCTTGTGTAATCGGCGTCGACGCATTTAAAATTTCTGTAATTAAGGCGTCCATAATATGAATCTTCGCAATAATCTGTTGTGAATATTAAATAGCAGTTTTTATTATTAAACGCATAGTTTGTGAAATAACTGTTTTGATTATTTATGCAATTTAAAGATATTCTTGGCACTACTTTCTGCAATTCTATGAATTGTTCAAAAAAAGGCCTGTTAAAGTCAAAATCACGTCCATAAGTCGTTGGATCCCACTTATCCGACCACCAAATTTCTTGGTCATAAATTTTATATGGTTTTTCTTGAGAATACATTGAAATTATTTCTTTTCCTGAAAAATCACATTTTCTTGTGTATAAAAAGAATTCATTTCTGAATGCTTGCCTTCTTTGAGATCTGCATGTTGGGCAAAGCGTTGGAGTCGCGACGTCGATTTTTTTGTAAAATTCAGTATCTTCCGGAGCAATTGCGAATGGTTTAGCGCAGTTTTTGCAGGTTTTTGTTAGTGAGGTCATATTTATTTATTATTAATAATAATTATAATATTTCTTTGTTTTTTTTGTATATATCTATTATATAACATATGAGCGCAGATACCGTTGGCATAAAATCCATTAACATTAAATATCCGTCTTGGTTATGCCTTTCGAGGTTTACCATCCTTTGTGCTCTGATAAATAATATTTCTATACGATTTCTATCTTCCGGAAAACGACTATAGAAAAAATCTCTTGATTGTTTACATACCAATAATCTGCATCCGGCACGCATACGATCGATGTCTGGCGGCCCTTCGATCAGCATAGCGAGCTGATTGCTGCTTTTTTTTGCCACTGACCTTAAGTAGTCATATTCCTTTTCGGCTTCTGTGAAAAGCAATATAAACTCGGGTCCATCCAAACAATCAGTAGGCATTTCATCATCTATTATGTCAGGAGCTTTGTTCATAATATTTATTATTTAAGAATATACATTATCTAATAATTATAGATTTGTCAACAATTATGACTTGTGGCATTTATTTTGTGATTAATTTTGATACTTTTTATGGCTTATTTAATTGATTATTGACTATTTTGAATGGCTGTGCTATAGTGTTGTTATAATTATTGACAATATGGATTTAATCAAAACTTTAGTGAACATAGGCTTGAGTGACAAGGAGGCTAAAATTTATCTTTCACTTTTGGAGTACGGTAAGGCGTTGCCCAGCACTTTGTCTCGAAAAACTGGAGTGAAAAGGCCAACAACGTATGTTGTTCTCGAGCAATTACAAAAGCGTGGATTGGTTAGTCGTGTGAAGTATGGAAGTCTTTTATATTTTAGAGCGTTGAATCCTTATTCTCTTTTGAACGATCAACATGAAAAATATTCCGCTTTGGAATTTGCTTTGCCTGAATTGCTATTGTTGAACTCTAAGTACGCTTCGACTCCTCAGATGACGATTTATGATGGGGTAGAGGGAATTAAGAAGATAATGGAAGATACTTTAACCTCAAAAACGGAATTGCTTTGTTGGGCGGATGTTAGTTTGGCCGTTGATACTTTGTTGAAGGATTATTATCCGACATATGTGAAGAAAAAAGTTGAAAGAAAAATCTGGTTGCGTGGTATTTTTTCTTATGATAAAAAAGCTTTGGAATTTAAGAAAAATGGAGAAAAAGAGTTGAGAGAAGTTTATTTGATTCCAAAGGATAAATTTCCATTCAAGAATGAGATAAATGTTTACGATGATAAGGTCGCGATTATTTCACATGAGGATAAAATTGGTGTGATTATTCAGAGTAAAAATATTGCTGATACGCAGAGATCAATCTTTAATTTTGCTTTTGAGTACGCGAAAATCGTGGATGAAAAGATGTGTTCTTCATAAAAAGACTTGGTATATTTGAATATGTGATTTAGAATCTGATGGTATTAATAATAAATATATTCATGTCTGCTTTTTTATATTCATTAATCAGCGTTTTGATTGTTAGCGCGATGTCGCTTGTTGGCGTTGTTGCTATTTTTTTTAGAGATAAATCTTTGCAGAATGTTTTGGTTTATTTTGTTAGTTTTTCCGCAGGCGCTTTGTTTGGCGATGTGTTTATTCATCTTCTTCCTGAGGCAGCGGAAAATGGCTTTGATCTGCAGGTTTCGCTTTATGTTATAGGTGGGATTCTTACGTTTTTTGTTATCGAAAAGTTTATTCAC
This sequence comes from Candidatus Peregrinibacteria bacterium GW2011_GWC2_39_14, assembly GCA_000993595.1. Lineage (GTDB taxonomy): Bacteria > Patescibacteriota > Gracilibacteria > UBA1369 > UBA12463 > UBA12463. The sequence continues at coordinate 22,337 of LBWJ01000011.1, read as the reverse complement.
TGGAGGCATTGCCACGTGCCAACTTCAGTCTCTCATCCGCATCCGGTTGCGCTTATGAATTTAGTTGGAGATTCGGTGCATAATTTTATTGATGGGCTTGTTATTGGCGCGAGTTATATGGTGAGTATTCCGGTTGGGATTGCTACAACTTTGGCTGTTGTTTTACATGAAATTCCGCAAGAGATAGGTGATTTTGGCATTCTTCTTTACGGTGGTTTTTCAAAGAAAAAAGCCATGTTTTTTAATTTTGTTACAGCTTTAACCGCGGTTCTTGGTGCGGTTGTTGTGTTTTTAGTTGGAACCGTAAATTCAAATTTAACTTTATTTTTGGTACCTTTTACAGCTGGTGCATTCATTTATATTGCCGGATCGGATTTGATTCCGGAACTGCATAAAGAATGTGGTTTAAAGAAAGCATTCTTTCAGTTTATATTTTTCGTGTTTGGGATTGGAATTATGATGCTGCTTTTGCTTTTGGAGTAATTTTTAAATATGACTAAAAAACATATAGCTATTGAGGTTTTGCCTAGAGTTTTGTGGATAATCGAAGGTTTGGTTTTGTATTTTTTTGTTTATTCGGAACAGGTTTTGATGAGTAAAAATATTTATTTTTTGATTTTAGGGTCTCTTTTTATTTTCCTCGGATTATCTTATGTTATTTGGACGTTTATTTTTTTAGCAAAGCCGATGTTTACGAAAAAGCTTGTTACAAGTGGCCCTTATAAATACTCAAGACATCCGATGTATGTGTCGATTTATATAGTTTTATTTGGGGTTGGCTTTTTGATGTCTTTATTTCAATGGTTTTTGGTGTTATTTTCATTTATTCCTTTGTGGTATTTGGATTGTAAGATAGAGGAAAAACAAATGATTGATTTGCATGGCGAGAAGTACGTGGAATACAAGAAGAGGGTGGGGATGTTTTTTTAAGTTCGTATGCAGGTTATATCAATCTTATATACTTCTTATGTAAATTTTATATATAAGTGATATAAAACGTATACGGACTTTGAAGTGAAGTGTTCTAGCTCGAACTTGGCTTTTTGTATTTAGAGTTTGCGCCGCTTTGCGGCGCGTGGTGGAGCCAATGGGGGTCGAACCCACAACCTCATCCATGCCATGGATGCGCTCTAGCCAGTTGAGCTATGGCCCCGTGATTGCGCGGAGTTTTTATTGCAGAATATTTTTACCACGAAATTTTGGAGTAGGCAATGTTATGTGTATTGACCTCCTATTTTTTGCATGATATGATTAGATCTCCTAACTATTTAGATACCTAAGTATGCCAAAGGATGTAAATGAAAAAGTCATAAAGTTGTTTTTTGAACTCGGAAGGGTGATACGTTCGCGTGCTTTGCGCAAATGTTGCTTGGGGCTTAATATGTCGCAACTGTTTGCTATTATGTTTATTAAAGAGCATAAGGCGAAGATGAAAGATATTTCAACCATGCTTGGGATTAGAGATGCTTCTGCGACTTCTCTTGTTGATGGGCTTGTCAAAGCCGGATACGTTCAAAGAAAACATGATAAAAAAGATAGGCGTGAAGTGAATCTTTCCGTTACGAAAAAGGCGGATTTGATTATTGATGCGGCATGGAAAAATAATGTCGCCGGTTTTCTTGCGCTTGAATCCCTTACTAATCAGGAATTGATCGATCTTGAAAAAATTCTTATAAAACTTAAAAAATATTCTCATGAGTAAAATTCTTAATACTATGCGTGCAATTTTGCAGTTTCTAAAGACAAAATGGAAGATTGCGCTTCCAGTTGGACTTATTTTGCTGATTGTTGTTTATGCAATGCTTCCAAGAAGTGCAAAGCTTGATTTTACGGTTGTTGAAGCAAAAACGGGTAATATGAGTCAAGAGGTCTCTGTTACCGGTAAAGTTAAATCTGCTGAGACCATTGATCTTACTTTTGATAAAGCCGGAAAGGTTGCTTATATCAATGTTAAAGTTGGTGACAAGGTGAAAACGGGTCAGGTCTTAGCGTCACTTGCTAACAACGATTCTTCCGCTCAGGTTAGGCAGGCCGGCGCAAGCGTTGAAGCCGCAAGGGGACAGCTGATGCAAGCAAAGGCAAGCCTTGAGTATCAAAAAGCGAATCTCGAATCTATAAAAAAAGGAACTCGCGAAGAAGAATTGCAAATAGCACAAGCCGGTGTTGACAGTGCTATGACAAGCCTAAGAAACGCTGAAACAAAAGCTGAAAATGATCTTAAGTCTTTAAAGGACGATGTAAAAGATGTTTTGTCTGATGCTTTTTCCAAGGCTGATGACGCAATTCGAAAACAAACAGATGGAATGTTTTCAAATTCTGAAACCACAACTCCGGGTTTGACGTTTTCTGTTTCAAATAATCAGGTTAAAATCGATACGGAATGGCAGAGAATGCTTTCCGGGAACCAATTGAACGATTGGCGCATTGAGCTTGACGCTTTAAAAGCGGACGTTTCGCCAAGTGAAATGGTTTTAAATCAGGCGATGATTAAAGCGAAATACCATTTATCAATCGTAAGAACTTTTTTGGATAATCTAATGCTTGCTGTTAGCTATGCTTCGGATTTGTCGTCTGCGACTTCTGTGTCTTATAAAACTTATATTACGCTTGGTCGTACTAATGTTAATGCAGCAATGACTGCTGTTGTTGGGCAAATTCAGGCAATTGATGCACAAAAAATTACAAATCAGACAAGCTTGGCGACTGCGCAATCTGCATTAACGGTTGCTCAGAATAATTTACTTTTAAAAAAGGCAGGGAATACGGTTGATCAGATTTCTGCGGCTGAAGCACAGGTTAAATCTTCTGAAGCGAATGTGTATTTTTATAATGCTCAGCTTAATTCTGCGGCGGCCAATTATCAAAATATTGCCGCACAATTTGAAAAAACAATTATAAAATCTCCAATTGATGGAGTCATTTCAAAGAAAAACCTTGAAGCAGGGGAGGCGGCTTCAGCGGCCGTTCCGGTTCTTTCCGTTATGAGTGATGCAAAATTTGAAGTTGAAGTTGATATTCCGGATGTCGATATTGCAAAAATTAAAGTTGAAAACGTCGCTCGTATAACTCTTGATGCTTATGGCGATAGTGAGGTCTTTTCAGCAAAAGTTATTTCAATTGATCCTGCAGAAACCGTTATTGAAGGTGTTCCGACTTATAAAGTTAAATTGGCTTTTGATAAAGAAGATGAACGAGTTAAATCCGGTATGACGGCAAATATCGATATTGTTACCGCAACGCGTGAAAACGCGGTTTACGTGCCTCAGAGAGCGGTTTTTACGATTGATGGAGAAAGGTTTGTGAAAGTTCAAGATAAAGACGGAAAAATTTCTGATGTTAAGATTAAAGTTGGGATTCGTGATGTAAATGGAAATATGGAAATTTTGGAAGGAATTAAAGTAGGGGATAGCATAGCTATAATGAATAACTGATGAAAATTATTGAAGTAAAAAATTTGGAGAAAATATATGGCGAAGGAGACGCCAGAACAACGGCTTTGGATGGTGTTACTTTTGATATAAAAAAAGGTGAGTTTGTTGCAATTATGGGCCCTTCAGGCTCAGGGAAGTCAACACTCCTTCATGTTCTTGGATTTTTGGATAAACACACCGGTGGAGAATATTATTTTGAAGGTAAAAAGATCGAATCTTATACGGAAGATGATTTGGCAAAGCTTCGAAATAATAAAATGGGATTTGTTTTTCAGGCTTTTAACTTGCTTCCAAGAACAACGGTTTTGGAAAATGTGAAACTTCCGCTTTTATACTCAGATATTCCGGAAAGTAAATGGGACGCGCTTGCTTTGGAGGCGATTGATTCCGTTGGACTTACACATCGTTTAAGTCATGAACCTTCACAATTATCCGGTGGTGAAAAGCAAAGAGTTGCGATTGCGAGAGCGCTTATACTTAATCCTTCTGTTATTTTTGCTGATGAGCCGACCGGTAATCTTGATTCAAAGTCCGGACAGATTGTTATGCAAACTTTGCAACGCTTGAATGAAGAACATGGGAATACAATTATTTTGATAACGCATGAAACTTATACCGCCGAACATGCAACAAGAATTATTAAATTGCATGACGGAAAAATAGTTACTGATGAAGCGGTTAAGCATCGTTTAAAAGCAACTCAATTTATAAAATAATTATGATTTTAAAATATACATTAAAAACAGCAATTACAGGGCTTAGAACGAATAAATCACGTTCTGTTTTGACTGTTCTTGGGATTGTTATAGGCATTACAGCAATCATGCTTATTGCTTCGCTTGGTAAAGGTGCGCAAAATTTGATTTTGGATCAAATCCAAGGGATGGGTACAAAAACTGTTATTGTTCTGCCCGGAAGGCAGCCAAAAGGTGCAAGCGATAGTGCGCAGATGTTTACAGATTCTTTGAAAGAAAAAGATCTTGAAGCTTTAATGAAGAAATCAAATGCGCCTACAATTGCAAAGGTTATGCCTGTTGTTTTTGGTGCTGATACTGCTGTTTATGGAAGCGAAACTTATAGAATGACGATATTTGGAGCTTCACCTATGATTTCTGAAATATTTGATTTGGATGTTGATAAAGGTGAGTTTTTTACGGATGAGGACGTGAAGAGTTTGGCGGATGTTGCTGTTATAGGTGCGAACATTAAAGATGAGCTTTTTGGTTCTTCCGATGCCGTTGGTCAACGAATTAAAATCAAGAATAGAACATTTAGAATTGTTGGCACTATGCCAAAAAAAGGACAAGTTTCGTTTTTTAATTTCGATGATATTGCAATTATTCCTTATACAACAACTCAGCAATATATATTGGGCGTAAAATATTATCAGCGTTTGATAATTCAGGCGGATTCAGAAGCTAATATTAAACGTACGGTGAAAGATGTGACGACGACTTTAAGAAATAATCATGATATTACAGATCCGGAGAAGGATGATTTTCATATTGAAACGCAGGAGGATATTGCTTCAAGATTAAGCGTTGTTACCGATGTTTTGACGATGTTTTTGATTGCAGTTGCTGCGATTTCGCTTATTGTTGGAGGAATCGGAATTATGAATATTATGCTTGTTTCCGTAACTGAAAGAACTCGTGAAATTGGGCTTAGGAAAGCAGTTGGTGCTACGGAAAAAGATGTTTTGTATCAGTTTTTACTTGAATCGGTTTTGTTAACCGGAACAGGCGGTGCAATTGGGATTTTTCTTGGAGCGACTTTATCATTTTTGATTTCATTGATTTTAAGTAATGTTGTTGGGCTTTCTTGGGAATTTATATTTCCATTGTCCGCAACTTTGATTGGGCTTTTTGTTTCCGGAATGGTTGGTCTTGTTTTTGGCTTGTATCCTGCAAGGCAGGCGGCAAGAAAGAGCCCGATGGAAGCATTAAGATATGAATAATTGCGGTTTAGGTTGGCCAGATTGGCGTGCTTGACCCTTGTTTTACGATTGTCATTGCCGCTCTCGTTTTTTCCATCATTTCCATTAATGTTGCAATTTGAGTTGCGATTTCGGGCGCGTTGATTGGTTTTGTTGGTTCTTCGGTTGATGATAAAGCTTTTAGAACCGCTGTTCGCATTTGCATCATGGGTTCATCGATTGGTTTGAGTCCCGTGAGCCACATTACGAATTCTAAGTTCGTTGATGCTTGTTCGATTGTTAGCACTGCCATTTCTGTTTCCATGTTGTTTTTGGTTAAATTATTTAATATATAAAAAAATCCCGAGATTTTAGTCCCGGGATTTGTGATTGTTATTTTTTCACGTTAAATTCCCGGGCTTGATAGTCCAAAAAAGTAAAAGAAAAAAGTATTTTTGGTGCCGAGAATGTTCATTGGTTTTATTGTTGTCCTTTGTCTAATACGCTTAATGCAGCCGCACCATGATTTTGCCAATCCTTGTCTGATGCGAGTGCTGTTGTTATTGCTGTTTCTGCTCCAAGGGATAAAGCTGGAGCGACGTCTGGTGCATCCGATGGATCGTGGTACGCGTTTGGTCCTGGTATCATATTATTTTTGGTTAATAATAATTTTTTTAAAAAAATCCCGAGCTTTTGGCCCGGGATAATGTTTTATAAATTAAATCCTCGGGCTTTTAAGCTTTGCAAAGAAAAACATAAATGATTTATTGAGGATATTCATAGTGGTTTAATTGTAGTTTATCGTTTGAGTAATTGTCAAATTTTTATTGAGTAGCGTGGATTTAATTTTATAAAAGGCATTTTGAAGCCTGCTTTAACGACTAAGCTTAACAAGAAATTGAAAAGCATGTATGTCAGCGTGATGCCGATTGCCATTAATATTCTTTCTTGCCATACAATTGGAATAAGGCTTGTCCATACGGCTGCCTTGAGATTGAATGCGTATAAAAATGCGACGCTGCCGACTGAGTGTGCGACGAATGTTGCGCCAAGTGCGCGTGCGAAAACGAATTTGTCTCGGAAGAAATACATTGCGAATGGAATGATCCAATACATCGCATAATACCAAGCGGTTCTGCCTTCCGGATGCATCCAAAATGCAATCATTGCGAGTCCCGGGGCGATCAAAATCCACGGAGTTTTTTTGGCGAAGTAGAGGAGTGCGAGTAGCATTGGGAGAAATCGGATGAGCGTGCCGGCATCAGTTGCAAAGCCATGAAATGCCCAGTTAACGATTTGCATTGCGGCAACAATAACCATTCCCCAAACTGATCCGATGAAGCTTCCGGCAATTGGGCCATAAAAATCAAATAAATTGAATTTTAAGTTCGTTACGCCGAGGATGTTTGAAAACGGCACTTGCATAGCAAGAAAGCCGATAAATGTGAAAGCGCTTATGAAAGCGATTTTTTTGAGATTTTTATTCATAGTAGAAATTGTTAAAAAATAAGTGACGTATGAATTTTAGCACGGAAAATTTTGGGGTCAAATTTGTAAAAATTTGGAGATTTTTTGGTGCTGGTTTATAATCGCTTCTGTCCGCAAAGCTCGTTATTTATCCGGGCCTGTAGCTCATCTGGTAGAGCGCAGCATTCGCATTGCTGAGGTGGGCGGTTCGAGTCCGCCCAGGTCCACCAAATACATGCGAGAAAAACGATACGAAGCGAAGAGTGCGCGTATTTAGCGTACTCGGAGCGTAGTAGAAAAAGAGCAGAAATTAGTCAAGTGTAGCGCTGACTTATTTCAAGCTTTTTCAGTTTTTCTCTTGTGCACGCTGAACTTATTTTCAAGTCCGTATACGTTTTATATCATTTATATATAAGATTTATATAAGAAGTATATGAGATTGATATAATTTCCATATGGATTTAAAAACGTGAGAGGAGGTAATGGCTTGATTTTAGTTGTTCTTGTTTGCTGTATTCTATTTTTTCTTGCGGTTGTGAATAGTGGAGAATATAATTACTCCCTATTTTATAATTTAATAATTATGGCTCTAACATTAACGCAGCAAGCAGATTTAGTTATTGGCCAATTAAAAAAACCATTTGATGGGGCGCTGAAAAAGAATTTAACGATGCGTTGTTGCATCAAATGAAAGAACTAGGTGTGATTTCCGATGAGGTTGCTGATGCTGTTGTGCATGCTATTGATGCTCAATTGCATGATGAAAGAGATGAGACTACTAGAGTTAACGAACAACGATTGGCCTATGATGCTGAAAGGTCTTATCAAGCTAGATTGCTAGAGGCTAAGCCTTTGGTTGATTTGAAAAATTATAAAGGTATCGTTTCAATGATTCAGCGCACCTCTGGTACGTGTCTTATACGAGATGTAAGGGTTCAAAAAATGTTGATTGATGCAATACTTGATAGTGGAGAAATTGATTTTATGGCAAGAATTATTGGTAGTATTGATTATTTTGATTATGGTATTCGGGAGTCTGTTATGAAAGAGCTTTTGACTAAAGCGACTTCTGCGCAATTAGTTTTGGCAATAAATTATGTTGGTAAAATTTCTGACCAAGAAGTAAGATTGTGTAATCGATTGTTGGAAATCGGAAAAGTTGAAGATTTTATCCGTGCTTTGAATGGATTTAGCTATGGGCTTGATCGGTCGTCTCAGGCATTAATGGATAGAATATTTGAAAACGAAGACGGTGTGATGGTATTTGTTAATTTCGTAAGAGGTGAGCAGGGCGGTTCAGATTTCCAAAGAACATTGCTGAATGCCTGTGCTCTTCATAGAAAAGAATTTTTGTTGAGGGTTATTGATGAAGCTGGCGTTGATGTCGAATTTCTTGCAAGTTCTCCATCTCATTTTCTACAGCGCACTGCAGCGGTTATTAAAGCTAGAAATGCTTTGAAGGAGCTTGAAGCTGCGGCAGTATAATGGTTTTCTTGTAAATTTCATTGAATTCATTGTATTCTTTGTTATGCAATTAACGATTTTTTTATGCTTCAAACCTTTTCAGATTGGCTTACGTATGACATTCTAAAGCTTATTCCAAAAACGCATTTTGCGGATAGTCTGAATTTTTTTATTGCAGATACGATAAAGATTTTTTTGCTTTTGATCGTGATTATTTTTGCGGTTTCGATTATTCGATCTTTTATTTCGCCTGTGAAAATACGAAATATTTTGGCGCATAAAAATAAGTATGTTGGAAATGTTTTAGCGGCGGTTTTTGGCATATTTACGCCATTTTGCACGTGTAGTGCGATTCCACTATTTCTGGGATTTATTGAAGCCGGCGTGCCGCTTGGAGTTACGTTTTCTTTTCTTGTTGCATCACCGATGATTAATGAAGTTGCGATCGTTTTGTTGCTCTCCATGTTTGGTTTAAAAATCATGCTTATTTATATATTGAGCGGACTTGTTATTTCGATTGTTTCCGGGATTTTGATTGGTCATATGAAGGTTGAAAATTTGGTTGAAGAATTTGTTTATAAAAATAAAGGAGCAGGGGATGAGTTTGCCAATTTTAATTGGAAATTACGCCTTAATTATGCGAAAAATTACACTTTAGGTATTTTGGGAAAAGTTTGGATTTATATAGTCGTTGGAGTTTTCCTTGGCGCGTTTATGCATGGATATGTTCCTGCGGATTTTCTTGCGCAATATGCGGGAAGCGATAAATGGTACGCAGTGCCTTTGGCCGTGCTTATTGGCGTTCCTTTATATTCAAATGCGGCCGGAGTTATTCCATTCGTGAGCGTATTAACTGAAAAAGGCGTGAGCATTGGTACTTCGCTTGCTTTTATGATGGCTGTTACAGGACTCTCTTTGCCGGAATTTATGATTTTGAAAAGAGTGATGAAATTGAAATTAATTTTGATTTTTGCGGGAATCGTTGCGGCGGGAATTATTTTTACCGGGTATTTGTTTAATGCGGTGATTTGACATGTTTTACTTTACGTGTTAAAGTAGGCTCTATTTTGAAAATATAAAAGATGGGATTAAGTGGAGCTGAAATTTTTGGTTTTGAAAGTGATTTGCGCGGTGATTTTGATTTAAATAGTTTAAATCCGACGCAAGTTGAATTGCGTAATATTTTAAAGCGCTTTAAAGAGAGGGTTGATGGAGTTTTGAGTAACGGGCTTGTTCTTTTGCCTTTTGATCCTAGCGGCAAGTCTTGTAAGATGATTCGATCTTTTGATCAAAATAATCCAGCTTTTGAATTAACGCAATTTTTGAAACATGGACGTGATGTTGAGAGTTCTTTATATGGTACGGAAATGGATATTTTACATTCAAAAGAATCAATTTCGTGTTTAGTTGATTTTGTTCGAACGTATAAATTTATAGAGGCTTTGTTTTTGCATCTGGATAGGCTTGAAGCGATTTTGCCCGGAAAAATAGAAGTTGTTGACGCCGGAAGCGGTGGAATCCCAGTTTTTGGACTGCTTGCTGCGATTAAATCGGATCGAACTGTTGTAACTTGTATTGAAAATAATCCCACTTCCGTAATATCTTCCCGCGAAGTAATTCAATCTTTTGGTTTACAGGATCGAATTAAGGTTATCAATGCTGACGCGACTACGTATGAGCACGATAAGTTAATTGATTTATTGATATCTGAAACAATGCACGTCGCTTTGCTTGGTAATGAGCCTTTGGTCAAAATTCTTAATAATTTATGCAGATTTGTTTCTGAGCATGGAGTTATAATTCCGGAAGGTGTTAACGTTGAGTTGGCTTTGGCGAGAGAAGAAGAGCTACAAAGATTAAGGAGGGTTGTTGATATAACCGGTCTTTCCACTTATGCGTATTTGGATTTTGAAAAAATTGCGAGATTTAATCCAATGGCTTTGTTGCCGATTATAATTCATTTGGTACGTTTGTCTCGTTTGGAGAACGGTATATATAGGATTATCTTGAATAGCACCGTGGATTTATGTAGAGAAATGGGAGTTGTTTTGGGACAAAATGAATCTGTTATAACAACGCCCGTTTGGACCGGTAATAAGCTTGAGATTTCCGATGAGTCTTATCCTTCCGATGGGGTTTTGAGCTATGTCCCCGGATCTTCTGTTAGGGATGTTAATTTGAGGCTAAGATACGGTGGGGGATGATTCGGAGTCACATTTGCTGTAGTATCTATTTTGTAAGAAGTTTAATTTATATGCGTATATATAATTACGTGCTTTTTTATAAAAAAAAATTTAAAAATGGGATTTTTCAATGAGAGACGTTTTAAAAGGGAGGCTGAAACGGCTTTGGATGAAGTTATGGGTGAAATTGCCGATGGAATAGTTGGCGGAAATGGGGTTGAAGATGATAAATTGAAAGCTTTGATCGATCGTAGAAATTTAGAGCTTCTTTGTATGGGCGATGTGTCGATGGTAAAAAATGCAACTGAATTTCGCGAATTCGACTTTGATCCTGATAAAATTTCAGGTTTATTGGTTCGTATCGTGGATAGGGTGCGAGGAGTTCTTTATCTTGGCAGAGTTGCGAAGCACCTTGAAACAGGTAGGTTTTTTATAGGAATTGCGATTTCAAGAGTTTCGGATGGCGTTAATGGGCGGGTTGAGAAGATTTATTCTTAAATCTGTAGGCGAAAAATAGAAGTTATATTGACTACGAGGCGTTTTTCTATTAAGTTATTTTCTGCGGGCGAATAGCTCAGTTGGTTAGAGCGCAGTCCTGATAAGACTGAGGTCCGTGGTTCAAATCCACGTTCGCCCACCACACGCCGTTCTGCGTAGCAGAACACAGGCGGATATGAAAAAAAGGTCGCAAAGCGACACCTTGTAAATAAAACCCTCTCATGGATAAATTCTTTGTCGCCATAATCGGAATGCCTTCGGCCTTTGTGATTATTTATTATAGAAGGCAGATTAAGGACTTTATTGGAGATATTCCGTTTGCGGAGAAATATTTGGGCATTGGTGGAACGCATAAATTTATTATATTTTTTGCGGTTGCTCTTTTTATTTTTTCATTAATGTATGCGATGGGGACTTGGCAGTCATGGAGCACGTCCTTTTTAGGGCCGCTTTTTGGCAAATAAAAGCTGAAAACGCGATTTTGAAAAGAAAGTTGAAAAATCTCTTGACTTACGTTCAACCACTATATAAAATGTTTTAGCAATTTAAAAATAATTAATGCAAATTACAAGTCTGTATACCCTTAAATTTAAAGGTTCCTAGGAAACTCGAAATTCCAAAATCTTTAAACTTGAGGGTGTGCAGAAGGCACACCTTTTTTTATGCAGTTATGACTGGCGTTCATTGAAAATTAGGTTCATGTAAAGTATAAGAAACAACGATAATTTTAATTTAATGTATAAATGGCATTTTTTTTATTGATAGCTAGTTAAAAAATAAATTTAAAAAGTTACTCAATGCATAGAGCGGATGCCCTGGCACTTAACTTCGATGAAGGACGTGGCTAACTGCGATAAGTTTCGGCGAGCTGTCAGCAAGCTATGACCCGGAAATTTCCGAATGGGGAAACCCAATTCGAGTTATATCGAATTACTCCGCAAGGAGAGAGTTACTCGGCGAATTGAAACATCTTAGTAACCGAGGAAAAGAAATCATTATGAGATTCCCTTAGTAGTGGCGAGCGAAGAGGGAAAAGCCCAAACCATTTCGTTTCGACGAGATGGGGTTGTAGGACTTCGATGTGATCTATATTTTCTTAATCAAAGGTCTTTGGAAAAAGCCACCATAGAGGGTGATAGTCCCGTAGGTGAAAAGAAAATAAAAATCTAGAAGTATCCTGAGTAGGATCGGACACGTGAAATCCGGTTTGAATCTGGGAGGACCACCTTCCAAGGCTAAATAGGTTAAGTGACCGATAGTGAACTAGTACCGCGAGGGAAAGGTGAAAAGACCCCCTGTGAGGGGTGTGAAATAGAACCTGAAACTTTATGCATACATAGACCAGGAGTCCCGCAAGGGATGACTGGGTGCTTATTGGAGAACGAACCAACGAGTTAGCTGTGTGGCGCTAGGTTAAGGGAGTAATACCCGAAGCCGTAGTGAAAGCGAGGACGAATAGTCCGTTTAGTGTCACATACTAGACCCGAAGCCGGATGAGCTACCCCTGGGCAGGTTGAACTCTAGGGAAACCTAGAGGGAGGACCGAACACACCAGTGTTGCAAGACTGGGTGATGACCTGGGGGTAGGCTAGAGAAATTCTTATCGAATTCGGCGATAGCTGGTTCTCCTCGAAATAGTCTTTGGGCTAGCCTTGGTTTCGAAACTAAGGGGGGTAGAGCTCTGTTTAGACTAGGGAGCGAAATAAGCTTACCAAATCTAGACAAACTTCGAATACCCTTGGTGAATTACCAGGAGTCGGACGATGATAGTCAAGTACCGTCGTCAAAAGGGGAACAGCCCGCACCATCATCTAAGGTCCCTAATGAGATTTAAGTGTTGAAGGATGTGAGATTACTTACACAACCAGGAGGTTTGCTTAGAAGCAGCCACCCTTTAAAGAGTGCGTAACAGCTCACTGGTCTACGTGATTTCGCGCCGAAGATATATCGGGGCTAAAATCTCAACCGAAGATATGGACTTTACTTTTTAGTAAAGTGGTAGAGGAGCATTCCTGTCAGCAACGAAGCATAACTGTGAGGTTGTGTGGAGCGTCAGGAAGAGAGAATGTTGGTATGAGTAACGTTAGCCGGATGAAAAATCCGGCCGCCGATTGCCCAAGGTTTCCCAAGCAACGATAATCGGCTTGGGGTTAGTCGATCCTAAGGTTTAGCCGAAAGGCAAAGCTGACTGGATAACGGGTTAATATTCCCGTACAACTTTGGAATCGCCAGAGCAAAACTAGAAGGGAGCAGAAGTTGGTTATTTCGACTTCGGTTGAAATAATTGACACCTGCGAACGGAAGGTCGCGCTAGATTGGGAGTGACGCAGATGGATAACGTGAGCGTATTAATGAATTTACGTGTAAACCACAAGTTTATGCTTTTATAGGCAAATCCGTAAGAGTTAGCGAGTGGTGACGCCGAATACCCTACGCAAGTAGGACGAGTCGTGTGAGTTCATCTGCCAAGAAAAACTTCAAAATCGAGATTCCAAAGTTATCGTACCGTAAACCGACTAAGGTGGGCTAGGAGAGGATCCTAAGGCGATCGAGCAATGCTTCCCCAAGGAACTCGGCAAAACAGCAGGCGTAACTTCGGGATAAGCCTTGCCTTATGGACTATTCAGCAATGTTTAGTCCGTGAGGCCACAGTTAAAGACATCGGGCGACTGTTTATCAAAAACACAGGTCTCTGCAAATTCGTAAGAATATGTATAGGGGCTGACGCTTGGCCAGTGCCAGAAGGTCACGAGGAGGGGTGTATGCTCCGAATCTAAGCCCTGGTGAACGCCGGCCGTAACTATAACGGTCCTAAGGTAGCGAAATTCCTTGTCGGGTAAGTTCCGACCCGCACGAACAGCGTAACGGTCTGATGACTGTCTCAGGGAAGCACTCGGTGAAATTGCAGTATCGGTAAAAATGCCGATTTATCGCGGGAGGGCGAAAAGACCCCGTGAAGCTTTACTATAACCTGGCATTGACACGAGATATGTTTTGCGTAGCATATGTGGGAGACTTTGATGTTCCGCTTCTGGGTGGGACGGAGTCGACAGTGAAATACCACACTGAACTTATTTTGTTTCTAACCCATGCAAAACGTGGGGACAGTGTTTGGCGGGTAGTTTATCTGGGGCGGATGCCTCCTAAAGAGTAACGGAGGCGCGCAATGGTTGGCTAGCTTCGGATGGAAATCGAAGTGGTCGTGCAAACGCACAAGCCAGCTTAACTGCGAGACAAACAAGTCGAGCAGATACGAAAGTAGGCGTTAGTGATCCGATAGTTACACGTGGGTGTACTATCGCTCAACGGACAAAAGCTACTCCGGGGATAACAGGCTAGTCGGGCCCAAGAGTTCATATCGACGGCTCGGTTCGGCACCTCGATGTCGGCTCATCGCATCCTAGGGCTGGAGAAGGTCCTAAGGGTTTGGCTGTTCGCCAATTAAAGCGGTACGCGAGCTGGGTTCAGAACGTCGTGAGACAGTTCGGCCTCTACCCTCCGTGATCGTTGGAGCTTTGAAGGGAATCTGCCCATAGTACGAGAGGACCTGGGTGGACAAACCTCTGATATATCTGTTGTCACGTCAGTGGCATAGCAGAGTAGTTATGTTTGGTCTGGATAAACGCTGAAAGCATCTAAGCGTGAAGCCGTACCCAAGATTAGAGCTCCCAATTAATCTCCCGATAGACCATCGGGTTGATAGGCTACAGATGTAAGATTAGTAATAATTTTAGTCGAGTAGTACTAATAGATGACTGTACTTTTTCTATTTATTTTCGCTTAGGCGGCGGCATATAGAGACTAAGCTTGCGGTTTATTTCGCAGGTTTGGTCTTTATATCGCTGTTTAACTAGCGATCTATGAAAAAAATGTTCATTTAAACGTTATTTAAAATATTGTATTCTTATAAAAGGCATTGTGCTGGTAATTTTAGAGAGTGGGCTACACCTGTTCCCATTTCGAACACAGAAGTTAAGCCATTCTTCGCCGATGATACTCTGAGCAGAGCTCGCGGGAAAGTAGGACGTTGCCAGCACAATGCTTTTTAAAAAGATGAAACAAGGACCATTGGGTCCTTTTTTCATACTTTTTTCTCCGGACCGAGTTCGTAAAAATGTTTTACGCTTAAGCTTGTGATTTTTTGCAGCGCCATTAATCTCATGGCTAACTGCAAAAATCGCTCGCTGCGCTAACGGCAATTCGGTTAAAACCTCATTGCCTAAACATTTTTGCAAACGCTTTTAGAGCCGATAAAAATTATTGGCTTTTTGTCGTGCGCGTGGCACGAAAGTTATATTTTTAACAAATTTATTGCGTTTTTGAATTTCGAGGTATAATATAATAAGCCAAATCTCAATTAATATGAAAAAAACATTTGAAATAGTAACGTTAAAGCAAAATGGATCCATTTATGGCATTTGTCCTCAGCTTGGACTTGTCATAGACGATGAAGATCATGAAATCGTTGTGTACAGGTTGCTATATGAGATTAAGTCTTATGCAAACGATAAAAATAGAGATAAGCTTCATATTCCGAATTTACCTGAAGAGATGCAAGGGCTGTTTGATCTGGTTAAAGAATTAAAAAGTGTTGATTTTAAACCGTTTAAACAGAAAGAAGTGAAAAAAAATGATTTTAAACAGCTTAAGCAGCATGAATATTGGGAAATAAAAAAGACTCTATGTTGTGCGAATAATGGCTAATTATCCTACAAACAGAAGGATTATAGAGATTTTATTAAGATGTGGATTTAATCATGTGAATGAATTTAAAAGCGCTCCTCATTTTGTTTTATGTAGAGAACATAAAGGGTTAAAATTTAGAGCAATTATAAGCAAAAATTTAAATAAAGTGCCGCCTTACGGAACATTTTGCGCGATTGTTAGTAAAAGTGGATTGCCAAAGGAAATATATTTGATGAAGAATAAAGAGATAAAGAAGTATTTTGAAATACATGATATCTAAAATTATATATGAAAACATGGGCTGATCTTGAAAAAGAAAGATTTGATGCAATAAAAAAGAGGGATTGGTGTTCGGCTAAAATGATTGCGTTAGAACAGGCTGTTTTTCTTGAAAAAGAGAAAAAGAGTTCATTTATACTTAGGAAGGAGGCGGCAAAATACGAAATTTATGAGAATAAAGAGGCTTGTGAATCACTTAATCATAAATTAAGAATTTTAGCTTGTCCTGATTCTTGTGGAGCATGTAAGAACCAAGAAGGATATTCTTATAGTATAGAAGAGGCTTTAGAGAAAATGCCAATTCCTCGTAAGAAGTGTGACCATAAAATTGGTTTCTGTAGATGTTGCTGGATAATTGATTTATGAAATGGATGATAATATGTTGTATAGTACGAGTTGCTCGTTAAATTATTTTGAATAATGGAAGATGTCAAATTAATTGAATGGTTGGAGTTTTCAAATCAGCTTACGGATATATTCCCTCGGCTTAAAGTTCTGGATGATGGACGAGTGTATGAAGTAAAAGAACTAATTGGCAAAATAAATGCCCTTAAATTTTATATATATCCTCAAGACCATAATCCTCCACATTTTCATGTAAAAAGTAAAAATGGGGATATAGATGTAAGTTTTAGGTTAGATAATGGGCTATATGTAAAAGGCAATATTAAAAATAAGGCTGATTTGAAAAGAATTGAGTATTTTTATGAGCAAAGGAGGACTATAATGATAGTTAAATGGAATGATTTTAAAAAATAACTTAAAAATTATGAAAAAAATATTACTACCATTATTAATATTCATTTTACTTTTTGTATTAGCTGGATGTTCAAATGTAAATAAAGTTGAAAATTTACAAAAAGAGAAAGAACTTAAGTTGGAAAAATCAGGCTATAACGAATGTGCTAAGAAAGTTAAAGATAGAGAAATAACCAAAGAGCAATGTAAAATCAACAAATTAACAGTTGTTGGATATAACGATGGTATAAATTGTATAGAATGTGGTGGATATTCGAATTTTGACGCTACAACTGGTAAAAAATTCTACTCCAAAGGGCATGAGTTTTGTTCAGTATGCAATGATGTCAAGAGATATAATGCTGAGGTGAATGCTGTTAACGACTGTATGAAGGGATTTGACGATCCTTCTGCTCTTACGATATTTGATTGTAAAAAACTGTTAGAGTGAAAGTTTCATTAGAGCTTTAATTCACCTCCAAATTTTATTGGCTTTTTGTCGTGCGCGTGAGCACGAAATTTGTTATGTAGGAAAAACGAATTTATGTTATAATCGAATCCTAAAATTTAATTTATAAAATATGATTGATGGAGTGGATCCTAATGATTGTGGCGATGGTGATTGGGAGGGTAATCGTCCGTTGACTGTTTTGCCTGAAGATGCAGAAATCTATGATGGCCGTGTTGCACAAGTTACGGAGTTTGGCGTTTTTGTTGAATTTAGGGGGATTCGAGGAGTGAAAACAGAAGGGCTTCTTCATATGTCGGAGCTTCCCTCTTCTTTGTCTACAAATTGGAGAACTGAATTGCGTGTCGGTGATGCTATAAGGGTTGGTATTTTGTATGATGACCCTATTCATGGGCGTATAAGACTGTCTGCTAAAATTCCTGCTGTCGTTCCTGTGGCTGCAGTTGGCGTTAGTGAAAGAACTGCTAGAGCTCTTGAGGGTTAATTTTAATTCACCTCCAAATTCAATTGTCCCACATCCTTAACCTTTTGGTTTCGTGATGCCTGGGGATTGTAGGTGTTATAAAAGAGTTCGATGAGTTCTTGGGTGGAGAGCTGGTCGTTTTTGACGCCGCAGTTTTCGAGACCTGATTTGACGACATTAACGCGTTGAGTGAGGTCTTTTTTTAATTGTTCGAATTCTGAGTGGCGTTTTTTGATTTCCGCAGTTGAATCAGCCGGGCGGAGGCGGGCTAAGAATTTGTCGAAGAAATTGGCTTTTTCCGCTCTAAAAGGGTTAAAAGGCACAACGACATAAAATTCTTTTGCCATAATGTCTGCGTATTCGACAAGTTTTTGGATAAAGTCCGCATATTCAAAAGTTTGCTGTCTAAGAAGGGGATTTTGTTGACCTTCGCTGAGTTTTTTTAATTTTTCGATATATTGGTCAATGTCCATTTTCTTTGATCTGACGACGATTTGAACCGGGAAATCGAGAGTGTTTAAAAATGCCTGATAACCGGAAATCAAAGCGTTTTGTTCTTGTTCGGATTTAAGGTTAAAGTTTAAGGCTGTGCACTTTAAAATAGTTCTAAGGCCGCCGTTTTTAAGCACAACCGTATCATCATGTATCTCGGAAACGCGCATATACATTTGCGTGCTCATTTGAGGGCCTTGTTTTCTTTTTTTCACGCTGTCTTCGTATTCCGGCATAATATTTTAGTTAATTTTGTTTTTATGTTTGCTGTGGTTTTTTGATCATTCCCTGATGGTCCAAAATGTGAACCAGTTCGTCAATGCTTTTCTTTGGTTTTGTATCTTTTATTTCTTTGACTTCCTTTTTTTGCGTTTGTGTTGCCATTGGTTCGAAAGCAAATACATCGCCCGAGCCTTTTATAAATGCTCTTTTTTTAGGTAAAACCATGTATTCAATCAGATAAAGTATGTATCTGAAAAAGCTTAAATTGTGTATTTTTACGAACGCGAATGTGACTGTCAAAATAACCGAAAATGCGACCGGTAAAAGCCAAACTTCAACATAGTAGTTTTTGGCTAATGTTACATAAATAACGTAAGATATCGCGCCTCCTGCGCCGCATATAATCAGTTGACGCATTGTAAGAGGTCCTACGATCGTATCTTCACGTTGTACGTCCGACGGGACTTTGTATGTAGACATATTTATTTTTGTTTTTCATATCATTATAGCAAATTTTGGGGGAAATAGCAAGGCTATGGGGACGTTTCCTTGAGACGGCTTTGGCTTGTGAGTTGGGGACACAGGTGAAATTTATTATACTCTCGACCTGAATGCAAATTTCTGTTAAAATCTTACCCGCATGGAAAATCATCTTAAAAATATCAGGAATTTTTGTATTATTGCGCATATAGATCACGGAAAATCGACTTTGGCGGATAGGTTTTTGGAAGTTACGGGAACTATTGAAAAGCGCAATATGAAGCATGGGCAAATGCTTGATTCTATGGATTTGGAGCAGGAAAGGGGAATTACGATCAAATTGACGCCTGTTCGCATGGATTGGACATATGAAGGCGAGAATTATATTTTGAATTTGATTGATACGCCCGGACATGTGGATTTTATGTATGAGGTTTCACGCAGTTTGGCGGCTTGTGAAGGTGCAATTTTGCTTATTGATGCGACTCAGGGAATTCAGGCACAAACACTTGCGAACTCTTATATGGCGATTGAACATGATTTAACGATTATTCCGGTTATAAATAAAATTGACTTGCCGGCTGCTGATGTCCCAAAAGTTTTGAAAGAACTTGAAAATGCTTTTGGCATTAAACCGGAAGATGTTATTGCGGTTTCTGCGAAAGACGGTACGAATGTTGAGAAGGTTTTGGAGGCTGTTATTAAAAGAGTTCCGGCGCCAACATCGTTGAATGAAAATAACGAAATTAAAGGTTTGATTTTTGATTCTGTTTTTGATTCGTATCGCGGAGTTGTGGCTTATGTTAGGCTTAAATCTGGCGAGGTAAAACGCGGTGATACGATTTATTTTGTTTCAAATAGAGAAAAAGTTGAGGTTCTTGAAGTCGGATATTTTAAACCGACTTATTTTGCGGCTGATAAACTTTCCAGCGGTGAAGTTGGATATATTGTTACCGGTTTGAAGGAAGTTGCGCAGGCTCGAGTTGGTGACACTGTCTGGTCTCCGGGAAATTTGCATATTGATATAAAAGATGCCGTGGCGTTGCCCGGTTATAAAGAGGTGAATCCTTATGTTTTTGCCAGTGTTTTTTGTGTTGATGGAGATGATTATCCGGCTTTGCGCGAGGCACTTCAGAAATTACGTTTGAATGATGCGGCTTTAACTTTTGAACCCGAACAATCAACTGCCCTTGGACAGGGTTTTAGATGTGGATTTTTGGGGCTTCTTCATCTTGATATTGTTCAGGAAAGACTTGAGCGCGAATATAATTTGAATCTTGTTGTAACTGCGCCGGGTGTTTCACATATTCTTATGTATACGGATGGGCATGAAGCCACAATCAGCACGCCGTCTCAAATGCCTGACAGATCTTTTATAAATGGCGTAAAAGAGCCATGGGCAAAGCTTGAGGTTGTTTCGCCAAAAGAATATATTGGTGAACTTATGGAGCTTACGCAAAAGCGTCGCGGTATTTATCAAAGCATGCAATACATCAATGAAAATCGCGTTATTTTGCTTTTTGAAATTCCTCTTATTTCGATAATTATTGATTTTTACGATAAATTGAAAAGCATTAGTTCCGGTTACGCTTCCATGAACTATGAAATGATTGAATTTCGAGAAGAGGATTTGGTGAAGCTTGATATTTTGATTGCCGGTGAAAAAGTTGATGCGCTTTCTGCGATTGTTCATAAAAGTGAGGCGCATTATATTGGCGGTGTGCTTGCGAAAAAACTTAAAGAAGTGATTCCAAAGGAAATGTTTGAAATTGCGATTCAGGCTGCAATTGGCAGTAAAGTCGTTGCTCGTGAAACGATTTCCGCTTATAAAAAAGATGTTACCGCAAAGCTTTATGGTGGTGATCGCACTCGAAAAGATAAACTTTTGAATAAACAGAAAGAAGGTAAAAAACGCATGAAGCAGGTTGGAAGAGTGACTTTGCCACAGGATGCATTCATGGCGATTTTGAAGAAATAAGGGAGGGGAGGCAGATTTATGGTGCGTCGCTATTGGGCGTTGCATTTTGACTGAAAAAATGTTATTATAATAAGAAGTAAAAGAAAAATAAAAACCAAAAATGAATTTTTTAGGCAAAATAGTCAAATTTTTGTTGATAGTTGCTGTAATAGGGTTATTTATATGGCTTACATTGAATTTATTTTTTCCTGAGATGTATAAAAAGCTTGAGGCCCAGTTTTTGCCTTATTTAAAGCCTGTAGCCGAGAGCGTTGGCGTTGATAATACAAGCAATTCTGCGCCTAAAATTGCTGAACGTGAAAATTTAACAATTGCTTTTGCTCAACCGATTGAAGAACTTGAGCCAACTTTTTTTGATCCTGAAACCAGAAATAGGCTTGTCCAAATATATGAACCGCTTGTGAAAAGAGATAGATTCTTGAATGTTTCAGGGGCGCTTGCAATGAGTTATGGCCAGATTGATGACAAGACTTGGACGTTTAAGATAAGGCCAAATGTGAGTTTTCATAATTCAAAAGCTCTTGATGTAAACGATGTTTATGCAAGCTTTATGCGAGCTCAAAGTTTTTCCAAGTCTCAAATGAAAAATCTTGTTGCCGGAATGCACATTGAAGTTGTTGATAAAGATACTTTAAAAATTACAACAGACGTGCCGGATCCTTTATTTTTACAAAAGCTTTCTTTTGTTTTGATAATGCCAAAAGATGTGGCTGACAGTGAAAATGTTAAGCCCGTTGGAACAGGGCCATATAGATTTGTTGAATGGCGCAAGCATGAGCAAATGACGTTTGCTCGCTTTGATAATTATTGGGGCGAAAAGCCTTATGTTAAAAATTTGAAATTTATAATTATGTCTGATCCGGAGCAGAGAGTTAAGGCTATTTCGGGTGGTGCTGTTGATTTGTTGGCAAATGTTCCGCCTTCATACATTGAAAGCCTTAATAAGTCGAAAGTTGATATTAAAACAATGCCGAGTTTGGAAGTTACTTTTCTTATGTTTAATATGAATTCCAGCGTTTTTTCTAAAAAAGAAATGAGAACGGCGGCTGCGATGAGCATTGATAAAAAAAGATTCATGCTTTCTTCCGTTGGTTATACAAAAGTTGTTAATCAGTTTGTTAGTAGTGGAGTTTTTGGCTTTAGTCAAAGCATTTTGGGCGCTGCATATGATCTTGAGAAAGCCTCTAAAGCCGTTAGCAAGATTTCTGAATTTGAAAGCATCCCAATTAAGCTTGCGGTTCCCGTTGGCATGGTTGATATTGGGAAAGATATTGCAAGCATGCTTGATCAATCCGGTTTTGCTACAACGATTTTATCTAAAGCTCCGGAGGAATTTGAGGTATCTTTCAATGACGATTCTGTTGATCTGTATCTCATGGGATGGAAGTCAGACATGGGTGACGCTTCTGATTTTTTACATGCAATTGTTCATTCAAAAGATGAAAAAAAATCATTTGGCATGTATAATGCCGGAAGATATTCAAATGCAAATATTGATAAAGTAATAGAAGAAAATTTGCAGGAGATGAATATGGTGAAGCGTTTAAAAGCGTTTCAAGATATAATGAAAGT
>LBWJ01000010.1 GCA_000993595.1 Candidatus Peregrinibacteria bacterium GW2011_GWC2_39_14 | reverse complement strand
ATCCTTTTCCTTAATGCTTTTTTCAAGATCTTTGAGGTACTTATCCTTTTCCCCGATCGCTTTATCCAAGCTTGAAATATATTCCTCCTTATCCTTAACATTTATTTTTAACGTTTTTGCGTAAATTTCTCTTTCTTTGCTTATTTTTTCCAGATTCGCCGCGTAATCACTTTTTCCTGTTATTTTTATAAAATCTTGATATGTGAAATTGAATTTTTCGTTTATTTTTTTGGCCAATTTTGGATTGTTTAGTAATGTGAAAAAATTATTTAGCGCAAAATATTGATATTCAAATTGAAGCTTATTTGTTGTTTCTAAGGCTAAAGTTGATATGCAAAATGGTATTAAGTCTGCATCATTTTCATTTAAACCGTTGAACGTATTTGGGAATATTCTATTAAGATTATCAACAGATTGAATATTGATGTAGTTTTTGAGGATTTCTCTGAATTCAATAGATCCTCTTATTTTTGTTTCCGGTCTTAATCCGCTTAGATTGGCCTCGTTTTTTCTAATTCTGAACTTGATGAGATTTTCCGGCATTACGTGTATTTCATATTTCATGCAAAGTTTTATCCACATATCAAAATCCGGTAATTGAGCATATCTTGGGTCGTAAAGCCCTGTGTTGCCGTAGCATTCTTTGCGTATTAGCATGCTTGGATGACAAAGGCAGTTCCATTTATAAAAAAAATAATTTAACCATTCAAATCTTGTTCTATTTGGCTGTTTAAATATGTCGTAATAAAAATGCGTTTTATCGGTGAAGTCTTTTCCGTCTTCGTCTATTATTTTTGCGTACCCAAAGACCGCTCCAATATTTTCATGTTCATCTAAAAATTTAACTTGTTTTTCAAGCTTATCCGGTAGAAAAACGTCATCGGAGTTTAATATTGCTATATATTGGCCATTGGATTGTTGTATGCCGTTATTTGCAGCAACTGATCCTCCTTGATTCTTTTCAAAACATGTTAATTTTATTCGCGGGTCTTTGATTTTTTTTATTTCCGCAGCCGTGTTATCCGTAGATGCATCGTCCGTTATTATTATTTCAAAATCTTGATACGTTTGATCAAGCGCGCTTTGGATGGCTTCTCCAACGTATTTTTCATGGTTGTAGGCTGGTATTACTATACTGACTTTTGGCATATTATTTTTTAAAACTTTTTAAAATATTGCAAATGTTTTCAATATCTTTTTTAGATAAGCCTTCGTGCATAGGCATACACAATACCTCTTTTCCTATTTTTTGTGCAACTGGTAGGTTCGTAATTTTAGCTGATTGTAAATGTTTATAGCATTGATATTCGCTGCACAATGGATGGAAGTATTTTCTGGTGAAAACATTATATTTTTTAAATTGTTTATAGACTTTATCGCGTGAGGTCCCAAACTCTTCTTCGTTTATTCTAACGGCAAAATATTGATAACTCTTTTTTACGTTAACTTTGTTTTGTAATAATTTTATTCCATTAATATTTTTAAGGTGTTTTTCATAGGTTTCATAAAGGGATTTTCTTGTTTTTTTAGCTTTTTTCATCATATTTAGTACCAATAATCCTATTCCGGCTTGTATTTCGTTCATTTTTCCGTTAATCCCTGGTGCGAGAACGGTTTCTTCGTTTTTAATTCCAAAATTTCTAAGTAAATTGATTTTTTCTTTAAGGTTTTTATCGTTGAACGTTAAAGCTCCTCCTTCGATGGTGTGAAAAAGTTTTGTTGCGTGAAAGCTAAACATCGTAATGTCGCCGAAACTTCCTATGCCTTTTCCGTTTATTTTCGTGCCAAAAGCATGAGCTGCATCATATATTACTTTTAGCTTATGTTTGTTTGCTATTTTTTGTATTTTTTCTATATTACAAGGCGTGCCAAACACGTGAACCGCTAAGATTGCGCTTGTTTTAGGCGTGATTAGCTTTTCAATTTTATCGGCATCGATATTCATTGTTTTGTCGTCTATGTCGCAAAAAACCGGCGTAATATTATTCCATGTTAGGCTGTTTGGCGTTGCCGGGAATGTGAATGGAGTCGTTATAACTTCTCCGGTTAAATTTAACGCTTTTATTGCGATCATTAGCGCATTTGTGCCGTTATTGAAGAGCGATATATGTTGTACGTTTAAATATTTTTTTAATTTTTTTTCCAGTAATGCATGTTGTGCTCCAAAGTTTGTAAGCCAACCCGAATCCCATATTTCTTTGAGTTTTTCGTTTACGTTTTTCAAATCAGGCAATAACGGCTTTGTTATATATATTGGTTTTTTAAACGGTATATTTGTCATTTGTAGTTATTTTTGAAAAATCCATAGTTTTAACCTTGAACATTGTGCGCCTATTTTTAAAAAATCTGCAAGTTTTTCATTTGAAGCGATCTTGTTAAAATTACAATCCCAGTTTAATTTTTTATCAAAAATAGGCCTTACGCCCCTTGTTAATAGAAAATATGCTCCCAGTCCGTTTGCGTTTATTAATTTAAATTTATTTTTTTTCATAAAATTTATAAGCTCGTTGTCGCTTAAAAAGTAATTATGCCATTGTATTGGTATTGGTTCTAGGCCGTAGGCTTTTCTAAATTCATTTAGATCATTGGCGCCATTTTTACTTCCTTCAAGCATTATGAGTTGTCCACCGGTTTTTAACATGTTCATAAATCCCAGCAAAACTTGTTTTTGCAATTGCCATTCGGGGATGTTGATTATGAATCTTTGAGAGATGATAATGTCATAATCTTTATCTAATTCATATTTATTTAGAAAATCAATTTTTTTTAACGTTACATTTTTCCTTCCCTTCAATCTGCGTGAAGCTTTTTTTAACCTTGTATCCGAGAAGTCAACCGCGTGTATTTCTACGCCTTTTATTGAAGAGTAAACATAAGTTCCTTCACCTTCTCCGCATCCTGCATCAAGTATTTTTGAATTTGGTTGGATGTGTTTTTTGATTAGATCTATTTCTGCGTTTAACAGGTTTTTATCGTACATAGACTCAACGTTTTTTTCATTCCAGTGGTCCAATATTGATTTTTTATCTTTTTTCATAGCTATTATTATTTTATGGCTTCTAGAATTAACTTGGAGTCTTTTCTTGTTTCCTTGTTCTTTAATTCTTCAAAATCGCTTTTGTTAAATTTTACGCTTTTTATTTTTTTAAATCCCGCTTCTTTGAGCCTTCTTTTAAGCTCTTCTTCGTTGTATAAATATTTATGTCCCCATTCGTGAAAACAAATGTTCATCATTTCCGCTTTTGTTTTGATCCATTGGTATTTATGTGTTTTAATCCAGTCTTGATTTTTCCAAAAGAAATTATATTTATGGACTATGTAATCCAGATCTATTGTTGCAATGCGGAGAGCTCCTCCTTGTTTTAAAATTTTGTGAAAATTTTTTATTACTCCCAATCCTTCCTCGACCGTTAGGTGTTCTATAAAATGTTCATTGTATATAAAATCGATTGAATCGTGTTTATATGGTAGCGGATTTAGCATATTCCATTTTAAGTCGGCTTTGTTTGATTCCAAGTCGACATTTGTCCATCCTTTAAAGTATATGTCTCCGCATCCTATGTGTAATTTTTGCATAATTTAAGGCGATATTCCTTGTATATTAATTGTATTGTCCCAGTGCACATTTCCGTACAAATAAGATTTTTTTCTAGGCTCTGCTTCAAATTGTGTTGCTATAGGTATAAAGTCTACAAAATCAACTTTAGAACTCGCTATATCGATTGGGACAGATAATACACATGCGACGTTATATATTCCATGAATTAGCGAGCTCTTGAATCTCCAGTCTATAATATATTTACTTCCTTTTTTAAGATTTAATATATTTTTGTCTTCTATGATGCTGTCTGAGTATACGACATCAATACCGTTTTTATCTCTTATGTGATACCCATAAGCTAATTTTTCCATATCGTTATTAATTTGTAATGCCATCCTTAAAATTACGTTTTGTTCGTACTCTACGTGTTGTATGACATTTTCGTTTTCATCAAGCAGTTGTATGTTCACAAAATTTGCCATGCCGTTTTGTATTCTTTGGTAAGAGGCGCGTTTAGTAAATTGATCGGAATTTGAGAATATTTTATGTTTAGTTTCTTTATTTAACGATTTGAGAGCTGCTTTAGTTTGTGGTTGTATTGTTTTTTGATTGTTTTGTACTTTCATTACAAAGTATTTTTCTACGATTTTATCTGATTTATCGAAATCTACTATGCTTCCTTCGTCTAGCAATATGCTTCTTTGGCATATGCTTTTTATGGCTCCCGTATCATGGCTTACGAATATAAGGGTTATTCCTTTATCTATCATTTTTTTCATTTTCGCCATGCATTTTGCTTGAAAAAACATGTCTCCAACGGATAGTGCTTCATCAATTATTAATATTTCGGGATCAACGTTTGTAGCAACTGCAAACGCTAATCTGACAAACATGCCGCTTGAATATGTTTTTACAGGTTGTTCTATAAATTCTCCTATATCTGCAAAAGACGTTATATTGTCCAGTTTTTTATCTATTTCTTTTTTTGTGTACCCCATTATGGCGCCGTTGAAATAAATGTTTTCCATTCCATTTAATTCCGGATTGAAGCCGGCTCCAAGTTCCAAAAGCGCTGAAATTTTACCTTTTGTTATTACGTTTCCTTCCGTTGGCGTTAAAACTTTTGTGATTATTTTTAATAGAGTTGATTTGCCTGAACCGTTTCTACCTATTATTCCTATCGTTTCACCTTTTTTTATTTCAAAACTTATGTTTTTTAGGGCAAAAAAATCATGATGGTATTTTTTGCGAAATGGATTTAACGATTCCTTGAGTCTATCTATAGGATTTTTATATAGTTTATATGATTTGGATAGATTTTCCGTTTTTACTGCGATATCTGACATAAGTTTTGTGGCTTGTTTATAGTACGTCTGCGAAATGCGGTTTTAATTTTTTAAAAATAATGATTCCGATAAGCAGAATTATTATTGTGGTGGTCCAAAAGTATATTATTTCATTTTTTGCTTCCCAAAAGGGGGCATGATAAATAAAGCTGTTTCTGTAGCCTTCCATGATGTAAAACATTGGGTTTGTTTTTAAAATATAATCATATTTTTCAGGTAAAATTTTAAAATCCCATAGAATCGGCGTTAGCCAGAAGCCAAATTGTAGTATTACACTTATGATTTGCGCTGTATCTTTTACAAAAACCTGTATTGCTGACGTTATCCAGCTTAAACCGACCAATAGAATAAACATTGCTATTAAATAATAAAAAGCCTGTAGCCAATATATCGAAAAACCGACATCGTTTATCAATAAAATTATTATTCCTATAATTATAAAAATAATATGAGTGATGAATGCTGATAACAGTTTTATTATCGGTAAAATAGCCGTTTGAAATTGTACTTTTTTAACCAAATATGAATATTCTTGTAGTGCGCTCGTTGAAGTCGTTAGTGCTTCTGAAAAAAAATACCATGGAACAAGTCCTATTGTGAGCCATACTGAAAACGGGATGTCTCTGATCGGTCCGCTGTTGAATGCTTTGGTGAATACAAACCATAAAACTAAAATCATTACCAGCGGTTGGATTATTGTCCATATAAAGCCTAAAAACGAGCCTATGTACTTATTTTTATAGTCTCTTTTTGTGAGTTGATATACGACAAATTTATTTTTATAGATTTCTTTGACAAAGTCGAAAATCATTCTAATATATTTCATACTTTCGTTTGATGGGTAACGAAACCATTTTACACCAAATGTTCTTATTTACTAAAATACAAAAACAGCTCGTGTTCAAGCCGCATTTTTTGACATTATTCATGGTATGTATAATTATTTCCGCGGTAAATTTTTTTAATATTGAGCTTATATGAAGATAATTGAAATAAAAACTTTGGGATTATCAGAGGTTAAGGTCGTTAGATTTGAGCGTTTTTTGGATGATAGGGGCTATTTTACAGAACCTTTTAGGAGAAGCGATTTTGATAATAATGTTGATATGGGATTTTTGAAAAATGTTCAGTTTTTGCAGTGTAATGAAAGTTTTTCAAAAAAGAACGTAATGCGTGGATTGCATTTTCAATGGAACCCTTGCATGGGTAAACTGGTTCGACTCGTTTATGGTCGAATGTTTGATTTTGCCCTTGATATACGTAAAGATTCGCCTAATTTTGGTAAAATCGTTGGTTATGAGTTGAAATCGTCTCTAGATCAAAATTACGGAGAGTGGATTTGGGTTCCGGTTGGTTTTGCTCATGGCGTGTGTTTTCTTGAAGATTCTTTGATTGAGTATTTTTGTTCAAGCGAGTATAGCCCCGGATGTGAAGCGTCAATTTTACCAATTTCAGGCGATATCGATTGGTCTTTGTGTGACACTAGCGTTAAAAGCACGTTTGATAAAATGTCTAAAAATATTATCTTGTCCGAGAAAGACAAACAGGGTTTGTCTTTGTCTGCATGGAGGGATGATGATAGGTCAAGTTATTTTGTATGTTAAAAAATGTTATTTCTAAAAATAAGTGCGTTTTTTTGGCCCTTTTTTTGCTAATTTTGATATTTTGCGCTGTATTATTGTTTATTTTTTCTAATAAGCTTGTCGATATTAAAGTTATAAAAAACACTGATATCGATAATTCGAATTTACCTGGATATAATGCGGAAATATTGTCGTATAACGTGCCTTCCAAGATGACAATAGGCGAAACGTATTTGGTTTCTATAACCGTTAAAAATTTAGGAGATAATTCATGGACTGCTTTCGATAAATACTTCCTTGGTGAAGTTGATAATAAGTTCGATTTTAGGCCTTATAGAATTCGTCTGCCAAAATCTGTTCACAAGGGTGAAATTGTGGATTTTAAATTTCAGATGAAAGCTCCTGAAAAAGAGGGTACGTATAATCAAAAATTTAGAATGGTTCGTGAATTCGTTGCTTGGTTTGGGGACACTTTAGACATGAATATAGAAGTTACAAAAGATGAACGGTATAAGTCTGCTTATAAAATCGAGAAAAGCTTGAGCGATAGCGTAGATTATTCTGCGGAAATTGTTGATTTTTCCATACCAAAAAGGATGGTTGCCGGTAAAACATATCCGGTATATTTAAGCATTAGGAATAACGGAAATTTTTTGTGGAATAAGCTTAATAATGTTTTTCTTGGTTTTTCAGAAGACAAAATGCAGTTCTCGTCTTCCATAAGGATTGATTCTTATGAAATTCAAAAGAATGAAATTATGGATTTTAAATTTCAGATGACCGCTCCGGCAAAGAAAGGTTTATATATACAGAAATTTCAGATGGTGCGTGAACTTGTTGCGTGGTTTGGGGATATTGTAAGCGTGCCAATCGAGGTTGTTGATTCTATTGGTGATGAAAATTTTAATATAATTAAAGATTTAACCGGGAATACCGATTATGCCGGTGAAATTGTTGGTTTTGATTTTCCTCGTGAAGTTATTGCCGGTAAAGTGTATTTAGTTAGCCTTTTTATAAAAAATACCGGAACTAAGACGTGGATTAGCGGGGACGATTATTATTTGGGTTCGGTTGATAGTAAAAGTAATTTTGGGATCGATAGAATCCCGATGCCAAAAATTACTTATCCCGGAGAGATTGTTTGTTTGAATTTTCCTTTAGTCGCTCCCCCCGAAGAAGGTTTATATATAGAAAAACTTCGTATGGTGCAAGAGCTTATTGCTTGGTTTGGAGATACTTTTGAAATACAGATTGATGTAAAAAAAAATAGCGAAATTTTATCTACGCAGATTGATAAATTTACCTTGTTATTGTCCCGCAATGATCTGAAGTACTTTGAAGACTTTTCCAATGCGAGTGTTGAACAGGCCGTGAAAGTCGATGGTTTAAACGATTGGAGAAAGGCCAAGTTAATTTTTGATAATCATGCTTATGACGTTAAGGTGAAAATTCATGGTGATAGCATGAATCATTATGATGCTAAGGTTAAATCTTACAGAATTAAGCTTGCAAAAAACGAATTTATAAATGGTTCCAATGAATTTAGTTTAATAATATTTAGCGACCGTAGTTATATACCCGTTTTGTTTGATAATTTTTTGAAGAAATTTAACGTGTACTTTCTGGAGCAAAAATTGGTGTTTTTTTCTTTAAATAGCAAAAAATATTTACCTTATTATTTTAGACCTGCAAAAGATACCGACTTTGTTGAGAGGAATGAATTTTCAAGCAGTTATCTCATTACAAAGCCTGTCGTTGATCATCTTTTTTCAGTTTTTATTTCCGCAGAAGGGCATCAATCATTTTTGGACTATAATCTTTCTCGTAATGAAATAAAGCCGGTCGAAAATGTTGAAAAAATAAATTATTCTTTGTATTTGTTGCGGCGGTTATTTTTAGATAAATCAAGAAGATTATTTGATTATTTTGACCGGGAATACTTGTTAAATTTTGAGGCTATAACTACTTTATTTTTAAACACACACGATATTGTTGGTGATAATTTAGCGATGATTTATAGGTCTACAAATGGGAAATTTGTTCCAATGCCAAGCGAAGAATTCATGTTTATATATAGGAATTTGTTAGTCGAAGTCGAGTCGAATCATGTTTATTGCGATAGGTTATCCGGCTACAGATTGGCTGATTTTGTAAAAATATTTTCTTATTTTAATTCCGACCCCGGTTTTAGACAGGAGAAATATAAAAAAGTTTTTGATGCCGTTAAGGATGATACGTATTTTAATAAGGCTGTTGTTGATTTTGAAAATAGCATTTTAGCCATGATGCACGAAGGGATTGACTATAGGCAATTTGGGAATCCTGTTCATTTGGCTTATTTGAAGCACAATATGGAATTTTTAAAAAAAGAGTTGTTGTCTTCCAAATTTTTAATTTTTCCGAAAGCCATGGGGTCATCCAAGTCTGTAATTAAGTTAAATCCAATCTCCATTTCTGAAATGAAAATTAATAATTTTAAAATCAATTTTAAAAATAAATTTTTACCGGGGCAGAGCGTAAGAATAATTTTAAAAAATAAAGACAGAGAGGTGGTTAGTTTCTTAAAAATTGCTAGCGCGTCAAGCGAAATCGATATAGCCAATTTGTTAGATTCTTCGCATTTTTATTTAAACTTAGATGAGGATTTTTATCCTGAAATCAATGAATTTGAGTTGACGTTGGATTATCCATACAACTTTATAAATGATTTTACCCTTAACGTTAAGAACGAAATTTCCAGTTTAAATTTGATAAATAATGAAGATATTTTTGTTGTTAATGATCTTAACGGTTATCATGTGGCGATCGATAAATATTTTAAATATCAAGACAATAAGACCGATAATATGGCCTGTACTTCAAGGTACGATAATGACCTTAAAGATTTTGATAAATCACTATTAATCGATAATTCCAAGTTGCAAAGTTTATACAAAGGGCTTATCGATTTCATAAAAAGCGTTGATGCTAATTTTGAAGATTTAAAGAAAAGATTTTTAAGCGCGGCGTTAACTTTGCAACTATATGCTTCGCCTGGTGTTATTAATGTTGAACTTAATAGCGCTCCTTCCTCCAATCCCGATCGTAATTTAGATTTTTTTGAGTCTTTGAAAAAAAGAATCATTTACGATTTGAATTTTGGCAAAATATTTATGAATGTATTTGAAAAAGAAAATTCGATTGATTTTGTTATGTTACCTATATCGCTATCTGATATTAAGATTGACCGTTTTATTGTAAATTTAAAAAATCAAATTTCATCAAAATTAATGGTTGATGTTGAGCTGAGAAGATTTGATGGACCCGTTTTGTATAGAAAAAAATATACATTTGATAATGGAGTTATGGATTTAACCGGTTTTTTTAATAACCTGACTTTTAATAGTGATTTGGACAAAAAATTAAAGGTTCAAAGAACGGAATATGATTTACATATTTCAACAAATTTTAAAGGACACATCGCAATTGATTCTATTGATTTGGGTGCTATAAATACCGTTACCGGACTTAAATTATCTTCTGATGATGTTAAATATGCCGTGGCCGATGCCAATCAGTATTATGATGATGAAAAGTATTTTAGTCCCGTGAATACTTTTGATAGGTATAAAGTTTTTAACTTGAATAATGGTAATTTAGCTTTAAGCGGGAATGTTTTTGTTTCCGAGGACATTATTGTTCCTTATAATGCAACTTTGATAATAAAGCCGGGTACTAAGATAATCATGGCACCCGGAGTTTCGATTTTATCTTATTCCAGGGTAATTGCCGAAGGCACGGAGGCTTTGCCTATTTATATAAAAGCTGAAAATCCCGAACAGCCGTTTGGTGTATTTGCTATCGTTGAAAATGGCGCCAGCGGGAGTTCGTTTAAATATTTTAATATAGAGCATGGTAATGAGACCTATATAAACGGACTTTATTTATCCGGCATGTTTTCCGCTTATCATACAAGCGATGTAGTGATTGATCATTCTTCTTTTAAGTTTTCTCATTCAGACGATGGAATTAATCTTAAATATTCAAATTCGAAGATTTTAAATTCTTATTTTTATAAAAATAGTGCGGATGCGATTGATTTTGATTTTATGTCCGGTGAAGTCGTTGGTAACAAATTTGAAGAAAATGGCAATGACTCTGTTGATATTTCCGGCAGTACAACGCTTATAAAAGATAATTATATGTATAAATCCGGTGATAAAGGCGTTAGCGTTGGGGAAAATAGTAAGCCGTTAATTTTGAATAATCTCATGGATGGTTGTCATATTGGTATAGAGTCAAAAGATTCGTCTTACCCAATTGTTGTAAATAATACGATTATTAACGGAGACATTGGAATTAACGCTTATCAGAAAAAAGAAATTTTTGGTTCTGCGGGAGGAGAGGTTTGGAATACTTTGATTTTTGGTAATAAAGAGCAGATTGTATATCAAAACATCTTTAAAGGCGAAAAACTGAGCACCGATTATAGTGAAATTTTCGTAAAGCATTCAGATGTTGAGGGTGGGTTTAGCGGTACCGGAAATGTTGATGTCAATCCCGGTGAAAATATTTTTTGGCTTGATGATTTGGGAGACTTTAATGTCACGATGAAATATTTTCCGGATTATGCAGGAAACGGCAGAGTTGGCATTTTAAATAAATTAAATTGATTTATGAAGCTAAAATTTAGTAAAAACATAATTTTATCATTTAGAAGATTTGAATTCAAATATCAAATTCCAAAAGCCATTGTCGGTAGAATCATTCCTCAGTTAATGAAGTACATGATTTGGGATGAATACGTCGGAGACAGCGGTTATTATGAGGTTCATAGTCTATATATGGATTCGCCGCATTTTAAATGTTATCATGAAAAACTTGACGGTTTTATAGATAGGAAAAAAATTCGTATAAGAAGTTATAAAAAAACGCTTAACAGTGATGATATCGTGTTTTTTGAATTGAAACGTAAAAGTGGTTCAGTCATATTAAAAGATAGAGCTATGGTTAGAGTTAAGGATTTTGAATTATTTGCCGGTAATCCTTTTGCGTTTTTCAGTATGGAAAATTATAAAAATGATTTTTTTAATGAATTTGTTTATGATTTTTCCAAATATCATATGAAGCCCGTTACTCTTGTGTCTTATAAAAGGAAGCCGTTTTATTCAAAATTTGATAAGAATTTTCGTGTTACTTTTGATTATGATTTGAGTTTCGCAAAAATAAAAGACTTTGATTTCAGCGTTAAATCCGAATGCGCACATCGTGACTTGGCTGTTATGGAGGTGAAGTTTAATGGCGCTATGCCAAAATGGTTCCATGATATAATTGAGATGTATGGTCTTACTCATGATACGTTTTCGAAATATTGTGGAGCTGTTGAGTTTTGCTATGGTTTCCCTAATTATTTTTAATTTTTAAACTAAAAACATATGGATATTTTTAAAAAGAAAGCCTTGGTATTGATTTTTGGTGATCCTTTGCAATTAGCTATTTTGCTCTTGATCGCTACTGCGCTCGGTTTTGCTATAGCTTGGACTTACAGAAAAACCCATAAAGGATTTTCGTATTCACAGTCATTTAGCGTTTCCATTATCCTTATGACTGTCGTAACCGCTTTAATAATTACTTTGATACAAGATAGCATAGCTAGAGCGATTGGTATTTTTGGAGCATTTTCGATAATTCGATTTAGAACTGCCGTTAAGGATGTTCGCGATATTGCTTTTATATTTTTTGCTTTAGCAACGGGGCTTGCGGTTGGCGTTAAGTCTTTTGCGAGCGGTGTTGTTGGCGTGATTGTAGTATGTGGTTTGGCCTTTGTTTTGTATAAAACCAATTTTGGAGGACTTAGAAAATTTGAGTATGTTCTATCGTTTAGGATGGAGTCCAAACATCATTCCGGGAATTTATTTAAAGATTTGTTTGATCGTTATACGAAAACTCAATCTTTGCTCAATGTTGATGCCAAAGAGAAGGGTTCTCTTTTGTTTTTTACGTTTCATATTAAATTGAGAGACGAGGAGAAGCTAAATGAATTTATAGCTGAAATGAACAAGGTGAACGGAGTCAGTGATGTTAATATAGTTTCGTCTGATAATGATTTGGAATTTTAATATTTTATGGATATATTTTTAAAAAAACTTGGGATCGTGAAGCCGTTTATTGTTAAGTATTGGCCTTATTTGGTTCTCGTGCCATTTCTTGTTTACTTCAGTTTTTACTATCCTTGGTATTTTCAATTGGTGTTCTTGGTTTTTTCGGCGGCGATTATTGGGCTTTATTTTAAATTGCATAAATCCGATGTGCTTGATATTCCGATTTGGCCTTTGTTTGCTGTAAGTTTGGCGGTTTTGATTTTTAGTAGAGTTTATCCGTTTTTCTTGAGTGATTGGCCGCTTGGGTATGATACCGGCATATATAAGTTTCATTTTGAAAAAGCGTTTTCAATTTTTCCGAGCTTTAATACGGGGCTTTATCCCGGTGTATTTTTGATTACAGATTTACTCTATGCGGTTGGGTTTAAAAGCGTGTCGATTTTGGGCGGCTGGTATGCCTTTTTTGATTTGTTGATTCCGGTTGCATTGTTTTTTTACTGTAGAAGAGAATTTGGCATAAAAGTGGCGGCGATAAGCGTATTTTTGTTTGCCGTTTCTTTGGCTCAGGCACAAGCTTATTCGTTTATTTTGTATAAAAATATTATTGCGCTTTCTGTAATGCTTTTTGCATTTTTGCTGATGGAGAGAAGGTCATATTTTGCAATATTACCGGCTGTATATTTGGTATTTTTGCAGCCTCCTGATTTTTTAATTTTTGCGCTTACTGTCGCGGTCTATTTTGTTTTGAATGTAAAAGATAAAGCAAAGAGAAATTATATTTTGATTTGTATGCCGATCGTTGCCGTCCTTGGTGCAATTATGTTTATCGTGAGTCCGAATATTATGAAGGAAGGTCTAAACACTCTTGTAAATTTTAAAGAAATGGGGGAGTCCGCAATGAAAGAGGGTATGTTTATGGATCCTGCAAAATATCTTGGGTTTTCAATTTTGTATGTTCCATTTGCGATGTTTGGTTTCGCGTATCTTATAAATGGTAGGAAATTTAATTTGGCGTTTAGTTACTTTTTTGTTGTTTTCTTATTTATCGCGTTTAAGCTGATTTTTTATAAGAGATTTTTGATTGAGTTCGACTTGGGTGTGATTATGCTTGCAAGTCTTGGTGCGTATTTGATTTTTAGGAAATTTTATTTATCCATATCGGGCAAATTTACGCTTTTTATGATTGTTTTTGCTTTGATTGCGGCAACGCTTTATGGGACATTGATGTATAAGCCGTTTATTTCCAAGGCTGAACTTGATGATATACAAGCACTTTCAAAAACCGAGAAAACCAGTGTTGTTGTTGCAACAAGCAGTTTGCACGCTCCGTGGTTGCTTGGCTTTAGTGAAAGGCCGACAATTGCACCCGGGATGTTTGATATGAATAGGTGGAATTTTGGTGATTGGCAAAGATTTTGGAGAGGGAGTATGGCGGATCATTTGATTCTTTGGCAGGATTATAAAGATATCCAAGGACCTTTATATTTGTTTTATGGCTTGCGTGAGCCATGGCCTGATTTTAAAAATTTTCCTATTTACAAAAGAATTTCAAATTTTGTTTGGAAGTATGTTCCCGGGGAAGTTGTTAATCAGGAAACGAGCGATAAGTCTGTCAAAAAATAATTTGATGATTTTGTGGACGAGATCGTTGAGTTGGTGGTAGAATATTTTGGTGGTTGCTCAAGAACTATTTTGAGTTGCCATTAATAATAAAATATATATTTTTAACCCCCTGTATTATGTTCAAGAAACTATTCTTGAATGAGAGAATGCAGAAGTTCACCGCTGTACTTACAGCTTTGAGCGTTTTTGTGTTTTCCGTTTACGCGGCACCTGCGGTATATGGTGCATTTTGGAGAATTAATCCCGATACCTTAGAATGGGATAGCACTCCTGATGATGATAGTGATTTTATAGCTGGTTATGGTTATGGTTATAACGTTGAGGATGGACAATATATCTACGGTTACGGTTATGGTTATGGTTATGGTTATGGTTATGACAATGGAACTCAGGCATATAACGATGAGGACAACGTGACGATCAGCGGGGGTATGACTTCTATCGATATGTATAGCTATGGTTATGTTTTAGTTCCAGCTGCGTCCGCATCTGCGGTTGGCGATGCAACTGATTTTTATGCAGTTAGAAATCTTATTATGAATGATGGGGCCGCAACCGTTGTGATTCCAAAGGGAACACGCATTACTCTTACGGGTGGCACAGCGAGTGATTTGGATATGTGGGTTAACGCTTCTCCGGGAAGCTCGTTTGCATATGATGGGTATACTGATTATGGTTTGATGGAATTTACCGATGCAAATGGCATTATTACAGGCATGACCTTCAGTCCTGATATCGAAGTTACCATTCCTACAACCGGAGTTGCTGATAGCACGGTGCTTGAGGTTTTTTATAGCAACGATGAAGGATCCACATGGGTTGATGATTCGAGCACTTGTACAGTTTCAAGCAACGAATGCGTGTTTAACATAGATCATGCAACGCAATATGCGGTTGGTAATGATGTTACCGGACCAACGGTTTCCAATGTCACATCCACAACAACAAACGGTTCATATAATACGGATGATGCTGTTGCGGTCACGGTTACGTTTACAGAGGCTGTTACAGTCACCGGTACTCCAAGAATTGAACTTGAAACAGGTGATACAAACAGATATGCCACATATGCATCAGGTTCGGGTACAACAACTCTTGTATTTACTTATACTGTTTTAGCGGGTGATACATCGAGTGATTTGGATTATGTTGCAACGACTTCCCTTGGCTTGAATGGCGGCACAATTAAGGATGCTGCATTAAATGTTGCAACTCTTACTCTTGCAACGCCGGGTGCGACATATTCTCTTGGTGCAAACAAGGCCCTTGTGATTGATACGACAGCGCCTACGTTTACTGTTCAGTATTATTCAGATACGGATCTTGTAACTTCACTTGGCAGTAACCCTACTTTAAAAGCCGGAACATATTATTTAAAAATTACGGCGAGTGAAACATTGGGCGCGGCTCCCACAATTGCAATAGCGGCTGAAGGAACGACAAATGATGTTACGACTGTATCTGCGACAGCTGTTAGTGGACTTGATTATAAATATACAAGAACGATTGCGGCTGATGATTTGGCGATTGGTGAAGTTCTGGAAGATCTTACGATAACAGGTAGTGATTCAGCGGGGAATTCCGGAACGACCATTAGTAATGAATCAACAAAAGCGGCTTATACGGATACGACTGCTCCTTCCGCTCCTACTCCAAGCCCTGCGGCCGGAACTTATTCAACGACTCAGAGCGTACAATTAAGTTCAACGGGCAGTGATTCTATCAGATATTCCACGTCTTCCGCTCCAACGACATGTTCAGAAGGTACTGAATATACAACTTCAATAACCGTTTCAACAACAACTACAATATATGCAGTTGGTTGTGATGATGCTGAAAACGTTTCTTCAAGCTCCAGCTCCACGTTTACAATTGGTGGAGGTGGTGGTCTTGGTGGAAGCGGTGGAAGTGGAGATTCTGTTGGACTTCCTGTTTATGGATTGCCAACAACGTCTTCAAATACGCCACTTGAAATAAAGCAACCTATTGATTTGCCTCCAACGGGTTTATTCTCAAGGCCGGTTGTTTTATCTAGTACGTCCGGTAATGTTTCAGTCAGCATTCCAAAAGATACGATTGCTACGGATGATGCCGGTAAACCTTATTCCGGAGTTATCAATCAACCACAAGTTTTGCCTCTTGGAAGCGCTCCAGCGCTAGCACCTGCGGGTAATCAAACAGTGTATGTGGTTTCCGTTAAGACTGATGTTCCTGTACATTTCTCAAAGAAAATCAAGATTACGATACCTTTACCTTCAACAGTTAATCCTAATAGTGCATCTGTTTATTATTACAATGAGCATACAGGCGTATATGAGTTGCTTGTAGGAACGCCTACGGCTGATGGAAAGGGAATTGAGGTTGAGCTTGATCACCTTACAAAATTTATCGTGACGGTTCCAAGCACCGTTGCTGCGGGTGGCATGTTTAGCGATTTGTCTGCGGATCATTGGGCTATGGAATATGTTAAAAAATTGGTTGATAAGGGCATTGTTAAGGGAAGGGCTGGAAATAAATACGAACCTTCGGCTGTTTTGACTCGCGGTGAAATGGTTAAGATTGCAATGCTTGCATTTGGTAAAAAAGTGCCTGCAAGTGTCGCAAAAACTTCATTTAAAGATGTTAAAATAACTGATTGGTTTGCGGCTTATGTTGAAACCGCAAAAGAACTTGGAATAGTTGATGGATATAGCGATGGTACGTTTAAACCGGGTGCGTCTGTGTCTAGAGCGGAAGCCTTGAAGATATTGCTTGTTGCGGCGGCTAAAGCTTTGGCGACAGATAAAACTATGACATTTAAAGATGTCGTGGTTGGTGCTTGGTATGTTCCATATCTTAAATTTGCGGTTGCAAACAGTGTTGTTGCCGGTTATACGGACGACACGTTTAGACCTGTAAATTCCGTTAATAGAGCGGAGATTGCAAAGATGACCGTTAAGCTTATGGAGCTTAAGTAAATAACAAAATCTAAAATCCAAATTGTTTCAAATGAATTGCAAATGACAAATGGATGATAAAGATTAAGAATTAAAGGTGAAATTGGAGGAAGGGTTCTCAAAAAGGATCCTTCCTTTTTGAATAATCAATTATCAATTTACTTGCAATAATCAAATAATTTTTAATTTACAAAATTTTAAGTGTGAAGATTGAGTGGTTTTTGAGGCTAATTTTGTTGACTTTTATGTATTTTTTTGCTAAAATAGTATATAAATAAAGTAAAAAGTTAACAAATTTGTTTTATGCAAACCCTCACAGCGTTTTTTAAAAAAGCCCGAAGTTTTTTGGTAAAAGGTTTAATTTTTGCCATGGTTTTTTCGTTATTGAATTTGCCTATGCCGCAAGCTTTTGCGGTCGGTGAAACCGGAACAATTTCAGGAACCATTGCTTCAGGAGGCAGTCCCGTTGAAGGTGTTGAAGTTAATATTTTTGGAACCGGCGACTCCAGTCCGGATGCATGTGACATTGGGGAAT
Source organism: Candidatus Peregrinibacteria bacterium GW2011_GWC2_39_14 (assembly GCA_000993595.1). Classification (GTDB taxonomy): domain Bacteria; phylum Patescibacteriota; class Gracilibacteria; order UBA1369; family UBA12463; genus UBA12463. The sequence goes on along the minus strand of LBWJ01000010.1, from coordinate 73,501 downwards.
GCGTTGCAACCACTGATGCGAGCGGGAATTACAGTATTTCCAGTATACCTGTTTATGCGGACTGGGGTGTTCTTGTTAGAAAAACAGGGTATTTGGGATATGCGTCTTATGGAATTCCCGTTACAGATGGCGGTACAACCGATGTTGATGTTTCTTTGACCGTGGGAGCCGGAGATAGCGTTTCCGGTACGATTACGGATGGTACAAATCCCATTGAGGCTTTTGTTATATTTTTTGGTGACAATGGGACTTGGAACATGGGAAATAGTTCCGCGGACGGTTCTTATGGTTTTTCGGGACTTTCAGCCGGTACGTTTTCTGTGTATTCCGGCAGTGGCAACATGGGATATTTTAATGACGCCGTTGTTATTTCTAGTGGATCGAATGATCTTGACATTCTTCTTGTGGGAGACCCGCCGCAAGTGATTTACATGGGTCCATCTAATGTTATGGCAACTTCCGTTGATTTGACTGGCACGATAAATTTTAACGGGGGTTCTAATATTGCGGAAATTGGTTTCAATTACGGCTTGACAACGAGTTATGGTGGTAATGTTTCCGCTACCGCAGGCGCGCCTTATACCGGTAATTTTACGCTTAGTATTACGGGTTTGACTTGTAATACAACGTATCATTGGCGAGCTTATGCTGTTAATTCAAGCAGAACCGGAAGCAGTAACGATAATACTTTTACAACTGGTGTCTGCGTTAACACTCCGACGGTTTTTTTCGGTTCCGTTACGGATGTTTCTACTACAAGCGCAGTTTTGAATGGAAATATAACCAGCGTGGGTAGCTCAAGCGTTATTGAACGCGGTTTTAATTACGGTTTGACAACGAGTTATGGTGCAAATATTTCTTTGACGGCAGGCGCGCCTTATACGACCGGCACATATTCTTCCGTCATATCATCTTTAACTTGCGGTACAACTTATCATTATAGGTCTTATGCGATTAATTCAGTTGGAACGAATTATAGTGCTGATGCTAATTTTTCAACTTCTTCATGTGTTGGTACCGCTCCAACCATTAGTACCGGTGCGGCGACATCCATTACGACAATAGGCGTGACTTTGAGCGGAAATATAACAAGCACTGGAAGCACAGATGTTATCGAGCGCGGTTTTGAATGGGGGCTTTCGAATACTTATGGTTATTCGCAGGCTTTTACGGGATCGGGTCCTTATTCCGGTGGTTATTCACATGAGTGGCTTAGCGCTATTTGCGGTACAACTTATCATTATAGGTCTTATGCGATTAATTCAGTTGGAACGAGCTATGGAAATGACATTACGTTCGCTACGGCTGTGTGTGAAGAAAGTGAAGAAGGAGTTGGCAGTATTCGCGGCGTAGTCGCAAGAGCCGCCGGAGGAATTATGCTTGGAGGAGTTTCCGTGACGGTTAATCCCGGGGATTATACAGCTACAACGAATAGTAGTGGTGTGTTTACCGTTACCAATTTAACGGTCGGTGAATATACCGTAACTGTAAATAGTTCCGGTTTTACAGCTCAAACCCAGGAGGGTATAACCGTTACGTCCGATAATGAAACCTCCGTTTCATTTTCTCTTGGTAGAGATGAGAGCGGTTCGTTCTCGGTTTCGGATGTAAAAATATATACGGATAGAATTATTGTTAGATTTAACCATGGTGCGGTTAATGGCACTTTTGATTGTTCAAACTATTTAATTGACGGTGAGTCTCCGGAATGTATGTGGGGAGGGGGAGGGGGAACCGCGGCTATAGGCTTTAATAGTTCATCCGCATTTGAGAAAAAACCGTTTGTTGAATATATGGGAGACAATGTTGTGATTAAAAATCTTGAGATTTCAGGTGAAGTTACGTTTGCTATTTCGGCAGATAATAGCATTGAAGATGGTTCAAATAATTTCTTGGAAGCTTATACAATAACCGTTACAGCTGAAGAGTTGAGTCTTCCAAGTATTTCTGACATTACCCCGGATAATGGATCCGTTGGTGATACCATAACTATCGCAGGTACTAATTTTGGCGTACTTGGTGAAGGCGGTTATATGGGTGATGATAATCATAAAGTTTTGTTTGAAGCCGGGTGGAATCAGACGACATATCAACCAAATCCTCCTGTTGAAGCAACTTATGTTGGATGTACCGGCAGTTGTTCTTGGAGTAATACGCAAATTAAAATTAAAGTTCCTACCGGTGCGAAATCCGGTCCTTTGAAAGTTTTCGTGAATGGGAATATGAGCGATGCCGATTATAATACATTTTTTGACGTAGCCGGCTCATACGCGTTTAAGGTTTATTATGGGCAAAACGATGATACGAGCACTCCAATGCCCGATGCGGATGCAGGCAATATACGTGCGCATATTGGTGGCATGAATGGAGAAGAATCGCATTATGTTGGAGATGGAAATATGACGTACGATGCTGATTCCGATACCTTTACGGTTGCCGGAGTTTCTTCTATGGGTTGGACTTTTGCATATGATGTTACGGGAGCGCATTTGAGTTCCGATGGTAGAGAAATTACAACAACCGAGACGAGAAATATATTTATTCCTGCAAGTTATAGGACAATTTCCGGTACGATTACTCTTGGGTCAAGCTGTACAAGCGCCGGACAAAATAAACAAGTTGTTGTTTTTCCATCACCTCAACAGGTGGATTTTGGTTCGGAAGGATTTAAATTTACACAACCAATTTTTGTGACAACAAATTCGGAATGTACTTCTGATTATACAGTTGGCGTTTCAACGGCAGGTATTTATCGCATAGAATCCCATATTCCGCCGGATAAAGGTGGAACTGCCGTTTCCGCTTCGCAATTTGTTGATCCGGATGCTTTAACGGTGACCGTTAATGGTGAAAATATTATAGGGCAAAATTTTACTTATACTTCCGCAACGCATAAGATCGTTGGTACAATTACAAAGCCTTCGGGTTCATTTGGAGATGATGAAAGGGGCATGCTTTGGGTTTGGGCTTATCAACCAAGGGATAATGGAAGAGGAACGGGCACACAAGTTAGTGATGATAATACGTTTACGCTTTATGTAACTCCCGGCGTTTGGAAGGTTGGTGTCGGTGGTTCAAATATACAATATCCAATTGAAGTGAGCGTCGAGGTCGATGACACATATGCGATTGATCAACCGGATAAAGGCCCTAATATTGTTATCGCTCCTCCATCCGATTTTATTGAGGGTTATGTTAAAGATGCAAACGGTGCCGGACTTTCAAATTCAAGCATTTACGCATGGAGAGAAGGTGGTTCCGGAGGAGGGAATTCTATGACTAATAGTGATGGTTATTTTAAGATGTATGTTCAAGAAGGATCCAATTATCATGTTGGTGCAAATGCCAAGCGGTATGGATATCTTGGAGAATATACAGGTATAAACGTTAGCTCTTCGGAGCATCCGACCGTCAACTTTGTCGTTTCTTCATCGAGCTTTCATGCCGTGTCCGGCGTTGTTACGAAGAACGGAAATGTTTTGCAAAATGCTTTTGTTTATATAACGGAGAGTGAGTGGGGACAGGGCGTTGCGAGTGGTGGAACGGATTCGAGTGGAGCCTACTCTCTTACGCTTCCGGATGGGAATAATCGATATATTCATGTTGGGCTTCCGGGTTCGGGAGACGTTTATAAAGCAAGCTTGGGAGCAACAAGTGCCGATGCAACTCACAATGTAACAATTGTTACGTCTACAATCACAGTACGCATTTCTCCCGCAAGTCTTTTTAATGATGCTTTTGTTGGAGCGGATGATCCCACAAGTCAAACCGGGTCGTTTTCGAATATAAACGTTGCATCCGGAGATGCCTTGTATAAAGAATATCAAATTGATGTTAGGCGCCCTTCTTCAGGGTCAAATACGCTTTACGTTCATGGAAATATCCCCGGATTTGGTCCTCTTGGGGAGCCGGAATCCGTAACGATAAATAGTGTCGGTTCATTTACAGAATCGAGTGGAACGGCAAATGACGGAATTATTGAATATTCTTTGATCGGTTATCAAACTGTTTCAGGCACCGTTACGGGAGACAATGTTGTTGGTGCATGGATATGGGCCGGTGGACAAAATGGAGGTGGTGGATCTCCCGTTAATAATGATGGGACATTTTCATTTAAATTAAAAAATGGGACTTATGATATTGGAGTTGATAAGCCCGGATATATTGGAGGAAAAACCGAGACAACGGTTAGTGATGAGGATATAACCAATATCTCTTTGGCTCTTACGTCGGCATCAGATACGATTACAGGTATAATTTATTATCCAACAAGTTCCGCCGCATCAGGCGCAAGAGTTTGGGCTGAAAATGGTTCCGGTGGACATGCGTTTGCAATGTCTAATGCCGATGGTACTTATACATTAAACGTTACGGCCGGAGATTGGACTGTTATGGCAGGACACGATGGATACTATTCCGACAGAGCGTCGATTACGGCTCCTGCAACGGGAGTGAATGTTACACTCGCTCAAGATGTTGGGTTTAATCCGCAACTTAAAAATGAGCCCATTATTCCATCGGACGGTGGAGTGGTGAACGGAACAGGTATTAAAGTTAATGTTCCGAAAAATGCTCTTGGTACCGGTGCAACGGCCGGTACGGTTGAGGTTAAAAATACAACAAATGTTCCCGTTACCTCGAGAACGAAACTCGTTGGTACCGCAAAAGAAATTACAGCTAAAAATGAGTCAAATCAGGATGTTAAAAATCTTGAAGGAGAGGCAACGATTGAGTTTACTCTTTCAAGACAAGATTTGATTGATGAGAACGTTGACACTATCGCTGAAGCTAGTCGAATAGAAATATATTCATGGGACGATACGGCTAATAACTGGGTCGCTCTTTCAACTGTTGCAACGTTAAATCCTGCGTCTGCCGCAACGATAGCTGAGCTTGATGAAACGTCTGCTGTTACTTTAACCGCATCCACAACTCACTTCTCGGCATTTGCTCCAATGTTGCCAACGGGTGAAAATGCTCCTGATGCACCTTCAAATCTTGAAGCTGCTGCCGGCGATGCAAGTGTTACACTGACTTGGGATGCTGTTTCCGGTGCTTCAAAATATTATGTTTATCAAAAGTCGGGAGACGTTTATCCTTATTTGAACGAGACGACATCAACAAATTACACGATTAGTTCTCTTACAAACGATACGGCTTATTATTTTAAAGTTTCCGCTGTTAGTTCCGGAGATGCTGAATCTTCTGCGAGCGGACCGGTTACAGCAACGCCCGTGGCTGCAGCTGTTAAAGGCGTTACCGTTACGGAATCGAGTGGTTCAACGGAAGCTACCGAAGGTGGCGCTACCGATACATATGCCGTTGTTCTAGATGCTTTGCCTTCTGCAACAGTTACCGTTGCGGTAAGCGTTGGTGCTGACGTGATCGTTTCTCCAACTTCATTGTCATTTACAACGGGGAACTGGAACACTCCTCAGACAGTTACCGTTACAGCCGTTGATGATGCGACCTATGAAGGATCTGAAGTTTCAGTTATTACGCATTCTGCTACAAGTTTAGATGGTGATTATAACGGGATTTTGATTGGTAGTGTGAGTGCAACCGTTACAGACAACGACTCTGCTCCTTCCGGAAGTGGAGGCGGTTATATTGCAACCGATCTTTCAATTACGGAAAAGGCACAGATAGAGATTAATAAAAAAGCTGAAGAAGCAAAATTGGCTGATAAGATAGCTAAAGAAACGGTTCTTGAAACTGCGAAGCAAAAAAATGCAATTTCACGTATTACGAATAAGGTAATTGTATTTAAAGATGTTCCTTCTTCATATTGGGCAAGTGAATATATTAAAGTTCTTGCCGAAAGAGGAGTATTGACGGGAAAGGCCGAGGCTCAATTTGATCCGGAAGGTTTTGTTACACGTGCCGAGCTTACAAAGATCGTTACAACGTCTTTTTATTCCGACATTCCCGGCGAAACAAATACGCCGTTTATCGATGTGAAATTTAGTAAATGGTATGCGCCGTATGTTAAATTCGCTTACGAAAAAGGCATTGTTAAAGGTGCTTCTGATAACAGGCTTTTTAAACCTGATGACTTTGTAACTCGCGCGGAAGCTATTAAGATGGTTCTTGCCGCTGCAGGAACAAAGCTTGCTGTTGACGTTGAGGCTGCGTTTATAGACATTGATCGCGGTGCTTGGTATATGCCATATCTTAACTATGCCACGGTTAATAATATTATTAGTGGTTATCAAGATGGTGCGTTTGTGCCGGAGGGACGTATAACTCGTGCGGAAGTTTCGAAGATTGTGGCGAAGTTGATCGAAATGAATGAGGCTAAATAAAATTCGAAATCAGAAGCACAAAATCCAAAATAAATTTCAAGGTAAAAGTTTCAAAGTTCAAATTGCAAATAGAGGCCGTTCGGAAAAATCCGGGCGGTCTTTTATGATAAAAATGCGTCTTTCATGGCGCTATTGCAGTCGCAAGAATTTGAGTGAATTTTATCGATGTTTTTTATGGCCTCAATAACAACTTTTTTAACCTTTTCGTTGTTTTGTTTGAAAACGCGGAGGACTTCTGCGCTCGTGACAGGTTTTATATTTTTATTGCCTTCTAAGCCTGCGTCATAGTCTGTAATAAGCGCAATATTCGCATAACACATTTCAAGTTCGCGAGCCAAAATGCATTCAGGGTATTGAGTCATATTGATGACTTCCCAGCCTTGTGAGGAGAACCAACGGCTTTCGGATTTTGTTGAATAGCGTGGGCCTTCGATTACTACAACCGTGCCGGTTTTGTGTGTTTTGATTTTATTTTTTAAGCATGATTTGTATAAAAGATCGCGTATGGAAGGGCAATATGGTGCTGCTGCAGAAACGTGTGCAACATGTGGTCCTTCGAAAAATGTATCTGCTCGACTTTTTGTGCGATCAACAAATTGGTCGCAAATAACGAACTCACCCGGTTTGATGTTTTCTTGAAGACTTCCGCATGCGCATGGAGCAATGATTTGTTTAACTCCAATGCTTTTTAAAGCCCAAAGATTGGCCCTGTAATTGATTTTATGTGGAGGAAGGTGATGAGCTTTTCCATGACGCGGTAAAAATGCTACGGTTTGATTTGCGATTTTGCCGATTGCGATTTTGTCACTTGTTTTTCCGTATGGAGTTTTGATTTCAATCCATTTGGGATTTTTGATAAGGTCATAAAAGCCGGAACCGCCAATTACTGCGATTTTTGCGAGGTTCGCGGTTTTTCCCACAGTTTTTTTAATCATATTTTAATAAGCTAAAAATTTTATGTGGTTTCAATTTTTCTGCGCCTTTTAAAAATGCGAGGTCGATTACAAATGCGATTCCTGCGACTTTTCCACCTTGTTTTTCAATGAGATTGCATGCGGCTTTCATTGTACCACCTGTTGCAAGAAGGTCATCGACGAGTAAAACTTGTTCATCTTTTTTTATGGCGTCTGTGTGCATTTCGATTGTGCTTGAGCCATATTCAAGGTCATAACTTTCGGAAACAACTTGATATGGGAGTTTGCCTTTTTTGCGAATTGGAACGAATTTTAAACCAAGCTTATAGGCGACTGCTGCGCCAAAAATAAATCCGCGTGATTCGATTCCGGAAATCACTTGTGCGTTTATTTGTTTTGCAAAATCGCAAAATTGATTAATAACTTCTTCAAAAGCCTTTGGTTCTGCGAGGAGAGGAGTGATGTCTTTAAATATGATTCCTTTTTTTGGGAAATCGGGAATGTCTCTAATGAAGGGCGCTATGTCCATAGCTAAAAAATTACTAAGTATTAATGACAGAGTGGAAGAGTGCTAAAAGCTTTAGCACTCTATCTACTATTTCATTGGGAGAATCTTGTACATTCCTGTGCTACATTTCGCGCATTTTCCTTTCATAGCTTTTCGGCCTTTTTTGCCGAATTTTACTTCTTCCGCTCCAAGCATTTCTCTTTTTGCTTTGCATTTTACGCAATATCCTTCCATGTTTTTTAGGTTAAGAAATATTGTGTTAATTATACTTCTAAATCAAACACAAGTGAATACGAGTTGAGCTCAAGATTTTCAGGCGGGAGCTTAGATGTGAAAAATTTATTCCAGTCAAAAGTTGAATAATCCCTTAGGATAGGCATAAATGGTGTTGTGAGATAGCGAACTGACCTGTATTTTTCATCTCCGGTGAGGTAAAAAATTGAGCTTGCGTCAAGGTTGATTTTCTCTTTATACATAAAATTATGCGGAACGGCTTCGGATTCGAATTTTTTTCTATTTTCGCCCGTGAAGATTTCTTTGTGACGATGACACCCGAGAATTTCGTTTGTATTTTTGTCATATGCAAATCCGTGAATTCTGCAATCTATGTTTCTATGAGTATAAATTTGGCAAAGATTTTCGTGTAAAAACGGGCAATCGGTTTTTTGAGAATGAAGGAATTTCGTTATGGATTGTTGAGCTGAATTATGGGTTTCATAATCGGTGTTTGCGTAAACAGATTGAATAATTGATGCGTCTGATTTTGAATTAAATTCGGTGATTTTTTTGATTAATGCGTTTTGTGATTTTTCCGCATGTCTTTCAAGGTCACGACGAACCGATCTGTCCAATTTTTTTACACCAATTGAAATATAATAAGCTTCAATGAAGCATAATGGGAAAATTTGTTTGCAACAAACGACTTCATCGGAACATTTTGGAAGACATGGATGGTTTGTGAGTTTTTGGCACATGGAAGCGCAGGAACGCTCTATTTCAAGTCCGAGAGATTCATATTTTTTGAGGATTTGGTCGATCATAGTTTATATTTTTTGCGATTTTATTTTTTAACCAGGCAAATAAAAGTTTTTAGATAAGATGACTCAGGAAAATAGACGGAAAGGGGATGATCTGGTGCCTGACGAATGATATTTAATATTGAAAGGCTTGTGTTATTTTGAACCGATGCGCGTCTGAGCATATATGAAAAATCTTCTTCATTCATATAATGAGAACAGCTTGATGTGACGAAGATTCCGTTGTTTTTGACTAGTCGAAGTGCGCCGCGATTGAGGAAGTGATAGGCTTTTTGGCCTTGTTGAATGTCTTTATTGGACTTGATTAAAGCTGGTGGGTCCATAATTACCATATCATATAAATTTGTATCTTTTTCCGGCATGTAATTAAAAATATCCGCGTTTTCAGTTGTGAAATCTTTTGATTTTATTTTATTGAGTTTGGCGTGTTTTTCGCAGAGGAGAAGCGCTAAATCAGAGCTGTCTACGTTGTGAACAGAGCTTGCACCTCCTTTCATTGCATATATTCCGGATGCGCCTGAATATGAAAAAAGATTGAGGATTTTTTTGTCTTTTGAATGTGTTCCGATTTTTGCACGGAGGTCTTTTTGATCGAGAAAATATCCTGTTTTTTGGCCATTAATTGGATCGGAAATAAATTTGTGACCGTTTTCTTTGAATTCGATTTCGTTTTGATTTTCAAGTTCGCCGTATAAAATTTCATGTGCTTCTTCCATGTTTTCTTCCTTGCGAGTTGGCATTCCTGATTTTTCAATTATGGCTTCTGGATTATATAAATCAATAAGTGCTTGCTTGATTAAGTCGCGTAAATTTTCTGTGCCGGGCGTTGAAATTTGAAGAACAAAAACATTGCCATAGCGGTCGATAACGAGCCCGGGCATATTGTCAGATTCGCCGAAGATAAGCCGATATCCTGTTGTTTCTGTTTTTGGGCCATACCCAAGAAGTATGCGTTTTTCGTTTGCTATTGTTATTTGATTTTTAATCCAATCGAGATTTATTTCAGTCTGATTGAAATCAAAAATTCGCACAGCGATCATGGAATTTTCAGAATATGTTCCCGTGCCTATTATGCTACCGTTGGCGTTTTTGATATAAACAAGCGCGCCGTTTGTGATGGTTTCATCAATTTTTTCAATAGCGCCGGAAAAAACCCAAGGATGGCGGAAAATTACGTTGGTTTCTTTGCGGGGTTTTAAGGTTACTACAGGGTACATGGTTGTATTTTAACATAATAGTTAAAAAGTTGACTAAAGCGCAGTTTAAGCGTTAAGATGATTTCTTATAATTAAAATAAATCATTATATGAAAACTTTAGGATGCGTGGTTTGTAATTAAGGAGTTCTAAGTCCTGGCAGCTTGAAAGCGGTTGAAAAAAAACAAGCTGATTCCGTACATACTTGTGTTGGTTTAACGTGTAAGAATTGTCTTAAGCGGGTTGCGAGCGTTTTAGATGGCAGTTTTAGTGCTATTCCACCTAGAGAACGAACTTCTCATATTTCCGGTAGGGTCCAAAAAGGAGCAAAAAGAACGCTGGGATTACAACCTCTTTATAGTGGAAGAAGCGGGCTTCGCGATTAAGGTGTAGAATATTTGCATGAGTTATAAATCCAAATTGCGTTCGAAGCTGTATGCACCTGAAGAGGGGTATGATTTGTATGCGGAAGAATATGCAACTGCGAAAAGCTATCAATCTTTAGATGAATTTGAAGAGGGTGTTTTGATGGAAATGATTAACGGACTTGGTGATACGGGGTTTTTAAAAGGTAAAAACCTGCTTGATGCCGGGTGCGGGAGCGGACGTATTATTAGTAGGCTTAAAAATCTTGAGGCAAATATTACGGCGATTGATATTTCCGAGAAGATGATTGAAATTGTGCGTAAGAAAAATTCTGGTGTTGAAGTAGTTAAAGGGGATGTGCGAAAAATGCCTTTTGAAAGCGGAAAATTTGATGTTGTGATTGCGCCGTTTGTGATTGTACATATGAAAAAATTGGACGCATTTTTTGAAGAATGCTATCGAGTTTTAAAGACCGGTGGGATTTTTATTTTTACAAATGTTAATCAAAGAAAGGCACCGAAATTAAAAATAAAACATCATGGAGAAATTTGCATCGAGTCCTATTATCATATTCCGGAACAGGTGAAGGAGGCACTTGATAGTGCGTTTTTCAGGCTTGAAGAAGAGAAGTTCGTATATAACGGGGAGGTTTGGATAAATCAGATTATAAGAGCGAGGAAATAATTAATGCGAAAATAAGCCGATGAGTTCTGCTTGAGCGAGAACGTGGCTTTGCATTGCGGATTTTAATTGGTCGGGATTTGTTGATGTCGGAAGATTGAGGCGCGTATCCAGTGCGAAAATTTTGAAAAAATATCTGTGAGCGCCGGATGGTGGGCATGGTGGATGCCAGCCGTTTGTTTTGGCGCTCGTTATGCCTTCGATTGCGCCTGTGGGGGTTGAATTTTCTTTTATTTCCGTGGTTTTTGGATCAATGTTCCAGGCTGTCCAGTGCGTCCATAAGCCGATTGGGGCGTCCGGGTCATCAATGATTAAAACGAGACTTTGAGTATTTGCTGGTGTATCTGAAATTGTGAGTGGAGGATTAATGCCTTCGCCTTTGCATGTGTATTTCTCGGGAATTGGTTTGTTGTGTTCAAATGCCGAGCTCGTTATTTTCATGCTTTTATTATAATATACAATTATGAATTTGAGTGCATTAAATGAAATTTTGAAAAACGAGCCTGCGTTTCGAATGAATCAGGTTAAAAAAGCGCTTTTTCAAGAATTTAAAGAAACTTGGCATGAGGTTACAAATCTTTCTTTAAGCTTGCGTGATGTTTTGGCTGATAGGTGCGATTTAAGCATTACTGCGCAAATGAATATTTCAAAAGATGGAAGATCTGAAAAGGCTTTGATAACGCTTGCGGATGGTGCGAAAGTTGAAACGGTTTTGATGCGACATGGGCATGGAACCGGAGGGCAGGGGGTTTTAAAAGTGCAAGAAAATGGCGATGATTTTGATTTTGAAGATGAAGGCGCGACCGAAAATTCCGGCGCGACCGAAGGGAGCGTCAAGGAAAGCCTAAAAGGACGTAATACAGTTTGTGTTTCTTCGCAAGTTGGATGTCCGCTTGCGTGTGAATTTTGTGCAACCGGCAAGTTGGGATTTACGCGTGATTTAACCACTTATGAAATTTTGGAACAGGTTATTTTTTGGGCGAGACTTTTAAAAAAAGAAGGCGCGAAAATCAGAAATATTGTTTTTATGGGCATGGGTGAGCCACTTTTAAATTACGATAACGTTCTTGCGGCTGTGAAATTATTGAATGATCAAAATGCTTTTGGTCTTGCGATAAGGCATATTTCGATTTCGACGGCTGGAATTGTTGAGAATATAAAGAAATTTGCTGATGAAAAAATGCAGGTTAATTTGGCAATTTCTTTTCACGCGCCGGATGACGAACTTCGAAAAAAATTAATGCCAATCGCTCGGAAATATACTATTAATGAGCTTCTGGATGCCGTTAATTATTATGTTAAAAAAACAAATAGGCGAGTGATGTTTGAATATATTATGTTGAGTGGAGTGAATGATACGGAAGAATGTGCGATTAAACTTGCAAAATTAATGGCGCGACCTTTGTATTTTGTGAATTTGATAAATTATAATCCGACCGGAGTTTTTAAACCCTCTTCCGGAAATCATATAAAAATTTTTAAGGATTTTTTGGTGAGTAAAGGCGTTACGGTGACGGAAAGATTTCGATTTGGGACTGATATAGATGCGGCTTGTGGACAATTGGCGTGTAAAAAATATTAATTAATAAAACAAAATAAAATGCTTATAATTGTGGCGAATGTGCTGGTTTTGATTATTACTCTTATTTTACTTTACTATGTTTCAAGTGGTGCACCGTATCTGCCGACGACTGATAAAAACGTTTTGAAGATGGTGAAATTTGCAGGAATGAAACGCGGGCAGAAAATTCTTGATGTTGGATCAGGCGATGGAAGGATTGTTATCGCTTTTGCGAAAGCAGGTGCGGAAGCGCATGGGTTTGAGATAAATCCGATTCTTGTTTGGATGTCACGCAGGAATATAAGAAGAGCCGGTCTTCAAGGAAAGGCGTTTATTCACTTTGTAAATTTTTGGAAAAGAGACTTTTCGCCTTATGATTTGGTGATTGTTTATCAGATTACACATTTGATGAAAAAGTTTCAAAAAAAGTTTGAAAAAGAGCTTCGACCAGGTACGAAAATACTTTGTAATTCATTCTTTTTACCTGATTGGAAAGAAGAAAAAAAGGACAAGCCACTTTTTCTTTACACTAAAATGAAAGGCAAAAATTCTACGGCCACTGGCAAGTAAAATTTTCCGATTCTTCTTCGCTACGATCAATATACTTTGCGTGGAGAATTTCGTGGGCTTTTTTACTACCAAGCTTTCCAAAATATTCTTTATAAAGTTGTTTTACAAATTCATTATCATGAGAAGTGCGGTATTTGTGTTCTTTGTCGTATGCAAATAGTGCGTTTCTGCGTTTTGCGAGAATTTCTTGATCATTTGTCCATTGACCTGTGCCACCGATGCAACCTTTTGGGCAGTTCATAACTTCAATAAAGTGATATTTGCTTTTGCCGGTTTGCTTGAGTTCGTTTAAGATTGGCGTGATTTCTTTTAAGGAATTTACCGTTAAAATATTAAGTTTGTGACCACCGATTGTTAGCTTGCCTTCGCGCTTGAATTCGGTATTTCTGATTCCTTGAATTTCGAATTTTTGTAGATTTTTTCCGGTTAAAAAGAAATATGCGGTTCGGAGTGCGGCTTCCATGACTCCGCCGGTTGTGCCAAAGATTGCGCCTGCGCCGGATGCAAGGCCAAGAGGGGAATCAAATTCGAGCGATTGTGGGTTTTGCGCATTTTCTCCCGCGGCTTTGAAGTCTATTTTTAACGTATTAATAAGTTCGACGGTTTCTTTTGTCGTTAGAACATAATCGAGATTTGGAATATCTTTATGAACCCATAAATCAGGTTTTTTTGCTTCTTCTTTTTTCATTTCACACGGGGCGATAACGACGTGCACAAGCCTTTCTAAAGGAATTTTATTTTTTTCTGCGAAATAAGTTTTTACAATACTTGCAAGAATTGCTTGTGGTGATTTTACAGTTGAAAGATGCGGAATTAATTCCGGATAAAGACGTTCGATGTATGTATACCAGGTTGGGCAACACGTTGTAAACATTGGTAGGTTTTTGTTTTTTGTAAGGCGATAAACGAGTTCATTTGCTTCTTCCATAATCGTTATATCCGCGCCAAGATTTGTATCAAAAACATAATCAAAACCCATTTGGCGAAGTGCGCCGATCAAATTTTTAATTACGTTTGTGCCTGGTTCATAGCCAAGATATTCGCCGATTGAAACGCGAACCGCAGGTGCGATTTGGACGGTTAAAACTTTGTCACCCTTATTTTTTAACAGACTTAATACTTCTTCGATTGATAAAATTGGTTTGTCTTAATACATTATACAATTTTTTATGATTAAAACACTAAAAGCTGTTTATGCGCATGATTTTGTTGGGAGTAGCGCGTTTTCTGCCGCGGATTTAAAGTATTTTATCGCGAACGTGATTATGGTTGCTGTGCCTTTGCTATTTGCGCATCCGCAAATTGTTGTTGGAGTGATAGTCAATTTTGTTTTGATTTATGTGGCTATGAATTTTAAAGGTGGGAGGCTGATTCCGATTGTTATCTTACCTTCGTTGGCCGTTTTGCTCCGTGGAATTTTGTTTGGGCCACTGACTTATTATGTTTTGATTTTTGCGCCTTTTATCTGGCTTGCCAATGCGATTTTTGTGATGGGGATAAGGTATTTTTTGATTAAGAAATGGATGAATTATTGGTCGTTTGGGATGAGTGCGTTACTTAAAACCGCATTTTTGTTTTCAATTGCTTTAGTCTTTGTTAATTTTTTTAAATTTCCTGCAATATTTTTGCAAGCGATGGGAGTGCTTCAACTTGGAACAGCCTTGATAGCCGGAATTTTTTATTTAGGGTTTGAGAAAGTGCGAAAAATTTGACAGGTTGAGTGGAGTTTAATATAATTCATCTCCTATATTGTAAAAAAATATTCTATGGGGAAACAAGGTATAGATAGAAGAGATTTTGTTATAACGCATGACAGAGCGGCTTATGGACCAAGGGCTCTCTACGACTTTGCATTGCGTACAAGCACGCCAAATGCTTTAAAGGGTATCGGAATCGGCATAGGTAGAGGCAGTAAACCAATAAGCAATTTTCCCGGAAAGCAAAATTTAGTTACTCCGTTTCAATGGTTAGATGATTGTGAGCCAAGAATTAGTATACCTGATTTGATAGCTGGTTTGGGTGGTATTAGGGGGAAATTACAAAGAGTAACTGCAAAAGTTGGAACCGGTACAGACTTGCATATTGTAAGAGAGATTTTTAGTTCCGGATTTAAAGACCTTATTGCCGGCGTTGAGGATCCTGCCGTTGAAATGGTTTTATCAAGTTCTGATCCTAATAAATTAAAAGAATACCAAAATCTTGGAGTTGAAGCTGATGTTTGGCAGCAAGATTTAACTTTAGACCTTAATAGGCGTCGTGATGTTTCAAGAGATTCCGTTGTTCGTGTTTTGGAAGGAGATATTGTGCCTAATGTTGAAATTGCATTCCCGATGTTCCCTGACATGCATAGGGGTGTGGAACAAATGGTCTCTATTATGAACTTACTTGGCGGTAAGGCTGACCGCGGTCAACGCATTAAAGATAGAACTGTGCATGATGCGTATTTAACCCGCCTTTTGAGTCCAAGTGATGTTTTTAGGGCTTTGCAGGTACTTATTGACGCAAATCATGGTGATGAAAGGGGTAGGTCTATGTTGAGAGGATTTACAGTTAGCAACCTTGATACTTTAGTTAATTGCAACACTAGTCATGGTATTTCAGGGGCGGCATTGGCGACCGTTGCTCCACCGGCATGATGTTTTGATTTAATTTAGGAATTTTTCATTAAAAATTTAGATGATTTTCATGTCGATGTGATTTTATGTGTGCGTGAAAATTTATGCGTTTATAGATAGTCAGAATTTAAAACTTGCAATTAAAAGCGCCGGGTGGAAGCTGGATTTTGAAAAGTTCAGAGTCTATTTGTGGCATAAATATCACGTCCAAAAGGCGTTTATATTTATGGGGTATTTACCTGAAAATAAGAAATTTTATGCTTATTTGAGGCGCGTTGGGTATATTTTGGTTTTTAAACCGATTTTAAAATATAAAAATGGCATTATTAAGGGTAATTGTGACGGGGAATTAATTTTGCATTGTATGTTGGAATATGCAAATTTTGATAAAGCTGTAATCGTGAGCGGGGATGGTGATTTCCATTGTTTGATTGAATGTTTAAAGCAAAGAGGCAAATTATTGGCGATTGGAGTTCCAAACAGGAATCAGTATTCTTCTTTATTTAGAAAATTTTTAAAATATTGTTTTTATATTGCTGATCAAAAAAGTTTTCTTGAATATAAAAGCGAGAGGCATGTGGATTAAGGACGTTCCCTTAAACTTAGCCTCTCATCGTGATAACGTTTTGATTTTATTACGCGGAATTTGAGAAGTCAATGATGGTGGATAAATTTTTGTTAGCCTCTCTTCAGCAAAAATAATCTTCGCTTTGCTCGACTTATTTTCGCTTCAGAGTCCTGCGCTCCGATTTGCCTCAAGAATTCGGCAAAATCTCCGCTCTGGAGCGGCTACCTCTGCGCTATTTGGTCGGGATGCTCGGATTCGAACCGGGGGCCTCAGCGTCCCGAACGCTGCGCGCTACCAACTGCGCTACATCCCGAATTTTATGGATTGAATAAAGGAATTGGCTCGGGTTGCGGGAAAATTACGTTTGGAGCCTCTCCTTTTAGCCTTATTTCAACGGCTGATTCTGCTGTGTATCCTAATTTATCGTGAACTTTCACTGAAATCAAATATTTTTCTCCCGGATTTGAATATTTCGGAACTTTGAGTGAAATGCGATTTGCGCCCATTGTGTCTGCACGGCGTAACATTCCATCAAAATAATATTCGATTACATCAACGCCAAGTGGTGCTGTGTAAGATATTTCTATGTCTATATTGCCGCTTACTTCGCTGTATGCGGTAGGATAGAGAATTGATACTGTTGGTTTGCGATTTTCGGATGTTATCGTGTGAACGTCGCATGTTTCCGTTGGGGGTGTGCTGAGAACTGTTGGAGCTTGTGGTGCGGCTGGATCAGTAGGGGCTTCTGGCACCGGCGCGTTTGGATCCGTTGGAGGTGGCAGATTTAGACTTGGATCCGCCGGATTTTTTTGCATTATTGCGATCCAATCTTGGATTCCTTGCTCCCATGCCGGATTTGAGATCGGGTCTTTGTGGCTCTGAAATAATCGTTTTTCCACAATTTCTTTAGGGCAAAATTCAGTCGCAATTTTATTTGTTTTCGTGTCTACTTCAAGCTCATAAATGGAATTATCAATTTCTGTTGGGACTGCAAAACTTGCGAAAATTTCGTTCTTTATTTTGTTTGAAGGAGTTTGATTTGAAGGTAAAAGTCCGGAAAGTGTGCTGATTGCGACGTGTTTTATTCCGGACGGTGGCAAGAATTGTTCATCGGTTTTATCTTTTAAAATAAAGCTCATTACTTCTTTCCAAATTGGTGCTGAAACCGTATAGCCATCCGCTGAATACGAGGTTGCAGATCCATCGCTGTTTCCAGACCAAACCGCGACAACGTAACTTGGTGTATATCCGATGGTCCAAAGATCGACAGGATATGCCGTACCTTTTGATTTTGTTTTATTCGTTGAAGTTCCTGTTTTTGCGGCGTTTACATGTCCGTCGATATTGAGATTTGTTCCTACATTAACTGATCTGTCTGATAAAATGCTATTTATTAAATATGCAACTTGCGTATCTAATGCTTCTTTTGGTTCTTTATCTTTCCATTCTTCAATTATGTCGCCTTTTGCATTTTCAATTTTTAAAATTGGATAAAGATCTTGGCGATAGCCGCCTGTTGCAAAAGTTCCATATGCGGTTGCCATCTCCATCATCGTTACTTCACCTGCTCCGATTGCGAGAGGGTAGCCATAATCGTGATTTTGGTCGAGAGTCGTGATGCCGAGTTGTGTCGCTAAATCAATAATTTGTTTTTGTTCGCCGGCTAAGAAATAAGCTTTAATCGCGGGGATGTTTCGGGATTTTCCGAGTGCTTGTCGTATGCTTACAGGTCCCATCCATTTGCCGTCAAAGTTCGATGGCTTGTCCGGACCGATTTTCGTCGGGACATCGTATAATACCGTTGATGGGCTGTATCTGTTTAAAAATGCTTGTGCGTATACAATTGGTTTGAAAGATGAACCCGGAAGACGTTTGTGCGTTGCTACGTTAACCTTGCCGTCTATGTCATCATTAAAATAATCGCGTGAGCCAACCATTGCGAGAATTTGGCCTTTTTTTGGATCGGTTGCGATTAACGCACTATTTGAAACTTTGAGTTTTTCGTTGTCTTTTGCGCGTGCATCTATGGCTTTTTCTGCGGCTTCTTGGATCGTCCAATCAAGAGTCGTATAAACTTTTAAACCGCTTTGTTCCATTATTTCTTTTCCATACTTTTGTTCCAAAAGCTCTTTAACGTAAAAAACAAAATGAGGTGCTTTTATGATATTTTTCATTGGATTGAAAGCGATTTTTTGCGTTTCTTGCCATGCCGCATTTTTTTCAAATGGAGTGATATATCCAAGTTCAACCATGCGTCTTAAAATGATGTCTGCACGGCCTTGAACATATAATTTATGAGTTGCATCGAGGTCGTACGTTTTTCCGATTAGGCCTCTGTTGAATTCATTATCTTTTAAATCCGCTTCAGTTTTTATGTTTCTATTTTCAATTTCTTCGGGTGTGAAAATTTTTGTTAAAGTTGAAAGTTTATGTTCGCCATAAGGATTATAATAACTTGGAAGCTGTGGTAGGGAAGCCAAAAGCGCGCTTTCGCCAAGCGTCAGTTGGTCCGGCGTTTTGTTAAAATAAATTTCCGCAGCTTTTCCGATTCCATATGCGTTATTGCCGTATGGAATTTGATTTAAATATAGTTCAAGAATTTTTTGTTTTGGATAATATTGCTCAAGGCGAACGGCTAAAATTAATTCTTTTAATTTTCTTGTATAACTTCTTTCACGCGATAAGAAAAAGTTTTTTACATATTGTTGTGTGAGAGTTGAGCCGCCGCGTTGGGCTCCTAAGCCCGTGAATTCGTGCAATATCGCTTGTGCGATTCCACCCATGTCAAAGCCTTTGTGATTCCAGAAGCTTTCATCCTCGATGCTTATTGTTGCGTTTACAACATACGGTGAAATTTTTTCGTAATCTGTGTATTTGCGGTTTTCTTCGCCGAAAATTGAGTATAAAGAGACTCCGTTTCTATCAAAAATTTCAGTTGAAAGAGTTGGCGATAGACTTTGTACATCTTTTACATTTGGCAAGCCGATCGAGAAAATAGCTATCAATAGGAAGAATAAAATGATTCCCGCAATAAACAAAGATACGAATGCTTTGATTGCAAAAATGAGCGCGTGAATTATTTTCAGATGGATTTTTTCTGTGTGTAGTTTTTTCAAAGTTAAAAGTTTTATGTTCCGCGAATTACTCCGCCGTTTGATTTCATAGCTTCGAAAATTTTCTTTTGGTCTTCTGCCATTTCTTCGAGTGTAAGCGTTTTTTCGTCTGATCTAAGTGTTATTTTGAATGCCAGTGCTCGCATATTTTCACCAATGCTTTTATCTATAAATACATCAAAAAGCTCAACGTTTGTTATATATTTTGCACCTGAAGATTTTATTATTTCTTCAATTTCTTCTACGGTTTTTGATTTAGGAAAAATTATAGAAATATCGATTTTTATTTCAGGAAATTTTGGAAGAGGAGTATAGGTTTTTTTCTGAGTATTGAGCTGCGTAAGCCTTGTGAAGTTGACTTCGAAACATGCAATTTTTACTTCTTCCAAGCCAAAATTTTTCAGGACAACCGGGCTAAGTTCGTAAACGCTTGCGATTTCAATTGCATTTTCATCAGTGGTTTTATACGAAATACATTTTGCAGGGTTTGTATATGAGTGATGTGATGTATTTTTTTCAGCTATTAATTTAGTTGAGCCGAAAGCGCTTAAGAAAGCCTCAAGTGCGCCTTTCGCGTCATAAAAAAGTTCTTTATTTTTTGCGGTTTTTTTATTTTCAACAACTATTCCGCAGATGTAATTTTCTTCAATTGGAAAAAAGCTTTTATGTTCGATAAACGTGTGTCCGATTTCGTAAATTTTAAATTCGTTGAATGATTTTATGTTTTGCTCAACAGCTTTTAGCATATTTGGAATTAAGCTTGTTCGGATATGTGTTTGATCTTCGGAAAGGTGATTTTCGAGTTCGACATGTAGTTCTTGTGGTAGTTTTGCGTTTGCGATTTCGCGTTTTCCATAAAATGAATAAGTTTGAACTTCCGTGAATCCTAAGCCAAAAGACAGGATGTCGCGTGCGCGATATTCAAGCCTTCTTTCTGTATTTTCGATTGGGAGTTTTGATGGAATATTTGGAAGAATTGGTTCGATTTTGCCATATCCATAAATGCGTGCCACTTCTTCAACAAGATCTTCTGCGATTGAAACGTCTTTTGTTGCTCGGAATGATGGGACTGTGACTTTTATTATATCTTTGCCCTTCATCTTTGTTTTAAATTCAAGTTGTTCAAGAATCTTTATCATTTCTTTTGCAGAAATCTCCGCGCCGATTTTTGAACAGGTTTTTGAAACGCTCATTTCGACTTCCACTGGTTTATCATTGAAGTTTTTGATGTCTGTGATTGGGCCGATTAGGCGGGCTTTTGGGCAAATTTGGAGAATTAATTCGCAAGCGCGAAGCAATCCTTGCTCTGCCAGTAGCGGATCCAGGCTTTTTTCAAATCTTTGAACGGCTTCTGTGCGAAGGTTGAGTTTTGTGCCCGTTTTTCTGACAGACGTGGCATTGAAAGTTGCCGATTCTATGAATATCGTTTTGGTTTTTTCTGTAATTCCGGAATTTTCTCCACCCATAACTCCTGCGATTGCGAGAGGCTTTTCTTTATCTGCGATAACTAACATTTCTTTAGATAAAATTCTTTTTTCTTTGTCGAGAGTTGTGATTTTTTCTTTATCTTCGGCTGTTCGTACGATTATTTTTTCAGAAATGTTGTTTATGTCGAATGCGTGAAGAGGTTGTCCGAGCTCTTCTGTGACGTAATTTGTGACATCAACTATGTTGTTGTGTGTGCCTCGTCCAACGGCGTTTAGCTTTTTAGCAAGCCATTCTGGAGATTGTTTTACGTCTACGTTTTCTATAATAATTCCGCAATATCTTGGACAGAGTGTTTTATTTTTCACTTCAACTTCCATTTTTTGACCTTTCCATGGAATTTTTACTTTTGGCGTTGCTTTGCGAAGTTTTGTGCCAAGAATTACTGCAAATTCGCGCGCGATTCCATAGTGGCTCCAAAGATCCGGACGATGTGTGAGTGATTTATTTTCGATTTCGAAGATTACGTCATCTAAGCCTAAAATTTCAGCAATTGGTTTTCCGAGTGGAGTATTCTTTGGAAAAATTGTAAGGCCGGTTTTGCTGTTTTCTATGCCAAGTTCTTTGTCTTCTGCGACCATGCCATGGGATTTCACTCCATGCATTTCAACTTCTTTGATTTCGCCGACCGGAAGTTTTGCGCCGGGGAGTGCAATCGGCAAAATCCATCCCTCTTCAAGTTTATGGACTGATCCAAATACTAAAGTAATTTTTTCACTTCCAATATCAACGAGTCCTTCATAGTGAAGCTTTGAACTTGCAATTTTTTTAATTGAAATAAGTTTTCCAGTTACAACGTTTTCTAATTTTTCCCATTCCTTTTCTATTTTTTCAACTTCAGCAACTTTTGTTGTAAACAAATATCCCAATTCCTCCGGGCTATAGCCTTTTAGATCTAATGTATCTATAAAAGGGGTTCCAGGATTATATTTTTTAATAATGCTTATTTCATGGCTTTCGTCTTTTTTTGCGAGTCCAAGTTCTGATAAATGACAAATCATTCCGAAAGATTCAATGCCGCGAATTTTACTTATTTTTATTTCAAAATTTCCCGGCAAAATGGCTCCGGGTAGCGCAACCGGAACATAAGTGTTTACTTTTAAATTTACACCACCGCAAACGATTTGTAATTTTTTATTTCCGATATCAACCGTAGCAACGTTTAATTTATCTGCGTTTGGATGCTTTTCAATATTTTCGACATAACCGACTACAATATTTTTGAGTGTCGGTTTTTTCTTATTTACCGGTATATCAACGAATTCCCTTAGCCAATTTAACGAGATTTTCATCTAGAATTGATTTAAGAATTTTAAGTTTCCGCTCATAAGCAAGCGGATATCATCGATGTTGTATTTCATCATTGTTAAGCGTGTAAGTCCAAAACCAAACGCCCATCCTTGATAAATATTTGGATCGATTCCGCCGGCTCGTAACACATTTGGATGCGTCATTCCTGCGCCCATAAATTCCATCCAACCGGTGTGTTTGCAAACGCGGCAACCCTTTGCGTCGCATAATAAACACGAAAGATCGAGTTCGATTCCCGGTTCAACAAAAGGAAAATAGCCCGGGCGAAAACGCACTTTTACAGGTTTTCCAAATAAGCGAGTCAAAAATTCGGTCATAACTCCTTTTAAATGTGCGAGAGAAATATTTTTATCAATAAGCATTCCTTCAACTTGATTAAACGTTGCGTCGTGCGATGCGTCTGTTGCTTCATAGCGAAAAACGCGTCCAGGAACAATTATTCTAAGTGGTGCGCCATATTTTTCCATTGAGCGAACTTGAAGTGGTGACGTGTGTGTTCGCATAACCATTCTTTTGTGAAAATCGTGATATTTGTCTTTGATGAAGAATGTGTCTTGCATGTCACGCGCAGGGTGGGTTTCCGGAATATTGAGGCTTTCAAAATTGTAATATTCGCTATCCATTTCGAGGCCGTCTATAACTGCAAATCCCATTTGTCCAAAAATTCTTTCAACATCGCGTTGAACTTGGAAAAGGGGATGCAGATGCCCCATTTTAAACTTTGTTCCCGGCATGGTTGTGTCGAAATCATCATTACTGCATGCTTTTGCGAGATTTTCTTCTTCAAGAACTTCGGCTCTGCCTTTAAACGTTTTATCTATATCGATTTTTACCTCGTTGGCGAATTTGCCTATAACGGGTTTTTCTTCTGCGGAAAGATCTTTAAGGCCTTTTAACATTATTGTTAATTCGCCATTTCTTCCGAGATATTTTATTTCTATATTTTTGAGCTCATCTTGTGTCTTTGCAGATTCGATTTCTTGAATGATGCGAGCTCGAAGTTGTTCGAGAAGGGATTTCATATGAGTAATCTATCTCAAAAACGCTTACTTGTCCATGGTTTTGCTTTGAAAATCCGTCGCGTGACGGGAATCTATGCAATGAAATAAATTAAAATTTGCGTAATATTTTTTTGAGTCGGCTCAAAAAATTGTTATCAAAAATTGAATTTATATTTAAATTTATTTACACAAAAGAGCCCCGATTGCTCGGAGCGAGAGTTGGCCTTACGGATCATAAAAAGGCTTCGATTGCTCGAAGCCTTTTTAATGTGAACGGGACAGACTTCTTCGAAGACTGTCCCTGTTTGTTGACTATCGGACTGCATCCTTCAATGATTTTCCGGCTTTGAAAGCTGGGAGTTTCATTGCAGGGATCTTGATCTTTTGTCCTGGATTGCGTGGATTGACACCAACGCGTGCGCGTCTTGCTGATACGCGGAATGTGCCGAAACCTGTGATTGTTACAGTTTCGCCTTTCTTGAGAGATTTTGTGACATTCTTCAAGAGAGATGCAAGCATGTCGCCTGCTGCTTTTTTTGTCACGCCTGCTTCTGTTGCAATGGCGTTGACGAGATCCTGTTTTGTCATTGTGGAATGGTTAAAAAATATTTTATTTAAAGACAAAGGTATTATATGCAACGCGTAACCGATTGCAAGAGTTTTTGTTTAGCTATAGCCATATTTTGAGTTTTATGTTTCGCTTTAAAAATCCACTCTTGCATTTGGCTTGTGCAAGCCGTTTTTGATTTTGCATGGCTCAAATAAGCCATTTAAACGCTGACACAATTTTAGTGGCTTGTAAATCGAATTATTTAGGGTCTGCGATCAAAGTTCCCATTAATTTTTTATATAAAAACCAGAGCTGTATCATTGGTTTGTATACGTCCTTTATTCTGTACATTATTCGGTCCGGTCCTTTTCCTGATCCGGGCGCGTTTTCTTGTGTCCTGCTCTCTAATAAGCCCTTTTTAACTAAACGATTCAGTAAGACGTACACTTCATTTTTTGTTATTTTTCCTTCGCCTTTTTTAATTATTTCAAGCCCATACATTTCTTCTTGTTGTAATAGTAAATATAGAATTACCCCATCTTTATAATTGATGTTTGGTAAAAGCTCTGCTGCTATTGCCATTTCATCCAAGGATTCGTCTTTTGGCGCAAACGTTACTGTTTTGACGTTTCCGTCTACATCTGTATATGTTAGGCTTTCCATTGTTTATACGAATTTTTACAGGAGGTTATTTTCGCTTTATCTGGACAAAAAGTCAATAATTTTTGTAGATGCGTGATTTGACTAATCTTGCTGTTTCGGATAACAATGAGACTCGTATGGGAAAAAATCTTGTCATTGTAGAATCTCCAACAAAAGCGAAAACAATCTCGCGATTTTTGGATAAAGATTATACGGTTATTGCTTCGATGGGGCATGTTCGTGACTTGCCAAAGTCAAAAATGAGCATTGATGTTGAGCACAATTTTGAGCCTACATATACAATTCCTGTGGATAAGAAGAAAACGATTAAGCAGATTAAGGACTATATGAAAGAGGCGAAAGTTCTTTGGATCGCAACTGATGAAGATCGCGAAGGGGAAGCCATTGGCTGGCATTTGATCCAAGCCCTCGATGTTAAGCCCGGGAAGACGCCTATTAAGAGAATTGTGTTTCATGAAATTACTGAAAAAGCGATTTTGGATGCTATAAAAAATCCACGAGAAATAGATACTCATTTGGTTGATGCTCAACAAGCAAGACGCGTTTTGGATCGATTGGTTGGCTATGAACTTTCTCCTTTGTTATGGACGAAAGTTAGATATGGATTGTCTGCAGGACGCGTGCAAAGTGTGGCCGTGAGACTTGTTGTTGAAAAAGAACGTGAAATTTTGGCGTTTAAACCTGAAGAATTTTGGAATATTATCGGGCAATTTGCCACACTTCGAAAACATCTATTTGAAGCCAGTTTGACGCATAAGAATGATAAAGAAATTAAGATTAAAAATGAGGCGGAATCAAAAGAAATACTTGGCGAGCTTGAAGGCGCGGACTATAAAATAACGAGCGTTGAAGAGAGGGATAGTGTTCGAACGCCACCACCACCTTTTACAACTTCAACTTTGCAACAGGAGGCTTCAAGAAAGCTTGGATATCCTGTTAAAAAGACAATGGTTGTCGCTCAGCAATTGTATGAAGGCGTTGAGGTTTTGGGAAAAACAATGGGTCTGATTACATATATGAGAACGGATTCTGTGAATTTGGCGGCATCGGCAACTTTTGCGGCAAAAGATATGATAACAAAAGAATTTGGCGCGGAATATTCGCTTCCATCGCCAAGATTTTATAAAGCAAAGGGTCGTGCGCAGGAGGCTCATGAAGCAATTCGTCCTTCTGATGTTACGATTACGCCTTCAAGTGTGAAATTTTCTTTAACAAAAGATCAATTTAAATTATACGATTTGATTTGGAAAAGAATGGTTGCATGCCAAATGAAAGAAGCGATCTTTAATCAAATTGAGGCTAAAATAAATGGAGAAAAGGGTGGAAGTGTTTTGCCTTATACGTTCACGGCGAAAGGACAATCTGTGAAATTTGCAGGATTTTTGATGGCATATACAGAAGGAAGCGATGATCCTGAAGAGGAAATTGAAAAGCAAGAAAAACTATTACCGGTTATGGAAAAGGATGAGGTGGTTAAAGCAAAAGAATTTGTACCAAGCCAGAATTTTACAAAGCCGCCGGCAAGATATACGGAAGCGAGTTTGGTTAAAAAACTTGAATCTGAAGGCATTGGAAGACCAAGCACATATGCGCCAACAATCTCGACTATTCTTATGCGCGAATATGTGAAGAAAAATGAAAAAACTCTTATGCCAACCGATCTTGGAAATGTTGTTACGGACTTGTTGGTTGAGAATTTTCCGGTTGTTGTTGACTATAAATTTACAGCGGAAATGGAAGAAACTTTGGATGATGTTGCCGATGGAAAACGTGAATGGCAACCTGTTATTAAGGATTTTTATGGACCATTTCATAAGCTTATAGTTGAAAAACAGAAAACTTTGCAGAAGAAAGATATTGTGAATGAGGCGACGAGCGAAGTTTGTACAAAATGCGGAAAGCCAATGGTTATCAAACTTGGAAGATTCGGAAAATTTTTATCTTGTTCGGATTATCCAAAATGCAAAAACGCCAGACCTCTTGAAAATGGCAAGGAAAGCGCAGAATTGAAAGAGACAGAGAAAAAATTGGCCGGCAAAAAATGTGATAAGTGTGGCGCGGAAATGCTTGTGAAGCAGGGTCGATTTGGAACATTTTTGGGTTGTTCAGCTTATCCAAAATGCAAGAATATTCAGTCGATTGTGAAATTTATGGACGTGAAATGTCCAAAATGCGGCGGTCAAGTTATTGAAAGACATACGAAACGCGGAAAAGTATTTTATGGTTGCAACAAATATCCAAAATGTAAGTTTGCGACTTGGGATAAGCCAACTGGTGAAATGTGTAAATCCTGTGATAGCCCAATTATTGAGAAGGAAGGAAAGGATGGGGTGAAGAAGATTTGTAGTGAATGCAAGCTGGAAGTTGTGTAGATTTATTTTCTCACTTTTGGCGCAACTTGGTATTCCAGTTTTTTGTTGAATAGAAGGCGAAGTTGGGCTTCGATTGCGGGAACTGCGCTTAAGAAAATACTTGCGAATGGTATGAATAGCCATTGAAAAAGAAGACCGACGTAGCTTAAAAATGGTTTGTTTTTTGGGCGTGGGATGAAAATGAAAGTCATGACCGCGCAAGCGATGACGCCAATTGCCGCTATGCTTAAAAGAAAGCTTATAATTTGTGGTAGATTATAGGCCATGACAGTATCGCGGAATCCCGGGTTTAACATGCCAGGGAGCCAGCCTGTAAACGTGATGATGATTGGTGCGGTTGACCACATTATGTGGTTTTCCATTAAGAAAAATATTTGATAAATTTTTTCAAAAATTCCAATTTTTTTATTTGCGCGCATGTTGAAATAAACGAATGGCAAATCGCAAACGCCATATGCCCATCTGCGAAGTTGTTTGTATTGTTCGCTTATGGTTTCTTTGTATGTATTTGCTGAAACTGCATCCATATAAAGAGGGGATTCAATGCGCACAAGTTCGTGTTTGCCGTTTGATAAAAAATAATAAGTCCAATATTGGCGGGAGTCCTCCGGAATTACTGCGGGATCCCAATAATCCGTATCTATAGCCATTTGCATGCTCATTGAGCGACTTGAAAAACTTTTATAAATTTTTAAATCAACGCTATCTGCCATGCGCCAGAATGTGCAGCCAAGAACCGTTAAGCGAATTAACATTGGAACGCCCCAAATGTTATTGTGATAAAAATGCATTGGTTGATAAGTTTTTGTTTCGCGATTTTCGTTTGTTAAATAAAGATAGGTGAGCTCTGCAAAATAGTTTTCGTGAGTTACGGTGTCGGCATCAAAATTCGAGATTACAACGTTTTCATATTTTATGTGTTTTTTGTCGAGATAATCTTTTAAACGTTTTGCGCCCCAAGTTGCATTTGAACTTTTGCCCGGAATTTCATTTGGAAGTCCATATGGGTGAATTGTTATTATGAAATCCATGAATTTATTTCCAAATTCGGATTTGATTTTTTCCGCATAAGCAAGCGCATTTTCTTGATCTTTTTCTTCGCCGGAAAAAACAATAATTATTTTTTTAGTGTCATATGTGTTGTCCGAATAAGACTTTATTGATTCGCGAATGAGTTCATAACTTTCTTTGTAAGTGACGTAAATAACGGCATGAACTATTTCTGCAGAAGTTTTATATTGATTGAGGTTTTTTAATTTTTCGATCTGTTGTTTTAAATTTGCTAGTTCTTCATATTTGTTTGAATCGAAATTTTTGTGTTTTTTAAGCGATTTTATGTCATAGTCGAGTTTATTTGGAGTGTCATTGTATGCAATCATTTTTAACCAATCGGTTTTTAAAGTTTGCTTTGATCTTGTATATGAAATTGCAAGATTTATTGTTAAGCGAATTGAACGAAAGAGCCACATTGTGGCATATAGAGTGATGAAAACCGATACCCAAATTGGTTTGAAAATGGAAAGAATTATTGGTGCGAAGAGTAAAAATAAAGTTATTCCTCCCGGAATTCCTTCAACGAAGCGCCAATATTTATGAGTCTTTACTATATTAATCATGAGTTTTTATACCAAGATACATCCACTTCCGGATATTTTTTAAGTTGTTCGTAGAATATTTTTTGAATTTCTTTGAATGTTTTTTCGTTTGGGGATTCGAAACGTAACGTTAGATTTGGTGTTGTATTAGAGCATCTGACTGCGCCCCAGCTGTTTTCATCGAATTTAACGCGTGCTCCATCGATTGTTAAACATTCGTATTTTGAAACGAAAAAATCGGTTAATTCTTTGACTATTTGGAATTTTTTATCGTCCGGACAGTGTGCTTTTATTTCAGGAGTTGATAAAACTTTTGGGATTTCCGTGAAATATTCTGAGAATTTTTTATCTGATTTTGAAATAATTTCCATGATTTTTAGCATCGCCATGAATGCGTCATCAAAACCGTAAAAATTTTCTGCAAAAAAAATGTGGCCACTGATTTCTCCGCCAAGCAAAGCCTTTTCCTCACGCATGCGAGTTTCGATAAATGAATGGCCGGTTATTGAAAGGATTGGATTTCCGCCGGATTTTGCAACTTCATTCATTGCGACTTGTGATGCTTTTGTATCGAAAATTATTTTTGCGCCCGGGTTTCGCGTGAGCAAATCTTTTGCGAGAAACATAACCATATAATCTCCGGAATAAAATTTTCCGTTTTCATCAAGAACGCCGATTCTGTCGCCGTCGCCGTCAAAACCAAAGCCGATATCTGCGCGTTCTTCACGCACCGCGCGTGCAAGTTCTTTTAAATTGTGTTCATACTCGGGATTGGCTTCATGATTTGGAAAATTGCCATCAGGTTCGCAATATAATGGGATAACTTCGCATCCGAATTTTTCAAAAATGTCTTTTATAAAAGGTCCGGAGGAGCCATTTCCTGCATCAACTGCGATTTTTAATGGACGAGAAATTTTTGCGCGGAAAAATAAATCGTCAAGATATTTTTTAAAGATCGATTCTTCTTTTATGGATTTTACGTTGGTTTCCGGAAACAGTTCGCCTGATTTTGTTGTTATTTCCGGTTCTTCATTTGCGTATAATTTTGTGAGTTCAAGAATTTTTTGAAGTTTTTCTCCGCAAACGGAATGCGCGTTTTTTCCAACGATTTTTACGCCATTATATTCCTTTGGATTATGGCTTGCTGTAATCATTATTCCGGCATCAAAATCCATTGCGCATGTAGCCCAATAAACCATTGGAGAAGTGACTTCGCCGATGTTTTTTACTTCGCATCCAATTGAAATTAAACCGTTTATTAAAGCGGCTTGGATTACCTTACTGGTAATGCGGATATCACGACCAACAACAATGCGTTTTCCGAAATTGTTTTGCAAATATTTTCCTGCGGCTTTTCCAATAAAATAGGCGAGTTCGGGCGTTAAGTCGATTTCGCTTTTTTCCGTTTTCATTGCGATTCCGCGGATATCATACGCACGAAAAATGTGTGGATTTATTTTAATCATAAGTCTCAATAAGTTTCCTTTATTCTTGCTTCTCCGTCAATGGTTTTGATGAATTCCGCGACGCTTGGTGGAACAAGCTTTTCCCATTTTTTATTTTGTGCGATTTTTTCACGTAATAAAGTTGCTGTAATTTTTTTATTAAATTTTATGGATTTAATTGTGTGGCATTTTTGCGCTTTAAATAAGCTTTTTACGAGTTTTGAGCCTGTATAAATATTTTCATATTTCGGAGTTAATGAGTCGACATGATTTGGCCAAGCGTCAAAATTTTCAATATTTTTAATTGAAATAACTTTATATTTTTTTGGATTTATTTTTGCGGATTTTAACGATGCGATGATCATCTTTTGCCTTTCTTTAGCGGTAAATGGATTTTCTTTTGTATGTGAATATTGTGCACTTCCGATTGCGATAATCAAAAAATCTTCATGTTTTAAAATTTGATTTATTGCATCAAGATGGCCAAGATGAAATGGCTGAAAACGTCCTATGTATAAAGCTTTTGCCTTTATTTTTAACTTCATTCTTCGTGTTTGATTTCTATAACGTATGCCGGAATTGTTTTGTGTTTATTTTGTTCAACGCGTGCAAGAATTGTTGAAACGAGTGCTGGATTCATGCCTTTTTCGATCATTCCCATTGCGCCAAGATCGCGTTTTTTTAAGATCGTATCCATCTCCGGATAGCTTGCGCCGAGTTCGCCTTCATCGGTTTGGCCATTATAAAGTTCCGCTGTTGGAGTTTTTTCAATTATTTCCGGTGGAAGGCCGATGTGTTCTGCTAGTTCAAAAACTTCCGTTTTATATAAATCGCCAAGAACTTCAATATCTGCGGCAAAATCGCCGTGTTTTGTGCCATATCCAAGCAAAATTTCTGTTTTGTTTGACGTGCCTATGACGAGTGCCGTGTTGGCATTTGCATAATTATAAAGAGTTACCATGCGGATTCTTGAGCGTAAATTCATTTGCGAACATGGATTTGGTCGCCATGGAGTTACTGCGAATTCCATTAACATTTTATTTATTGGAATCACAAAGGTTTTGACATCTAAAAATTCACATAAGCCTTTTGCGTGAGTTGTGTTTATGCCTTTTGTTACACCTGTTTCGGGCAGCATGATTCCGGTTACGTTTTCCGGGCCGAGTGCGTCAACCGTGAGTTTTAAAGCTAGCGCGGAATC
This sequence comes from Candidatus Peregrinibacteria bacterium GW2011_GWC2_39_14, assembly GCA_000993595.1. Taxonomy (GTDB): domain Bacteria; phylum Patescibacteriota; class Gracilibacteria; order UBA1369; family UBA12463; genus UBA12463. Next base: position 42,445 of record LBWJ01000010.1, on the reverse strand, counting down.
AATTCCACCGCTTACTCCGATTACAGCTTTTTTAAAACCTGCATCTGCGAAATATTTTTTTATTTGTTTTACGATTTGTTGATGTACGGATTGGTAGTCCATGATAAAAAAGTTAGTTTGTGAAATTAGTGCGAAAATCTTTTTAATGTTTGAGCGGCTTCAAGGTCGAGTGCGCGTTTTTTTAAATCATTTCTGCGGTCATATTTTTTCTTTCCACGACAGATGCCAATTTGGAGCTTAATTAAGCCGTGTTTGCCATATAGTTCAAGTGGGATTGCGGCCATTCCTTTTGAATCTAGCATTATGCTCATTTTTGCTATTTCTTTTGCGTGGAGGAGCAGCTTGCGGCGTCTTGCGGGTTCAAGCTTTGCGGCTGAATCATATCTATATTTTGAAATGTGAATATTTGTTGCGAATGCATTTCCGTTTTTTATTTCGATAAAACAGCCTTTAAGTTGTGCGTGACCTTCGCGGATTGATTTGACTTCGCCACCTGCGAGAACAATTCCCGCTTCGAATTTTTCCATTACTTCAAAATCCGCAAAAGCTTTTTTGTTTTTTGCGAATGAAGCCTCGATTTTTGACGAATTTTTTTGCATGATCCGATTATACAACAAAACAACCATTGACAAATAATATGGTTAAAATATAATAGGCTCCAAACATAATTTAACCTAAAGATATATGGATATGAATCCCGCTTATGATAATGGTAGACCAATTGAAACAAGACCTTTTGAAGATGGCTCCAGGTCCGGATCGAATAAAAAGCTTGGTGATAAGAGTCCTCAGTTAGTTATTCCTGCCTCTGTATCAGCTGTAAATAGGGAAACAACTGTAGTCGAAGCGCCTTCTCTTAAGGGGCGATTTGGCGTGCCTGATAGGGTTGTCGGTAATGTACGTGTGGGATTTGGAGGACGAGTTGATACTGCTCTTAGATTTGGTGCTGACAATGTTAATAGAGAAGTCGCCGATAAAACAACAAATGGCGCACCTTCTTATAAAGATTTTAATGTTACGGAGTACGTTGACGCTGTTGCTAATACGGCTTTGCAATATAGAGCTTTAAAAGCGGCAATTGATATTAAAGACGGTAAAAATGAAGTCGATTTTTTATCTAGAAAGGATGGTGGTTATATGAAAAGATCGTTTAACGATGCTCGTTTTGACGGAATGGTCGCTGAACTTTTGGCTTGCGGTATTAGCGTTAAAGATATGAAAACTGAGGCCGGTGTTCTTGGAATGAAGCTTAGACAAGCGGTTTTGCTAAAAACTCCGGAGGCTGTTAGTAGATTTAACAAAACTTTGCAAAATAGATTGCGCAGATCCGTTGCAGGACTTTTTAACGATATTGATAGAAAATATTTTGGTTCTTCAGAAATTGATAAGCGTAGAAAATTAGATGCAAAACATAGAAGATTTAATCATAGATCGGCTGCTTCTGACTTTGATGAAGCTCTTGATCTTGAGGCTGAAGTGAGTCCTGAAAAACTCATAGCTGCTTATAAAAAAATGGTTGCCGAATGGGCTAAATTAGGATTGGGATTAGTTAAAGAGCCGTCTGAGGGTGATGCGGGTGCATTGTTTGAAGATGAGGATTTTGTTGCCGCCGGAGATGAATTTATGGCGGTTGATGGTGCGTTGCCTGAAGATCCGGATGCATTTGACGAAGATCCGGACGCAGGGCTTGATATGTTGAAGGATAGATATGTGGACGAAATGAATTATCTTGGTTTGAGGGGAGAGGATGATGTTGGCAACGAAGGAGAATTAGGTAAAACTATTTTAATGAGAGATCTAAGCGGTCATTTGATTTCTGTTAATCCTCCGCGTAAGGTGAATTATGATGAAGATTATAAAGATGATGAAGATGATTTGTCAGCCGTTGATGTTCCTAATTTGAAAGATGATATGGAAGGAGCTGACGAGGGCTCTGATGACGTAGTTGATGATACTGCGGAACTTGCTGTTGTTTATGCGGATATGATTGCGAAAAGATCAGGAGATGGAGGCAATGGAAATGGTCAAAAAGCAGTGAGTGCTCCAGTTGCTACAAAAGAGAGTGGAAATGGCAATGGGGAGAAAAAATTTGTTGTTAAAAAGAAAACTAATGGCGGTAATGGGAGAAAAAATGTTGCTACAGACGCTAGAACACATGGTTATTTTGGCAATAATGAGTCTTTGGTTGACGGCGAACCGGATTTGACGTCACGCCCTGATGCTTTTAGGCTTAATCAGGTTATTGGGAATAGAGCGTCTGTTCGACATGGTGATGAGCTTTTGAACTAAAAATAGCTCGCGAGTCCAAGAATTCCGTGAATTATTGCAATTATTATTGAAATAAGTCCGATGCGAAAGTGCCATGGGTGGCGGATTTTTATTACGTTTTTTCGTAAAAGGTAGTGGGACATTCCGACGATTAAAAAGCCTAGCAATGCTAAAATTCCAAGATAAAGATTGAGAGGTTTGCCTAAGATTTGATAATAGGCGATGTTCATCAATGTTGTTTGGATCATTTTAAAATGTCTAAATAATAATTTTGTAAAATATTGTGTGCTTTTTGTGGATGTTTACTTTCGAATAGCGACGTTGCGTCTTTGCCGCATCCTAAAACGATTGCTTTGCCTCCCGGGTGGTTTGTTACGTATGAAGTAACATTATAAACTTTGCCGTTTACTATCATCCAGCAGTCTGATGCGGAGTTGTGTTTTGCGACTTCAGTTGATGTGATGCCGGGGATTTTCGGAGGTGGTGCCGGAGGTTTTACGTTTGGAATTGGCGTTGTTTTTACGAGAACTTTGCCTGGTCCTTGAACTTGAGGTTGGGCCGTTGGTGTTGTTTGGACTTGGTTTGTTGGCGTTGCTTGTGTGCTACATCCGGTAATTAATAATATTGAAAAAGTGAGCGTTAGGGCAAGTGCGATTTTATTTTTATTCATATTTTGTAAGTTAAGTATTTTAGTAAATGATACAACAAAATTGCGTTTTGAGCGATTGTTATTGACAAAATTTGAGTTTAGGCTTATTATATCTTCCTTTAATCTAAAAATATGGTTGCAAACGCGCCTGACAACTTGGGGGATGCGCATGGCGAGATTGCCAGATCTGAGCGTTTGAGCGATGATAAAATGCTTTATGCTGGAATGACGCTTTATTCACGATTTAAACTTGTTTTTGATGATGGATTTGAGGCCGTGGTCTTTTTTGCAAAGAGTTGTAATGAGATTTTGCGTACGGCTTGTGGAAAAGTGATTTGCGATGTTGTTTGTAGTGAGCCACATGACGTTGCCGGTCATGAATGTATTAGAGTCAGCTTGATTGGTGGGGAAATTGTTGATGTCGACAATACGACTTGGGAAATTATTTCCGGGATTAAAGATGTTAGCAATGGATTAATGGGTGCTGTTGAACATGCGACTAAATCTGCGGCTTTGGAAGTTGCTGATATTAAGGCGAAAATTGGCGGTGGAGTTTATGAAAAAATTGGAGATAAATACCATGGAATTGATGGAGGGGTTTTAAAAACATCAAATACGGGCAAGGTTATAAAACGGATTTTTTGGGGAGAATATAAGCATTATTTCTATTGTGATGATTCGACCGGTCAGGAATTTGAAGAGTGGTGCAGGATGGTTATTTTTGAAGATGGAAGCGAAGGGTGGATCGGGTTGCAGACGCTTAAAGAATATGATGGTAAAAAGTTGAATGTTGTGCCCAGGATGGCTATCGGTTTGGCGGGGATGTTTCGTGAATTGGCTTTGAGGCCCGGAGTTACGATTTCTTCCGATGGAAGTCATAGGAAAAAAGAAAATGGGACTGTGTGTGGTGCTTTTCATAGAAGTGCCCAATTTCCTGATATGAGGTGGAGGGATGAAAAAGAGCCTGATTGGGAATTTGATGGGAGAGTTGAGGGTTGTGTAAGAATGTTTTTATTGAGACTTGAGTGTAATAATTTTCGCACTGCTATAAGGATGGGAGCGGATATGAAAGAACGAGTCGAAAGAGGTGAGTTTGATGGTGCTGAACCTGCTTGCGATGATGTATAATGCTTTTAGCGCGGAGAGGTACCAAAGTGGTCGCACTGGGATCGTCTCGAAAGCGATTTGCCTCGCAAGAGGCACGCGAGTTCGAATCTCGCCCTCTCCGCCAAAACGCCTGTAGCGAAGCGAAAGGCGGTATTCGCTTAGAGCTTTTTAGTTCCGTACGTGTTTTATATCATTTATATATAAGATTTATATAAAAAGTATATAAGATTGATATAATTTACATACGAAACTTGAAAGGGTCGGATTGTGTTGCACTACATGTGAGAAAAACGGTTTTTCCCTTGTGCAGCAGTATGTTACAATGCGACGCGTATTTATTAATAAATTTTTATGCAAAAGCAATTTAAATATTTGGGCTTTATTACAGCGTTTTTTGTGACAGTGCTTTTGGTCTCAAATATTGCGTCCAGCAAAATTTTGATTCTTGGGCCTTTTACTTTTGATGGTGGAACGATCCTTTTTCCGTTGAGTTATATTTTTGGAGATATTTTGACTGAGGTTTATGGATATGGAAGATCGCGTAAGGTGATTTGGACGGGCTTTTTTATGATTTTGTTGGCTTCGGTTGTGTTTATGATCGTTCAAAAACTTCCGCCTGCGCCGGATTGGAACGGGCAAGCGGCTTATGATCAGATTTTGGGTTTAACGCCGAGAATTGTTGCTGCCAGTATGTGCGCTTATTTTGCCGGTGAATTTTCAAATTCATACATTTTGGCAAAAATGAAAATTTGGATGAAAGGGAAGTTCTTGTGGATGCGAACAATTAGTTCGACGCTTATTGGCGAGGCTTTTGATACCGTCATATTTGTGATGTTGGCGTTTTTTGGAGTCGATGGATTTGGAACAGATCTTCTTATTACGATTATAATTTCAAACTACGTTTTTAAGGTACTTGTTGAAGTTTTATTTACGCCTGTGACTTACGCGGCTGTGAAACTTTTAAAAAGGCATGAAGAAGAAGACCATTTTGATCATGGAACAAATTTCAATCCGTTTAAGATTGGTTAGAGTGTTTCAAACGGCTTCGCGTCGCAGTTTTTCGTTTTTTTGTCGCATCCAATTTGCATCCATTCGTAGAAAGTTTTTGGGTTTTTGTCGATTGCGATTACAACATTTTCCGCTCCCGTATTGTATTTAACTGTTTTTTCAATTTCAGATATAAATTGTGCACTGGAGCAGCTTGTGGTTACGTTTGGCATCAATTTTCTTATGTCTAATAAATTTATATATGCAGTTTTATTTTCTATTTTTACGCCCTGTAAGATGTTGCTTGTTTTTGATGAAAATGGGGATGAGTATCCGAGTGATTTTTCTCCCGTTAGTGGGCCTTTAAAGAGTTCTTTTAATGCTATTTCAACTCCGTTTTTGCTTTTTGGTACACTTCTTTCTGTTGCAAATGCGGCTTCACAATCTTTTGCATTTGGGTTGTTTTTTGTATTGTCAAAATAAACTCGTACATTCATTGATGCCGCTTTATATGCATCTGCGAACTTTAGAAGTTTTTTATATCTTTTTTCTTGATATGCAAATATTCCCGCTGTCGTTATAATGCCTACTATTATTGCTATAGCTAAAAGAATTAGAAGGGTTCTTTTTTTCATTTTGTTGAAGGGTTATTTATTTTCAAATGTTATTTTACGGCTTTATTTAATCATATTCAAGTCGGTTGGATTTTGCAGTGGAGATGTTTTTTTGCGAGTTGATATGACATATTTGAAGATGAGGATGAGGAGTGTAATCCAAAATAGACCTAATGCAAAACCTGCAATAACATCGCTAAACCAATGGACGTTTAAGAAGATTCGGCTAAATCCGATAAGCAAAAATCCAAAAATACATCCTGCGATGAATAGTTTTTTCTTGATTGCACTTTTGAAATCATCTTTAAAAGAATAGAGGAGCATTGTGAAAAATATGAAGGCCATTGTGGCATGCCCGCTTGGAAGGCTGTAGTTGTCGACAAAAAATAATGCATTTGTTGGGCGCGGACGTTCTACAATTCCTTTCATAAACATTTCAATCCAAACTCCACCTACGATGCTGAAAATTAATAAAAAGTAGTGGTAAATTTTTTGCTGATATGCGAGCGTTAAAAATAGTGCAACCGATACGGTTATTAAAGTCGATGGTGTTGCGATTTGCGTTACTGCCATCATGAATTTGATGAAGTACGGATGCCAAAGTACGGTGATTTTTATATTTATCCAGTAGTCGATTCTTGCCATAAGTTCGCCTTTTGCGGCATCGTCAATCATTTTCCCGAGCAAGTAGAGTGCGGCTATATTAACCATCAAAACGTGCAGGTGATATTTTGCAAAAATGTGCCTGTGCTTGTTTATAATGCGATACGTGAAGATGATGATAATACTTAAAACGATCGCGATTAATATAAAGCGACCAAGATATTTTGATGCGACTTCCCAGCTTTTTCCGAATATGAAACCGACGCCAACATAAACAATTGCCCAGCTTATTCCACCGATAATGTTGAATATCATGAATTTTAAAAATGGTATTTTTGAAGATCCTGCGATGAATGGAATAAATGCGCGGGTTACTTTATTAAAACGGCCTATGATAAGGCTTTTTCCACAATGCTCATGCATCAATTTTTTTGTTTTTTCGAAATGTTCTTCTTTGAAAAATAAATATTTTCCATATTTTCGAAGCAGGTTTTCGCCGAATTTGTAGCCGAGAACGTAACTGATAAAGTCGCCGATGATTGCGCCAATTCCTGCGGCTAAAATTACATAAATTAAATTTAAATCACCTGTTTTTGCGAAAAATCCTCCAAGAACAATGATTATTTCGCCCGGGACAACTATGCCTGTTAATGGCATGGCTTCAAGGATGGACAAAACAAAAACCGCAATATATCCGTATGCTTGTGCGAAAGGGGAGACGAAGGCGATGATTTGGTCTACTGAGGGCATGTGGGGTTTGGGAGTTAATAGCGACAGTTTATAACTAAAAATTAGAAAAGTGAAACGCGAATTCGTTTGCACAAGGGAAAAACTGAAAAAGTTTGAAATAAGTCTTCACTTCGTTCGACTAATTCCCTCACTTTTTCTCCTGTGCTACGAGTATGCTAAATACGCATACTCTTCGCTTCGGACCGTTTTTCTCGCATGTAGCTGGAGCCGTTGGCCGGAATTGAACCGGCGACCTACTCCTTCATTTGTACCTTGTTTAATTGGCATTTATAAAGGATTAGACTGTATATTAGGCATGTTCTTGAAAGAATTTAGCCTCCTTTGTCAGTCGTTCGGGCGAAATGTCGCCACGGTCTTGGCCTTATGCCAGGCTTTTAACCGTTATTCAGGATTCGCTATAAAATTTCTTTTATAGTGGGCAATGTGATTTACCATGGAGTTGCTCTACCAACTGAGCTACAACGGCGGATTTTTAAATGACGAAATGATTTTAGCTAGAAATAATTTTATACGCAATTAATTTGTTTATTGCGATATGCGAAATTTAAAATTATAAGTCAATTATCTATTGGCGGAAGTTCCTCCTTCTTTTTGAGGTGGCATTTTTTTTACTATTTCATCTAGTAGTTGTTTAAATGGTCCAACTTGTTTTTGTATTAATTCTGCCATTTGGAGCGCGGTTATTTGTGGTAAAAAAACTCTAGCTGTTACAACTCCTTCCCCTTGTCCCAGTAATACATAAAATGAAAGGCATACGTCTTTTTCGCTTGTGGTTATTAATACATCGGTTGCATGTACTCCTTTACTTAGATTATCATCGATTTTGAGGTTTAATTGTTTTTGTTCGTTCATAGTTTTATTGTTAAAAGTTAAATCATTTACATATAGGAATAATTTCTTTTTCGTTATTATTTGAAATATTATTGATATAATTGTATTGTGATTTTTTCGTGTTATATGCGTTAAATGTTGTAGGGGTTGTTGTTGAATATTCACATGACGCAGGAATGAATTGTTGATAAGTTGATAATTTGGTTTCAAAAATAGCAAATTTAGGCGCTATTAGATGAGTTTTAAGAGCTTTAGCTATTTTTGACAAGAATCTTAAGCTTGGTAATTTTTGTCCGTTTTCTAGTCGTGCAATGCTTGGTTGTTTTGTTTTAACTAAACTAGCTAATTGGTTTTGCGTGATGCCTTTTAAGATTCTTGCTTCAATTATCATTTGGCCGATTTCAAAAGCTATATCGTATTTTTCATATTCGTTTTTAAATTTTTTGTTTTTTAAGGCGATTTTTTTAAATTCTTTCAGGTCCATGATATTGAGTTAAATTGTTATATTAATTTTATTCTTCCAATTGCTGTGTTAATCTCTTTTTGTGGTATTTTTGGTGATTTTTTGATAAATCCGTGTAACAGGACAAGTTTTGCGTTATGTAAATGACAAATTATTCTGTATTGTGTGTTTTGAAAGCGTGTTTTAAATTCATAAAGATTGTATTTTTCATATCCTGCCATTTTTTCTAATATTCCGGCGTTTAACGATTGTAGTATGGTGTATTTTTCAATACGTTCTAGCCTTAACGTAATTTTTGCTCCGCGTTTAGCTGATATACTTAATAAAAAGTTTTTAATGGGACAATCGCCTCGTGATGATTCAAAGAACTCAATGTCCATAAATATTATAACAATTTTGTTATATATTATCAAGTACTTTTCATTTCGTCAATGGTTTTTTCAAGTTTGACTTATTTTGATGCGTTTTGTATATTAAATCTCCTAACAAAAAAATATGGATACATACGGAGGAACGTATAAAATCGTAGTTGTGCCTGAAAGAGGTGCGATTGAAGGCAAACCTGGTTCTTCAGAGGTTTTGTTTGCGGCCGATGCCGAGGCGGTAAGAAGCGTTATTACCGGTATGACGAGCAGAACGGCTCGTGTTATTGATCTTGTTATTTTGAAATGGGCCGGAGATGACAAAATGGCGTATGAGCCGCTTGATAGAACAAATTTAATGGTTGTTGCCGCTAAAAAGAAACTTGGTCTTTCTAGTTAATTTAAAAAGCTCCTTTTTGCCGTGTACTCGCCTAAATACTAACACCCTCGTTTTAAAGAGGTGGGACGTCTCACAGCTTGACCACGGTCAGGCTAAATATTGAAATCCCATATAGTGCTTGAGAGAGAGTATTATAGGTTTTTCACGAACAAGAAAGAGCAATTCAATTATTACTCTATGCGCCGAGAAATACAACAATCATTAAATAATTTGAAATGGTGCCGACGATGGATTCGAGGATTGAAAAGCCAAACCAGCGTGATATTAAAAGATAATCTGCGGCAATAAATAGAATGAGATAGATTTGACCGGATTCCATAAAGCGCATGTATGCGTTTGAGTATTTTTGTGGGATGAAAAGTCCGATTAAATGTGATCCGTCGAGCGGGGGGATTGGGATTAAATTGAAGACGCAAAGCATGATGTTGGTCCATATTATTATTGTAAACATATCGCGCATCCATGCCGGCGAAAAATCTTGTGTATATTTCATAAAAACTGCGATTAAAATCGCTAGGAGTAAATTTGATAAAGGGCCTACGATAGCCGTAAAAGTAGAGTAGGCGAGTGGTTTTCTGAAATATTTTGGATTTGTTGGAACCGGTTTTCCCCATCCGAAATGTATGAGTATAATCATCATTGTTCCAACAACGTCTAGGTGCCTTAAAGGGTTTAAACTTACCCGTCCAGCAAGTCTTGGGGTAGGATCGCCAAGTGCGTCAGCGGTATATGCATGTGAAAATTCATGAACTGTTATTGCGATTAAAAAGCCAATTGAGGAATATATAAAGTTGATTATGTTGAACGAAAATTCCATTATTTATTTTGTGTTAGTAGCGTGTTTTATTTTGTTTTTTTTGCCATTCTTGAAATGGCTTCATTGAATTTGTGCGGTCGATTTTTTCGATGGAAACTTGTTTGCGCTTTGCTTTTCCAAGGATTACGTCGTATATGAATTTGTCATCAAATCCGATATTTGCGGCGTCTTTGCGCGTGCATGCGAAGTATAATTTGCGCATTTTTGCCCAGTGGATTGCGGCAAAACACATTGGGCACGGTTCGCACGATGAATGAATTTCACAATCTGATAAATCAAACCTTTTGAATTTTTTTGTCGCGGCTCTTATTGCGGTTATTTCTGCGTGTGCCGTTGGATCGTTTGTTTTTACAACCATATTGTGTGCCTGTGCGACGATTTTTCCGTTTTTTGTTATTACAGCGCCAAAAGGACCGCCATGGTTTGCACGCATGCCTTTTAAGGCTTCTTGAACCGCAATTTGCATGAATTTATTCATATTTGTTTAATTTTACCATAAAAGGGGATTGGGTTGGGCGTCATCTTTTTAAATTCGTATGTAAATTATATCAATCTTATATACTTCTTATATCAAAGTTATATATAAATGATATAAAACGCATATGGTTTTGCGATAGAGTTTTGCCGGTTTCTATTTTCGTAAAAGGTTTAGATCAAATTCTGTGTGTACAAGGGAAAAACTGAAAAAGTTTGAAATAAGCCTTTGCGCTGTGTTTGTTCACTAACAATGCTGTTGTTTCGTTTGCAATAGGGATTTGCTGGTCTCATTCAAAAATAAGCCTCACGTTCGTTCGTCTAATTTTTGACTCGACCTTCTTCGCTTCGGCTTGCCTCAAGAATTCGGCAAGACCTGCGCTACGAATCGCAAATCTCGCTATTATTTGGCGGAGAGGCAGGGATTTGAACCCTGGATACCCTTTCAGGTATATTCGCTTTCCAAGCGAACGCACTAGGCCACTATGCGACCTCTCCGTTTTGAAATCGGATGTATTTTAGCATATTTGTATATAAAAGTTGTGCGAATTTGATTGTTGTTATAAAATATCTTTAGTCATTTAGCAAAACATATATGAAAAAGATTGCAATTTTATTATTAGCTATGGTAATCTTTGTCGGCGTTTCGGGATGTATGAAGAGATATAGCCGTGCAAGCTATATTAAGGCTTCATCTCAAGTTGCTTGTCTTGCGATCGATAACCCTAGCTTGTTTGCTACTCAAGAGGGTGGAATTGCAACTATTAAGAATGCTTTTAAAGAAAACGGATTTCCGGCAGATGATAACGAGAAAATGGTTGAGATAGTAACGAAGTTCAAGTCTGACGTAGAAGCGACGAATGAAATTATTGAAATAGTGAAAAGTTGCGAAGAAGAATCTACTAAAACAATGTAAAAAATTAAAATATGGCAAAAGGCAAAAGCATATTCTGCGCTTGGTACTGCAAAGAGTGCAATAAAATGAACTACACTTCAAAGTATATCAAGTCTGCTGAAGGAAATATCACAAAGAAAACCAAATTCTGTTCAAAATGCAAAAAGAGAACAGAGCATGGTAAAAAGGATATTAAGAAGAGCAATTAGAGAGAATAATCAATTATCAATTTGCTTACAATAATCAGACAATTTTCAAATTGGTAATTTTCAATTGAAAATTCTATAATTGATTGATTATTGATCATTGATACTTGATAATTGCATCGTCATAGGGCCTTGGTTCAATGGTAGAACGTTCGCCTCCAAAGCGAAATATGCGGGTTCGATTCCTGCAGGCCCTGCCAAGGGACGGTATCCTGCCAAGGAGCTTTAATCTTTGTCCATATCTTCTCTGCGGAATAAAACGCTGTGGCCGCCCATCCCTCCGGTTATGATATTCCCTCCATTTGCTCGTACGTGACGCTTTGTTCTTGGTTCTTTTTCTTCAATAAGTTCACTAGGACTGTTTTCGATATCCATTAAATAATTTTTGCCTTCAATTTCAACAACATTCCACATGTGCATTCCTTCACTTTTAATTTTATCATGTGGTAAAAAGATATTTGTTCGGTTGTCGCCTGTCCCTTTTCTATATCTAATTGCTCTTTCGGTATCCCCAAAAAGCATTCCGTCTATAAGTCTACATTTTAATCCGATTCGATCAGCTAAGTATTTGAATAAAATTGATTTTTGTGCACATACTCCAATTTTATAGTCTCCAATTAAAATGAATTCTCCGTTTGATTCGTACTTTGTTTCATTTTCTCTTAATTTTACACTCTCTTCTTCATATTTTTCTGCAAAATCAGGTCCGCCAAGACATTCACTTACATATCCTGCCAATATTAACGCCTTTGCTTTATCATTTTTTGCGTTTGCTGTTAATTTTCTTGCTTGTTGTATTCTATATTTCAATGTTTCATCTTTTCTACTATCAAATAACATCATTTCTCCAATTCTCGCTCTAATATATAATCCGTTTTCGGTTGTTAAATATATTTCTTCTCCTCCTCGTGCCGAACATACAAAGAACCCATTTGGGACTGGATCGTCATAATCTAAATAGCCATTTTGAAGAAATTTTAAAGACGCGTGCTCGGCTTCGTTTCTCGCTATAACTAATTCATAAACCCTATTTGGCGTTTTTATTAATATTGTTTCCCTTGGTTCAACTTCTTTGATTTCGATGCTTTTTATGATTTCACGTTTTGTTTTTCCGTTTGGCATTGTTAAAACTATTTTTTTCCCAACTTCAATAGGGACTTCTAAGGTCCCTGAAATTGCGCCTCTTGTGTGTTCGCTTATTTCTAAAACGTGTTCTCTTAGCTCTACGAATTCGTTTTCACCTTGGTCTATAAGTGTGACCCAGGGTTTATTTGTCGTGATTGCTCGTATGTAATCTTTTTTATTATGACCTGCTAATAGTATGTCTTCGAATTCCATTTTTATTTTTGTTTTTTTGCAGTTTTTTCAGATATATCATAATATTATACGCCAAAAAAGCCTTTAACACAAGCCAAAGAAGGAGGTTTAGTTGTATGGTAAATTAATTCAGGAATCTGTTGAATAACGTATCAAATGCAAGTTTTGTATCGTTTTTATCTATATAGAAAAATAGTTCGGTGTAAGTTGATGATATTTCTATGATGTTTATATTTTGGATCATGAAATGTTGGACTAGAAAGTGTATTAATCCCGGTATTTCCGTGTATTTTTCGTCAAATTTAATCCCAATTGCGGATATATTTTCTTTTTTATATTTTGGCTTTTCGCTGATTAAATCTTGTAGTGTTTTGATGAATTTATTTTCGAAAATAATTGTTATTTCGTTAACTCCTTCGCTGATTGTTATGTAAGTTTTTTCTCTTTGAATTTTTTCGTAAAATTTATTTATTTTTACGTGAATTTCTCGCGTTTTAATAAATGTCATTATGCAAAGATTCGAATATGTCGTTATGTTTTCGGCTTTGTATTGCTCGGGCTTAATTGTTATTTTTGAAAGTCGTTTTTGTGACCTTGAAAGATTCATTGTAATCGCGCTCGTTTTGATTTCTTTTTTTGTCCTTGCTTCTATTTGAGGTTTCATAAAAGAGGATAGCTGGGATAGGTTGAATAATTTGTAATGGAAGCCAAATTGTAGAAATGGATTTTTTGTAAATATTTCTGTTATTGCTTCGGAAATTTTTATCATGAGCGTAATTTGTTATAGGTTTAACATCAAATTATGATTTTTAACATTATTCAGAAGAAATTGTATCGCGAAGATGTGAAGATATAAAGACGAAGTGTGTTTCTTGAATCACATATTACTTCTTATCTTTTTGAATGTTGAAATAATTCAATAAAAATTGTGACATTTTGGAGAAGATTGGGGATGCTGTTACATCAGCCCATTCACTTGAACGAGGTTTATCGAATTTTACGAGGATGGCGAATTTTGGCTTGCTGGTTGGGCCAAAACCGATCATGGTTGCGATTGTGGTGCCGGTGCCGTTGAGAGGTTTTCCTTTGAAATACGTTTGGGCTGTTCCGGTTTTTCCTGCGAGATAGTAGCCGGGTACTTGACCGTTGTGGGCTACGCCGTTTTCAACTGCGCTTGTTAACATCGCGGTTAATGTTTGAGCGGTTTTTTCCGTTATAGATTGGTTTATTGGGCGAGGATCGGTTTTTACAACTTGGCCATTTTTTTTGATTATTTTATCAATAACATATGGCTTCATGCGAATCCCTTTGTTTGCGATTGCACAATATGAGCTAATCATCTGAAGTGGAGTTGTGGTTAGACCTTGTCCGAATGCGTGAGTTATGAGTTCGCTATCCGCCCAGCCGGAGAAGTGCGCAACTTGACCCGGGTCCTCAGATGGCAATTCAATATCTGTTTTTTCTCCGAAACCAAATTTTTTGATGTAACTATAAAAAAGCGTGCGACCGATTTTTTTTGCAATAAAAGCCATTCCGGTGTTTAAGGATTTTTCGAGGACTGTGACCATATTAATAACGCCGTAATATTGATTTGTCGCATTTTTGATTTCATAGATATCGACTTTGACAGGTCCGGAATCAACGTAAGTTGTGTTTGGAGTAACTTCACCGTCATCTATTGCGGCTGACATTGCGATTGGTTTGAAGACCGAACCTGGTTCGTATCCTTCCATGACTGATTTATTTTTATAAACTTCCGGTCCGACTAAGTTTGCAAATCTTGTATATACGACTAAATTATTTGGATAAGTTTCTTTAAAAACTTGTATACGATTTCCTTTTTCGCGGTCTATATAAAGCCAAAAAGAGTTTTCCGCGCCTTCAATTGGGATAAGTGATTTTATTTCATCTGTGCTTAGACTTAACGGTTCTTTTTTGAATGCGTCACCATATTTATTTGGATCAAAGGTTGGAAATTGCGCCATTGCGAGAACTTTTCCGGTTGAAGGTTCCATGACAATAATTTCACCTGCGTCTGCGTTGTAGTTTTTTACGCCTTGGCGTACGAGTTTTTCGGCTTCCATCTGAATTGAGCGGTCGATTGTTAAAACTATATCGTCGCCGTCGACTGCCGGCTGAATGACGCTTTCACCAACTGTAATTTGGCGTCCCATGGAGTCTTTTTGCGTTTTGAATACACCTTTTTCTCCGCGAAGAAGTGTGTCGAATTTTTCCTCAATTCCATATTCGCCGAGGTTTCTTGTATCAAGAAATCCCGTTATACTGGAAGCCAATGTGTTCTCTGGATAATATCTGTAATATTCGGGTTGAAGACCGATTCCGTTATAATTTTTATCTTTATCGTTTTTCTTTATTTCTTTTATTTTCATTGAAATTTCCGGACCGATTTTTTTCTTTAAAATTACATATCTGTTTTTGCCTTTTAAGATTTGCAAGAGATCGTCTTCGGAAGTTGCAAGATGTTTTGCGAGAATTTCCGCGACGTGTGATATATCGCTTATTTGCGTTGGATAAGCGATAAGTGCGTTGTTGTTTATTTCAATCCCAGGAAGGCTTTCAAGCGAGATTGCTTCCGCGATTTTATTATCAATGCTTTGCGTTATGATGATTCTTTGACGGGTTTTTGTGCTTATTTTTTCTAAAGTTTCGTTGTAATAATTTTGTTTTAATTCTTCGTCGGTTTTTGGAGTAAGTAATTTTTGTTTTTCTTCAAATGTTACATTTGGATCGAGTTTTTTTGACTCTTCTTCAATTCTTTTTGTTTCACCTTGGCGCGCTATGTCTTTATCGAAGAGTAAATCGCTTAATGTTTTTGCAACAATATCCGGACTTTTTATTAAAGTTGGATCAGCATAAATAGTGTCTAGAGTCATGTTTGTTGCGACTTTGAAAGTTTCTTTTGAGTGATAATCTTGTAGCATTATTTCACCTCTTCTGGCCGGGAGTTCTGTGTATCCGGAATGTTCTTTTGCAGCGAGCGCTTGATAATAATTTCCTTCAAGAACTTGCAGATAAAAAAGACGCACAATTAACGTGAATGCGACGAAGATGCTTAGCGCCATTATAAATTTATTGCGATCAAAATTTCGTTTTGGCCGCCTGTGTTCGACTATCATGCTTTAGATTTTAAACTTTGCGGAGGGGATTGTCTATTGTTTTGTCTGCTTTTTCGTTTTCAAAAAGACGTTGTTGATTTTCCCTGCGAGAAAATCACAACTCGCGCTCGGTTGGCGCTCTTTTGCCATGCAAAATCCATGCCCGCGCCAACTTCCGCGACGCTTTTTGTCTCCAAAAAAGCATACAAAACTTATATGTCATACCAATCTCCGTGACACTTTTTGATTTCGAAAATACTAAAGTCTCTATTACCCATTCTAACTTCCAGCTTCTTTTAGATGTTTATTTTTGCTAAACTGATTATATATTTAACAAAATACTATGTTTAAAATAAAGACTTTTGGAAATGGTTTAAGGCTTGTATCAAACAAATTGGATAGCACGCAGGCTGCGACGGTAATCGTGCTTGTGCGTGCCGGATCGAGATATGAAAATAAGGCTAATAATGGAATTTCGCACTTTTTGGAGCACATGTTTTTTAAGGGTGCGAAAAAATATACGAATACAAAAGAGGTTTCTGAGGCGATTGATTCGGTTGGCGGTGAATTTAACGCTTTCACGGGCAAGGAATATGTTGCTTATTATGTTAAGGCTGCGGGTTCGCACATTGATGTCGCGATGGATGTTTTGTCGGATATGATGCTTCATTCCAAATTTGATCCTGCGGAAATTGATAAGGAAAGGGGAGTGATTATTGAGGAATATAACATGTATCAGGATACGCCGATGTATCAAATCGGTTGGGATTTTGAAAAATTAATGTATGGCGATCAGCCGATGGGTTGGGATCAGGTTGGGCTTAAAGACGTGATTATGGGCGTTAAACATGAGGATTTTGTGAATTATAAAAACGCGCTTTATGTTCCGAAAAATGTTTTGATTGCGGCGGCAGGGAATGTTCCTGATGATTTGGAAAATAAGATTGAAAGTTATTTTGAATTTCCTGTGGCGGATCAGACGCTTTTTGCCGATAAATTGGTTGAAAATAAAGAAAATCGAAATGTTAATGTGAAAAATAAGAAAACTGAACAGGGGCATATTTGTATTGGTGTGCCGGCTTATGAAGAGGAGCATAAAGATCATTATGCGCTTCGAATTTTGAGCATAATTTTGGGCGGGAATATGAGTTCGAGGATGTTTTTGTCGGTTCGTGAAGCCAAAGGCTTGGCTTATTATATTCATACCGGAACGGATGATTATACGGATTCGGGCGTTTTATCCACAAATGCGGGAGTTGATTTGAATCGAGTTGATATGGCGGTTAGTGCGATTATTGATGAATATAAAAAAGTTGCGGACGAAAAAGTGCCTGAACAGGAGCTTAAAAAGTCTAAGGAGTTTTTGAAAGGGAAAATTATTTTGAAATTGGAAGATAGCGAGGAATACGCTCATTTTCTTGGAAAATATGAATTGCTTTATGGTCGCGCGAGGGCGCCTGAAGAGGTTTTGAAAAAAATCGATGAAGTTACAACTGATGATATTTTGCGCGTTGCAAAGGATATTTTTGATATGAAACGGCTTAAGCTCGCGGCGATTGGGCCGTTTGAGGATGAAGAGAGGTTTAAGAAATTATTGATTTAATGTTGGCGATAAGAATCTTTTCTGTAAGATATGTCTAAAAGCGTGCCGGCATTTCCGTCTTTTCTGAAAATTATTCTGATTTTGCCTTTTCTTAGCCTAAAAATACTATGAAATCCTTTAAGTTGTTTTATGTCGTATCCTTCTAAGTTTAAAATTTTTATATCGCTAAGAACGTAAAGTAGCGTAGTTCTATTTGTTGCATTTAATTTTAAGAGGAATTTTTGGATTTTATCCATTGGCCTGTTTTATCGCTTTGGCGATAATTTCAGGATCGACACCATTTTTGAATTTTAGACCGACTTTTTTTGCGTTTTCGTAGTATTCAATGTCTTTGTGGTCGATCATTTTCATTACTTTTACCGTTATGACGCCCTTGCCTTGGTCTTCGATTATTACGGGCGTGTCTTTGCCAATATTGTATTTTGTTCTTATTGGTACTGGAATTGTGATTTGGCCTTTGATTGACGGTAAAGCGGTGTAATTCATAAGTTTTTTTATAGTATACATTCCGAAAGTATACTATCATATGATCCTGAAAAAATCAAATGTAATATATCAAATACTTATTAAAAATCTTTAACAAATAGTTAACATTTTTATGAAATGGGTTTTTGGCAGTTTACGCTTTGATTTTTTGGCTGATTTGTGCTATAATATTTAGATTTAGTTGAAAAAATAAAAATAAATATGGCAAAAAGTAATGGTGGTGCTCAAGCAAGAGCGCAAAATCCTGAAGTATTAGCCGAAAAACCAAGTTCTACGCAAGTGGGCTTGGATGCTCTTAAGCGTGAAACTGAAGTTCAGTCTGGACAAAAAGAAAAAGATCCGAGAAAACGTGAGGCTGAAGTTGGCATTAAAAAAGGTTCGACTTTGGATACTTCAAGATTGGCTAGAGAAGTTGAGCGTTCTGATCTTGATCAGGCGCACGATTTGAGTAAGATTGATATTATGAAAGTTCCGGAAATTAAGGAGGAAAAGGAAAAAGTATTTTATCTGAGAGATGTGTCACTTCTTTGTTTATCCACTCTTTTAGCCAAAGGTAAAATTCGCGTTGAGCAAATTAAAGATTTTAGTAATTTTGCAAAATTGGATTTGGACGTTTTAGGCCTTAATGCTACTGAAAAAATGGCTTTAAAGAAATTGCAAGAGGTTGCGGG
Organism: Candidatus Peregrinibacteria bacterium GW2011_GWC2_39_14; assembly: GCA_000993595.1. Classification (GTDB taxonomy): domain Bacteria; phylum Patescibacteriota; class Gracilibacteria; order UBA1369; family UBA12463; genus UBA12463. Next base: position 23,826 of record LBWJ01000010.1, on the reverse strand, counting down.
ACGTAAAGATTCGCCTTTACATAATCCGATTGCGAAGAATTGGGGCGGTTTTGTTGATGGTCTCGTTGTGCATTCTAAAAAATCTGCGGAGCAAGCCGAGCAAATTAAAAGAGAAGCAAGCGGTGAAAAGGGGATTATAGGTAAGACTATTGATTATGTGAAAGAGAACCCTCTTCAGACTGCGATGATTGCTGCGGGTGCCGGGCTTGGACTTTATATGTTGCTTAGAAAAAAAGATCCTGCTTCCGGTAAAAAAGGTAAATCTGATAAATCGGGTAAAGCTGATGTTGATAATGAATCTGGTTGGGATAGTGCTTGGAAATGGGGGAAAAGATTATTATGGGGAGCCGGTATTACTTGGGGTGCGGCTAGACTTCTTGAATGGGATACCGCACAGAAATTCATTAAAAAAACTTTGAAAATAGATGTCTCAAATAGTAAATGGATACAAGCTTTTTCTTTGATGTTTGGTCACTGGGAGTTCCAAAAAGCTTGGGATGTTCTTCATGAAGGTCAAGAAAATGCAAAGCTTTATGATGACATGATTGATGATATCGAGAAAGAAAAGAAAATCAAAATCTCAAGACGTACGCTTGAGAAGATTTCGTATTATAAATATGGCAAGTTCATGCAAGCCGGGATTGGCGGTATTGTTGATGAAGCTCTTGAATGGGGTGGCGATAAGGTTGATCAGCTTCCAATAGTTTCCGGGATGCTTGAGATGTCAGGAGAAGAGCGTGCTGAGGCTAAAATTGTGCGTGAATATTTGAAAGATCATGATAAAGACTTACGTGCGAATGGTGTTACTGATGATATGACTTTGATGGAAGCATTTTCAAAATTAACGAGCGTTAAAATTGAAACTCCAAGGGCTCTTAGAGGAGATAAAGAATATGAAAAAGTAAAAAAATCGACAGAAGCTATAAAGGATCCTCAAAAAAGAGAAAGCGTTGAGCAAATGCTTGCTTTGGCATTTGTTGGGAACGCTGATTATCCACCTGTAATTGCGACTGAAATTGTTCGAAAATATATTGCAGATCTTGATGCGCGCGGTATAGATACAAAATCCGCTAAGGCAAAGCTTGCCGCCAGGGAAAAGGCTTCAGATGAACTTAATAAATTGATTGCCGCAGATGCTGATGAAAAAGAAATTAGAAAAAAGATCGAAGAAATTGTTGATTTGAATGACGACATTGTTGAGTTTGTTGACATGAGACATGGATGGACTGAACTTAAAATGCTTTTGCCACAGGGTGTTAGGACTACTTATAGATGGTTTAGATTGGCGCCTCAATCTCGCGAATATGGTAAATATGGTGCTAAAAAACTTTTTCTTGATGCGCCAAGGCGTGCCGCGAAAATGGCTAAAAGAATTGCTGGCAGAGGAGGAATGAAAACGGCTGAAGATTTTAGAAGAGCTGCGACGGAAATAGATACAAGAATAAGTAGTGGTCGCGCACTTCCCACAGATGTGGAATTGGCTGGCATTGAAGCTAAAATACCTGTAGCGATCGATGCTGATAAAATTAAACTTAGAGAAAGGTTTCATAGTGGGAAAGCTAGCATTGCTGAAACTGATTTATTGAAACATCAATCCACTCTTCATAGAACCAGAGCGGCTGTTATGGAAGCTGAACAGGCTCTTGAAACTGCTGTTGTGTCTAAGGCTGGAGCTGATGTTGTTTCAGGGCTTAAGGAAAAAATTGTTGGACTTCGAGGTGAACTTGCAAAGGGTGAACTTGAATTAGTTTCTTTAAATGGAAGATATCTTGCGGCCGAGAAAGATTATATGACTGAATATATGTTGGATAAGGCAAGGGTTGGGGTAGATGGTGTTGATTCTTTGCGTAGTGGAGAGATAGAAAGATTTAATAGATTTGAGGAAGCTGCTTCTGATCATGTTAAAGGGATTTTGGATCAAGTGGCCGTAAAAGAAAGACTTGCTGAGCAGCTTGCAAAAGCCGGAAAAAAAGTTGAAGCCGAAGCGGTTTTGGCTGAGATTAACGTTTTAGGAAAGGCACAAGTTGACGCTGATATGATGTTTTTTGAAAGAACTGCAGAGCAGGCCAAACATCTTAAATGGCTTGAGAATTTATTGAAAAAATGTTTAAAAGGTCCGAGAGGAAAGAAATATGCTGCGTATGTTGAGAGGCTCGAAGAAGTTATGAGAGGTCAATTTGCTTGTAGAGATAGATTTAAGGCTTATTTGAAGAAAACAAAATCTGTAAGTGCTTTGAACAAATTTGGGAATAAGTTTCCACGTGTTAGGATGTATGGAGGTAAGGCTGCTTTTCTTACTGCTATTATCGTTGGTGGTGGTCTTTTGGGCCGAGATGCAAAAACCGGTTTCCTTTCTTCTGCCGGACAAACCGCCGTTGATGTTTTGCCTATTTCCGGTGAAATCTCCGATATCTATAGTGTTATTACGGGTAAAGAAATGATTACAGGTAGAAGTCTTGGTTGGACTGATAGAGGGATAAGAGCGCTTTTTGGTGTTGCCGGTATCATTACTGACCTTGCTTTGATTCTTCCTGTTCTTGGTGAAGGTATAAAGGGTGGTTATATGAGTTTAAAAGCCAGTGTTCTTGGCGTTAGACTTGTTGCTAGTGCTGGAAAGAAAGTTGTTGAGAAAGGTGCGGAAAAAGTTGTAGAAAGGGTTGCTGCTGGAGTAGCTGGAAAAGTTGCTGAAGAAGTTGTTGAAAATGTTGCTGAGAGGGCTGTTGCCGGAGTGGCCGGGAAAGTAGTTGAAAAAGTTGGAGCTGAAGTTGCGGAAGGTGTTGTTGAAAATGTTGCCGAGAGAGCTGCCGCCGGAGTAGCGGGGAGTGTTGCTGAAAAAGTTGCTGAAAAAGGCGCTGAAGAAGTTGCGGAAGGTGTCGCGAAAAAAACTTTTGCCGCTACTGCTGCAAAATTAGTTAGAGTAGGTGCTGTTCTTCAAAAAGTTGCTCTTGCTGGCGCTCTTGGAGCCATGGGTTATAGTTTGCTTTTTCAAAGCGCTGGTGAAAAGGAGATACCACAGGAAATGAAGGATGTTGTTGGTGAAGATGCGTTTCAGGACGGTAGTGCCGCAAGCTCTGAGGCTGAGCCACAAGTATCACAAGCAGCTTAAATTTAAAAATTAAATAACAAATTAAAAATAAATAATATGAATACAATGAAAGAACAATCAATTTTTATACCGGCGAGAATGGTGTTTGCTGAAGCGCAAGGGGAAGCCGCTGTTCAAGCTGCTGAGGTTGCTGCGGAAGCTCCAGTTGTTGCGCCTGCTGAAGGTGGTGACAAAAATCCTGCGGATCAGGCTGCTCAAGCGGCTGCTATTAGAGCACAAAATGAGGCTGCTGCATTACAGCATAAGCAAGAACTTGCCGCTGCCGGTGTTACCCCCGAGGCTGCTGCTAAAGCTCGTGAAGCCACTGCTCAAGCACCTGCCGTTGCGCCAACGGTTGCTGCTCCAGCTCCAGCCACTGCTCAAGCACCTGCCGTTGCGCCAACGGTTGCTGCTCCAGCTCCAGTCGCTGCTTCCGCTGCCGATGCTGCAAAAGTATTAGCTGCAAAAAGCAGAGAATCTTTGCCTCCTGCAGAAAGACCAAGATATGATAAATTCAGAGAGAGCTTTATTGGTACCATGGCTTCGATGTTTGCCGACGGAGAAACTGATGAAGCAAAAGAAGCGTCAATATTAGATACCTTTAAAGGCAAGGGAGCCATTGGTGCTTTGGCTGCCGTCCTTGGCTATGGAGCTTTGTCTCCAATGATTGGTAAGATTGAAGGTAATTCGCCTAAAACAAAAGGAATCCTTGATAAAATTAGAGATTTCTTTTCGGGACTTATCGGTGGTGGTTCAGAAAAAATAGCAGCTTCTTTGTTTGATGATATGGCAAAGGGTTTGAAAACTTTTGATAAAAACGTTGAGCTTGATGAAGCGGTTAAAATTCCTAATGGGAAAAGGCTCGTTTTAACGAAAGATGGTAATGATAATAACCCTGCAAGCGTAGAGCTCCCAAAAGAAGCAGTAACTATAACGGTAGTACAGGATGGAAAAGAAATTAAATTAGAAGGTGGAAAAATCCTTGAAGCTAAAGGTGCGGATATTATTATTGCTTCCGGTACGACTTTTCCAAAAGGTACAAAATTTTCAAAGGGATGCAAATTTGAAGATGTTCCTGAAACGCCAAAAGCTGCTTAATTTTTTGATATTTTTTCGTGTTCGGCCAATTTTATGCTAGAATGACAGCGAATTTTATTCTTAATCTTTTTTCGTATGTCATTAAACATGAAAGGAATCAAAGAAAAATCACTCGTTATTGTTAAGCCGGATGGAATTCAGAGAGGGCTTATTGGAGAGGTTATTGGCCGTTTTGAAAAGAAAGGCTTGAAGATTGTTGGGCTTAAAATGATGTCATTAGATGAAGCGATTTTGCGTGAACATTATGCGCATCATGTTGCTAAGCCATTTTTTAAAGGTTTGGCAGATTTCATGCAAAGTAGCCCGGTGATTGTGCTTTGTATTGAAGGTTTGAACGTTGTTAATGCTGTTCGATTGGTTTGTGGCGTTACGAAGGCTTATGAAGCTGATCCGGGATCGATTCGCGGAGATTTGGCCATGAGTACGGCTTGTAACGTTGTTCACGCATCAGATTCAGTTGAAAATGCGGAAAAAGAAATAAAGAGATTCTTTAAAGATGATGATCTTTTTGATTATGATAAGGCGGAATATATGCATGTTTATGCGGAAGATGAGAGAGTTTAGATCAAAGTTTAAAATTTAGAATTACAAATGAATGTTAAAGCATGGAGGGGCGCTATTGACAGTAATTTTTATTTGTCTAAAATGGTATTCCTATAATTTAAAGTTATGAAACTTACTGAATTTTACGAAAAAAGAATAAAGGTGCCTGTAAAAACATATTTGACCGAAACAGAAAAAGGTAGAAAAATTGCAGAAATAACTTTAGATATTCAGGCAAGAGTTTGTAGAAGTATTACAAGGCATTATCATTTGACTAGGCCTTTGTGGTAAGCGATAATTATTTCGTTAAATTAACCCCTTATTTATATGAAAAGAACTTCAATGCTTTTAGTTATTGCTGCTGTTTTTGTGGTTGTGGCTGTTGCTGTTATTTATTTTTGGCAAAGTGGAAATCTGAAGAAGTGGCAGAAAGAATTGCTCTCTGAAAAACCAACAATTTCGAAAAATATTTTTAAGAATGTTACTTTTCCGGTTAGATGCTCCGGGCTTGGCGAAGGGTGGACGTCTTATACTAATCAGACGATGAAATTTTCTTTTTGTTATAAAAAAGAGTGGGGAATTCCAAAATTGGAGGATTTAACTTCGACACCATCTAAGCAATTAGTTGGTAAACAATGGAACCTTACTTTTACGAATAATCCTGAAGGTAAGCGTTTTATGGAGTATTTTCCAATAGACATTTATTATCAAACGCTTGATTTTGCGATTACTGCCGATGGTGATCGTTCTCCCGGTCCGCTTATGACCGATTGGGAGAAAATGGATTTGAGCAAAACAGAAGCACAATTAACAAAAGTTCTTTTAACAGGTGAAAAAGGTATGACTTTGAGTAAAATTAAAGTCGCTGGACATGATGCCTTGAAGGAAACGGGATTTTTTATGGGCATGGATGGCGCAAAAGAATATGTGACAAAATGGCTTGTTCCAAAAACAATGGTTGATGAAAAATATAATTTGGAAATTTCCGTTTATGATAAGAAGTTCGCTGAAGATGCTGAAAAAATGGTAAATTCCATGAAATTTTAAAGAAAATTCAAAAAATTCAGTTGCGCTTGAGCTTGAAAAGTCGCTATAGTAGTTTTGCATGGAGGAAATTGATATAAAAAGAAAAGCGCATGAGTTTAGGATAGACATCCTGAACATGATACATAAGGCAAATTCCGGGCATACTGGAGGCTCTCTTTCTGCGATTGATATTTTAACGACACTTTATTTTGGAGAAAGTAAGGGTAAAAAGTTTTTAAATACTGATCCAAAAAATCCGGATTGGACAGATCAGGATTATTTTATTTTGTCGAAAGGGCATTCTTGTCCGGCGCTTTATGTGATTTTGGCTGATTTGGGGTTTTTCCCAAAAGAAGAATTGAATCATTTTAGGCAAGTTGGTGCGCTTCTCCAGGGTCATCCTGTGAGAAAAACGCCTGGTGTGACAATGACGACCGGGACTCTTGGAAGTGGAATTTCCGCTGCCGTTGGGCTTGCGATGTGTCTTAAAATGGAGAAAAAAATGAATAAAGTTTATGTGATGGTTGGTGATGGAGAATTTCAAGAAGGAATTGTTTGGGAAGCGCTTATGGCCGCCGGTCATCATAAGCTTGATAATTTGGTGGTTATTTTGGATAACAATGGGGTGCAGATGGATGGATATGTTAGATCTGTTATGAGCATTGATCCCGTTGTGGATAAATTTGACGCGTTTGGATTTTTAACGCTTCAGGTTATGGATGGGCATAATATTGCGGATTTATTGAAGGCTTTTTCAAAAGCTGTTGATAATCCAAGAAAGCCGGTTGCGATAGTTGCTAATACCGTTAAGGGCAAGGGGGTTAGTTTTGCTGAAGGGAAAGCTTCCTATCATGGAGTGGCTTTAAGTAAAGAGGAGATGAGCGTTGCGATCCCGGCAATACAAAAAAATATAGAGCAATGTGTTGAATATGAATGCGACTGAAATAACCTAATAAACACCAATTACTAATAATCAGAAATGCGATGTCAGACGAAAAACCGATTGAAAAAATAGCGACGAGGAAAGCATTTGGGCAAGCCCTAGCTGAACTTTCGGGTAAATATAAAAACATTGTTGTTTTGGACAGTGATGTTGGAAGTTCACTTTTTACGAATATTTTTGCGCAGAACTTCCCTGAAAGGCATTTTAATTTTGGGATTGCGGAATCGAATATGGTGGGAGCGGCATGCGGTTTTGCGATAAGAGGAAAAATTCCTTTTGCCGGAAGTTTTGCGGTTTTTTCTGCGGGGCGCGCATGGGAACAGCTTCGCACAAGTGTCGGTTATGGAAATTTTAATGTTAAAGTTGTTGGATCACACGGAGGGCTTTCTGTTGGGGAAGATGGGGCTACACATCAAGCTTTTGAAGATATTGCGATTACGCGTGTGATTCCGAATTTTAAAGTTTTTTGTCCCGCCGATGGAGCTGAAACAAAAGCAATGATGAAAGTTATTGTTGAGGATTATGGCCCAACTTATTTGCGTTTTTCAAGACCGGCAATGCCGATTATTTATGACGATACTTATAAATTTCAGATAGGAAAGGGAAGTGTTGTTAAAGATGGCAATGATATTGCGATTTTTGCTGTTGGTACAATGGTTCATTTTGCCCTTGAAGCGGCTAAGAAATTAGCAGCTGAAGGGCTTTCTGTTGCGGTTATAAATATGTGTAGCATTAAACCTATTGATGAGGATTTGATCGTTTCTTATGCGAAAAAATGCAAGATGCTTTTCAGCGCGGAAGATCATAATATTTTAGGTGGACTTGGCGGTGCAATTTCTGAAGTTTTGTGTGAAAAATATCCAAAGGTTTTACATAAAATTGGGATTGAAGATAGGTTTGGAGAATCCGGAAAGTGGGAAGAGCTGTATAAGAAGTATGGCTTGGACGCTGATGGAATTGTGAAGAAAGTTTTGGCTAAATATCGTACTTAGAAATTAACAAATATAATATGGCCTCACTACCACCTTTCAAAATTTTTTCAGGGACATCGCATCCGGAGCTTGCGAAAGCTATTGCAAGGCATTTGGGCGTGAAATTGTCTGAGATTTTGGTTTCCAGATTTGCGTGCGGAGAAGTTTATGCACGACCACTTGAAACCGTGCGCGGTTGCGATGTTTTTATTGTTCAAACTGCTACGCACAATGTTGATAAAGATTTGATGGAACTTTTTATAATGATGGATTCTTTGAAGCGAGCATTTGCTGCGAAAGTGCACGTTGTTATGCCATATTATGGATATGCAAGGCAAGATCGCGTGACCGTTCCTCGTGAGCCAATTTCTGCGAAGCTTGTTGCGGATTTGATTTCTGCCGCCGGCGCAGATCATTTGGTTACAATCACTTTGCATTCGGATCAGGTACAAGGATTTTTTGATTTTCCGGTTGATAACTTGATTGCACGAAAACTTTTTGTTCAATATTTTAATAAAAAGAAAATTAAGGATTTGACGGTTGTTTCTCCTGATGCCGGAGGCGTTAAGGAAGCCAAGAAGTTTGCAAATTTAATAGGTGCGGAACTTGCGATTATTTATAAATCAAGAACAGCGCATAATGTTTCTGAAGTTACGAGCGTTGTTGGTGACGTGAAGGGCCGAACCTGTTTGCTTTATGATGACATGATCGATACGGCGGGTTCGGTTTGTAATGCGGCGGAAGCTTTAAGAAAGAGCGGTGCGAATAAAGATATTTATCTTGCCGCGACACATGCTGTGTTTTCTGATCCTGCCGTTCAAAGGCTTAAGAAAGCCAAATTTAAAGAGATAGTTATTACAGATACAATTCCACTTGATAAGAAAAAATCCATGCTAAATTTGAAAGTTTTGTCTGTTGCGAATATGCTTGGTGATGTTATTAAGAATGTGCATGAGTCGAAGTCGGTTACCGTAGTGCTATAAATTCGAAATTCGAATATCGAAATCCAAAATAAATCAGAAATACGAAATTAGAAATTACAAAGAATACCAAAATCTAAAATCCAAACGAATGGCAAATAAAACTAAAATTTATATCGGGGCGGATCACGCGGGCTATGAAATGAAAGGGGAAATTAAGAAGTTTGTTGAAGGATTGGAATATCAAATTATCGATCTTGGAACTTTTTCGACAGATTCGGTTGATTATCCGGATATTGCGCGCGAGGTTGCTGAAAAGGTTATTGAGATTCCTGATGCTGTCGGTATTTTGATTTGCGGAACAGGAATTGGGATGTCGATTGCTGCAAATAAATTGCAAGGGATTCGCGCAGCGGAATGCGTAAATGAGGCTATGGCGGAATTTGCGAGAAAACATAATAATGCAAATGTCCTTTGCATGGGTTCGAGATTGATTGACCTTGAAGCTGCAAAGAAAATTACACAAAAATTTCTGGAAACAGAATTTGAGAATGAAGAAAGGCACGTAAGACGTGTCGATAAAATGACAAAAGTATGGCCAAAATAAAACTTTTACCAAAACAAATTGCAGCATCTATCTTATCAGCTGATTTTGGACGTTTAAACGAGGATATTGCGAGTTTGAAGCATCATGTCGATTTGATCCACGTTGATGTTATGGACGGGCATTTTGTGCCGAATATTACGATTGGGCCTGTTGTTGTGAAGCATATTAAAAGCAAAATTCCTTTGGATGTGCATTTGATGATTGAAGATCCTATGAAATATATTAAAGATTTTGCGCCATATGCGCATTATATAACTGTGCATCATGAGACGTGTAAGCGTGATTTGAAAAAAGTGATTCGTTATATCAAAAAACTTGGTTGTAAGGTTGGTGTTTCTATAAATCCGCACACTCCACTTTCTAAAATTTATGGTGTTTTGAATGAAGTTGATTTGGTTTTGCTTATGACTGTTAATCCCGGTTTCGGCGGTCAGCCTTTTATTAAATCCGTTTTGCATAAAATAAAATACTTGAGACATATTTGTCCGAAATTGAATATTGAAGTTGATGGTGGAATTAATCCAAAAACTGCAAAGGTTTCTTCTTATTATGGTGCGAATATTTTTGTTTCCGGAAATTATATTTTTAGTAGTAAAAGGAGAATCTCCGCTATTAAAAAACTTCGAAAAGCGGTGGAGATTTGATGAAAGGGATGTGGTTTTAGGGCATGGCCGCGAGTCTGCTGGACAAATTGGCTGTTTTTGCGTATAATTGCATCCTTGTGTTTAAAATACACGAAGTATGGGTAAAAAAGATGGGCTTGAAGGCCGTGAAGGCGTTCGTGATTGCCCCGATTATGTAGCTGACTTTTTTGATTTTGAGAAAGCTTGTCAAAAGTTTCCGGATTTGCGTGCAAAGCTTGAAGGCATGCCGGCAAAAGATCAAATCTTTAAAGCTTTTGGCTTCTTTTCCGTTGAGATTTCTGATGTTTATGCTCAAATTGAAAATCCTGAAAAGGTTAAAATTTCAGTTTTGAATGGTCTTGAATATCAGAGAATGTTTTATGAAAAGCTGATTGATATTTTTGTAAAAAAGGTTGAGCCGAGAATTTGGATTATTAAAAAAGCCGCTATTGATACCGGTGTGCCCGAGTTGGAATTTCCTTCGGGATGGGAAGATAGGATAAGATATGATGTCGCTTTTGCTTTTGTCGTGCATTTCGGTCAAAAAAGACACGAAAGTGATTATGATCCTGAAACGGGCGAGTCATCGGGTGAACTGCTTGATTATATTCGTCATCCTCTTAGGGTTGCGCTTTCCGAGACGCGTCCAATTTCGGTTGGACCAATTGATGAGGTAACCGTTGGTCTTGCTGTTTTACATGATGTTGTTGAGGATTTTGGAAGAGGCCTTTTTGGTGAAAAAGGCATTGGATTACCAAAAAAAGCTTTGGACGATTTGAAATCTCGAATGCTTCAAAATATTGATGAAAATCAACCGCCGTCTTTGAGCAAGAGTGGTGATAAGATGTCTAGGCTTATTTCTGTTGTCAGTAAGGATGATGATCCTAAAAAATCACGTGAACAGCATTTAATTGATTTGTTAAAAAAACTTACTTTTTTGCCTGACGATTGTGTCCCGGACAATAGATTGGGATTGTTTTTAAATAATTTAAAATGCTTTGTTGTTAAGGTCCTTGATAGGCTTGATAATGAGCAAACAAGCAGATATTTAAAAGATAAAAAACCTGTCGTTTTTGAGGCAATGATGAATGAAACTTCTTTCGTTTTTTATATCGCTTCGATGCTTTTTGGGATGGCCAGCGCCGCTGATTGGATTACGGATTTTGTTGAATTGATTGATAAGGAGGCTTGGCGTCCATTTTTTAATTTTAAAAAAATAGAAAGAAAAGCTTATGATCCGGAGGCTTCTTTGATAAGGTTTTTTCAAACTAAAATGGAACAACATTCCGGCGTGACAGGTTTCAGTCCAATTTATGGTCATGATTATACTATTATTTCTCGTCCACGGGCTTTGCGACATAGGAAAGAAGCGTTTGACGAAAAAGCTAGAACCCATGATCATCCAGTTAGCTCTTTTGAGGCAGAAGCTATGAGTCAGCCTTTTCAGCATAACATTATTTTTGTTCCCTTGACCGGTAATCCGCAAATGAACTTGATGATAGCTGACGTTGCTAGAAGCATTTTTTCCGAGTTCTTTTTACCTTTGGATAGAAGTGAATATTCCGAAGATAGAAATACTCTATTTGGTTCACTATTTGAATATGCTAGAGACAGAAGGTCTTCCGAAAATGTTGACAGGCCTAGTCTTGGTGAAGTTGTTTATAAAGTTTTTGATGGGCCGGAGGATATGAGGAAAAAGCTTTATGGGCTTATACATTCTTCTATTATTGATCGTGATGTGTTTTCTATGGCTTATATGGATAGAGCTTTTAAATTTATTGCTGATTATGTTACAAAGTTAGAATTTAATTCGACTTGTTTGGATTACGCTGATGGATTATCGGCGATTGTTGACGTTATTGAAGGTTTGGCGTTTAACGTCGTTGAAGGCGTATGTGGTTATGATTCTTCCGACACCTCAAGGTTTATTGATCCAAAGGTTGTAAGCGAATTAAAGAAGCTTGTTGAGTTTGATGTCTATGCTCTGTTTGCTCCTGTTGTTAACGCTAAAGTTAAAATTACGAGGATAAAGCGTGGCAAGCAAAGAGTTGATGATTTAGGTGAGATTTCTTTGCCGTGTGGATCGAGCGTTGCTTATGCTTTATTTCACACTCTTCCAACCTTGCTTTCTTGTAAAATTCTTGGACGCTTTGATGGTAAATATTTCGATGGCGATATATGTAGTCCCATTAGAGAAGGTGAAGATGTTAATATTCTTATAGATGAAGATAGTTTTTTAGATGAAGATTTACAAGCATATCAAATCGAAGTGGCTCGCAGAAGCTTAAAACTTGATATTTTACCATTTACTGCAAGATCAAATGGTCTTGATTTGGCTCGGCTTGACTCTGTCCTTGAGGCTTAAATTCGGATAAAATAGAGCGTAACATTTTTGAAACTTCGCAATTTGTTCTTGTGGATTGTTTGCGTCGGATCTGATATAAAGAAATAAATTACCTTCACAAAAATACCCAGTTTTAATCAGACTGGATAATTTATTTTACTAACCCAATTTAAAATGATTATCGGCGTACTCAAGGAAATCAAGGACAACGAAAATCGCGTTGGTCTTACTCCAAGTGGAGCAAGAGAGTTAGTTGGCGCGGGACACACTGTTCTTGCACAGAATGGGGCAGGGGTCGGTTCAGGTTTTAGCGATGAAGAATATGTCGCTGCCGGAGCGCAAATGATCGCAACTCCAGACGAACTTGTTGAAAAAGTTGATATTTTGGTAAAGGTTAAGGAGCCAATTCCAGCGGAATATCCTTTACTTGCGAAATTGGCAGGAAAAACGCTTTATACTTATTTGCATTTGTCAGGAGTTGACCCTCAATTAACACAGGTTTTGTTGGATAATAAAATTACAGGCGTTGCATATGAGACTGTTGTCGGAAAGAAAGGAGGGCTTCCCCTTTTGGCTCCAATGAGCGATGTTGCCGGTGTTCTTGCCGTTCAATATGCGGCTCAATATCTTCAGAAAAAATATAATGGATTTGGTGTAACGATGGGCGTTATTCCAAATACTGATCTTGCGAATACGGTTGTTGTTGGAGGTGGAGTTGTCGGAGCAAGAGCTGCGAAGACAGCTGCAGGCATGGGTGGAAAAGTTACGATTTTCGATATGAATCCTGCAAAAGTTGAATTTTTGAAGAAAGATTTTAAAAAATATCTTGGTTCAAATTTGATGAAAAATGTTCAGATTTTGGTTTCAGAGCCTGCTGTATTTGCTGAAGCCATCAAGAATGCTGATGTTGTTGTTGGTGCCGTTCTTGTCCCGGGTGCAAAAGCTCCAAGAGTTGTTACGGAGGAACATGTAAAATCAATGAAAAACGGCTCTGTTATTGTTGATGTTGCAATTGACCAAGGTGGTTGTATTTGGGGTTCAAAAGCTACAACACACAGTAACCCGATTTACGAAATTGAAGGTAAGATTTTCTGCTGTGTAGCAAATATGCCCGGTCAGGTTTCAAGACATTCAACGCAAGCACTCACGTTTGCCACGATCACTTATTTGATGGAAATGGCGAATAAAGGCGTTGTTAAGGCTATCAAATCTTCTTTGAAAAAAGATGGCGGTTTTGCAAAAGGCGTGAATACATATGCCGGCAAAATCACATGGAAGCCCGTTGCGGAAGATTTGGGAAGAATGGCGGATTACGCGGATTTAATGGATATGCTTGGAATGACAAGAGAGCAGGGAAGCGTTAAGCCTGCGGAAGTTGCGGTTGTTGCGGCACCCGTTGTCGCTTCGGTTGCACCTGTTGCAGCTCCAGTTGCTCCTGCGGATAACGCAAATCCGGTTGCTTAATTAAGCGCGAAATATTTGGCGCAAAAACTCAAAGCTAATAAAGGCCGCTCGGAGAAATTCGGGCGGTTTTTTTGGTGTAAATTTTAAATATAATCCGGTTTGTGAGGTATAATTTGATTAAGAAAATAGAAAATTTATGCAAATTGATTATTTTTTAAAAACTTTTAAAGGGCTTCGAGATAATTCGCCTCATGTTTCTTCAGCGAGTGCTGATAATGAAAACTGTCTTTATACTTATAGCCTCGCTTATTCTAAAAATGCATATTGTATTTTTTTAGGCGGGTGGGTCCAAGACTGTTATTACGGAGAATTTCTTGTTAAATGTCAGGACTGTGTTGATTGTGTGAAAATCGAGCAATCAACTTTGTGTTATGAGTGCGTGGAATGCGGGCAGTGTTATAGTTCGAATTATTTATTAAAATGTAATTCTACCCAAGATAGTGAATATTGTATAAATTTGCGTAATTGTACGCATTGTTTTCTTTCCGGTAACATTCATCATGCTTCTTATGTGTTTAAAAATAAAAAATATTCAAAGAAAAGGTACGAAGAGCTTGTTGATGCATATAAAAAAGAGAAAACCATACAACGACTTTATGATGAGTGGCTTGATTTATGCGAGAAAACGCCGCGTATTAATCTTTTAATGACTCAATGCGAAAATTGTTTGGGTGATAATATTTCATTTTCAAAAGATGTCTATGCGGGATTTGACTTGGTGAAAGCTGAGAATTTTTTATATAGCGAAGAAGGTGGTTATGGTAAGGATTGTTGTGATACTCTTATCGCAACTGATGAGCTTCATTATGAATGTTTTGGTGTAACTAAAAACTCTTACAATTGCAATTTTTGCGTAGAATTAACCACCTGTGTTAACTGCGAATTTTGTTATAGCTGTTATGATTGTTCGGATTGTTTTGGGTGTGTGTATTTAAAAGGAAAGAAGTTTTATATTCTCGATAAGCCATATACGGAGGAAGATTATAAAAATGAGGTCGAATTACTTAAGAAAAATTTAAAAACTGCTGGATTTTACAGTTTTGACCTTATGGTTGATTAGATTGTTTTGCACAAGGGAAAAACTGAAAAAGTTTGAAATAAGTCTGCACTGCGCTTGACTGATTTCTGCGCTTTTTCTTCTTCGCTTCAGGTACGCTGAATACGCGTACCTTGCGCTACGAACCGTTTTTCTCGCATGTATTTGGTGCTCCCGGCAGGAATCGAACCTGCATTTCAGCCTTCGCAGGGCTGCGCTCTATCCGTTGAGCTACGAGAACATGATGAAAAGCATGGCTATTTTAGCGTTTAATGTTTTAAATATCAAATCTGTATCGGCATTTTTTTCTTTCGCCTCTGTGATAGCAGTCGTTGTGTTTTGGAATATCAATTATTTCGACGAGTTTGCCGCCTGCAAGTTCGCAAGTTTTTCTTGAAGGAGCGTTTTCCGGATTGCAGGTTGTCCAAAGTGGGTTTATTTTGTGTTTTTTTGCGAATGGGAACAGTAGTTTTAGGCTTCGTAGAGCGTATTTTTTACCTCTGAATTTTTCGTCGACTCCGTATCCGATGTGTCCGCCGTATTTTATGTTTTCGTTGTAGCCGACGCGGAAATGGATATAGCCCATTTTTTCAGATGTTTTTGAATTGCGCATTTCGAATTCATAGACCGGAATGTAATTTAGCTTGTCGTTAGCGGGAACGGTTTTTATTAAAATTAGCTCCAGTTCGTCGTCGGTGAGCTTGCCGGGGTCTAAAAAGGTGAAAGGTTCTTCCATGTGAGCAATTTTATACGGATTTTTATAAATTTGTTAGGAAAAGTTTAAAGTGGGTTCATTTAGTTGTGCTTTATTGTTGGCGTGAAAATTTATGCGTTTATAGACAGTCAAAATTTGAATCTTGCTATTCGTGGAGCCGGTTGGAGACTGGATTTCAGGAAGTTTTATGTTTATTTGAGTGAAAAATACAAGATTGATAAAGCGTTTCTTTTTATAGGTTATTATCAGGGGAATGAAGGGTTGTATAAAAATCTTCAACAGATGGGTTATATTCTTATATTTAAGCCAACTTTACAGGATAGGGATGGTTGTATTATTAAAGGCAATTGCGATGCGGAGCTCGTTTTACATTGCATGATTGAATATAAGAATTTTGATAAAGCGATTGTTGTTAGTGGTGATGGTGATTTTTATTGTTTGGTTGAATATTTGGAGAAAAATAATAAATTATTAAAAATTGGTATACCGAATAAATATAAATACTCTTCTTTGTTTATGCCATTTGCCAAGTATTTTTTCTTTATAAACTATTTTCGATATTTTTTGGAATACAAAAAGGAGAGGCATTAACCGTCGGACGAAACCTAGGTGTAGCCTCTCATCGTGATTGATTTGATTATAATATCTGTTTTTTATGGATGCAAGCGTTTTGATTAAATTTTTCTTAAACTTTTTATAAAACCTCGATTTTTCCCTTATTGAAATAATAAATATTTTCCATTTTAAAGCCGTATTTTCCACCTTTCTTTTTGATATGCGGCTCAAATGTAAATAGATCAACGTTTTTAAATTTGGCTTTGTTTCCGGCTTTTATGTATATGCGATCATTTTTATTTTTTTCGATTGAATGTCCAAGGTTCTTGTTAAAATCCAGATTTACAAATCCAAGTTCTTCAATAAGTGAATTTAATTTTATGTATGCTTCTTCAAAGCTTGTTTTTTCGTTTACTATTTTTTTGAAGTTTTCGTGAAGTTTGATTTCAGTTTTTATGCCTTGATTGATTTCTGATGATTTAGATTGATTAGTTTTTATGACTTTGCCATTTTGGATCACAAAAGATCTTGCAAAATCGCCCCAATAACCATTGATTTCCGGGCTTAAATCAACCGTAACGAGATCTTCAGATTTAACTTTTACATTGCTTGCTTTGTAGTTTTTACCCGATATTGAAATTGTTGTTTGTTTTCCTATAAAAACCAAGGCTCCAACATTGTAATACCAAAATGAATTTATGCCTTTTTTAATCATGAATTTTTCAGCCGCGTTTTTTATTTCCTTTGCAGAAAGCCCTTCATTGATGAAAGTTTTTAAAAATTCAATAGTTTCTTTGGCAATTTTTTGAACTTGTTTGTATTTTTTTATATCCATAAAGAAAACTTTTTAGTTAGTTCGTTTAATTCACTTTTTTCTCCAAGCATGCAGATTCCGTAATATTCCAGCTCGATTTCCGGTGTTGATTTTGATTTTTCAACTTGCTCTTCCCATGTTCCGATCGTCATGGCGTTTGTGAATGATGCGAACGGAATGCCTTTTTCTATTAATGCGTTTCGTAGTGTTCTTATTTTGTTTGAATTATCCGCTTTAAGGATGATATATGGCCATTTTGAGGCGAAATGATTGCCGTTATCTTTGTCTGCATAGCTGATGACTCCCATATCTTTATTCGATGAATATGTGTTAACTAAGCCAACTGTCATGTGTGCAAGAGCATTCATGGCTTTTCCAACTTCAATTTTTTTGTTTAGAACCGCTACGAATTTTGTTGATGTCATATTGATTTTGTTTAAACTTTTGCTGAACTTATTGTTTCGTTCATTTGCGGATGTAAAAGCGTATTGCTGGAAAGTACATTGCTGTCTTTGAGATAATTTAGCGGTTTTCCGCTGAAGCTGGTTGTTTTCCCACCGGCGTTTTTGAGAATTAAAATTCCGGCTGCGATGTCCCATGGTTTGAGCGCTGTTTCAAAGCATCCATCGAGTTTCCCGCAGGCAATATAGCAAAGGTCGAGTGCGGCTGAACCTAAGCGTCTTACGGCTCCGGCTTTTTTGCAAAAGTTTGTGTAGTATGCGATTTCTTTTTCGTGGAAAATGGGTTGCATGCCGGTTGTTAGGAGGGCGTCTTCGAGCTTTTTGGTTTTGGATACGGAAATTTGTTTTCCGTTTAAATATGAGGCGGAATTTTTGGCTGAATAAAAGGTTTGATTTAAGATTGGAGCGTGAACAACGCCAGCGATAATTTCGCCATTCATTTGAAGTGCGATTGAAACTGCGACAAATGGAATTCCGTGAATGAAATTTTTTGTTCCGTCGATTGGGTCGATTATCCAGAGGAATTTTGAATTTTTTTTGGATGCGGCCTGTGCCACGTTTTGCGTGGCGGCCTGTTCTTCGGCAAGTATTTTATGGCTCGGATAAGCCTTGTTTATTTCTTTTGTAATAACTTTTTCGATGTGCCTGTCGATTGTCGTAACAGGATTTTTTACGCTTTTTAATTCAATGGATTTTTGTAAATCAAAGTTTTTTGCGATTTCTTTGCCGGCTTCTTTGGCTATTTTTAAAGCAAATTTTAAATATTCATTCATGGACGCATTTTATCTGAAAAACGGGGATTTTTCCAATCTTGTTTTTCAGACACGTTTGGTTTGCCCGGCGAGCAAACCTGCACTAGCGCTCAGCTGAACTCGTTTTGCTTTGCAAAACACCGTGCTCGTTCAGTTTCGCGACTGTCTTCAAAACAAATCTTGGAAAAATCCCTACCTTTCATTATTCCCTTTCAAATCCCTTTATTTTGCGATAAAATGAGCTACATGCAGAAATTCAAAATTACAACCAAGATGACGCCGAAAGGAGATCAGCCACAAGCGATTGATAAATTGACGAAGGCCGTGAATTCGGGCGTGAAAGATCAGACGCTTCTTGGAATCACCGGTTCCGGTAAGACTTTTATTGTTGCGAATGTGATTCAAAATACGCAAAGGCCGACATTGATTTTGGCGCATAACAAAACGCTTGCCGCGCAACTCTGTTCCGAGTTTAAAGAATTTTTTCCGGATAATGCTGTCAGTTATTTTGTTTCTTATTATGATTATTATCAGCCTGAAGCATATATTCCACATTCGGATACTTATATTGAAAAAGACGCTTCCATAAATGATGAAATTAATAAATTCAGGCATGCGGCGACTGTTAATTTGTTGACGCGTCGTGATACGATAATTATCGCTTCCGTATCATGTATTTATGGCTTGGGTGATATTGAAGAATATGAAAAATTAGCGCTTGAAATTGGGAAAGGCGGTTCATATAAACGCGATAAAATTTTGAGACAGCTTGCGGATATGCAATATTCAAGGAGTACGATGGAATTTAAGCAGGGGATGTTTCACGTTTTAGGTGATACGCTTGAGGTTTTTCCACCTGATCGCGATTCTTTTTATAGATTGGAATTTTTTGGAGATGAACTTGAAAAAATTACGGAAGTCGACGCTTTTACGCATGATGATTTGAAAGAATATGATCAGATAAAGGTTTTTCCGGCAAAGCATGATGTTACTTCTCGCGTAAAAATTGCAAAAGCTACCGATGCGATTCGCGCTGATTTGGATCTTCGATATAACGAACTTAGAAAAATTGGAAAGAATTTGGAAGCGGAACGCATAAAAACTCGAACGGAATATGATTTGGAAATACTTCAGGAGACGGGTTATTGCAGCGGAATTGAGAATTATACAAGATATTTGAATTCCAGAAAACCGGGCGATATGCCGACGACTCTTCTTGATTATTTTCCTGATGATTTTTTGATGATTATTGATGAGTCGCATATGTCGATTCCACAATTAAATGGGATGTACAATGGCAACTTTTCACGCAAACAAACGCTTGTGGATTATGGCTTTAGATTGCCATCTTCGCATGATAATCGTCCACTCAAATTTACGGAATTTCAGAAACATATGAATCAAACAATTTATGTTTCCGCAACTCCTGCGCTTTATGAAAAAGAAAAATCGATTAAGAATATTGTTGAGGTTGTTGTGAGACCGACAGGGCTTATTGATCCGGAAGTTGAAGTGCGTCCGATCAAGCATCAGATTGATGATTTGATGAATGAAATTCATAAGAGGATTAAAGCAAAAGAACGTGTTCTTATTACAACCTTAACAAAAAAATCTTCGGAAGATTTAACGGAATTCTTGCTTGATGCGGGTGTGAATGTGAAATATTTACACTCGGATATTCAAACAATTGAGCGTATTGAAATTTTGCGCGATTTAAGACTTGGAAAAATAGATGTTGTTGTTGGTATCAACTTGCTTCGTGAAGGTTTGGATTTGCCGGAAGTTTCATTGATTGCGATTTTGGATGCAGATAAGGAAGGGTTCTTGAGGTCGGATACGGCTTTAATTCAAACAATAGGGCGTGCTGCACGTAATATTAATGGAAAAGTGATAATGTATGCGGATCGTATTACAAAATCTATGAAATTCGCGATTTCTGAGACCGAGAGAAGACGCAAAATTCAGACAGCATACAATAAAAAACACGGCATTACGCCGCAGACGATTATTAAGGCGATCAAAGATATTGCCGGACAGCATGCGAAACCTGAAATTAAGGGTTTTGATTTGAAGAAGGTGCCAAAAGGTGAGGCGAGATTTTTGATTGATAATTTGATGAGTCAGATGAATTTGGCTTCTGAAAATCTTGAATTTGAAAAAGCGGCGGCCATTCGAGATAAGATTAAAGAGGCGAGAGAGTTTTTCGGAATGGAAATTGTGTAGTTTTTTAGTTTCCGATTTGTCCGACTTTTATTGCTTTTATTTCAACCGGACATGTTATTGACGCGGAGATTTCGTCTATGGCTTTTAAGGCTTGTGGATCCGCTATGAATGCACGTTTTACTCCTTTTGCGAGGAGTTTGTTGAATACGCGTTTGATACGCAAAATCGTTTCTTCGTCGTTGTTTCCAAAGTAAAATTTGCTGAATAAAATTTGATCAAATTCGATTTCATTTAAATCGATGAAATTGAAAAAATGTTCGAGAATGAAGAGCGCGGAATGGTCGCAGTTGCTTATGTAGCTATCAATTACTTTGCCGCGTCCGCCTGAAACGTCTTGTGCATAAATTTCGATTTCATGTTTTTTTAAATCAGCATAAATATCGTTAAAAGTGGCTTTTAGACTGACTTTTGAGAGGAAGACACAAAGTGTTTTTCCACCGGTTCGTTTGATCAAATATTTCGCGAGTTCGGCTGTTGATCTGTGGAGTGATTCGCGATTTAGATTTTTAAAATCTTCGATAAAATAAAATGCTGTTTCAGGTTTTTCATCTGATAAAATAAAATCTTCTTTGAAGTTTCGAATGTCGTTTTTTTCTTTTATATAAGCCAAGGATTTGTTTACAGACAAGTTTGGTGAAATAAGAATTATACTTTCATATTTTTCGAAAATATTTTTCTTAACAATTTCTTTTACGTTTAACGGTATTAAAACTATTTTTACTTTTTCATTTTCACTACGTTCGATTTTTGTTTTGTAGTTGCCATTTTCGGACAACAAGACGCTCATTAAAATTTGCAGTTTTTTGACAAGTTCTGTAGGTTTTTCTTTATCGAGAATTTCTTTTGCAAAAAGAGCGATGGCGCTTATTTGATTCCATTCTTTCGAGCCTTTATATGCTTCGCTTAATTCGACGCTTAAATATGCGTTTTGATTGGTTTGATCGGTTGATTTTTCAATCATCAACCAGAGCATCCCAAAAAGCATTTCCAGTTTTATTTTTAGTGTTTCGTTGAATGCGAGATTTTCCAAATCTGATGAATAATAAATTTCTGAAAGTGCAAATTCCGCTGTTTCATATATATTTTCAAAATTTCCGAGGATTAAATTTTTGGCTTTTGGAAGCGATATTGAGCCTGTTTTAATTTCTTTTAAAAGAGTTAGGTGCGAAACTGTGATCGCTTTTGATTCTTCAAGATTTTTTAATGCTTTTAAATAAAAACATTCATTTTTTTTATTGTGGTCGCATTCAAATTCATCGCAACAAACGCTTGTCCATAATGTGTTTTCGCCTCTAAATAATGCAAAATCGCTTTTTTCACCAAGCTTGGATTTTTCCAAACCGGTGATTATTTTTATAGTAAAAATTGTTTCTTCATTCGTTAATTCTTTTTCAAGAAATTTTTCAAAACGAGCAGGGGATAAATATTGAGTTTTTTCTTTGATTGAAGGCTCTAAAGGGCTTGATAATGCGATTATTGTGTTTTCAGAAAATTGATTCGCTGCGTCAGTTGTACATTCTTCAATATCAATATTTGGCGCATTTTCGAAAATGATTTTTTCTTTATTTTTTAGAGCCAATAGAATCTTTTCACTATATTTTGAAGAGGCGTTTGCCATTCCAATTGCTTTTTAAATTTTGAATTTTTTGTAGTGTTTGCGGATCCAGTTCTTTTATTTTTCCAAGAAGCATATTAAATAATGCCGCGGTTGCTTTTGCATCCGAAAGTGCGCGGTGTTTTTCTTCATGTACAAGCTTAAAAATGCGGCTTAAAGTTTCCAAGCTATATGAGCGCATTCCAGGTAAAAGAATTTGAGAAAATGTGATGGTATCGAAATATTCATTTGGGAATTCGAAAATTGCTCGACGCAAAATCGTGATGTCAAAGTCAGCGTTGTGCACAACAAAAGGCAAATCGCCAATAAACGTTTTTAGTTTTTCCGTTACATGATGTGCTTGTGGGGCATTTTCAAGGTCGCTATTTGAAATTCCGGTTATGCGTGTAACTTCAGGCGGAATTTGAATATTTGGATTAACGAGAGTTTGAAATTCTTCTTTTATACCGGATTCGTCGAATTTGACCGCTCCAATTTCAATAATTTGGTCGGTAACCACGTCAAGACCGGTTGTTTCAAGATCGATTGCAATAAACATAACGAAGCAATTATCAAGTATCATGGTTCAATTTACAATCAATTTTCAATTTATGAATTTACAATTTATAAATATGACGGGCGGCGCTTGACGTATGGTTGAGTATTTATTATAATTCACCTCCTTAATTAAATAATTATGCTTGCGCATTTTGCCGCTGATTTGCATGGAGATTGGGACAAGTATCACCTTTCTGGTCAATATGCCGCTCAAGAAAAACCGAGAGTTTTGATTCTTGGTGGAGATAATTTTCCCCGTGCAAATCCGGGTCAAAATGTTGTTGATGTTCAAACAACGTTTGTAAGGCAGTTATTGCGCGATTTTTTAGTCACTTTGCGTGATGATTCTCCGGATACGAAGGTTTTGCTTGTTAATGGGAATACTGACGTTCCTGAAACTAATCTGGACTTAACGGCTTTAGAGCGCGAAGGTTTATTAACGGTTATTGATTTTACAAGGGCTAGAGTTGATGATTTGGATTTTGTTGGTTATCCGCGTGTTAATCCCGGTGTTTCTGCGTTTAAACATCATGAAATGCGAGATTTACTTGCCGATCCTTATATTCCGGGAGACTCGAGGTCTAGAGGCGATCATTCGATCGAAGTGGATCTGCAGCGTTCTACATTTACAGAAAATCCAAAAAATACTGTTTGTGTTTTTCATGCACCTCCGTATGATACAAATCTCGACCTTCTTTATGCCGGTGAACATGTTGGTTCAAAGGCGATTCGTCAGTTTATTGAAACTCATCAGCCCTGGGTAACTTTGCATGGTCATGTGCATGAAGCCGCTCGTTATTCTGGATCTTTTGCTCATATTTTGGGAAATTCTTTATGTTTAACTTCTGGCAATGAAATGCATACTCCATATTTATATGTTGTTTCTGCTGATCTTAACGCAAGACGGGCGCGAAGGATAAGATTTATATAATTTTCAAGCTTTAATTTACAATCAATTTTTAATTTGCAAAAAATATTGCGGGGGGGGGTACAATGTATTTAATTTATTATTTAATTTCATTTTTATGAAAAAAACCGTATTAATCGCTGTGGCGGTTGTTGTTTTCATCGGTGTCGTTGTTGGTGCTTATTGGTATGGCGCGATGGGAGCTGAGTTAAAAGGTTTGGCCTTTGAAAATGCTAAAAATGCTAAAAATGTTAATAACGTTAATGTTCCAGGTAAATTGAAGCCATTAGATGGTTTTGACCTTGAAAAATTTATAGCATCGTCTGCAAATGATTTGTTGTATGCCAGCAAACGTTATAATGAAGAGCATACCGCTGTAAATAAAACTTCTTTATACAGCACGTTTTCGGATCTTATGAAATTTGTTCAAAAAGATAATATAAATAAAAATTATAAGTACATAGTCCGAGTTGAATCTGCGCCGAGTGAAGCGTGTAAGTATCAGCGAATTAGTTTCCATTTATAAAAGAAGGGATTAGGTTTTTGGTGCATAACCTAAACCCAATCCCAATGACAGAATATCAATT